>NZ_BAABLP010000004.1:0-526424 GCF_039544415.1 Amnibacterium soli | reverse complement strand
CATCGGCGCCCTCCGCGGACGCCGCAGCTCCTCATGAGCACCGCCGAGTCGTCCCACGGCCGGACGGTGATCACGGAGAGGGCGATCGAACGGGTCGTCCGCGCCGTGACCGCCGAGCAGTTCGGCGTGCAGGCCAAGGCCGTGTCCGCGGACCTCACGGACGCCGGCGGCCGGCTCGACCTCGCGGTCCGCACGCCCATCCGGGTCGTGCCGATCAGCCGGGTGCACGAGGACGCGGACGCGATCCGCCGCTCCGGCGGCAGCATCGTCGACCGCGCCCAGCACGGTGAGGCGACGATCGCCGACCGCGTGTCCGAGATCACCGGGTCCACGGTGTCGCGCCTCTCGCTGCGCTTCACCTCGGCCGACATCGCCAAGGAGAGGAGGGTCCGATGACCACCGAAGACCGTCTGCGCTCGCGCGTGCTGCGGCGCGAGCTGCACTCGCCGCGCTCCGGACTCGCGATCCCGCTCGCCCTCCTGGCGATCGTCGCGCTCGCCTGGCTCGGCACCGAGGGGGTGCTGGCGGCCCTGGGCCGTCCGGCGCTGCTGCTCACGCCGAAGGCCATGGGCACCGGCATCCGGGGCCTGCCGGGCGTGCAGCCCGGCACGCTGATCGCCGCGGGCACCGTGCTCGCGCTGATCGGCCTGGTCCTCGTCGTCACGGCCATCGCGCCGGGACGCCGCGGTCGCCACATCATCGGCGCCGGGGACAGCGCCGTCGTCGTCGACGACGCCGTGATCGCCTCCGCGCTCGTGCGGACCGCGGCGACCACGGCCGGCGTCAGCCCGGACCGGGCCGTCGCCCACGTCGGCCGCCGGTCCGCCACGGTGCGGGTCACCCCCGTGTCCGGCGTGCCGGTGGACCGCGAGGCCGTCCAGCGCGACGTGCAGGCGGCGGCGGAGGGCTTCGGCCTCACCCCGGCCGTGCGCACGCGGGTCGCCATCGACAAGAACGGGAAGGTCGGCGGATGAACACCACCAACCGGGGCCTCAACCGCCTCTTCATCCTCGTCGTCGGCGTGCTGCTGCTCGCCGCCGGGGCGCTCGCGATCGCGATCGCCGCGGCACCGGCGCTGGCCTCGCAGTGGAAGCGCACCGCCTCCGACCTCGCCGGCAGCGGCGCGCCCTCGTGGGTGCGCGAGCCGGTCATGGGCCAGGCGAGCGCCCTCGTCATCGGCCTCGTCGTGCTCGCGGTGGTGCTGATCGTGCTGCTGCTCGTCTTCATCGCGAAGCAGGGCCACGGCCGCACGGCCGCTGCGCTCGAGCAGCGGAACGGGACCACCGTCACCCGCATCGACCTGGCGATCCCGAAGGCCCTGCTCGAGCAGCACCTGGAGGGCCGCCCCGAGCTGGCGGGGCTGCGGATCTCGGCCTACGAGGTGCGCGGCACCCCGATGCTCAAGATCACGGCCCGCTGCAGCCGCGGCGCCTCCCCCGCCACCGTGTCGTCCGCGATCAGCGGCGCGATCCGGGACCTGGAGCAGATCGTCGGCACCGACGTGCCGGCCTTCGTCCAGCTGACCGGCGGATTCCGCACCGGATCCGCATCCCGCCCCCGGGTCGCCTGACCCCGGGCATCGAGAAGAAGAAGGAGCACGCCATGGCACTCGGAGACAAGATCAGCAACGCGGTCGAGGACCTCACGGGCAAGGCGAAGGAGGCCGCCGGCAAGGCGACCGACAACGAGAAGCTCGAGGCCGAGGGCAAGTCGGACCAGGCGTCCGCGAGCGTCAAGAAGACCGGCGAGGACGTCAAGGACGTCTTCCGCTGAATCCGCATCGACGAGGGGGAGGGCGGTGACGCCCTCCCCCTCCGTCGTGCTCCCCCGAGGAGCGGTGCTCCGTCCCCCTCGGGCCCCCGGAGATCGGGCGTCAGGCACTGACGCCATGGGCACCCCGCTGCTCCGACGGACGGCGGCACGGGTCCGACGGCCCGCGACGGTTCGCGCGGCGGCGTCGTGCGCGAACCGTCTGAAAGTGGAGGGGCCCGGGCGCGGCCCAATACGGTGAGGCCCCGCTGCGACGCCCGCGCACGAGCCTGGGCACCGAGCGGTCCTGCCGACCGGCCACCGCCCGAGCCGACGGTCGCAGCGATCCGATCGGACCGCCGGAAGGGAGCGCCGCCCGTGACCTCGACCCCCTCCCGCTACCGGGCCCGGCGCTGCGACGCCGTCGACCGCGACGGCAACCGCTGCGAGCTGGCGTTCGGTCACGAGCGAGGACGCACCGGCACGAGCCGGCACCTCGTGTCCGTGGACGACCAGCCGCGGGTCTGGACGACGCAGCGTGCCGGCAGCACGCGAGCCGGCCTCCGTCACTACCGCTGAGCGCCGCGCCCGTCCCGGTGCCCGCATCGCCCGCGCGTGGCCCGCACCACGGCGGGCAGGAGGATCACGAGGGCGACAAGACCCAGGCCGCCCGTCACGAAGGGGAGCCCGTCGACCGACGTGCCGGAGCCCGCGGACAGCGCCACGCGCAGCACGGACGCCAGGAGCAGCCACAGCGCCATGACCACGTACGCGGTGAGGAGGACGGGCCGCATTCCTCCAGGATCGGCTCCCCTCCTGATGGGGCCCTGCGTGCGGAGCGCCGTCGGTAGCCTTCCCCTCGTGCCGCGCCCGCACGGGGCGCCCCGACGCGGACCGGAGGCCCCATGTCGTACGAGGTCGACTTCACCGAGGTCTCGACCACCGGTCTCGAGTCGTCGCCCGTCGCTCCGGCGCTCGCCGGGCTCCGCGCGAACGAGGCCCGCTACTTCAAGAACAAGTACGACCACGTGTTCACCACCGGATCCGCCGCGGAGGCTGAGGCGGTCGTCGCATGGGTGCAGGGCGTCCTGGCGGACGAGCGCGGCATCGTGATCGCGTCGCCGCCGCTGGAGGCCACGGCGTTCGAGGTCGACGGCCTGCGGATGGCGTACGTGTTCTACGAGAGCGGCCTGGCGATCAACGTGATGTACGCGATCGCGGACGACGGCAAGCGGGCGGTCGGCTTCAAGCTGTCCGACGGCATGGAGGTGCCGGAGGAGCTGGCGTCCTTCAAGTTCGCGCGCCAGCGGTCGAAGCTCGCCGGCACCATCCGCGGCTCGTACTTCGTCATCAAGCACCCGCACTGACGACGGGCGCCGGCCGATACGCGCAGCGGCGACGGCCGTCCTTCGCGCGGCCCGGACCGCTTCCCGCTCGCGCGCCGTCGGTCCTGCCCCGACGGGAGGAGGCCGACGACGGACTCCGTGCTCCTGCCGCACGGGAGAGGCCGGGTCTCCTCCACCATCCGCTCCCGCACCCGGTGCGGCGGCGAGCCGCGACCGGACGTCGACGACCGTCGTCGCGCCCGACGGTGCGCGCTCGTCGCGGACCGCCCGAGACTGAGGACCGCAGCGCCGCAGCCGAGTCCTCGGCGGTCCAGGAGCTCATCCCCCGTGCCGGAAGACCACCGTGCTCGTGCTCTCGCGCCCGTTCGAGAGCTGCGCCACCTCGACGAGGAACTCGATCCCGTCGCCGTCGCCGCACAGCTCGTACGTCCACCGCTCGACGGCGGCGCACC
This sequence comes from Amnibacterium soli, assembly GCF_039544415.1. Lineage (NCBI taxonomy): Bacteria > Bacillati > Actinomycetota > Actinomycetes > Micrococcales > Microbacteriaceae > Amnibacterium > Amnibacterium soli. The sequence goes on along the minus strand of NZ_BAABLP010000004.1, from coordinate 522,877 downwards.
GCTCGCAGCAGCTCATGGGGTCGTCCCACCGGTCATCCCGCACCGCCTCGTCGTCGAAGGGAGGAGCCCTCGCCCCGCACGGAACCAGGCGTGGACCAGCGGGTCAATCCCCGCCCCGACGCCTTGACAGCCGACCGCACCCGTGCAGTGCGGTCGGCTGCGGACCGACCCGCCTAGCGCTTGCGGCCGCCCGGCCGCCGGCCCGACTTCGGCGCACCGTTGCGGTCGAGGCCGAGCCGAGCCCGCACGGCGGGGTTGCGCAGCAGGCGGCGCGCGATCGGCACGAGGACGAACAGGAGTCGGATGAGCGGCATGAGGGCCCTTCGGCTGCAGGAACAGGACCGCTGACGCTATGGCCGCCGCCTGACCGTCCGGCTCGCGGCTCCTGGCCGACTCCCGACTCCTCGTGCTGGACTCCCCTCGTGTTCCTCCTCCTCGGCACCCGCCCGTTCGCGTCGGTCGCCTTCCTCGTGACGTTCGTGTGCGGCGTGTGCGGCACCCGGGCGACGCAGCGGATCGTCAAGGAGCAGCAGAAGCTGACGCTGTTCTTCATCCCGCTGTTCTCGTTCGGCACGTCGTGGTTCGTCGAGTGCGACCACTGCGGCACCGCGACGGACCTGACCCGGGAGCAGGCGGAGCACTCGCTGCAGTGGGCGCAGTCGCAGGGCATCCCGGTCGCCGCCTGACCGGCACCCGCCGCTCTCAGGAGCGGAACGGATCGCTGCCGAAGATCTCCGCCGGGCTCGGCGTGCGGGGTGCGCTCGGCGCCTTCACCACCTTCGGCGGAGCCGCCGGCGGCGTGGGCGTGCGGAACGCGCTGCGCGGCACGAAGCCGTCCGGCAGCCGGTTGCCGCACGTCGAGCAGACGCGTCCGCCGTGGTTGACGCCCTCGCAGACGGGGCAGAGCCAGGTCGCGGGGTCGGCCATCAGCGCCGCCCCTCGCGCGGCGTGCGGCCGAGGAGCTTGCCCTTGAGCCCGCTGGACGGGGCCGCAGGCGGCGTGCGGGGCGCGACCGGCGCGGCCGGAGCGGCGCCGACGAGCTTGCCGCGGAGCGCACCGGTTCGCGGCCCCGCGGCCGGAGCGGCAGCGGGAGCCGGTGCGGGCGCGTCGCCGGGGGTGCGCAGCGCCATGAGGCCCGCGTGCACCTCGCCGATCGCCGGCCGCGCCCTCGGGTCGGCGAGCATCATGCGGTCGACGAGGTCCGCGAGCGCCGGGTCGAGGGCGGTGCGGTCGACCCGCAGCACGACGCCGGACCGCACGGCGACGGCGGGCTCGCCGTAGGCCGGGTCATAGGCCGGCACGCGTCCGGTGAGGAACTCGCTGAAGATCAGCCCCAGCGCGAACACGTCGGACGCGGTGCCGAGCTCCGCGGCGCCGGCGCCCTCCTCCTGGACGTAGGTGAGCAGCTCGGGCGAGTAGTAGTTGATCGTGCCGACGATGTCCGCGAAGGGCGGCGGCTCCCCCGCCACGTAGGCGTTGTCGAAGTCGATGAGCTTGCTCGTGTAGCCGAGCTCGGTGCGCTTGATCAGCACGTTGTCCGGCTTGAGGTCGCTGTGCACGATCCGGAGGTCGTGCAGGATCTTCAGGCTGTGCGCGACCGACTTGAGCAGCACGAGGCGCTGCCGGAAGGGCAGGCCCGAGATGCCGGCGACGCCGAGGTCCTCCGCGTGCACCCGCTCGGTGGTCTTGTAGTACTTCGCACCGGCGCGGAAGAAGTCGAGCGTCACGATCAGGTTGCCGCCGTAGGCGGACGGGGGCGCGAGCGCCGTCTGCATGGAGCGGTGCCGCGCCTCGAACGCGGCGCAGCGCTCGCGCTTCTTCGCCTTGATGCGCTCGCTTCCGGGGGCGTCCGCATCCGGGTAGGTCGGTGAGAGGAACTCCTTGACGAAGTACTCGCGCCCGCCCTTGCTCGCGAACGTCCACCGGCTGAGGCCCGCGCCGACCGACGAGAAGTCGGCCAGCAGGGTGTAGCCGTTCAGCACGTCTCCGGCCCTCATGGGCGCTCCTCCTCGTCACTCGCGGCACCGGCGTCAGCCGGCGCCGTCGCACCCGTCGCGATGGGCTTCGGCGGGTTCCAGATCTGCCGCCGGAACCCCTCCTCCGGCGCCTCGTGCGGCGCCTCGGCGTCGGGCCCGAGCAGCCGCTCGTAGCCGTCGCGGTACCGCTGCCACCGGGTGGCGGTGTCGTTCGCCCGGCGCAGCTGCAGCTGCGCGAGCGCCTGCTCGGCGGCGTGGACCTCGTCGAGCAGGCGGTCCATCGGCACGGTGTACTGCTCGGTCACCTCGGCGAGCCGGACGGCGGTCAGCTGCTGCAGCTCGGCCAGGTCCGCGCCGACGGCGATGACGGCCATGGCCGCATCGTCGCCCGTGACCGCGGAGATCTCCGCCTGCAGCGCCTCGGACCAGTCGTCCTCGGTGCCGGCGGAGGCGAGGGTGCGCAGCACGACCTCCTCGAAGTGCATGGGCGACCGGAGGTAGCCGAAGCACCCGTCGGTCGCGCACAGCAGGAAGAAGGGCGCGGTCACCGGCACCTGCCGGTGGTTGACGTGGAACTCGGTGTCCGCCGAGATCGCGTTGCTGATCACGGAGTCCCGCTGCAGGTTCGCCATCGCGTCGCCCGGGTCGCGCAGATCGTCGACGCTCACCTGGTGCAGGCCGTCGGCGGTGCCGATGTACACGCGGGAGTCGCCGGCCCAGAGCACGTGGCAGACCCAGTCGCCGCCGTCGCGCTCCGACCGCTGCAGCGCGCCGAGCGCCATCGTGGTGGGCAGCGCGCGCAGCAGCCGCGAGCGGAGCCGGCTGGCGGGCGCGTTCAGCTCCGCCAGCCGGGCCTGCAGCGCGGCCTGGACCGCGTCGTGCAGCTCGGCCGCCGTCGCCCCGCCGGGCAGGGGCCGCTCGGGCGCGAGGGCGCCGAGCAGGTGCTCCTCCACGACGTCGCGGGCGATGCGGGAGGCGAGGTACGCGCCGGAGCGCGGGCCGTCGTCGGTCTCGTAGACCGTGCCGCCGGCGCCGCCCATGCCGTCGAAGACCCCGGCCAGGCCCAGGTCGGGCCCCTCGCGGAGGATCGGGTCGGAGTCCTCCCCGTGGTCCGGGACCTTCGCCAGGTTGAACGCGAAGGAGACCGTCGGCCCGAGCTCCGCCCGGGCCGACTGCGCGGTGTCGGTCACACCGAGTTGCCGATGGAGTCGATGATCGTGCCGTAGTCGACGTCGGACAGGCCGCCGCCGGCCACCGACGGGTTGTGCACGACGTTCTCCCACACGGAGGAGATGTCGCTCCAGCCCGGGCCGTCGGGCGCGAACAGGATGAGGCGCTTCGAGCTCGAGCCCATCAGGCCCTGCTCGTCCTCCCACGCGTCGGTCAGGCCGCTGAAGTCGGCGGGGATGCGCGACCGCAGGTCGGCCGGCACCACGAAGGGGTCGAGCTGGTGCGCCGGCTGGTCGCTCCAGACGACGATCACCTGACGGCGGCGGTCGCCCGTGCGGGTCCAGGGCGAGCTCATCGCGAGCGCCACGGCCTCGAGCCCGGACTCGGGCGCGTCACCGCCGCCCTCTGCCCGCAGGCCGCCGACGAACTCGGAGAAGCGGGCGCGCTCGTCGGGCAGCGCGAAGAACGGCGACTCCTCCACGGCGGCGTCGCCGTCGGCGACGAGGTCGCGGAAGGCGACGACGCGCACGCGCAGCTGCGCCACGTTCTTGCCCTTGGCGACGAGGTTCGACTGCACGTCGTCGTAGAAGCCGAGCGCGTTCGCCTTCACGGCGTCGAGGATCGGGTCCATGCTGCCCGTCACGTCGATGCAGAAGACGATGTCGACGGAGTAGTCGACCCCGCGCGAGGCGAGGCTGGTCTGCGGCGGCACGACGGGCGCTTCGGCGGCCGGTGCGGGCGCTTCGGCAGCGGCCGCCGGCGCATCCGCGACCGCGGTCGGCTCGGCGGGGGCCTCGGTGGGCGTGGTGGCGGAGTCCGGCTCGGCGCTCGCGCCGGACGGCGTGGGGTCTGACATGACGTTCCTCCATCTGCAGCGGTCGGTCGCGGCCCGACGGGGCCGCTGCCGCTCGACCGAGCAGCGTGGCCGCGCCTCCTGAGGATCAGCCGTCGCAGGAGGGGGGCTTGACAACCGTCGTGCGGATGCGCTGAGGCGGGCCCGGGTCGTGGCCGCCCAGCCGCGCCGCCTAGGGTCCGCGGGGTGACCGACGACACGTCCGCGCTCCCCGCACGGCTCGCGGGCGCCGCGCTCGCCGCGGTGATCGGCGCCATCGGCACGGTGCGCGGCCCGCGGCCGATCCACACGACGGGTCTGCTGCTCACGGGGACGCTGCGCTGGCGGCCGCGCACCGTCACCCGCGCGGGCGTCGCGTGGATCGACGACCGCCCCGCCGGCGACGTGCCCGTCGTCGCCCGCCTGTCGCGCGGGGCCGCGCTGCCCGCCGTGCTGCCCGACGTGATCGGCCTCGCCGTGCGTCCCGGAGCCGGGGAGGGCGACGGCGACCTGCTGCTCTCCTCCACGGGGATCGGCGTGCCCGGGCGGTTCCTCCTGCAGCCGCGTCGCAGCCCGGCCGGCGCCGTCCTGTCGACGCTGGTGCCGTACCGCGGCGAGGACGGACCCGTCCTGATCGCCGCGCGCAGCACCGGCCCCGTGCGGCTGCCGCGCCGGATGGAGGACGTGCGGACCGCGCTCGACGCCGAGCCGTGGACGCTCGACCTGCTCTTCGCGCCGACCCTCGGGCGCTGGCACCGGTTCGCGACCCTCGAGCTGCGGCCGGCACCCGGGCCGATCGACGCCGCCGAGCCCCGCTTCGACCCGGTCCTGCGGCCCCCGCTCGGCGCCGGCACCTACGGGTGGACGCGGGCGCTGCGGGAGCCCGCGTACGCCGTCGGGCGGCGGCGCACCGGCCGCTGACCGGCTCCTGACGCACGGGCCCGGAGTGGGTCTTGCCGCGGACGCGTCCGCATGCTCATGCTGTGCGGATGAGCACCACGCCGCTGTCCGCGAAGCACCACCTGAGGTCCGAGATCGAGGCGGCACTCCGTGAGGGCGCGAGCAGCGACGACCTCGTGGAGCTCGTGGTCCGCTGCGGCTGGCAGCCCCGGCCCGTTCCCGACCCGGACTCCGAGTACCTCGAGGGGGTGCTGGACGACGGCCGGCGCGTGCCGATCGAGATCCGGCACGCCAGCCTGAGCCGCACGAGCTGAGCGGCGCCCTGGCCGCCCCCGATCCGGAGGACGCGTTCGCGGCGGTCGCCGAGGAGCTGTACGCGCTGCCGCCGAAGGCCTTCACGGCCGCCCGCAACGCCCGAGCGAAGGCGGCCCGTGCGGACGGCGACCGCGATCTCGCCGCCCGCGTCACCGCGCTGCCCCGCGCCTCCGCCGCCGCGTGGCTGGTGGACGTGCTCGTCCGCGAGGCCGACGACGACCTCGCGCAGGTGCTGCACCTGGGCGAGCAGCTGCGCCGGGCGCAGGCGACCGCGGACCGCGAGGCGCTGCGGGACCTCGGCGCCCAGCGTCGGGACCTGCTCGCGGAGATCGCGGACCGCGCCGCCGACCGGGCGGAGCAGGACGGCCACCGCGTCGGCGCCGCCGTGCTCGACGAGTTCCAGCAGACCCTGCAGGCCGCGCTCGTCGACGACGACGCAGCGGCGGCGATCCGCACCGGACGGCTGGTGCGGGGCCTCACCGCCGATGGGCTCGAACCCGTCGACCTCGCGGATGCGATCGGCGGGCCCGGTCGCCTCGCTCCTGCAGCGCCCCGGCCGAGGACGTCGCAGCCGCGGAGGGCCGAGGACCCGGCGGCGCAGCGGGAGGCGGAGGCGGAGCGCGCCCGGCGGCGGCGGCAGGCCGAGCAGCACGCGGCAGACGCCGAGCGCCGGGCCGCCCGCGCGCGCCGCGAGGCGGACGAGGCGGCGACGGAGGCTCACGACGCCGAGGACCGGGCGCAGCAGGAGGAGCGGGCCGCGCAGGACCTCCGTGCGCGGCTCGACGAGCTGCGCACCGCTCTGCAGGAGGCGGAGCAGCGGCTCGCGGGCGCCCAGCAGGCGGCGACGGAGGCCCGCGACACGGCGGACGAGGCCGAGCGCGACGCCGACGACGCGCGCGACGAGGCCGACTCGGCCGCCGCACGGCTGCGCGACCTGCAGGACTGAGCCGAGGTCAGGCCTCGGCGAGCACCCGCATCACGACGTCCTGCGCGTCGTCGAGGCGCAGCGAGCCCACCCACAGGTCGTGCGGCTGGTCGGCGCCCGACCCGGAGGGTCCGCGCACCGCGGCGACCCAGGCCGCGATGTCCTCCTCGGCGAGCGCCGCCAGCGCGGCGTCGACCCGGTCACCGGCCAGCCGGGCCAGCGGGGTCCAGAACAGCGCCTCGACGCCGTTGCCGCGGCCGAACGGCGGCAGCTGCGCGGCCCGGCCGAGCTGCAGCGGGTCGTCGGCCGCGAGCGGCGCCTCGTAGGACGACGCGGACCGGTCGCGCCACGGCGCACGCACCGGCGCGGCCTCGGCGCGTCGGGACAGGCCGAGCACCGCTGCGGCGGCCATGCGCCACAGCCCTGCACCCCGTCGTCGACCGACGCCCTCAGCAGCCATCCACGGTGCCAACCACGCGGGTCGGAGCGCTGTTCCTCGTGCTCAGACGACCGGCGCGGCGGCCTTCGCGCCGACGGCGACGGAGGCGCGGACGAGCACGTCGAGCGCGCCCCGCACCTCCTCCAGGAACTCCCGCGGCAGCCCGAGCTGCTCGGCGACGCGCACGGGCACCTGCTCGGCCCGCTCGCGGAGCGCACGGCCGGTCTCGGTCAGCTCGATGCCGAGCTCGCGCTCGTTCGCCGGGTTGCGGCGGCGCTCGAGGTACCCGACCGCCTCGAGCCGCTTCAGCAGGGGCGTCAGCGTCGGCGGCTCGAGCAGCAGGGCGTCCGCGATGTCGCGCAGCGAGCGGGGGCTGCGCTCCCAGAGCGCGAGCATGACGAGGTACTGCGGGTGCGTCAGCCCGAGGGGCTCGAGCACGGGGCGGTACAGCTTGATGACGCTGCGGCTTGCCGTCGCCAGGGCGAAGCAGACCTGGCGCTCGAGTGCGAGGGGGTCGTCGTCCATGCTCGCCGCTCCGATCGTTCGTGTATGAACTGTTAGACTACTCGCATGGCCGATCGGTTCCGGAACATCGCGCGTCGCCTCGACAGGGGCCTGCTGCCGTGGATGGGCCCCGCGCAGGTCGGCGCCGGCCATCCGGAGGAGCCGTACCAGCGGCCCGTCGACGCCGCCTGCCCGATCTGCCACCGACCGATGGCGGACCACGTGGTCGAGCGCAGCGCCGACCCCGCCCGGGCGACCCGCCTGATCTGCCCCGCCTGAGGCCGCCGCCTGCGCACGCGCAGGACCCGGCCGCCCTCCCCCGGGTCGCCGTGCCTACCCTGGACCGGGGCGCCTGCGTGACGCTCCGACTGCAGGAGGTGGCGACGTGGTCCCGGTGCGCGTGCTCGGCCTGGCCGTGGACAGCGGCATGCAGCCCGTCGTGCTGCTCACCCCGCTGGACGCCGACGACGGGCCGCGCACGCTCGTCCCCATCTGGGTCGGGACGCAGGAGGCGGCGTCGATCTCGGTCGCCGTCAGCGGCGAGGAGCCGCCCCGGCCGCTGTCGCACGACCTGATGAAGCGGCTGCTCGACACCGTCGGGGCGAGCGTCGACCGCGTCGACGTCACCCGGATCGAGGACGGCACCTTCTACGCCGAGCTGAGCCTCACGACCGGCACCGGCCGGGTGGTCCTCGACTGCCGCCCCTCCGACGCGATCGCCCTCGCCGCCCGCGCGGGCGCTCCCCTGTTCGTCGCCGAGGCGGTGCTCGCGGACGCGGGCGTGCTCGAGGAGGAGGACGCCCCCGACCCGGAGGAGGCCGAGGAGCGGGTGGAGGAGTTCCGCCGCTTCCTCGACGAGGTCGACCCCGAGGACTTCCAGGGATGACCGATCGCGCACGGACCTGACGTGACGCGCGTTACCTGGCAAGCTTGAAGGGTGCTGCATCTCTCGAGGGACGAGGTTTCTCCCTCGTTCGGTCAGGCGGCCGCGTCATGAGCACCGCGACTCCCCGCCCCGGGTCCGATGAGATCCGGACGGTCGCGGACCGCTACCGCCTCGGCGAGGTGATCGGCAGCGGCGGCAGGGCGTCCGTGTACGAGGCGGTCGACCCGACGCTGCACCGCGACGTCGCGGTCAAGGTGTTCCGACCGGCCTCGACCAGCCGCTCCGACGTGCGCCTGCAGGAGGCCGAGGCCCGGCTGATCGCAGGCCTGAACCACTACGCCCTGACGACCCTGTTCGACGCCGGCGTCGATGCGACCGACCCCGATCGGCCCCGCGTGTACCTCGTCATGGAGCGCATCCCCGGGGTCGACCTGAAGCGCATGATCCGCCGCGACGGCCCCCTGACGCCCGCTCAGGTCGCGTTCCTCGGCTTCGACCTCGCGGAGGGGCTGCAGTACGTGCACGAGCACGGGTTCCTGCACCGGGACATCAAGCCGGCGAACGTGCTGATCGCCGACCGCCACGTCGACGTCCGGATCCGGGGCAAGCTCGCGGACTTCGGCATCGCGAGCCTGATCGACGGGTCGGAGGGCGGCAGCGGGTCCAGCGGGACCACCGCCTACCTCAGCCCGGAGCAGGTCGACGGGCAGGAGCCGACCACCGCCTCCGACGTCTACGCCCTGGGACTCGTGCTGCTGGAGGCGCTGACCGGGCGGGTCGCCTTCCCCGGACCCGCCGACGAGTCGGCGATGGCGCGGCTCGACCGCGACCCGCACGTGCCCGCCGCCGTCCCCACAGAGCTCGCGGACGTGCTGCGGCGGATGACCGCGCTGCTGCCCGAGGACCGGCCGTCGCTGGAGGAGGCCGCGCTCGCGTTCCAGGCGGCGTCGCTGCGGGACCTCGTCGAGTCCGGCCGCGTCGATCCGACGACCCTCGCGACGGCGGAGGAACGCCGGATGGCGCTCGTGCGGCGCTACAACATCCTCGACACCCCGCCCGACGACGCCTTCGACCGGATCACCCACCTCGCGTGCCGGCTGCTCGACGTGCCCGTGGCGGCCGTCGCGATCATGGACGCGGACCGCGAGTGGTTCAAGTCGCGCCGCGGGTTCGACGTGGACGAGCTCGACCGCGACATCGCGCTCTGCTCGCTCTCCGTCGCCACCGGCCGTTCCGCCACCGTGGCCGACGTGCAGGCCGAGGAGCGGTACGCGGACAACCCGATCGTGCGGGGCGACCCGGACCTGCACGCCTTCGCCGCCGCACCGCTGCTCACCTCCGACGGCCACTCGATCGGGACCCTGTGCGTCTTCGACCGCCGGGTCCGCGAGTTCACCGAGCAGGAGATGGACGACCTGCAGCAGCTCGCCGCGATGGCCATGCGCGAGCTCGACCTGCGGCTCGCCAGCCGCCGCGCCCTGTTCAGCCGCTGGCGATGCGCCACACCCCGCACTTCCTGATGACCGACCCGGCCGAGGTCGGCCGGCTGATCCGCGGCAACCCGTGGGCGACCTACGTCTCCTCCACCGGCACCGGCCTGGTCGCGTCGCACTACCCGACGCTGCTCGACGAGACCGCGGAGGAGCTGACGATCCTCAGCCACTTCGGCCGGCCCGACGAGCAGCTGCACGAGCTCGGGCAGCACGAGATGCTCGTGATCGTGCAGGGCCCGCACGACTACGTGTCGTCGAGCTGGTACCCCGAGGACCAGATCATCCCGACGTGGAACCACGTGACCGCCCACCTCTACGGCGTCCCCGAGATCCTGACGCCGGAGGAGAACTACGCGGTGCTCTCGCAGCTGACCGACCACTTCGAGGGCGGGTTCGAGCACGGCCGCTCACTGGATGCCGACGAGGCCGGTTCGCGCCGCGCCGCCAAGGGCACCGTCGGCCTGCGCATGCGGGTCACCCGCTTCGACGCCCGGGCGAAGCTCAGTCAGAACAAGGCGCCCGAGGTCGCGGACCGGATCATCGGTGAGCTCGACGCCCGCAATCCGGCGCTGGCCGAGGAGATGCGCCGCGCGCACGGCCGCGGCTGACCGCCGTCGCCGTCCGGCCCACGACGGGGCGGGACCCGCGACGGGTCAGGCGGCGATGTCGAAGACGACGAGCCGGGCCGCGTGGCCGCCGAGGAAGCCGCCGACGATCTGGTGATCGGGGTGCGGCAGGTAGTCGGCGAGCGCCTGCTCGTCCGCGAACCGGATCACGAGCATCCACTCGAAGCCGCTCTCGCGGCCCTCGCCGCTGACGCTCGGCCCGCGGTCGACGGAGAGCACGCCCGGCAGCGAGGGCAGGTACCGGTCGACGAGCGCGGCCGCCTCCGAACCCGGGTCGCCGTCCGACGGCGACCACTCGATCAGGACCACGTGCACCACCTGCGCCATGGAGGCATCGTCGTGCGCGGTTCCTGCACGACCCCTGCGCGCGCACGGCGGGCACGCAGGTCGGGCGGACTCCTGGCGAGTTCCGCGCTCCGTCTGAGACGATGCGTGCTTCCCGAGGACGGTGCGCAGTGATCCCAGCTCGCGGTCCCGACGGCGGCCGACGGTTCGCCGCCTCCCGCATGCACCGCAGCGGTCCCGACGCGCAGCGGGTGCTGCTCGTCGGCGACCGCGCGCTCGTCGACGGCGACGGCGACGTCACGGGCATCGCGGACCGCATCGCGGACGGCATCGCGGCGCGCAGCGGACGGGGGCTCGACCTCGACGTCATGACCGACCTCGGCCCCGCGCTGCAGGCGGTCGCGGCGGCGACGCAGGCGTGGCGGCTGTGGCGGTACGAGGCCGTCGTCGTGCTGATGCAGGAGTCGCAGGTGCAGGCCGCGTCGCGCTGGTGGTCCGGCCGGATCGCCCGGATCGCGCAGCGGGTGCTCCCCGAGCTCGCTGCGGCGAGCCGCGTGCTGCTCGTGCGCCTCCGCGACGACTCGTCCGTCGTGGCCCCGAACGCCTCGTGGTGGGAGGACGACGGGACGCGGTCCGTCGTCTCGTCCCTCGCCGTGCCGCTGGCGACGGTCGACGGCACCGGCAGGCGGCAGGACGGGAGCGCGGCGATCGCCGACCGGGTCGCGGTGCTGCTCCGCGGCGCGGACGCCGACGCCGGGCACGGCGGCACCGCGGCCGAGCGGCGAGCGCTGCCCGAGCCGGAGGCGGACCGGCAGCGCGCCGTCGACCGCGCTTCCGAGGCGCTGGGCGGCCTGACCCCCGACCTCGAGCGGGTCGTGCTGCTGGCGCGCAACACCTTCGCCGTGCCGTTCGCGCAGGTGAACCTGCTGGACCGCGGCCGGATCCGGACGCTCGCCTTCGTCGGCGCCACGGGCGACGGCGTGGAGGAGCCGATCTGCACCATCTCGGTGCGCGGCAGCGGCCCGACCGTGATCGCCGACACCTGGCAGGACCACCGGCTGGACGCCAACCCGCACGTGCACGGGCCGCAGCACCCGGTGCGGTTCTACGCGGCGCACCCCATCGAGTCGGTCGACGGCTACCGCATCGGCACGCTCTGCGTCTTCGACCTCGTGCCGCACGACGAGCGCGACGTCGACCGCTCGGTGCTGCGCGACCTCGCGCTGCTGGCGGAGGCGGAGATCAGCGTCCTGCCCTGAGCGCCGCTACTCGGGGCGGACGAGGCGGGTGACCGTCGCGGCGCTGCCGCGGCGGAGCATCCGCACGTCGTCGGCGTGCAGGCGCATCGTGTGGACGGCGCGCTGCAGGCGCTCGAGCATGCCGCTCGCGGAGGCCAGCGGCCGGGCCGACATCCGCACGACCAGCGAGCGGTCGAGCCGGGTCGGGAACCGCGGTGCCAGGTGCAGCGACAGGTCGAGGTCGTCGTGCACGCCGGTGTCGTGCCGGTGCACCTCGGCGCTGACCGCCTGCCAGGCGGCGCGCCGCATCGCCAGGTTCGAGCCGAATAGCGGCGCCCGGCCGATGATCGCGCCGAGGACCGTGAAGTAGATCCCCATGTAGCCCGCGGTCGCGAGCCGACCGAGCGGCCGCGGCATGCCGAGGAACGCGCCCGGGCCGCTGAGGGCGCCGAGCCCGGCGTCCGCCTCGAACGCCTGCACGATCCGCGCGATCCACATCGGAGGCGGGACGCTGTCCGTGTCGAGCCGCAGAATCAGGTCCCCGGTCGCGGCGTCGTAGCCGCGGGAGGCGGCGGCGCCGATCCCCTGCTCGTGCTCGACGACCACCCGCGCGCCGGCTCGGCCGGCCACCGCGGCGCTGTCGTCGGTCGAGCCGTTGTCGACGACGACGACCTCGTCGGGCGGCACGGTCTGCGCCGCGAGCGCCCGGAAGCAGCGCGCGAGCGGTTCCGCGTCGTTCCGCACCGGGATGACCACCGACACCGTGAGCGCCCTCGCACCGCCAGCCGCCGCCATGGTCCCCCTCGTCGTCCCGTCCGCCCGATCGCGCGGTCCATCTTCGAGGGCGCCCGCCGGGACGGCGCTGGATCCCGGGGCCTCGCGCACGCGTGGCGGTCCGGTCCCTGGGGAATCAACCCCCCTCCTGCGCGGCCGCGGGAACGGTGTGGGCTGCAGCTGTTCGCTCCCGAGACGACGGACCGCGACCTCGTCGACACGAGCACCGCGCCGCTGCAGGCCGACCGGCCCGCCCCGGTCGCCTGAGAGCGGGGGCACGGCGCGCGCACACTCCCACACGGGCCGCCGCCCGGGCAACCCCCTCGCTGCTCTCAGGTCCGCGCCGAACCATGGAGCGCCTACGCGCGGTCGTCCGGCTTCGGCCGTCCGCACGTGGACGAGACGAGGGAGCGCGCATGCGGGCGATGGTCTATCGAGGGCCCTACAAGATCCGGGTGGAGGAGAAGGACGTCCCGCGGATCGAGCATCCGAACGACGCGATCGTGCGGGTCACCCTGGCCGCGATCTGCGGGTCGGACCTGCACCTCTACCACGGGATGATGCCGGACACCCGGATCGGGACGACGTTCGGGCACGAGTTCATCGGCGTGGTGGAGGAGGTCGGCTCCTCCGTCCGGAACCTCAAGCGCGGCGACCGGGTCATGGTGCCGTTCAACGTCTACTGCGGCTCCTGCTACTTCTGCGCGCGCGGGCTGTACTCGAACTGCCACAACGTGAACCCGAACGCCACCGCGGTCGGCGGCATCTACGGCTACTCGCACACCACCGGCGGCTACGACGGCGGGCAGGCGGAGTTCGTGCGCGTGCCGTTCGCGGACGTGGGCCCGCAGATCATCCCCGAGTGGATGGCGGACGAGGACGCGGTGCTGCTGACCGACGCGGTCGCCACCGGCTACTTCGGGGCGCAGCTCGGCGACATCGTCGAGGGCGACACGGTCGTGGTGCTGGGCGCCGGGCCGGTCGGGCTGGTCGCGGCGCGGTCGGCCTGGCTGATGGGCGCCGGTCGGGTGATCGTGATCGACCACCTCCAGTACCGGCTCGACAAGGCGGCCGAGTTCGCCTTCGCCGAGACGCTGAACTTCACCGAGGTCGACGACGTCGTCCTGTGGATGAAGCAGACCACCGACTACCTCGGCGCCGACGTCGTGATCGACGCCGCGGGCGCGGAGGCGGACGGCAGCTTCATCCAGCAGGTGACGAGCACGAAGCTCAAGCTGCAGGGCGGCTCCCCCGTCGCGCTGAACTGGGCCATCGACGGCGTCCGCAAGGGCGGCACCGTCGCGGTCGTCGGCGCCTACGGCCCGATCTTCAGCGCCGTGAAGTTCGGCGACGCGCTGAACAAGGGCCTCACCATCCGCGGCAACCAGACGCCCGTGAAGCGCCAGTGGCCGCGGCTGTTCGAGCACATCCGGAACGGCTACCTGAAGCCCAGCGACATGGTCACCCACCGGGTGCCGCTGGAGCACATCTCGGAGGGGTACCACCTGTTCTCGGGGAAGCTCGACGACTGCATCAAGGTGCTCGTCGAGCCGAACGCGGACGCGGCGTAGGAGGCGGGACGATGTCCGACGCGAAGAACGTGAACCGGCCCTACGTGGCCGACAAGCCCGCACGCCGCCCGTCGAGCGACGAGCTGCGCGCGCGGATCCCGGGCTGGGGCGCCGACCTCGACCCGGCCGACCGGCCCGCCTTCCCGCGGGAGCGGTTCGACCCGGCCGCCTCCGGCGCGCACTGGGACTTCCCGGAGCGGCAGGAGGAGCTGCACGACCGCGAGCGGTCGATCGAGCACGGCATCCTGCCGCCGGTCTACGGCACGGTCGCGCCGCTGCACGGCGTCTCCGGGGTGATCCGGCGGCTCGCGTACGCGAAGTACAGCGAGGCGCGCCTGGCCCACTGGCTGCTGCTCGTGCTCGGCGACCGGGTCGACGCGTTCGGGGCGCACGTGAAGTCGTTCGCCTCGCTGCGGCCCGACGACCTCGTGACGGAGACGGGTCTGACGACCGAGATCGCGCAGCACGGGCCGACGCAACGGCTCGAGTCGAACCGGGCCGACACCAGCCACACCTGGCTCGACCCGATCCTGGTCGCGGGCCCGTGGGTGGTGACGGGCCTGATCGGCCTCCGGCTGCTGCGGGGGCTGCGCCGCCGCTGATCGAGCGGTGCGGGGGTGCGGGTCGACCGACTCGCACCCCCGCGCGTGGCGTTCTTCACGGCGCGACGCGGTCGAAGACGCGCGGACGGTCCGGTCCGTCGATCCGACCGCGCCCGCCTCCCCGCGACCGTCCGCTCCCGTGGAGCCGCCGGGCCGGCGGCTCCACGGGCTCCGTCAGGCGGTGACGGTGAAGGTCGTGCCGAGCGCCGCGGTCGAGTCGCCGCCGACCCACACGTCGAACACCGAGGCGTCGAGCACGTGGTCGTGCGCCGCCGCGTTCCAGTAGCGGCGCTCGTCGGGGCCGACCGCGAACTCGACGCGGCGCTCCTCCCCCGCGGGCACCGCGACGCGCTGGAACCCCTTCAGCTCGCGCACGGGCCGCGAGGCGGTGCCGGAGCGCTGGTGCAGGTAGAGCTGCACGACCTCCTCGCCGTCGCGGGTCGACTCGTTCCGCACGACGACGGACACCGCGACGGAGCCGTCGCGCCCCACCGACTCCCGGTCCACCTGCAGGTCCGCGTAGGAGAAGCGGGCGTAGGAGAGGCCGTGCCCGAACGGGAAGAGCGGGGTGCTCGGCTCGTCCCAGTACCGGCGCCCCTGGTTCTCCGGCTCGTGCGAGGTGAGGTGCGAGTAGACGATCGGCACCTGGCCGACCGAACGGGGCCAGGTGAACGGCAGCTTCCCGCCGGGAACGGCGTCGCCGAACAGCAGGTCGGCGACCGCGGCGCCGCCCTGCGAGCCCGGGTACCAGACGTCGAGGATCGCGGGCACGTGCTCCGCCGCCCACGTCAGGTCCAGCGGGCGGCCGTTCATCACGACGGCGACGGTCGGCGTGCCCGTCGCGACGACGGCCTGCAGCAGCTCGAGCTGCCGGCCGGGCAGCTCCAGCGACGAACGGGATGCGGCCTCCCCGATCATGTTCTGCCACTCGCCCAGCACGACCACCGCGACGTCGGCGTCGGTCGCGACCTGCACGGCGCGGGCGAGCTCCGCCTCCGGGTCGAAGCCCTCGGGGTCGACGGGGGCGTTGCCGCCGAACATGTCGAACATGGAGGGGAACACCCGCTGCCCGGCCGGGATCCCGCGCGCGCCCTCGACGCGCACGGTCTCGCCGACCCGGTCGCGGAGGCCCTGCAGCACCGTGACCGTCTCGGACAGGTCGAAGTCGAAGATCCAGGGACCGATGGTGTCGCGCGGCGAGTCGGCCAGCGGACCGACGACCGCGATCGAATCGATCGCGGCCGCGTCGAGCGGCAGCAGGTCGCCCTCGTTCCGCAGCAGGACGGCGGAGCGCCGTGCGGCCTCGCGCGCGACCTCGCGGTGCGCGGGATCGGCGAGCACGGCTGTCGCGCGCTCCTCGTCGACGTACGGGTCGTCGAACAGGCCGAGGCGCAGCTTCACCTCGAGCACGCGCCGCACGGCGTCGTCGAGCTCCGCCTCCGTGATCCGCCCGTCCGCGAGCGCCGCGGGCAGCCGGTCGTAGGCGGGATCGGTGATCGCCATCTCCATGTCCAGACCGGCATGCAGCGCTCGGGCGGCCGCGTCGGTCAGGTCCTCCGCGAAGCCGTGCGTCAGCAGGCTGCGTGCGGCGTTGGCGTCGCTGACCACGAAGCCCTCGAACCCGAGCGCGTCGCGGAGCACGTCCGTCAGCAGCCACCGGTTGCCGGTCGCGGGCACGCCGTTCAGCGGCATGTACGCCGTCATGACGTTGCCGGCGCCCGCCTCGATCGCCGCGCGGAAGGGCGGCAGCACGACGTTCCACAGGTCCGCGTCCGAGATCGACGCCTCCTCGTAGTCGCGCCCGCCGATCGCGTAGCCGTAGCCTGCGAAGTGCTTCGGCCCGGCGACGATGCGGTCCGGGGCCCCCAGGCGGTCGCCCTGGAACCCGCGCACCTGTGCCGCGGCGACGACGGCGCCGAGGTACGGGTCCTCGCCCGCCCCCTCCACGATCCGGCCCCAGCGCGGGTCGCGGGCGATGTCGACCATCGGCGCGAACGCCCAGTGGATGCCGACCGCGCGCGCCTCCCGGGCCGCGACGGCCTGCCCGGCCTCGATCACCTGCGGGTCCCACGACGCGGCCATGGCGATCGGCACGGGGAGCACCGTGCGGAAGCCGTGGATCACGTCGAACCCGAACAGCGCGGGGATGCCGTGCCGGTTGCCCTCGATCGTCAGCCGCTGCAGGCGGTTGATCTGCGCCGGATCGGTCTGGAACAGCAGCGAGCCGGCGCCGCCGCGGGCGAGCGCCGCCTCCACGGCCTTCGGCTGCGCCGCGACGTCGAGCCCGATCGCCGCGTTGTCCTCCGCCTCCGGCGGCAGGGAGAAGTAGAAGTACTGGGTCAGCTGCCCGGCCTTCTCCTCGATCGTCATGGCGGCCAGCAGGTCGTCGATGCGGGCCGTGATCCCGGCGTCGTCGGTCATGGGGTGCTCCGTTCGTCGGTGAGGGAGAGGGAGGAGGGCGCGGCCGCGAGGGGCTTCGCCACCGAGCCGGCGGCGGCGAAGGCGGCGAGCATGAACGCGACGAGCAGCCAGAACGACCCGAGCAGGCCGACGTGCTCGGCGAGCCCGCCGATCACGGGCGGGCCGGCGAGGCTCGCGAAGTAGCCGATCGAGGCCACGACGCTGACGCGCGCGGCCGGGTTCGGGCCGCCGCCCTCGGCCGCGGCGGACATGCCGAGCGGGAAGCCCATCGAGACGCCGACCGACCAGAGCAGCACGCCGAGCAGCACGAGCAGGGGGCCGCCGCCGAGGATGAACAGCAGCAGCCCGACCACACCGACGGCCGTGGTGATGCGCAGCGCGGCGACCCGCCCGATGCGGTCGACCAGCGGCCCCGCGAGGATGCGGGTGATCGCCTCCCCCACCGCGAAGGCCGTGAAGAACAGGGCGGCGATCGCGGCCGTCTGCCCGTGCTCCCGCTGGACGCCGAGGGTCAGCCAGGTGTTCGCGGAGCCCTCGCCGAGCTCGACGCCGAGCAGCACCACGCCGATCAGCAGCAGCTTGACGTCGCGCCAGCCGCGCAGCCAGGCGTGGAGCGCGTCACCGAGCCGCTGCGGCGGCGCGCCCGCCTCCTGCGGCACCGGGGCGTGCGCGGGCATGGACCGCGCGACGACGACGGCCACCACCGCGATCAGCACGGCCTCGCCGAGGAACTGCTGCGACGGCGCGATGGCGAGCGCCGCGCAGGCGGCGCCGATGCCCGACCCGACGGCCACGCCGACGGACCAGGCGGCGTGCATCAGCGGCATCAGGGTGCGTCGCGCGGCGGCCTCGATGGCCGAGCCCTCCACGTTCAGCAGCACGTCGACCAGGCCGATGCCGAAGCCGACCACCGCGAACGCGACGATCAGCAGGGGGATGCCGCGCACGGTCACGCCGAGACTCATCAGCGCCATCGCGACCGCGATCACGAGCAGCGCGGCGGGCACGCCGCGGCGGCCGCCGAGCCAGTGCGCGATCGGCGTCGACGCGAGCAGGCCCCCGATCGACCCGACCGTGATGAAGGCGAGGACCGCGCCGATCGTGCCGGTGCTGACCTGCAGCTCGTCGGTCAGGGCCGGGAGGCGGACGCCCCACGACGAGACGGTGATGCCGCCGATGCCGAACGCCGTGATGACGGCGTTGCGCCACCGGGCGATCCCTCGGCGGTCCAGCGTCGTCGCGTCCGTCATCCGTGCACCTTCGTGAGGTCGAGCGCCTGCAGGCGGTGCGCGGCCGTGCCGCACGGACCGGACGCGTCATCGAGTCGAGCGCTGCCAGCGTACGGGCTCCCCTCCCCTCACGGCTCGGGGTGGAGGTGGCGCCGTGCCCGTGCGGGTCAGCGCTGGGCGAGGGGCGAGATCACCAGCTCGTCGATGCGCACGTGCGGGGGCGCGTCGAGCACGTGGAGGATGCTGCGCGCCACGTCGTCGGCGGTGAGCATGACGGCCCGCGCCTCGGCGTCGGGCACCACCGGGCGCCGGCTGAGGAAGTCGGTGTCGACGTCGCCGGGGCACAGGTGCGTCGCGCGGATCCCGTGCTGCGCCTCCTGCGCGTTCAGCGTGCGGCAGATCGACCCGAGCGCCGTCTTGCTCGCGCTGTAGGCGACGCCGGCGCCCGGCGAGAACGTCCAGGCGGAGTACGAGGAGACGACGACCACCGTGCCGCCGCGGACCCGCAGCGCCGGCAGCGCGGCGTCGATCGCGCGCACGGCGGCCACGAGGTTCACGCTCACGACGTCCTCGAGCTCGGCGATCGACTGGTCGGCCCACGCCCGCTGCGGGGTGTTCAGCCCCGCGGCGAGCACGAGCTCGTCGATGCCGCCGAGGTCCTGCGCGACCGCCTGCGCGGTGCGCTGCGCCCAGTCCGTCTCCGTCGCGTCGCCCGGGTACGCGCGTGCGACGCCGCCCGCGGCCGTGATCTCGGCGACCACGGCGTCGAGCCGGTCCGCCCGCCGCGCGCTCACGGCGACCGCGCGGCCCTCGCGCGCCGCGGCGAGCGCCGCCGCCCTGCCCATGCCGCTGCTCGCGCCCACGACCCAGGCGATCCGCCCCTGCTCGGTGCTCATGGTCCCCTCCGCATCCGCTGCGCCTAGTGTGCAGTGCGGCTCCGGTGCGCGCTGCGAGTCCGAACGCGAGGAGGCGTCGATGCTGCTCGATCTGCACGGCCGGGTCGTCGTCATCACCGGGGGCGGGCGCGGCATCGGCCGCGGGCTCGCCGACCGGTTCGTGGCCGAGGGGGCGCGGGTCGCCGTACTCGACCTCGCCTTCCCCGACGGCACCCCCGACGACCGCCTCGGGCTCGAGTGCGACATCACCGACGCGGGCTCCGTCGCCACCGCGATCGGCACGGTCGTCGAGCGCTTCGGCACGGTCGACGTGCTCGTGAACAACGCCGGGATCCTCGTGGAGGGGCAGGTCGCCGACATGGACCCCGCGCACTTCCGCGCATCGCTCGACGTGAACGTGACCGGCACCTTCCTCGCGGCGCAGGCCGTGATCCCCGCGATGCGGAAGGCCGGCCGCGGCCGGATCATCAACGCGGCGTCGTTCGCGGCGATCGTGCCGAGCGTCGGCAGCGCCGCCTACGCCGCCTCCAAGGCCGCGGTCGTGCAGTTCACGCGCGTGCTCGCGAGCGAGCTGGGGCCGTGGGGCATCACCGTGAACGCGTACGCGCCGGGCATGGTGCCGAGCGCGATGAACGGCTTCGCCGAGATGCCGCAGGCGGACCAGGACCGGCTGCTCGACACCCTGTCGCTGCGGCGGTGGGAGACCCCGGACGACGTCGCCGATCTGCTCGTCTTCCTCGCGAGCGACCAGGCCGGCTACATCACCGGCACGCTGCTCGACGTGAGCGGCGGCAAGCTCGCCACCCAGATCCCGGCGAAGGCCTACGAGGCGAGGCGCGCCCAGGACTCCTGAGCCGGCTCGCCCGGAGCAGTTGCGCGCTCCAGTCCCAGATGCGCGCGAGCGGAGGCGCGCAACTGGGACCAGCGCGCGCAACTGCGGCGCCCAGGGACAGCTGCGGCTGCCCCTCGGCGGGCAACCGTCCTCAGCAGGACGAGGCACACCTCGAAGTTGCGCGCCGCAGTCCCAGATGCGCGCGAGCGGAGGCGCGCAACTGCGACCAGCGCGCGCAATCGCGCGGGGCTCGGCGCCACATCGACCGCGACCCGTCGCGCGAGCAGCCGCGGGCGCGCCGGATCAGGGGGCGGGGAGGCGGGGCACCGCGGCGAGCAGGGCGCGTGTGTAGGGGTGCTGCGGCGCGGCGAGCACCGAGGCGGTCTCCCCCTCCTCCACGATCTCGCCGGCCCGCATGACGACGACGCGCTGGGCGAAGCGCTGCACCAGGCCGAGGTCGTGCGAGACGAGCACGATCGTGAGGCCCCGCTCTGCGTGGAGGCGCCGCAGCAGGTCGAGGATCTGCGCCCGCACCGCCACGTCGAGGGCGCTCAGCGGTTCGTCGCCGACCAGCAGCCGCGGCCCGTGGATGATCGCGCGGGCGATCGCGACCCGCTGGCGCTGGCCGCCCGACAGCTCGTGCGGGTAGCGCGCCGCGAGCGCCGGGTCGAGACCCACGTCGGCGAGCGCCGCGGCCACCAGGGCGCGCCGGTCCCCCTCGATCCCGAGCGCCCGCAGCGGCTCGGCGACGATGCGCCCGGCCGTCATGCGGGGATCGAGCGACGAGTACGGGTCCTGGAACACCACGCCGACCTGCCGCCGCAGCCACCGCAGCGACGCGTCCGAGCCCTGCACGGCACGCCCGTCGAACGTCGCGGAGCCGGAGGTCGGCGCGTCCAGCCCGACGAGCAGCCGCGCGAGCGTCGACTTGCCCGATCCCGACTCCCCGATCACGGCGACCACGGCGCCCTCCTGCACCTCCAGGTCGACGCCGCGCAGCGCGGGGCGCACCTCGCGCGGCGAGAACAGGGTGCGGCGGGGCAGCGGGTACTCGCGCACGAGGCCCTGCGCGGACAGGAGGCTCATGCGGGGTCCTCGGGGCCGGAGGCGGTGAAGCTCGTCGCCCGCGCGGCGGCGACGAGCCCGGCGGTGACCGGGTGCTGCGGCGCCGCGAGCAGCCGGTCGACCGGCCCCGACTCGACCGCGCGGCCCGCCGAGAGCACGAGCACCTCGGTGCTGATCCGCGCGAGCACGGCCAGGTCGTGGGTGACGAACACGAGGGAGGCGCCGGTCTCGGCGACGAGCCGGTCGAACAGGGACAGCACCTCCGCCTGCGTCGTCACGTCCAGCGCCGTCGTCGGCTCGTCCACGAGCAGCACCGCCGGCGAGAGCGCGAGCGCCATGCCGATCGCCACCCGCTGCCGCTGCCCGCCCGACAGCTGGTGCGGGTACCGGTCGACGATCCGCTCCGGCTCGGGCAGCCGCACGAGCGACGCGAGCCGCACCGCCTCCGCCCGTGCGCCCCGGCGGGAGACCGCGCCGTGCAGCCGCGCCGGTTCCGCGAGCTGCCGACCGATGGTGCGGAGGGGGTCGAGCGCGGTCTGCGGGTCCTGCAGCACCGTCCCGATGCGGCGGCCGCGGATGCGCGCGAGCTCCCGCTCCCGCATCCCGAGCAGCTCGACGCCGTCGAGCGCGATGCTGCCGGTCGCCGAAGCGCCCTCCGGCAGCAGGCCGAGGATCGCGAGCACCGTCAGGGACTTGCCGCTGCCCGAGCCGCCGATGACGCCGAACCGCGCGCCGTCCGGCACCGTGAAGTCGACGCCGTCGACGACGGTCCTCCCGCCGAACCGGATCACGAGGTCGCGCACCACGAGCGTCATCGGACGCGCCGCCGTTCGCGCCGACCCGTCCGCAGGCGCGGGTCGGTCGCCTCCCGCAGGGCGTCGCCGAACAGGTTGCACGCGAGCACGCTGACGGTGATCGCGAGTCCCGGCCAGACGGCGGTGAGCGGGTAGATCGTCACGTAGTTCTGCAGGTCCCCGAGCAGGCGCCCCCAGGAGGGCGTCGACGGCGGCGCCCCGTAGCCGAGGAACGACAGGCCCGCCTCGCTGAGCACGGCGACGCCGGCGCTCAGCGACAGCTGCACGATGAGCACCGGCGCGATGTTCGGCAGCAGGTGGTCCGTGAGCACCCGCCCCGGACCGAGGCCCGCCGCGCGGGCGGCGAGCACGTAGCCGGAGCGGGCGACCCGCCGGATCTCCCCCCGCGCGACCCGCGCGATGTTCACGCCGAACCCGATGCCGACCGCGACGACGACCTCGGTCAGCGACGGGCCGAGCACCGCGCTCAGCATGATCGCGATCAGCAGCACCGGGAACGCGATGAGCACGTCGATCAGCACGGCCACCGGCTCGCGCAGCCACCGCGGGCCGAGCGCGCCGACCGCGGCGAGCACCACGCCCACGACGCCGGCGACGAGGGAGGAGAGCACGGCCACCAGGAGCGCGGTGCGGCTCGCGGCGAAGACGTAGCTGAACACGTCGCGCCCGACCCCGTCGGTGCCGAGCAGGTGCGCGCCGCTCGGCCCCTGCCACCGGTGGAACGGGTCCGTCGCGAACGGGTCCTGCGGGGTCCAGAACGTCGCGACGACCGCCGAGACGATGAGGACCGCCAGCACGACGACGCCGAGCACGCCGCCGGGGCGCCGCAGCAGCTCGCGCGGCCAGGCGGCGCTCACGTGCGCTCCCGCTGCCGCGGGTCGAGCACGCGGTGCAGCACGTCGACGACCGCGCCGACCACGAGGATCAGCCCGGTCAGCACGAGCAGCTCGCTCTGCACCTTCACGAGGTCCCGGTTCGCCACGTCGGTGACGAGCATCCGCCCGACGCCGGGCAGCTGGAACAGCTGCTCCACGATGACCGCGCCGACGAGCAGCGCCGCGATCTCGAGCCCGATCACGGAGACGACGGACAGCAGCACGCCGGGCAGCCCGTGCGTGAGCAGCGCCCGGTGCAGCGTCATCCCCTTCGCCGCCGCCATCCGCACGTGGTCCTGCCCCAGCGCCTCCAGCGTCGCGGAGCGGGTGAAGCGCAGCACGACCGCCCCCTCCACGACCGCGATCGTGAGGGCCGGGAGGATCAGGGAGGCGAAGGCGCGGCCCGGCTGCCGCCAGCCGTCGAGCGGGAAGCCCTGGACCGGCAGCAGGTGCAGGAAGGACCCGAGCAGCAGCGCGAGGAGCACCCCGGCGAAGACGACGGGCACCGCCGCGACGGACTGCGCCGCGGCGGCGAGGACGAACCCGCTCGCCCGGCGGTGCAGCACCGCCGACAGCACGCCGAGCGGGATGCCGAGCCCCAGGCCGAGCACCAGCGACAGGCCGGCGAGCGGCAGCGTCACCTCGAGCTTCTGGCCGAGCTCCCCCGCGACCGGCGTGCCCGTCACGAGGGAGCGGCCGAGGTCGAGGCGCAGCAGCCCGCCGATCCAGTCCAGGAACTGGACGGGGAGGGGCTGGTCGAGCCCGAGCTGCGCCCGGATGCGGGCGACCTGCTCGGCGCTCGCCCGGGTGCCGCCGATGACCTGCGCCACGTCGCCCGGCAGCACCCGCAGCACCGCGAAGATCAGGGCGGCGGCCACGAGCAGCCCGAGCAGCAGCAGGACCGCCCGGGTCGCGAGGAAGCGGACCACGCGAGGTTCGACTACTTCGACACGGCGAGGCCGGCGAGGTTCAGGCGGTTGCTCGTGAAGTCCGTCGGGAACCCGGTGACCGTGCTGCGGATCGCGGTCTCGTTGATCGCGGTGTACAGCCAGTCGGCCGGCGCGGCGTCCGCCACGATCCGGGCCGCCTGCGCGAGCTTCGCGTCCGCCTCCGAGGCGCTGAGTGCGGTGGTCGCCTGCTCGTAGAGGGCGTCCACCCGCTCGTCCGAGTAGTTGAAGTAGTAGCCCGGCGTGACCCAGTTCGCGAAGTCGTGCGCCTCCGCGTGGTCCACGAAGCTCAGCTCGTAGTCCTTGTCCGTGTAGACGTTCGTGAGCCAGCTCGTGAAGTCGACGCTGCGCACCTTCAGCGTCACGCCGACGGCCTTCAGCTGGCTGGTCAGCACGTCGCTGACGGTGGTGCCGTAGACGTTCGGGACGGTGAGCGTCAGGGTCGTGCCGGCGACGCCGGCCTTCTCGAGCGCCGCCTTCGCGGCGGCGGGGTCGTAGGCGTCGACGGACGTCAGGTCCTGGTACCCCGGGTCGCCCTTCGGGATCGGACCGCCCTGCGCGACGCCGTCGCCGCCGATCGCCGCGATGATCGCCTTCGGGTCGATCGCCTGGCGCAGCGCCTTCCGGACGGCGAGCCGGTTCAGCGGCGCGCGCTTCGAGTTGAAGACGAGCGTGTACTTGTCGGTCGAGGCGCCCTGCTTCAGCGCGAAGTCCTGGTTCCCCTGGAACTTCGCCTTCAGCGTGGGGTCGACGGTGGTCAGCACCTCGAGGTCGCCGGCGAGCGCCGCGTTGACCGCGGTGGCGCGGTCGGAGAAGTAGTGGAAGACGACGGAGGCGACCTTGGCCCGGGTGCCCCAGTACTTCGGGTTCCGCGTCAGCGTGATGCTGTCGCCCTGCTTCCAGGTCTTCAGGAGGTAGGGACCGCTGCCGATCGCGGTGGTCTTGAGGTCGTTCGACGCCTGCTCGTCGAGCACGAGCCCCGCACGACCGGCGAGCGCGTACAGCAGCTCGGAGTCCGGCTTCGTGAGCGTCAGCCGGACGGCGTCCTTCGACGGAGCGGTGATCGACTTCACCGCCGCGAGGTCGCCGTGGCCGACGTCCGTCTTCGTCGTGCGCACCTGGTTCAGGGACCAGACCACGTCCTCCGCGTCGAGCGCGTGGCCGTTGCTGAACTTCAATCCGCTGCGCAGCGCGAAGTCGACGGTGCGGCCGTCGGAGGAGACGGTGTGACGCTCCGCGAGCACGTCGTGGAGGCGGCCGGACGGGTCGAGCCCGACGAGCCCCTGGTACACGTTGTCGATCAGCACCTGGTCGAGCGCGACGCCCGAGGTGGTGCGCACGTTCAGGTCGGTCGGCTCGAGGTAGAGGCCGACGTCCACGACCGCCGAGCGGTCCGCGCCGCCCGCGGACGGTGAGGACGCCGTCGAGCAGCCCGCCAGCGCGAGCGCGGTGACCACCGCGAGCCCCGCGCCGAGCAGGGACCTTCTGGTGCGCATGGGCTCATTCTCCCGTCGCCGGATGCGGTGGACGGATCAACCGCCGAGCGCCGCGCGGAATGCCCGGTCGAGGTCGGCGAGCAGGTCGGCCGGGTCCTCGATGCCGATCGAGAGCCGGATCAGGCCGGGGCCGATGCCCGAGGCGGCTCGCTGCTCGGGCGACTGGCTCGAGTTCGTCGTCGAGGCGGGGTGGATCACGAGGCTGCGCACGTCGCCGACGTTCGCCAGGTGGCTGAACAGGCGCACGCCGTCGACGAACCGGCGCCCCGCCTCCAGGCCGCCTGCCACATCGAACGACACGATCGCGCCGCCGCCCTTCGGCAGCAGGCGCTGCGCCGCCGCGGACCACGGCGTGCCGGACAGCGTCGGGTAGTGCACGCGCTCGACCTGCGGGTGCGCGAGCAGGTGCTCGACCACGGCCTGCGCGTTCGCGACGTGCTGCCGCATCCGCAGGCTCAGCGTCTCGAGGCCCTGGATCAGCAGGAAGCTGTTGAACGGGGAGGGGGCGGGCCCGTAGTCGCGCAGCACGGTGCTGCGCAGGCGCCGGCTGTAGGCCTGCCGCTGCGGGGAGAACCGCTCCCAGTAGCCGCCCTCGCCGTGCCCGGCGTCGGGCACGTGGAAGCCGGGCCAGCGCTCGGGCCGCGCGCCGAAGTCGAAGGTGCCGCCGTCGACGACGACACCGCCGATGACGGTGCCGTGGCCAGAGAGGAACTTCGTCGTGGAGTGCACGACCACGTCGGCGCCGTGCTCGAGCGGCCGCAGCAGGTACGGGGTGGCGAGCGTGTTGTCGACGAACAGGGGCACGCCGGCCTCGTCGTGCGCGATGGCGGCGAGCGCCTCCAGGTCCGCCACGGCGCCGGTCGGGTTGCCGAGGCTCTCGACGAAGAACGCGCGCGTGCTCGGCCGGACGGCGGCGCGCCAGGCGTCGTGGTCGTCGACCGGCACCGCCGTCAGCGCGATCCCGATCTCGGCGAAGCGCTGCCCGAGCAGGTTCGTCGTGCCGCCGTAGATCTGGCTCGCCATCACGATGTGGTCGCCGCTGCGCAGCACGTTGAGCAGCGCCAGCGCGGTCGCCGACTGCCCGCTCGCGGTCGCGACCGCGGAGACGCCGCCCTCGAGGTGCGCGATGCGCCGCTCGGCGACCGCAGTCGTTGGGTTGCCCATGCGGGTGTAGCCGAAGCCCTCGACGTCGTCGAGCAGGAACTGCGCCGCGGCCTGCTCGGCGCTGTCGTAGACGAAGCTCGAGGTCGCGAAGATCGGCGTCGCCCTCGCTCCGGTGCCCGGGTCGGGCGAAGCGCCCGCGTGCACCTGCGCGGTGTCGAAGCCCCAGTCGTCGCTGCTCATGTCGAGTGGACGGTAGCCGCGCGCCGCCCCGGACCCCGCATCGCGCCGTAACACGACGACAAGCGGAGGGGCCGTCAGGCGGTGGAAGCGGCGATCGCGGCAGCGAGAGCGGCCGGGTCCTGCTCCTGCACGTTGTGGCCCGTCTCCGTCTCGACCACGGTCGCCCGCGGCACCCGGTCGCGGAACTCGGCCACGACGTCGTCGGTCAGGTAGCCGTGCCGGGCGCGGACGAGCAGCACCGGCACGTCCGTCTCCGTGAGCCCGATCCAGGGCGTGGCGATGTCCGGCAGCGCGGGCGCGTCCTGCGGCGGGTACGCCAGGTGGTGCGACCAGACGACCGAGCCGTCCTCCCGCACGCGCGTGTTCAAGGCGACGCCGCGCTCCAGCTTCCGCCGGTCGCTGCCGATGCCCGCCGCGATCGCGTTGTCCACGATGACGGCGCGGGAGGGGAACACCTGCGGCCCGGCGAGGAACTCGGACACCTGCCGCGCGTCGCCGATCCGGACGCCCGGGCTGATGTCGACGAGCACGAGCGCGCGCACCAGGTCCGGGCGGGTCGCCGCGAGCACCACGGCGGTGAGCCCGCCGAGCGACTGCCCGACGACCAGCTGCGGCGAGCCGTCCCCGACCGCGTCGAGCAGGGCCGCCACCGCTGCGGCGTTCGTCGCCGGGCGGTAGTCGAAGTCCGCGCGCCAGGAGGAGTCGCCGTGGCCGGGCAGGTCGACCGCGAGGGCGTCGCGGCCGAGCGCGAGCAGCACGCCGTCCCAGGTGTGCGCGTTGAGCCCGGCGCCGTGCAGCAGCGTCGTGCCGGGCCGCGCACCCCAGCGCAGCGCGCTGACGCGGCCGCCCGGCACGTCGGCCGCGATGCGCTCGACGGCCGGAAGGGGTCCGGCGACGCCGAGCTCGGCGGCCTCGTCGCGCAGGTGCTGGAACTCGTCGGGGCTGCTCACCCCTCGATCCTCGCGCCGCGCGGACGGGCGAACTACCGTCGGGTCATGGCGAGCACGCAGGTCCGCGTGGTGATCCACGCCTCCCGGTCCGAGGTCTACGACGTCGCCCGCGACCTCTCCGCCCTGCCGGCCTGGGCGGGCGGCCTGGCCTCGGGCGCGATCGAGCCGCTGAGCGACGACGCCCTCGTCGTCGACTCCCCCATGGGCCGCGTGACCGTGGTCTTCGCACCGCGCAACGAGGTGGGCGTGCTCGATCACGACGTGACGCTGCCGAGCGGCGACACGGTGCACAACCCGATGCGGGTGCACGCGCACCCCCACGGCGCCGAGGTCGTGTTCACGCTGCAGCAGGGCGACGCGTCCGACGAGGACCTCGCGCGCGACGCCGCCCTCGTGCAGGACGACCTGCACCGCCTGAAGGCGCTCGTCGAGGGATGAGGGCCCGCCGCGTCGCGAACATCCTGAACCTGTCGACCGCGCTGGGGCTCGTGGTCGCCGCGCTCGGGCGCGCGCGGGTGCGGCGCGGGCCGCACGGGCTGCTGCTCGCGGAGGGCTGCCGCCTGCCGCTCCTCGGGGCGGGCGCGATGACGATCGGGGACGTGGTGCTGACGAGCGGGCGGTTCGCCGACCTGGTCCGCGTGCTGCCGGCCGTGCTCGAGCACGAGTCCCGGCACGCCGCGCAGTGGCGGCGGTGGGGCGGCCTGCCGTTCCTGCTCGCGTACGGCGCCGGAGCGCTGTGGTCCCTGGTGTCGACCGGCGACCGCGGCGCGGGCAACCCGTTCGAGCGGGCCGCCGGGCTGGCCGACGGCGGCTACCGCGAGGTGCCGCGCCGCCGCCTCCTCCGCCGCTGACCCGGCACCCGCACCGCCGCCGCGGGGAGGGGGTCAGCCGCGGACGGGGCGCTGCTCCACCCGGCCCAGGAGGCGGACCGTCAGCGTGGCCGAGACGGCGCCCGCGGCGATGATGGCCGCGAGCACCACGATCTGGAACCGGCCCGCCTCGAACGGCGGCAGGCCGCCGAAGATCGCGCCGACGAAGGCGCCGGGCAGGGTGACGAGACCGGTCGTCTTGGTCTGGTCGACGTTCGGCACGAGCGCGGTGTGCACGGCGCCGCGGGCGAGCAGCCGGGTGGCCTCCTGCGGCTGGGCGCCGAGCGCGAGCCAGCCCTCCACCTCGTCCCAGTGCTCGTCGACGGCCTCGAGGAAGCGTCGGGCGCTCAGGGTCGTGATCGCCATCGCGTTGCCGACGACGATGCCGCCGATGGCGAGCAGGTAGCGCGGCGTCGGCGCGAGGGCGCCGCTCGCGAACACGACCGCGAGCGCCACCAGCGCGCCCGCGCCGATGCCCGCGGCCACCACGCGCAGGTGGCGGCGGCTCCAGCCGAGCCGCCGCGTGGACGTGCCGACCGCGACGGTCAGCATCACGAGCAGCGCGAGCGCGACCCAGAGCGGGCTCGTGATCACGCCGGTGAGCACGAGGCTGATCGCCGCGAGCTGCACCGCTGCCCGCACGACGGCGAGCGTCGGGCCCCACGGCTCGGGCACGCCCGCCACCGCGAGCACCACGACGGACACCGCGCAGAGCAGCAGCACGCCGACGAGCGTCGGCAGCAGCTCGCCGCTCACCACTCCCGCCACGGCGCCATCGTGCCGCATCGGCGACGCGAGGACGGCGGACTCAGCCGCCGACCGGCACCTCGCGCTCCTCCGGGCCGACGTAGGCCGAGAGGGGGCGGATCAGCGCGTTCGCCGCGCGCTGCTCCATCACGTGCGCGGTCCAGCCGACCACGCGTGCGGCGACGAACAGCGGTGTGAACTGCTCGGTGTCGAAGCCGAGCAGCCGGTACGCGGGGCCGCTCGGGTAGTCGAGGTTCGGCTTGATGCCCTTCGCGACATCCATCGCCGCGGCGAGCCGGTCGTACAGCTCGACGAGCGCGTCGGCGCCGTGCTCCTGCACGAGCCGGCGCATCGCCGCCTCCATCGTCGGCACGCGGGAGTCGCCGTGCTTGTAGACGCGGTGGCCGAAGCCCATGATCTTCCGCTTCGCGGCGAGCGCGTCGTCGAGCCACGCCTCCGCCTTCCCGGGGTCGCCGATCTCGTCGAAGGCGATCATCACGGCCTCGTTGGCGCCGCCGTGCAGCGGCCCCTTCAGCGCGCCGATCGCGGCCACGACGGCGGAGCCGAGGTCCGACAGCGTCGAGGTCACGACGCGGGCCGTGAACGTGGAGGCGTTGAAGGAGTGCTCGGCGTACAGCACCATCGAGATCCGGAAGACGTCGGCGGCGGTCGCCGTCGGCTCCTCGCCGAAGGTCATCCAGAGGAAGTTGCGCGACCAGTCGAGGTCGTCGCGCGGCTCGACGGGCTCGAGGTCGCGGCGGCGGCGCTGGTCGTAGGCGACGACTGCGGGGATCGCGGCGAGCAGCCGCTCCGCCTTCGCGAGCTCGGCCGCCGGGCTCGAGTCGTGCGCGTCGGCGTCGAGCGCGCTCAGCAGGCTGACCGCGGTGCGGACCACGTCCATCGGGTGCGCGGTCCGTCCGGCGGCGTCGACCACCGCCCGCACGCGCGGGTCGAGGGCGCGGCCGGCCCGCTCGCGCGCCTCGAACGCGGCGAGCTCCTCCGGGGCCGGCAGCTCGCCGTGCCACAGCAGCCACGCCACCTGCTCGAAGGAGCAGCGCTCCGCGAGCTGCTGCACGGGGTAGCCCCGGTACAGCAGCGAGTTCGTCTCGGGGTTGACCTTCGAGATCGCCGTCGTGTCGACGACGACCCCCGCGAGGCCCTTCCTGATCTCTCCGTCCGCCACGGCGACGCCTCCTAGGACCGGTTGTTCTGCAGGTCGAACGACGCGACCCCGTCGTCGAAGGTCGAGTACGCGGCGTAGTCCACCAGCTCGTACAGCCTGGCCCTCGTCTGCATCGTCGGCACCTCCGCCTGCAGGGAGCCGGAGGCGGCGAGCTCGTCGAGCCCGCGCTCGATCGCGCCCATCGCGATGCGGAGGAGGGAGACGGGGAAGATCACGAGGTCCACGCCGACGTCGCGCAGCGCGTCGACGGTGAACAGGTCGCTCTTCCCGAACTCGGTCATGTTGGCGAGGATCGGCACGTCGACGGCGGCCCGCATGGCCGCGAACTCCTCGAGCGAGGCCATCGCCTCCGGGAAGATCGCGTCCGCCCCCGCATCGACGAGGGCCTTGGCGCGGTCGACCGCGGCCCGCATGCCGCTGACCCCGCGCACGTCGGTGCGGGCCATGATCACGAGGCCCGGATCGCGGCGCCCCTGCACGGCGGCGCGGATGCGCTGCAGCGCGGTCCGCTCGTCGACGACCTCCTTGCCGTCGAGGTGGCCGCACCGCTTCGGGTTGACCTGGTCCTCGATGTGCAGCCCGGCGACGCCCGCGTCCTCGAGCGCCTGCACGGTCCGCGCGACGTTCATCGGCTCGCCGAACCCGGTGTCCGCGTCGACGAGCACCGGCAGGTCGGTCGCCGAGGCGACCTGCGCGGCGCGGGTCGCGACCTCCGTCAGCGTCGTCAGCCCGATGTCCGGCATGCCGAGCTCGTTCGCCATCACCGCGCCGGAGAGGTAGACGCCCTCGAACCCCTTCTCCTGGATCAGGCGGGTCGACAGCGGGGTGAAGGCGCCGGGCATCCGCACGATGCCGTCGGCCGCGAGCAGCTCGCGGAACCGGCGGCGCTTCTCGCTCGCGGTGACGGTGGAGGAGAGCATCAGAAGAGTCCCTTCGGCGCGGCCGGCACGGACCGCGCGGTGATCGTGAGGCCCGTGAGCTCGTCGGGTCGCAGCTCGGGCAGCCGCTCCGCCACGGCGAGGAACCGCTCGATCTCCTCGGGCTCCAGCACGCCGGCGGCGAGCGTGCGGAACTTGCCGACGTAGTCGGCGCGGGCGAACGGCCGGGCGCCGAGCGGGTGGGCGTCCGCGACCGCGATCTCCGCCACGACGCGGCGGCCGTCGGTCAGCTCGATCTCCGCCCGGCCGCCGAAGGCCTGCTCGGCGGGGTCGGTCGAGTGGTAGCGCCGCGTCCACTCCGGGTCCTCGTCGGTGGTGATCGCCCGCCACAGCGCGACGGTGTCGGGACGTCCCGCCCGGTCCGGGGCGTAGGAGGCGACGTGGTCCCACCGGCCGTCCTGCAGCGCGACCGCGAAGATGTAGGGCAGCGAGTGGTCGAGCGTCTCGCGGGTCGCGGCGGGGTCGTACTTCTGCGGGTCGTTCGCCCCGGAGCCGATCACGAAGTGCGTGTGGTGCGAGGTGTGCAGCACGATCCGCCGCACGGCGCCGGGCTCGAGCAGCTCCGGGTGGTCGACGCGCAGGCGGCGGGCGAGGTCGATCCACGCCTGCGCCTGGTACTCGGCCGAGTGCTCCTTCGTGAAGCTCGCGAGGATCGCGCGCTTCGGCTCCCCCGCCTCCGGCAGCGGCACCTCGTACGACGCGTCGGGGCCGTCGAGCAGCTGCGCGATCACGCCGTCCTCGCCCTCCCAGATCGGCGCGGGGCTGGTCTGGCCGCGCATCGCGCGGTCCACCGCCTCGATGGCCGCCTTGCCGGCGAAGGCCGGTGCCGACGCCTTCCAGGTCGAGATCTCGCCCTTGCGCGACTGCCGGGTGGCCGTGGTCGTGTGGAGGGCCTGACCGACCGCCTGGTGGATCGTCTCGGCGGGCAGGCCCAGCAGCGTGCCGATGCCGGCCGCGGCGCTCGGGCCGAGGTGCGCGACGTGGTCGATCTTGTGCCGGTGCAGACTGATCGCGCGGGCGAGGTCGATCTGCACCTCGTAACCGGTCACGATGCCGCGCAGCAGCGCGGCGCCGTCCGCGCCGGTGTGCTGGGCGACCGCGAGGACCGGCGGGATGTTGTCGCCCGGGTGCGAGTACTCGGCGGCCAGGAACGTGTCGTGGAAGTCGAGCTCGCGCACGGCGGTGCCGTTCGCCCAGGCGGCCCACTCCGGCGACCACCGGCCCTCGATGCCGAAGACCGTCGCGCCGGGCGCCGCCGGGTGCGCCTCCGCCTGCCCGCGGGCCGCCACGACGGGCGGCCGGGAGAGGGAGGCGGCCGCGACCGCCGCGTTGTCGATCACGCGGTTCACGACCATCGCGGCGACGTCGTCGTCGATCGCGACGGGGTCGACGGCGAGCTGCGCGATCGCCCAGGCGAGGTGCTGGTCCCGGGGGAACGCCTCGTCGCTGCGACG
Source organism: Amnibacterium soli (assembly GCF_039544415.1). Taxonomy (NCBI): domain Bacteria; kingdom Bacillati; phylum Actinomycetota; class Actinomycetes; order Micrococcales; family Microbacteriaceae; genus Amnibacterium; species Amnibacterium soli. The sequence continues at coordinate 490,280 of NZ_BAABLP010000004.1, read as the reverse complement.
CGGCCGGACGGTGCGGCTCTGCATGCTCAGCACAGTAGCCACCGCACTCCCGGCGCTCGCTCGGCGCGTCGCGGGCATCGCCCCGGTACCCTCGGGACGTGGCGGGACGGCATGTGAAGAGCGAGGCTCCGGAACCGGGCGACGAGGTCGTCGTCGAGTTCGTGGACGCGCCCGTGCCCGACACCCGCGAGATCATGGTGATCCCCTCCGCCGGGCTGCCGCTGCGGCTGCAGCGCGACGGCGTGGAGTACGCGCTGACCGAGGGCCACGACGGCGACCCGGTGACGTACGACTACTCCTCCGCCGCGGCCGAGGAGGCCGCGCCCCGGCGTCGTCGGCGCCTCTTCTAGCGCCTGCCCGCCCGCCGCGTCCGCCGGGCGTCAGCTCGCGCGCTGCGCCGGCTGCCCGGTGCGGGCGCCGACCGGCGCCGGGAAGGCGACCGCGCGGGCCACGCGCCACAGGTCGGCCTCGTCGACCTCGCCGCCGGACGCCGTGATCGCGGCGCTCAGCAGCAGGTAGGTCAGCTCCACCTGCTGGTTGTCCCAGGTGCGCAGCACCACGTCGTCGACCACCACGCCGTACGTGTCGGTGAGGTGCTCGTCGACGGCCCGGATCAGGCCGCGCTCGTCCCCCGCCTCGATGTCGACCATGCCCGCAAGCGTAGGCGAGCCGGTCGCCGCAGGGCCGTCCCGCGTGCACCGCGCGTCGGCTCGGCGGCCACCTGCAGCGGTGCGAGCCGGCGCTGCCAGGCCTCCGCGGACGACCGCTCCACGGCGCCGAGCCGGTAGGCGCGGCGCAGGCCGGGCCAGGCGAGGAGCAGCCGGACGCGCAGCCGCACGGCGTCCGCCGGCAGCCCGGCGCGGGCTCCGCGGAGGACGGGCTCCCGCACCGGCGGCGCGTCGGGGCCGCGGAGGAGCGTCCGGATCCGCCGGTGCCGCTCGGCGACGACGTCCGTGCGGAACGCGAGCAGGTCGAGCAGGTCGCGGGCGAGGCCGGCGGCCAGCACCCGGGACCGCATGCCGGTCGGGGCATGCACGAGGGCGAGCAGCAGGGCCTCGACCGGTGCGGCGGCGGGGAGCGGCGCCGGTGCGCGCACGACGTCGGGCCGGAAGCCCGCGGCCTCCGCCCGCAGCACGAGCTCGGCGAGCGCGAGGTCCCCCGCCTCAGGAGCCGTGAAGCCGACGGCGCGCACCGCGTCGAGCGGCAGCACCGCGCCCCACCAGGTGGCAGGAGCCGGGCGCGGCGCCGTCGACGCCGTGAGGCCGACCACGTCGGAGGCGGTCGAGGCCTGCGCCCGCCGCGCGGCCTCCAGCAGGGCGTCGGTGTCGGAGACCGCGACGTCGTCGAGCAGCAGCACCGCCTCCGCACCCGGCTCGGTCACCGCCTCCCGCAGCGCCGCGGCGAGCGCGGTGGCGCGGTCCGCGGCCGGCGCGCGCACGGTGTGCACCAGGCCGGCCGGCAGCAGCGCCGCCTCGACGACCGGCGCCGCCGGTGCAGCGCCTCGGTCGACCACCACGACCCGGGCCGCCGCCTCCAGCAGCTCCGGCGTCGCGGCGAGCGCGTGCAGCGCCGCGCCGAGTGCGTCGTCGTCGGTGCGCAGCAGCCCCAGCACGAGCGCGCGGGGCCGCAGCGGCGGGCAACGGGGGTGCGGGAGCGGCTGCATGGGAAGGGCGACCGTACGGAACGCGGGCGTCCGTGCGGGAAGCAGGCGGTGACGACCGGATGAACGCGTCAGCGCTCGACGAGCCGCAGGGCGCGGCGCAGCACCCCCGCGGTGACGCGCTTCGGGGTGTACCGCCGGCTCGCGACCGTGCGCTCGGCGAGCGCCGCGTCGGTGGCGCGGCGGCCCGCGTGGAACGTCGAGTCCCACAGCGCCTGGTGCACGCGGGGCGCCTCGCCCGACGCCACCGCGAGCAGCCGCGCGGCGAACCGCTCGGCGGGCGACGGCCCGTCCGCGGCGGGGAACACGTCGTCGAGCCACGCGGGATCCGGCGTCCCGACGCGGTCGGCGTCGATGTCGTCGAGGCGGCGCAGCAGGCCGGAGGGCAGCAGGCGCGGGTTCAGCGCCGCGTCGTTGACCCACTCGGCGACAAAGGCGACGCGGGTCCCCGCCGCGATCGCCTCCAGCGCCGCGGTCGACGAGACGGTCACCAGCAGGTCGCTCGCGGGGATGAGCGCGTCGATCGGCGCGTGCTCGATCACGAGGTTCTCGGGCAGCCGCCGGCTCGCGGCCCAGGCGACGGGCGAGTGCTCCATGCGGTGGAACGTGTCCTCCCCCGGGCGGTGCCGCGGGCGGAGGAGGACCCGGCGGTCCGGGTGCCGCTCGGCGTAGGCCGCCAGCCGGTCCCACAGGTACGTCCGGTCCGCGGGCCGCCGGGGCACGGTCGGCTGGTCGGCGAACAGCAGGGTGCGCACCGGGCCCTCCCGGAGCGGGGCGGGGGTCGCGGGCAGCAGCGCGAGCCCCGCGAGCAGGAGGTTGTCGGCCGGCAGCCCGAGGCCGTGCGCGGCGCGGGTGAACTCGGCGAGGTCGGTGCGGGAGTTGACCGCGAGCACGTCGGCGAGGGAGCGCGAGAGGTACCCGCCGACGACGTCGTAGAGCACCATGCCGACGTAGCCGGCACCCACGACCGGCATGCGGGCGCCGGCGACCTCGTGCACCTCCCGGATGAACCGCTCGACCGTCGGCCCCTCGAAGACCGGCACCACGACGTCGCTCGCGGCCGCCGCGCGCACCAGGGCGTCCCACGGCTCGTACGAGACGGGACGCCGGGTCGCCGCGTCGACCTGCGCCCGACCGAGCTTGTGGGGCACCACCGTCGTCGGGACGCGGATGTCCGGCTCCGCCCCCAGGGCGGCGACCGCCTCCGCGATGCGCCCCGCGTACTTGAGGCCGGAGTCGAAGTTCGCGATCAGCAGGACGCGCATCGGCAACCTCCCCTTTCCCGTCGGCCGGGGAGGATAGGGGAAGCCGGTTACCGGCCGTGGTTACCATCCGGCCCCGTGCTGCCCCCTCCCGCGCCCCAGCAGACCCAGATCCTGCGGCGCCTGCTGCTGCCGCGAGCCGGCGGCAGGCTCCCCCGCACGGTCGCCGTGGTGGGCAACGCGCCGCTCGGCCCCTCCGCCGATCGCGCCGCGGCGATCGACGGCGCCGACCTGGTGGTGCGGATGACGACGTTCGCGGTCGACGGCGACGAGCCCGCGATCGGCCGTCGCACCGACGTCGTCGTGGTGCACCGGGCGCTGCAGCCCGGCCCGGACACCTTCCGAGACCACGCGCAGCGGCTCTACCTGCTCGCGGAGCCGGGCCGCGCCTACTGGGAGTCGGAGCCGCTGCCCGCGTGGTGGCCCGTCGACCTCGAGCTCGTGCCGATCTCGAACCAGGAGTTCACCTCGCGGACACGCAGCGCGCTGCGGCTCGGGCGTGTCGCCGTCGCATGGCCGACGACGGGGACACTCGCCGTTCACCTGATGCACCGACTGTTCCCGCATGCACGCATCCTGCTCGCCGGTTCGAGCCTCGTCTCGAGCCGTCCTGCGCGCGCTGCCCTCGATCACCACTGGGGCGGCGCCGTGGCGCTGACCCCTGAGCACAAGCTCGCCCGCGAGTCGCGGGCGCTCCGCGCCTGGCAGCGCGCGGGCTGGCTGGAGCCGCTCGCGTGAGCGCCGCCTTCCTCCGCCGGCTCGGCCCGCTGTGGCGGGTGCAGCGGCAGCGCCATCCCCGCGCCGCCGCGCGCATCGAGACCGCGGCCCTCGCCGCGCGGGGCGGTCTCGCCGACGAGGTGCGCACCCTGCGCAGCCGCGTCGCCGAGCTCGAGCGCGACCACCTGCTGCTCGCCGCGCACGTCGCGACCCTCACCGAGCAGGTCGGCTCCGGCACCCGTGCCGAGCCCGTCGACACGGACGCGGAGGCCGCGCGGCAGCGCGCCCGCCTGGCCGCCGTCGCGTTCTACGAGGAGCGGATCGGCCGGCTCGAGCAGCAGGTCGGGCGCCGCGGACACGCGCGGTCGGCCAGGTCTGAGGCGTCAGGCGGGCGAACCTCCGGTGAACGAGAGGGGACGGCCCCGTGAGCGGCTTCTCCCCCGCGGAGGCGGTCGCCGTCATCCCGGCCCGAGGCGGCTCGAAGGGCGTGCCCGGCAAGAACGTCGCCCCGGTGGGCGGGGTGCCGCTGGTCGCCCGCGCCGTCGCCGCAGCGCTCGGCGCGGGCATCGCCGACGTGCGGGTGAGCACGGACGACGCGCGCATCGCCGAGGCGGCGCGCGCCGCCGGCGCGGGCGTCATCGAGCGGCCGGCCGACCTGGCGGGCGACACGGCGACGAGCGAGGCGGCGCTGCTGCACGCCCTCGACGTGCTCGCCGCCGAGGGCGTCGAGCCCGAGGTGCTCGTGTTCCTGCAGGCGACGAGCCCGTTCATCGAGTCCGGCCCGCTGTCGCGCGCCGTGCAGCGGGTGCTCGACGGCGCGGCGGACAGCGTGCTCGCCGCGTTCGAGACCTACGCCTTCCTGTGGCGGCGCAGCGGCGCCGGGGCGACCGGTGTGAACCACGACGCCTCCTTCCGGCCGCGCCGCCAGGACCGCGAGCCCCACTTCCAGGAGACGGGCGCGTTCTACGTGCTCCGCGCCTCCGGGTTCCGGGAGGCACGGTTCCGGTTCTTCGGCCGCGTCGCGATCGAGCCGGTGTCGGCCGCTCGCGCGGTCGAGATCGACGACGCGCACGAGCTGGCGCTGGCCCGCACCCTCGCGCCGGTGTTCGACGACGTCCCTCGACACCTGCCGGTCGACGCCCTCGTCACCGACTTCGACGGGGTGCACACCGACGACGCGGCGCTCGCCTCCGGCGACGGCTCCGAGGCGGTCCGCGTGCACCGCGGGGACGGGCTGGGCGTCGAGCGGCTGCGCGCAGCCGGCGTGCCGATGCTGATCCTGTCGAAGGAGCGGAACGGCGTCGTCGCCGCCCGCGGGGCGAAGCTGCGGGTGCCCGTCCTGCAGGCGGTCGACGACAAGGCGACCGCGCTGTCGGCGTGGCTCGCCGAGCAGGGCGTGGACCCGGCGCGATGCGCCTACGTCGGCAACGACGTCAACGATCTCAGCGCCATGGCGCTCGTCGGCTGGCCCGTCGCGGTCGCCGACGCGCACCCGGCGGTCCAGCGCGCGGCACGACTGGTGCTGCGGAACCGAGGCGGCCACGGCGCCGTCCGAGAGGCGGCCGAGCTCGTGCTCGCGAGCCGGAACAGGAAGGAAGAGGCATGAGCGACGAGGTGAGGATCGGCCGGTTCACGGTCGGCGAGGGGCACCCGGTCTACGTGATCGGCGAGATCGGCCTGAACCACAACGGCGACGTCGAGATCGCGAAGCGGCTCGTCGACGTCGCCGCGGTCGCGGGCGTGCAGGCGGTCAAGTTCCAGAAGCGGACGCCGGAGATCTCGACGCCCGAGCACATGAAGCAGGTCCCCCGCGAGACGCCGTGGGGCACGATGACCTACCTGGAGTACCGGTACCGGTCGAGTTCGACCGCGACCAGTACGCCGAGATCGCCTACGCCGACAGCCGCGGCCTCGACTGGTACGCCTCCCCGTGGGACGAGCCGGCCGTCGACTTCCTCGAGGACCTCGACGTCGTCGCCCACAAGGTCGCGTCGGCGTCGGTGACGGACCTCGGGCTGCTGCGCCGCCTGCGCGAGACGGGCAAGCCGATCATCCTGTCGACGGGCATGTCGACGATCGAGCAGATCGACCGCGCGGTCGAGGTGCTGGGCACCGACGACCTGGTGATGCTGCACGCGACGAGCACCTACCCCCTCCCCGCGGAGGAGGCGAACCTGCTCATGATCCCGACGCTGAAGGAGCGCTACGGCGTGCCCATCGGCTACTCGGGCCATGAGCCGGGCCTGCAGATCTCGCTCGCCGCCGTGGCGATGGGCGCGGTCGCGGTGGAGCGCCACATCACGCTCGACCGCGCGATGTGGGGCAGCGACCACGCCGCCTCCCTCGAGCCGCACGGCCTGATGAGCCTCGTGCGCGACATCCGGATCATCGGCACCGCTCGCGGCGACGGCGTGAAGCGCGTCTTCCCGGGCGAGCTCGCTCCCCTGTCGAAGCTGCGCCGCGTCGACGGCTAGCCGCACCCCTCTTTGCTCACGCTTCTTGCCGCGCGACATCCGTTCGTGCGGCAAGAAGCGTGAGCGAAGCTCAGCGCTGCGGGAGCTGCTGCAGGGTCCAGCGGTTGCCGTCGGGGTCCCGGAACGTGACGAAGCGGCCCCACGCCTGCTCGTCGACGCCCTCCGCCTCGACGCCGGCCGCCCGCAGCTCGGCGAGCGCCGCATCGGCGTCGTCGACGACGAGCATCACCGCGTCGAGCGACCCGGGCGCCATCGGCGAGATGCCGGGGCCGAAGGCGATCGAGCACGCGGAGCCCGGCGGCGTGATCTGGACGAAGCGCAGCTGCGGGTCCACGACCCGGTCGTGGTCGACGTGCCACCCGAGCGCGTCGGCGTAGAACGCCTTCGCCCGGTCCGCGTCGCTCACCGGCACGAGCACCACCTGGATCTCCGCGCGCTGCATCCCGACCTCCTCGTCGAACACGTGGGATCAGCCTCCTCCGCAGAGGCCGGCACGGGAAGAGCCACCCGGCCCGCCCGCGTCGCGTTCCGCGACTCGGTCCACGAGCCGCGGAGCGACACCGCCCTGCGATCCGCCGGCGGATCGCAGGGCCATGAGCACCGGCTCAGTGGAACTGCGGGACGACGACCCAGAGCCCGAACAGGACCGCGGCGATGCACACGGCGAAGCACGCCCAGGCGCCGACGCGGGCGGGCGCGCTGGTGGTGCCGGCGGTCTCGAGCAGCCGCACGCCGCCCGAGTAGAACAGCGGCAGCACGACGCTCGCGAGCAGGACCACGCCGGCCACGATCGCGAACTTGCCCCAGTCGATGTCGATCACGCGGCGGCTCCCTGCAGCTGCGGCGCGGCCTCGGGCGCGCCCTCGTTGACGTTCCCGGCGTTGACGGGCTTCTTGGCGGCCAGGCGGAAGATCACGGCCACGCCGACGACGGCGACCACCGCGACGGCGACCAGGCCGATGGTGCTGCTGATCGCGACGAGGGCGGCGACGGCGCCGACGACCGCGGCGGCCGGCAGGGTGAAGATCCAGCCGAGGCCGATGCGCCCCGCGACGCCCCAGTCCACCTGCGCGAGCCGCTTGCCGAGCCCCACGCCGACGATGGAGCCGGACACGACCTGGGTGGTCGACAGCGGGAAGCCGAGGTGGGAGGAGGCGAGGATCGTCGCGGCGGAGGCGGTCTCGGCGGCGAAGCCCTGCGGCGACTCGACGGGCGTGATGCGCGTGCCGACCGTGCGCATGATGCGGAAGCCGCCGATCGCCGTGCCGAGCCCGATCGCGAGCCCGCAGGTGAGGATCACCCAGAGCTGCGGCCCGGTGCCGGCCTGCTGCACGTTCGCGGCGATCAGCGTCAGCGTGATCACGCCCATCGTCTTCTGCGCGTCGGAGGTGCCGTGCGCGAGGGCGACGAGGGAGGCGGAGACCGTCTGCGCGATGCGGAACGCCGGCTTCGCGTGCGGCACGGTGGCCTGCTTCGTCATCCGGTAGACGATCACGGTGCCGATCAGCGCGGCGACGCCCGCGACGAGCGGGGCGAGCAGCGCGGGGATCACGATGCTCGTGATCACGCCGCTCCAGCTGATCGCGCCGAGGCCCGCGCCGAGGATCGCGGCGCCGATCAGGCCGCCGAACAGGGCGTGGGAGGAGCTCGACGGCAGCCCGAGGTACCAGGTGACGAGGTTCCAGATGATGGCGCCGACGAGGCCCGCGAAGATCAGCGCCGGCGTGATCATCTCGTGCCCGCTCGAGTCGGTCTTGATGATCCCGGAGCTGATCGTCTTCGCCACCTCGGTGGAGAGGAAGGCGCCGACGAGGTTGAGCACGCCGGCGATGACGACCGCGGTGCGCGGCTTCAGCGCGCCGGTCGCGACGGAGGTGGCCATGGCGTTCGCCGTGTCGTGGAACCCGTTCGTGAAGTCGAACACGAGCGCGAAGACGACGACGAGCACGACCGTGACGAGCAGGGTGGTGTCCACGGCGGCGAAGCTAGGCGCGGGACGTGAACGGCGGGGAACGCGCTGCTGCGAGTCCGCCGACCGCGCCGCGCGCCCCTCCCCGATCGGGATCGCTGGGAGGATCGCGGGATGGACACTCGTCTGCGCTCACTCGTCGCGTTCGCGGTCGACCTCGTGCTCGTCGCGGTGTTCGTCGGCATCGGCCGCGCCAGCCACGGCGAGGACCAGTCGGCCTGGGTGGCCACGTTCTGGCCGTTCGCGATCGGGCTGGCCGTCGGCTGGGCGGCCGCGCGCGGCTGGCGCCGTCCGTTCGCGATCGCGCGCACAGGCCTGCCCGCCTGGGTCGGCGCGGTGGTCGTCGGCATGCTGCTGCGCGCCGTCAGCGGGCAGGGCGTGCAGGTCGCGTTCGTGGTGGTGGCGTCGATCGTGCTCGGCGCCTTCCTGCTCGGGTGGCGCTTCCTGCTCGTGGCGCTCGACCGGTCTGCGAGCCGCAGCGCGAACACCCCGGGTCCGGTCGGCTTCTTCCTCCGCCGCCGCTGACCGCGGCCGTCCTCAGGGGCGGACCAGCGCGAGGCTCCAGCCGCCGACCCACTGCTCGCCGGGCTCGAGCCACTGCAGGCCGGCGCCGGAGTTCAGCGCGTCGGGCGCGCACGTCATCGGCTCGATCGCGACCGCGTCGATGCGGCCGTCGTCGGTGTCGTAGACCGGGTTCGTGAAGACCTGCGCGTAGGCGAACACCGGCTCGGCCGACAGCTCCACCGCGGTGCCGTCGGGCGCGGTGATGCGGTGCCGCACGCGCCCGTCGACGGTCTCGAGGCCGGTGTACGCGGTGTCGAGGTCGAGATCCCGCAGCGCCGCCCCGGCGCGGAGGTCCTTCGGCGACCCCGCCACGGGCACCTCGCCCACGGGGAGGCTGCGCTCGTCGGTCTCGAGCATGCGGTCGCCGGACACCGTGACGACCAGGTCGCGCATCGCCGTGTCCCCCACGCGCAGGTACGGGTGGCAGCCGACGCCGAACGGCGCCCGCTCCGTCCCGACGTTGTGCACGCCGTGCGTGATCTCGACGCCCGTCGGCGTCAGCGCGTACCGCACGGAGGTGTCGAGGTGGAACGGCCAGCCGTGCTGCGGGAACACGGTCGCCGACAGCGTGATCGCGGACTCGGAGCGGTCGGTGACCCGGTAGCCGGTGTTCCGCAGCAGGCCGTGGGAGGCGTTGCCCTTCGCGGGCTCGGTGAGGTCGAGCTGCTGTGTCGTCCCGTGGAGCGTCCACCGGCCGTCGCGCACCCGGTTCGGCCACGGCACGAGCACGATCCCGGAGCCGCCGGAGGGCAGCGCGTCGGCCCCGTAGTCCTGCACGATCTCGGTGTCGCCGACGCGCACGCGGCGGAGGCACGCCGCGAGCTCGGCGATCGTCGCGGTGACGGTCCCCTCCTCCGCGTCGAGCCGGAGGACGTGCTGCTCACCGGTCGCGGGCATCCGCTGCTCCCTCGGGTCGTCGATCGCGGCCGGGTCCGGCCCGGGACGATGATCCCGCCGCTTGCTGAACGGGAGGACCCCGGTACCGTGGGGGCACGACCGGCGAAGGTGGGCCACCACCGGGGAGTACCGGCGGTGGCGTCGTCCGCCTGGGTGCCACCGCATGCAGCCCAGGAGGCACCATGCCCGCTCGCCTGATCGACGGCTCCGCACTCGCGGCCACCACCCTCGACCGCATCGCGGAGGAGGTCCGCGCCGGCGTCGAGCAGGGCCTGCGGCCGCCCTGCATCGCGACCGTGCTGGTCGGCGGCGATCCCGCCTCCCACACCTACGTTCGCATGAAGGTGCGCCGGGCGCAGCACGCGGGCCTCGCCACCCGCCGCGTCGACCTGCCGGACACGACGACGACGGAGCGGCTGCTCACCACCATCGAGGCCCTCTCGGCCGACCCCGAGATCGACGGGATCCTGCTGCAGCACCCCGTCCCGCCGCAGGTGGACGAGCGCGCGGCGTTCGAGGCCATCGCCGCCGACAAGGACGTGGACGGCGTGACCCTCACCTCCTTCGCGCGCATGGCGGAGGGCCGGGGCGGCTTCTCCTCCGCGACGCCGGGCGGGATCCTGCGGCTGCTCGAGGCCTACGACGTGGAGCTCCGGGGGCTGGAGGCCGTCGTCGTCGGGCAGGGCCCGATCCTCGGCCGGCCGCTGACCGCGCTGCTGACCGCGCACGGCGCGACGGTCACGGCCTGCCACGTGCTCACGAAGGACCTGCGCGCCCACGTCGAGCGCGCCGAGCTGCTCGTCGCCGCGGTCGGCAGGCCGGGCCTGATCCCGGGCGACTGGGTGCGGCCCGGCGCCGTCGTCATCGACGCGGGCTACACGGACGGCGCGGGCGACGTCGACTTCGAGGGCGCGAAGGACCGCGCGGCGCTGATCACCCCGGTGCCCGGCGGCGTCGGCCCGATGACGATCGCGACCCTGCTCGACCAGACCGTGGCGGCCTGGCGCACCCACGTCTCCTGACGCCGACCGCTTCTCATCTTTCCGGAGTTCTGGCTCCGCCAGAACTCCGGAAAGATGAGAAGGAGGGCTACCAGCCCTCGAGGCCCTGGTAGAGCGGGAACCGGCCGGCCAGCTCGCCGACCTCGGCGCGCAGCGCGGCGACGTCGGCGCCCGGCGTCAGCACGCGGGCGATGACGTCCGCCACCTGCCGGAACTCGGTCTCGCCGAAGCCGCGGGTCGCGAGCGCGGGCGTGCCGATGCGGACGCCGGAGGTGCGCATCGGAGGCCGCGGGTCGAACGGCACGGAGTTGCGGTTCACGGTGATGCCCGCCGCGTGCAGCAGGTCCTCCGCCTCCCGCCCGTCGATCGGGGACTCCCGCAGGTCCGCGAGCACGAGGTGCACGTCGGTGCCGCCGGTGAGCACGTCGACGCCGGCCTCGCGCGCGTCCGGCGCCGTGAGGCGCTCGGCGAGCGCCTGCGCGCCGGCGATCGTGCGGCGCTGGCGGTCGCGGAACTCCTCCGACGCCGCGATCTTGAACGCGGTCGCCTTCGCGGCGATCACGTGCATGAGGGGACCGCCCTGCTGGCCCGGGAAGACCGCGGAGTTGAGCTTCTTCGCGTACGTCTCGTCGCGGGACAGGATCAGGCCGGAGCGCGGACCGCCGAGCGTCTTGTGCACGGTGGTCGAGACGACGTCGGCGAACGGCACCGGGTTCGGGTGCAGCCCGGCCGCGACGAGGCCCGCGAAGTGCGCCATGTCGACCCAGAGCTTCGCGCCGACCTCGTCCGCGATCGCGCGGAACGCGGCGAAGTCCAGCTGGCGCGGGTAGGCGGACCAGCCGGCGATGATCACCGCGGGCCGGTGCTCGAGCGCGGCGTCGCGCACGCGGTCCATGTCGATGCGGAAGGTCTGCGGGTCCACGCCGTAGGCGACGGCGTCGTAGAGCTTTCCCGAGAAGTTCAGCTTCATGCCGTGCGTCAGGTGACCGCCGTGCGCGAGCTCGAGCCCGAGGATCGTGTCGCCCGGCTGCGCCAGCGCGGCGAGCACCGCGGCGTTCGCGGTGGCGCCGGAGTGGGGCTGCACGTTCGCGAAGCCCGCGTCGAACAGCGACTTCGCCCGGGCGATCGCCAGCTCCTCGGCGACGTCGACGACCTCGCAGCCGCCGTAGTAGCGGCGACCGGGGTACCCCTCGGCGTACTTGTTGGTGAGCACGCTGCCGGTCGCGGTGAGCACGGAGCGGGGCACGAAGTTCTCGCTCGCGATCATCTCGAGCGTGGTGCGCTGGCGCTCCAGCTCGTCGTGCAGGACGGCGGCGATCTCCGGGTCGACCTCCTCCAGCGGAGCGCTGAACGAGGACGCGGTGGCGGAGGGGATGACGGTGTCGGTCACGTGTGGCTCCTGGTCGGGAGGCGGGTGCGCAGGTCGCGCGGCAGCGGATGCGGACGGCGCCCAGGCGAACGGCGCGGTCCGATCAGCCGCTCCCCGGTGGTGACCACCTGAACGCCAGTCGCGGCGCCACGAGTGTACCGAAGAGCGATCGCGGCGCGAGGGTCGCCGCGAGACGGGCGCCGCCCGTCACCTGGCCGCGCAGCGCGTCGATCACCTGCTCGACGTCGCGCCTGGTCGCCGCCGCGGAGACCCGCGAGTACGCCTGCCGCTCGTAGGCGGCGCGCAGCCGTGCGAGCGCCGCCTTCGCCTCGGGCGAGCGCCCGGTCCGCTCGGCGAGCTCGGCCTCGATCCCCCGCGGGCTCCGGCCGCGCGCGGTCGGCAGGCCGAGGTCGCGCGCCGTGTCGAGCAGCTCCCGCCACGCCCCCGCCGGTCCGTCCTGCTCGAGCCGCCCGAGCCGGCGTCGGCGGAGGCCGCGGCGCAGCAGCCCCGGCAGCGCGAGCACGGCGCCGATCAGCAGCACGATGCCGCCGCCGCGCAGCAGCGCGCCGGTCGCGACCCCGGTGCCACCGCGGTTCGCGGCGGCCGCGGGGTCGGACTCGGTCGGCACGGGCGTCGCCGCAGCGGCGGAGGAGGCGCCGGGGGTGGGCGTCGAGGTCACGTCCGCGGTCGGCAGCGGCGCGTAGCTGGGCACGGCGCCACGGCCGGGGGTCGGCTCGAAGCGCACCCAGCCGATGCCGTCGAAGTAGAGCTCGGGCCAGGCGTGCAGGTCGTCGCTCGACACGGTCCGGGCGCTCGAGCCGACCCGCGTCTCCCCCGGCTGGTAGCCGACGACGATGCGGGCCGGGATGCCCTCGAGGCGCGCCATGACCGCCATCGTCGACGCGTAGTGGATGCAGTAGCCCGCCTTCACGGACAGGAACTTGGCGATGACCCCGAGTCCGTCGCCGTCGTAGCCCTGCTCGGCCGGCGTCTGCTCGTCGTAGGAGAAGGCGCCGTTGCGCAGCTGGTTCTGGATCGCGAGCGCGATGTCGTACGGGTTCGACGCGTTCCGGGTCCAGCGCTCCGCGGTCGTGCGGATGATCGACGGCACGTTCGAGGGCATCGCCAGCGACTGCTCGTCGCCCGCCGGCACGGAGACGGACGCGGCGCGCAGCTGCGAGGCCGTCGCGTCGACCTGCGCGGACCGCACGACGTAGGAGCCGACGGCGCCCGCGCCGAACCGAGAGAGCGTGAGCCCCCGGTCCTCCCAGCGGAAGCGGCCCTGCACGCCGGTGACGGAGGTCGCGGGGTACGGCAGCGGCAGCCGGTCGCCGATCGAGGACTCCGACGCGGGCGTGATCGTCGTCGAGGTCGTCCGCCGGTCCGCCGACTCGGGCGCTCCGGGCGCCTGCGGCACGGCCGTGAACCCGAGCGGTCCGCCGTCCGCGGGGTTCGGCGACCAGGTGCGGCCCGTGAAGTCCTCGAGCACCGCGAGGCGCAGGTAGACGGGCGCGTTGTTCCGGCTGGTGTACGACAGCACCGGAGTGTCCGCACCGCGGCGGAGGTCCTGCCCGAGCCGCAGCAGCGGGTTGGCGCCGCCGTCGATGACCGGCGCGCCGCCGGCCTGCGCGGAGGACGCGAACGGCGTCGGCAGCACGACCTGCACGAGCAGGGCGACGACGACCGCGATCGCGCCGCCCGCGGCGAGCCCGACGACCCTCGGGGCCCTTCCGCGGCGGCGGCGGTCGACCGCGATGAGGGCGAGCGCCGCGACGGCGACCGCGAGCAGCAGCAGGCCGTTCGTGCCGGTCGCGAAGGCCTTGCCGGGCACGATCGCGACCGCGACGACCACGAGCGTGCCGGCGACCGGGGCGCGCAGGCCGACGGTGACCAGGTCGGCGACGACCGCGACGACCGCTGCGCCGGCGGCGATGAGGATCGCGAGCTCGGCGGTGCCCTGCGCGGGCACGGAGTCGATGTAGATCTGCCGGAACGCGCTCGAGAACGCCTCCACGACCGCGTCCGCCGCGGCGTTCGGCGAGGCCCCGGCCGCCGCCGACGAGCCGGAGACGATCAGTGCGAGCACGATCGGCACCGTCGAGAGGCCGATCAGCGCCGCGGCCGCGGCGGGCAGCCCGACCCGGCGCGAGCCGGCGGCGGCGGCGAGCGCGATGGCGACGGTGACGCACGACTCGATCCACCAGAGTACGCCGTGCACGACGGGCAGCAGGGACAGGGCGGCGACGAGCACGGCGGCGCCGACGACGGCGGTCACCGCGCCCGATCCGCGGGGCGCCTCACGCATGGTGCTCCGCCCCGACCGCCTGCGCGCTGTCGCGCTGCACGACCTGCCAGCCGAGCGGCGGATCCACCTGGGCCGGCCGCGTCGCCACGATCGAGACGAGACCGAGCGCGCCGGTCGGCAGCGCGGGCAGCCGCGCCGCGTCGCGCGCCCCGCCGGGCCCGGTGATCACGTGCACGACCTGCACGTCGGTGGTCGCGAGCTCCGGCAGCACGCGCTGCGGCTCCGGGGCGCCGTACACGGGCTGCACCGTCGCGAGCGCGACGAGGGCGTCGATCGCGTCGCCGGTCGTCTGCCGACCGGTTGCGAGGCGCACCGGTGCATGCCGCTCGTCGAGCGCTGCCACGAGGGAGGCCGTGTACTCGACGGCCCACTCGAAGGCCGTCGCGTCCGGCCACGACTCGCTCCGCACGTCGAGCAGCAGCCCCGTGGCGGCGGTCGTGGCGGCGGTCTCGGTGCGCACCATCAGCTCGCCGCGGCGGGCGGTGGCGCGCCAGTCGACGCTGCGCATCGGGTCACCGGCCCGGTAGCCGCGCGCGACGATGTCGAGCTGGTCGCCGACCGCGCCGAACACCGTGCTCGCGCCGGTGTCTGGGTCGTTGCGGCGGATCGCGAAGGGCAGCTCGACGGGGTGGATGCGGGGCAGCACGACGACGTGGTCGACGCCGCCGACGCGCCGACGGGTCGAGGCGAGGCCGAGCGGGTCCGTGCGGGCGATGCGGAGGGGGCCCACCGGCACCGAGCCGCGGCTCCTGGGGGCGAAGTCGTAATCGATCAGCTGCGAGGGGCGGTCGGGCCGCACCGCCTGGAGCACGCCCTCGGCGCGCCCGGTGACGACGACCGAGCGGGGCAGGTCCTCGGTCCACTCGAGCGCACCGGGCGCTCGGCCCTTCACCGTGACCCGCACGTGCACGGGCCGCCGCTGCTCGGCGATCGCCGGCTCGATGCGCCGCTCGATGGACAGCTGCACGGGAGCGACGATCACGGCGACGACGCCCGCGATCACGGCGCCGAACAGGAACAGCGCGACGGCGAGCAGCGCGGGCCAGCCAACGGCGTAGGCGACGATCAGCCCGACGAAGGCGGCGCCGAGGAACACCCCGCCGCGGACGGTGAGGCGCACGGTCCTGAGGCCGGCCAGCGGCTGCATCGCCGCCATCTACTGCAGCGGGACCGGCGTGGAGGAGACGACCTGGCGGACGATGCGGGTGGCCGCGACGACCTGCCCCTCCCGGGCGTCCACACCGGTGCGCCGCAGCACGAGGCGGTGCGCGAGCACGTCGACCGCGAGCGCGTCGATGTCGTCCGGCAGCACGAAGTCGCGCCCGTCGATCAACGCGGTGGCCTTCGCCGCGCGCAGCAGCTGCAGGCTCGCCCGCGGGCTGGCGCCGAGCCGCACCTCGGCGTGGCCGCGGGTCGCGCCCACGATGCGCAGCACGTACGTCTCGACCGCCGGGGAGACGTACACGTCCCGCGCCTGCGCGGCGAGCGACGCGAGCGCGCCAGTGGACAGCACGGGCTGCAGCCGGTCGATGGGGTCGAGGCGGCCGTGGGAGCGGAGCATCGCCCGCTCCGCCTGCTCGTCGGGGTACCCCATCGAGATGCGGGCCATGAAGCGGTCGCGCTGCGCCTCGGGGAGCACGTAGGTGCCCTCCATGTCGACGGGGTTCTGCGTCGCGACGACGAGGAAGGGGTCCGGCAGCGGCCAGGTCGAGCCGTCGACGGTGACCTGCCCCTCCTCCATGCACTCGAGCAGGGCCGCCTGCGTCTTCGGCGAGGCGCGGTTGATCTCGTCGCCGATGACGACGTTCGCGAACACGGCGCCCGGCTTGAACTCGAACCGCGCCGAGGACTGGTCGAACACGGACGCGCCGGTCACGTCGGAGGGCAGCAGGTCGGGCGTGAACTGGATGCGGCTGATCGTGCCGCCCGTCGCGCGGGCCAGCGCCTTCGCGAGCATCGTCTTGCCGACGCCGGGCACGTCCTCGATGAGCAGGTGCCCGCCGGCGAGCATGACGGCGAACGCGGAGCGGATCACGTCGTCCTTGCCGTCGATCACGGTCGCGACGGCTGCGACGACCTCGTCCGCGGTCGAGCGCACCGACTCGGCGCCTCGGGAGTCGAGCGTGATTCCGTCCGTCATGGCGCCTTCCGTACCGAGCGATTCGCGATCACCATAAGCGAGTTCCGCCGCTGCGCAGCGCGAACGGGGAGGTCCCACCGTTACCTCTCCGTGATCGCACGCCGCTCGCTAGGGTGAGCGCCGTGACGGACGCCTCAGACGCCCACTGGGTGCTCACGTTCGTGTGCATCGACCGGCCCGGGATCGTGCATGCGCTGTCCGGGGCGATCGTGGCCGCGGGCGGCAACATCACGGAGAGCCAGCAGTTCTCCAGCCACGACACCGGGCGCTTCTTCCTCCGCCTGCAGGTGCAGTCGCCGTCGACCGCGCAGCAGTTCGCCGCGCACCTCGTGCCCGTGGCGAGCCGGTTCGACGCGGAGTGGCGCCTCGACCGCGTCGCCCGCCCCGTGCGCACCCTCGTGCTGGTCTCGAAGGCGGGTCACTGCCTGAACGACCTGCTGTTCCGCAGCCACTCCGGCCAGCTGCCGATCGAGGTGCCGCTCGTGCTCGGCAACCACGCGACGCTCGAGGGGCTCGCGGGCTTCTACGACGCGCCCTTCGAGCACCGCGCGGTCACGTCGCCGGAGACGAAGGCGCTGTTCGAGGAGCGCGTGGTCGCGGCGGTCGAGGAGCACGACATCGAGCTCGTCGTGCTCGCCCGCTACATGCAGATCCTCTCCCCCGAGCTCTGCGCGCGCCTCGCCGGTCGGGCCATCAACATCCACCACTCGTTCCTGCCGGGCTTCAAGGGCGCCAACCCGTATCGGCAGGCGCACGCCCGCGGCGTGAAGCTGATCGGCGCGACCGCCCACTTCGTGACCGAGGACCTCGACGAGGGCCCGATCATCGAGCAGAACGTGATCCGCGTCGACCACAGCGCGGACCCCCACGAGCTCGTGCGCATCGGGCAGGACGAGGAGAGCCGCACCCTCACGCAGGCGGTCCGCTGGTTCGCGGAGCACCGCGTCCTGCTCGACGGCCGCCGCACCATCGTCTTCCGCTGAACTCACCGCCTTCGATCCGCAGGGAGATCGAAGGCAGTGCCGCTTCGCAGCGCTGAACGCGCTGCGGTACGCGGCGGATGGTCGCGTCCGCGGGCGGTCGCCCGAGTCGACTGTTCCAAGCGGATTCTCGGGTTCGAAAGGCTTGGCACTCGTTGGGGGCGAGTGCTAATTTCTGTCATGTTGAGCCCGGTCGGCTCAACTTCGAGAACTCATCGCAGCCACGACTGGAAGGACGACACCATGGCGATGAACTTCGACCCGTTCCGCGAGCTGGACCGGATGACCTCGGCGCTCCTCGACAGCCGCCAGGGCCCGCAGCTGATGCCGATGGACCTCTACCGCGACGGGGACCACTACGTGCTCGCCGCCGATCTGCCCGGCATCGACCCCGGCTCGGTCGACATCGACGTCGACGGGCAGCTGCTGACCGTCCGCGCCGAGCGCACGATGCGCACGGCGGAGGGCGTGAAGTGGCTCGCGCAGGAGCGTCGCGGCGGCTCGTTCCTGCGTCAGCTCAGCCTGGGGCAGGGCGTCGACACCGAGCACATCGCGGCGACCTACGAGAACGGCGTGCTGACCGTGACGATCCCGGTCAGCGAGCGCGCGAGGCCCCGCAAGGTCGAGGTGGTCGCCGGCGGCTCGTCCGGCCGGCAGCACGCCGTCGAGGCCTGATCGGGCTGGAGCGCGGAGGGCCCGCCGCGTCTCGCGGCGGGCCCTCCGCACGTCCCGCTACGCGAGGGGGTCGAACTCGTCGAGTGCCGGGCCCGGGTCGTCGTCGCCGATGATGAACGTGGTGCGCACGCGGATGCGGTGCTCGAGGTCCGCGACCGCGTCCGCCACGTCCGTCTCGAAGACCTCGTCCTCCGCCCAGGCCGTGATCTGGCTCGCCGGCCCGATGAGGACCGTGATGGGCTCGATGAGCCCCGCCTCCGTCCGGCCCGGGATCGTGACGGTGTCCGACGAGTCGCCGTCGGCGAGCAGCCGCGCATACTCCAGCACGAGGTCGGCGAGGTGGTCGTCGGTCCCGAAGGTCTGCTCCGCGTAGGCGACGCGCTTCACTCGCGGGTCTTCACATCCGGCTCCGGCAGCAGGCGCAGCCCGGTCGGCTGGTTCGCCAGCTCCCGCAGCTGTCGCAGCCACTCCCGGTTCACCGCCGGATCGCGGCTCCCCGCGTACTTGAAGACGATCGGCACTCCCGGGGAGATCCAGAGCGAGCCGTGCCCGTCGCCCACGCCGGGCTCGTCCCGCCACGTGAACGAGAACGACTCGTGCGCCCGCAGCTTCGCGTAGATCACGAGCTGCAGGTGCGCGAGCGCCCGGTCGTCGACCGGGATGGTGACGTTCGTCCCGTAGATCAACGACCCCATGCGGACTCAGCCCAGCCGGGTGCGGAGGTTCTCGGTGATCGACGCGAGGAACTCCTCCGTCGTCTCCCACTTCTGATCCGGGCCGACGAGCAGCGCGAGGTCCTTCGTCATGGACCCGCCCTCGACGGTCTTCACGACGACGTCCTCGAGGGTGTCGGCGAAGTCGATGAGGGCCTGGTTGCCGTCGAGCTTGCCGCGGTGCTGCAGGCCTCGGGTCCACGCGTAGATGGAGGCGATCGGGTTGGTCGACGTCGGCTTGCCGGCCTGGTGCTGGCGGTAGTGCCGGGTCACCGTGCCGTGGGCGGCCTCCGCCTCGACGATCTTCCCGTCGGGCGTCGTCAGCACGCTGGTCATCAGGCCGAGCGAGCCGAAGCCCTGCGCGACGGTGTCGGACTGCACGTCGCCGTCGTAGTTCTTCGTGGCCCAGACGTAGCCGCCCTCCCACTTCAGCGCCGACGCGACCATGTCGTCGATCAGGCGGTGCTCGTAGGTGAGGCCGGCGGCGTCGAAGCGCTCCTTGAACTCGGTCTCGTAGATCTCCTGGAACAGGTCCTTGAAGCGACCGTCGTAGGCCTTGAGGATCGTGTTCTTCGTGGAGAGGTAGACCGGGTAGTTCCGGGCGAGGCCGTAGTTGAGGCTCGCGCGGGCGAAGTCGCGGATCGACGCGTCGAGGTTGTACATCGCCATGGCGACGCCGCCGCCCGGGGCCTGGAAGACCTCGAAGGACTGGGCCTCGCCGCCGTCCTGCGGCTGGAAGCTGATGGTCAGGGTGCCGGGGCCGTCGAAGACGAAGTCGGTGGCGCGGTACTGGTCGCCGAACGCGTGGCGGCCGACGATGATCGGCTTGTTCCAGCCCGGGACCAGTCGCGGGATGTTCGAGATGATGATCGGTTCGCGGAAGATGACGCCGCCGAGGATGTTGCGGATGGTGCCGTTCGGGCTCCGCCACATCTTCTTCAGGCCGAACTCCTCGACGCGCGCCTCGTCGGGCGTGATCGTCGCGCACTTGACGCCGACGCCGTGCTTCTTGATGGCGTTCGCGGCGTCGATCGTGATCTGGTCGTCGGTCTCGTCGCGCTTCTGGATGCCGAGGTCGTAGTACTCGAGGTCCACGTCGAGGTACGGGTGGATCAGCGTGTCCTTGATGGACTGCCAGATGATGCGGGTCATCTCGTCGCCGTCGAGCTCGACGACCGTTCCCTCGACCTTGATCTTCTCCACGAACACTGCCCTTCGGAAGTACGGATGCGCCCGGCGCACACCGCCGATCACTGTAGCGAGCCCTTCTCGGCGTCTCCCCGGGAAGCGACGGGATGACCGGGACGGGGCCCGCTCGCTACTCTGAGCGCGTGGCGGACCTCCACCTCGAACCCCTCTCGGCGGCGACCGTCGTCGCGGCGAACTCCCTGACCCTCAAGCCGGGCCAGGAGCAGTACGCCGTGCCGATCTCCCATGCGGAGGCGGAGCAGACCATCGACCCCGAGGCGGCGTGGCCCCGTGTGGTCCTCGAGGACGGCGAGGTCGTCGGCTTCATCAAGGGCAGCTTCGACCCGCACGAGTCGCGCCCGGAGTTCCGCTGCTGCATCTGGTCGATCAACGTCGCCGCGACGGCGCAGGGCCACGGCGTCGGCCGCTTCGCGGTGCACGGCCTGGCCGACGAGGCACGATCGCGCGGCTTCACGCGGCTGACGGTGATCTGGGAGCGCGGCGACGCGGGCCCCGAGGACTTCTTCCTCCACGTGGGCTTCCGCCCCGAGGGCGAGACCCGCTTCGGCGAGGTCATCGGCGCGCTCGACCTGTGATCCCGGGCGTCCTCGGACGTCCCGGGCGGCCGTGCAGGCCCGCCTCGTCCGATCCCGCCCGGGGACGCGGGGCGTGACCGCGTCCCCGGCTCGCCTGGCGCACGTCGCTGCCGGCGCGATCGACGTCGAGGCGCTGGCGTCGGTCTACACGGTCGTGTTCCGCGAGCCGCCGTACTCGGAGCCCGACGCGAGCGATCTGCGCCGCCGCCTCCCGATCCACGCGGAGCGCCCGGGGTTCCGGCTCGTCACGGCGTCCGTCGACGACCGGGTCGTCGGGTTCGCGTACGGCTACACCGGCGAGGGACGCGGGAGGTGGATCGAGCGGCTCGCCGCGCAGCTCGGCACCGCGACCGCGGGTCGCCCGCTCGGCGGCCACCTCGTGCTCGCCGAGCTCGCCGTCCTGCCCTCCGTCCGAGGCCGGGGCATCGGCGCGACGCTGCTGGACGCGATGCTGCGCGACCGCGCCGAGCCACGCGTCCTGCTGCAGACGCACGACGGCGACACCCCCGCGATGCGCCTCTACGAGCGGGCGGGGTTCCGTCGGCTCGCTGCGATGCCGCCGGACGTCGCGCTGATCCGGGACCTGCCCTGATGGCGGTCTTCGACACGAGCGGCGACTACACGCAGGCGGTGCTCGAGGTGGTCGCGGACATCCCGCCCGGCCGCGTCATGACCTACGGCGACGTGGCGTGGACCTTCGGCCGCCCGGGTGCGCGGGCCGTCGGCATGGTGATGCGGTTCCACGGCTCCGAGCTGCCGTGGTGGCGGGTGATCCGCGCCGGCGGCCATCCGCCGACCGGGCACGAGGACGCGGCCCGAGCGCATTACGAGGAGGAGGGCACCCCCCTCCTGCCCGCCACCACTCCAGCGGGCTACCGCATCGATCTCGCGAAGGCCGGGTGGTCCCCCTCCTGACCGCGGCCCAGGACGATCAGCGCAGCAGGGGCAGCCAGAGGTCGTCGACGATCTCGAGGATCCGCCGCTCCGGCACGGGCGCGAGCGTCAGCAGGAGGTCGTGCCGGAACAGGTCGAAGGGCAGCGTGACGAGGCCGTCGGACCGCTCGCGCGCCGGGATCTCGCCGCGCGCCATCGCGCGGTCGAGGAGCACCCGCCCACTGCCGGCCCGCTCGCCGAGCAGGCGGTCCCGCAGGTCGGCGGGCGACAGCCCGGTGTCGGAGGCGATGTTCGCCATGAGGACGCTGATCGCGGTGATGAAGCCGGCGCGGCTCGCGTTGAAGTCGCGCAGGCTCGTGAGCACGTCCTCGCGCAGCGAGCCCGTGTCGGGCAGCTCGCGGCGGACGAAGAGGCCCGCGTGGTGCATGGCTGCGACCACGAGGTCCGCCTTGCCCGGCCAGCGCCGGTAGAGCACGGGCTTGCTCGTGCCCGCCCGGGCGGCGACGGCGTCGTAGGTGGTGCCCGCGTAGCCCTGCTCCTGCAGCTCCTGCCAGGCGGCCTCGAGCAGGGCGTCCTCGAGCTCCGGTCCTCGTCGCCGGCGCTGCGTCGCCCCGTCCTCCTCAAGATCCACTTGCGTATCTTATCGCCCGCGTCTACCTTCCGAAGAAACGTCTTCGTATCTCAGGAGGATCATGGACCGGGACCTCAAGCGGCTCGCCGCCGCGCTCGTCGTCGGCGCGATGGCGCCGCTTTTCGACTCCACCATCGTGAGCGTCGCGCTGCACGGCCTCGCGGCGGACCTGCACGCCTCGGTGGACACCATCCAGTGGGTGACCACCGGGTACCTGCTCGCGCTCGGCGTGACGGTGCCGATCGTCGGCTGGCTGCAGCGCCGCGTCGGCGGCAAGCGGCTGTGGATGGCCGCGCTCGTCGTGTTCCTGATCGGCTCGGTGCTCTGCAGCCTCGCCTGGAACGCCCCGAGCCTCATCGCGTTCCGCGTCGTGCAGGGGATCGGCGGCGGGGCGATGCTGCCGCTGCTCACGACGCTGCTCATGCAGGCGGCCGGCGGGCAGGGCCTCGGCCGGCTGATGTCCATCGTCTCGCTGCCCACCGCGCTCGGGCCGATCCTCGGCCCGGTGATCGGCGGGCTCATCCTCGCTGCGGGCGACTGGCGCTGGCTGTTCTGGGTGAACGTGCCGTTCGTGCTCGTCGGGCTCGTGCTCGCCCAGCGCCTGATGCCCGCCGATGGACCGACGGTGCGCGCCCGGCTCGACGTCGTCGGGCTCGTGCTGCTCTCGCCGGCGGTCGTCGGCGTCCTGTACGGCCTCAGCGACGTGACGAAGGACGGCGGGTTCGCCCGCATCGACGTGTGGGCGCCACTCGGCGCGGGCGTCCTGCTGCTCGCCGGGTTCGCCGGGTGGGCGCTGCGCCGTCGAGACGGCGCCCTCGTCGACCTGCGCCTGCTGCGCCACCGGCCCCTCGCGGCATCCGCCTCCCTCATGTTCCTGACCGGCGCCACGCTCTACGGAGCGATGCTGCTGCTGCCGCTGTCCTTCCAGGAGCTGCGCGGCACGGACGCCCTCGGCGCCGGGCTGCTGCTCATCCCCCAGGGCGTCGGCTCGCTCCTCAGCCGGTCCATCGCGGGCCGGTTGAACGACCGCGTCGGCGGCCGGGCGGTGGCCCTCGTCTCGTTCGCCGTCGTCGGGCTCGCGACCGTGCCGTTCGCCTACGCGGGGGCGGCGACGCCGGAGTGGTGGCTGCTGCTCGCCCTGCTGGTGCGGGGAGTCGGCCTCGGTGCGGTGTTCATCCCGCTGATGGCGGTCGGCTTCGTCGGCCTCGCCAGGGAGGAGGTGCCGCACGCGAGCATCGTCACCCGCATCGCGCAGCAGCTCGGCGGCGCGGCCGGCACCGCGGTGCTCGCCGTGATCTTGCAGGGCGCGGCCGCGACGCTCGGCCCGGTCGCCGGGTTCCAGCACGCGTTCTGGTGGGCGGTCGGCTTCACCGCTCTCGCGGTCGTGCTGTCCCTGCTCCTCCCGGGCCGCCCGGAGCCGGTCGAGCAGGTCCCGGAGGCGGAGCGCCTGGAGGAGGTCGCCGCCTAGCGCCGAGTTCCATCTTCACGGAGTTCTGGCGCGCTGTCCCGCGCCAGAACTCCGTGACGACGAAGCGGGTCAGACCAGGGAGTCGCGCCAGGCGGCGTGCAGCGCCGCGAAGCGGCCCGTGCCCGAGATGAGGTCGGCGGGCTCGCCGTCCTCCACGATCCGGCCGTGCTCCATCACGAGCACCCGGTCCGCGATCGCGACCGTCGACAGGCGGTGGGCGATGATCAGCGCCGTGCGGTCGGCGAGCAGCGTCTGCAGCGCCTCCTGCACGAGCCGCTCGCTCGGGATGTCGAGCGAGGCCGTCGCCTCGTCGAGGATCAGCACCTCCGGGTCCGCGAGGAACGCCCGCGCGAAGGAGATCAGCTGCCGCTGCCCCGCGGAGACGCGGCCGCCGCGCTTGTTCACGTCGGTGTCGTAGCCGTCGGGCAGGGAGCGGATGAACTCGTCCGCGCCGACCGCCTTCGCGGCCGACTCGATCTCCGCACGGGTGGCGCCGGGCCGCCCGAGCTCGATGTTGTCCGCGACCGAGCCGGAGAACAGGTACGCCTCCTGCGTCACCATCACGACGGCGCGGTGCAGGTCCTGGTTCGTCAGGTCCCGCAGGTCGACGTCGTCGAGGGTGATGCGGCCGTCGCTCGGGTCGTAGAAGCGCGCGATCAGCTTCGCGAGGGTCGACTTGCCGGCGCCGGTGGAGCCCACGAGCGCGATCGTCTGCCCCGCCGGCACGTCCAGGTCGAAACGCGGCAGCACCTCCCGGTCGGTCCGGTACGCGAACCGCACGCCCTCGAAGCGCACCCGCCCGGTGACCCCGGTGCCCAGCGGCTTCGGGGAGACCGGCTCGGGCACCGTCGGGCTCTCCTCGAGCACGCCCGAGATCTTCTCGAGCGCCGCCTCCGCCGACTGGTACGCGTTGTAGAAGGTGGCGATGTCCTCCATGGGGTCGAAGAACCGCCGGCTGTAGAGCACGGCCGCGAGCAGCGCGCCGATCTCCAGCCCGCCGTCGATCACCCGGAAGGCGCCGAACAGCAGCACCGCGGCGACCGTGAGGTTGCCGATCAGCGTGAGACCCGGCTCGAGCACCGCGAACAGGCGGATCGCCCGCGCGTTGATCGACCGGTAGTCCTCGGCGAGCGCGCTGTACTCCTTCTGGTTGCGGGGCTCCTTGCGGAACGCCTGCACCGCGCGGATGCCCGTCATCGTCTCCACGAAGAACACGATGAGCTTCGCGGAGGAGACGCGCGACTCGCGGAAGGTCGCCTCGCTGCGCCGCTGGAACCAGCGGATCAGGAAGGCGAGCGGGATGAACGAGCAGAACAGGATCAGGCCGCTCCACCCGTCGAGCAGCACCAGCGCGACGGCCGTGAAGAGCATGTAGAGCACGCTCATCACGAGCTCGTTGATGCCGCCGTCGAGCAGCTCGCGGATGGAGTCGAGGTCGCTCGTCTGGCGGGAGATGATCCGGCCCGACGTGTACTGCTCGTGGAACTCGAGGCTGAGCCGCTGCGTCTGCACGAAGACCCGCTCGCGCAGGTCGATGAGCACGGCCTGGCTGATGCGCGCGGTCTGCACCGTGTACGAGGCGATGAGCACCCCGGACAGCACGCCGGCGATCAGGTACACGATCACCGAGCCGGCGAGCGGCATCGCCTGGCCCTTCAGCAGGGCGGGCAGACCGGAGTCGATGCCGTAGGCGATGATCGCCGGCCCGATGACCTGCAGCGCGGTGCTGACCAGCACGACCAGCGCCGTGACGATCAGCCGCTTCTTCAGCGGGGCCAGCAGGCTGCCGAGCAGGCGCAGCGAGCGCGCCCGCAGCTCCTTGCGCTCCTGCTTGGTGAAGTCGCGGCGCTCCTCGCCCGCGACGCCCGTGATCGCGCTCACGCGTCCACCTCCTCGAAGTGCTGCTCGTCCTCGAGGCTCGAGATGACGAAGCGGTAGCGCTCGCTCGTGGCGAGCAGCTCGCTGTGGGTGCCGACGGCGACGATCCGGCCGTCCTCCAGCAGCGCGACGCGGTCCGCGAGCTGCACGGTGGAGGGGCGGTGCGCGACGATCAGCGCCGTCGTGCGGGTGAGCACCTGGCGCAGCGCCGCCTCGACGAGCGCCTCCGTGTCGACGTCGAGCGCCGACAGCGGGTCGTCGAGCACGAGCACGGCGGGGTTCGCGGCGACCGCGCGGGCGAGCGCGAGGCGCTGCCGCTGGCCGCCGGAGAGGCTGAGCCCCTCCTCGCCGATCGTCGTGTCCAGCCCCTGGGGCAGGTCGTACACGAAGGACGCCTGGGCGATCTCGAGCGCCTCCTTGAGGACGTCCTCCCCCGCCTCCGGCCGGCCGAGCAGCACGTTGTCGCGCACCGAGGCCGAGAACAGGGTCGCCTCCTCGAACGCCATGGCGATGTGCGTGCGCAGCTCCTGCCGCGTGAGGTCGCGGATGTCGACGCCGTCGAGCAGGATCCGTCCGCCGGTGACGTCGTACAGGCGCCCCGCGAGCTCGACCAGCGTCGTCTTGCCGGAGCCGGTCAGGCCGACGAGGGCCATCGTCTCGCCGGGCTCGATCGAGAGGTCGACGCCGGCCAGCTGCGGCCGGGCCGCACCGGGCGCGTCGGGGTACGCGAACCGCACGTCCTGGAACTCGAGGCGTCCGTGCGCCTCCGTGATGTGCTTCGGCGTCTCGGGGTCGCGGATCGTGTTGTCCTCGTCGAACACCTCGAACAGCCGGTCGGTGGCCGTGCGGGTGTCGAAGAGCATCGACAGCAGGAAGCCGATCGACTCGAGCGGGAAGCGCAGCACCGTGGCGGTCGCGAAGAACGCCACGAGCTCGCCGACGGTCATCGCGCCGACGCTCGCCTGCTGCACGCCGACCAGCAGGCACAGCGCGAACGCGACGTCGGGCACGAGCAGCAGCCACAGCCAGATCTGCGCGACGGCCTTCGCCTTCTCGATCTCCGTGCCGCGCAGCTCCTCGGCGCGCTGCAGGAAGCCCTGCAGCTTGGTGCGGCCCCGGCCGAACGCCTTCAGCACGCGGATGCCGTGCACCGACTCCTCGACCAGGGTCGCGAGGTCGCCCTGCTGGTCCTGGCTGCGCCGCGCGACGACGTGGTAGCGCCGCTCGAAGCGGAAGCCGTTGATCCAGAGGGGGACGGAGCAGACCGTGAACACCGCGGCCAGCAGCGGGTTCAGGAAGGCGAGCACGACGACGCCGACGCCGATCGTGATGACGTTGACGATCAGGTAGATGAAGCCGAACGCGATGAAGCGCCGGATCAGGCTGAGGTCGCTCATCGCGCGCGACAGCAGCTGGCCGCTCGGCCAGCGGTCGTGGAAGGCCACCGGCAGGTCCTGCAGCTTCGCGTAGAGCGCTCGCCGCATGCTCGCCTCCACCCCGGTGGCGGGACCGACGATGTAGAGGCGGCGGGCGAAGTACAGCAGCGCCTCGAGCACGCCGAGGCCCGCGATCAGCGCGACCGCGCCGGGCACCCGGGACGCGTCCTTGGCCGCGAGGGGGCCGTCGACGATGTGCTGCAGCACCTGCGGCACCGCGAGGGAGACGAGCGAGGCGGCGAGCGCCATCGCCATGGCGACGACGATGCTGCGGCGCACCGGTCGCACGAAGGGGTCGAGGCGCCGCAGGGCCTGCAGCGTGGTGGGTTGCCGACTGGGCACGGTCATAGGGGATTCCTTCCCGCGGCCGCGTCGCCGGTCGGGCGCGCGGGAGCGGAGACGTCGGGAGCGCCGTCATCGGCGCCGGACGGGAGGTCGCGGCGGGCGCGACCGGAGGTGGAGCGGAGAGGAGGCTGCGCGTCAGGCGCGGGGGCGCGGCGCGAGCAGGACGACGGGCTCGACGAGGGTCGTGGACATGTCGGCCTCCTGCTCCTCGGCGGCCGGGCGCTCGGGAGCGGTCCGGTCGGCCGTCGCGCTCTCCCCGCCCGAGGGAGGTGTGGACGAGCTGCGGCAGCCCTCCAGCTTATGGAACGCACTGCCTTCGCACAACACTCCATCGGGAACAGATGCTGCGGGGCTCCCGCGACGGTTCACGGACCGCCGAGGACGCGTCGCACGACTGCAGCGACGCTCTCGTCGGCGCCGATCCGCTGCTCCTCGACGAAGGGCAGCGGGTTCCAGCCGTGGTACCAGCCGCGCATCTCCTCGACGTCGAACGCGGACGCCTTCGGCCGATCGGCGTGCCGCCGCACGGTCTCCTCGAACGACAGGTCGAAGGCGAGGAAGCGGGCGTCGTCGGCGAGCGCGGCGATGCGCTCCAGCATCCCGGCGTACCGCTCAGCGTTGAAGACGCCCTCGAGCACGAGGTGCTGCCCCTGCCCGAGGCAGTGCGCCGCCGCGGCCTCGAGCAGCGCGGCGTGCGCCATGCCGGTCGGGTGCGTCCGCCCCTGCCGCTCCGCGTAGACGACGCGGCGGAAGTGGTCCTGCTCCAGCACCGCCGTCGGCCACCCCAGCTCCTGCTGCAGCGCCTCGGCGACCGTGCTCTTGCCCGACCCGGAGTTCCCGCGCAGGACGATCAGCACGCCCCGAGCCTAGGCAGCAGCACGATCCCGGCGGCGGCCCGCCCGCGCTCCTGCTCATGGTCGGAGGCGGGGACGCGGCACCGCCTCCGGGTCCCCTCAGCGTCCGTGTCAACCACACGGCCGCAGATCGCCCGGCCCGTTCAGGGCCGGGCGACGCGGCACCGCCTTCGATCCGCCCGCGGATCGAAGGCCATGAGCTCAGTGGAAGAAGTGGCGCTCGCCCGTGAAGTACATGGTCACGCCGGCGGCTTCGGCCGCGGCGATCACCTCCGCGTCGCGCATGGAGCCACCGGGCTGCACGATCGCCTTCACGCCCGCCTGCAGCAGCACCTCGGGGCCGTCCGCGAAGGGGAAGAAGGCGTCGGACGCCGCGACGGAGCCCTCCACCCGGCTGCCGGCGCGCTGCACCGCGAGGTGGCACGAGTCGACGCGGTTCACCTGGCCCATGCCGATGCCGACGGAGGCGCCTCCGGCGGCGAGCAGGATCGCGTTCGACTTGACCGAGCGCACGGCCCGCCAGGCGAAGGCGAGGTCGGCGAGCGCCGCCTCGTCCGCGGCCGGACCGGCGGCGAGCGTCCAGGTGGACGGGTCGACGACGCCGTACCGATCCGGGTCCTGCACGAGCACGCCGCCCGACACCTGCTTGAACTCGCGGGTCGGCCGCTCGAAGTCGCGCGGAAGCACGAGGATGCGCAGGTTCTTGCGCTGGCTGAGCACCGTGACGGCCTCGGACGCGTAGGAGGGGGCGACGATCACCTCGGTGAAGATGCCGGCGACGGCCTCCGCCATCCCCAGCGTGACCTCGCGGTTCGCGGCGATGACCCCGCCGAACGCGGACACCGGGTCGCAGTCGTTCGCGAGCCGGTGCGCGGCGGCGATCGGGTCGACCGCGTGGGCGGGCGCGACCGCGATGCCGCAGGGGTTCGCGTGCTTCATCACGGCGACCGCGGGCTCGTCGAAGTCGAGCACCGCGCGGACCGCCGCATCGGCGTCGACCATGTTGTTGTAGCTGAGCTCCTTGCCGTGCAGCTGCGTCGCCTGGGCGAGGCCGCGCCCGGCGGGGTCGCTCCACAGCGCCGCCGCCTGGTGCGCGTTCTCGCCGTAGCGCAGCGGGGTCTCGACGAAGCGGTACTCCCCCGAGCGCACGGTCGCGTCGGCGCCGTCCGCGAACCAGTCGGCGATGGCGCGGTCGTACTGCGCGATGCGCTCGAACGCGGTCGCGGCGAGGCGTCGGCGCAGCTCGAGCGAGGTGCCGCCCTGCGCGACGGCCTCGAGCACGCCGGCGTAGGCGTCCGGCGCCGTGACCACGGCGACGTTCGCGAAGTTCTTCGCTGCGGCGCGGACCATGGCGGGCCCGCCGATGTCGATCTGCTCGACGATCGCCTCGTCGTCGGCGCCGGAGGCGACGGTCTGCTCGAACGGGTACAGGCTCGAGACGACGAGCTCGAAGGGGCGGATGCCGAGCGAGGTCAGCTCCTCCGCGTGCTGCTCGCGCCGCAGGTCGGCGAGCAGCCCGCCGTGCACCGCGGGGTGCAGGGTCTTCACGCGGCCGTCGAGGGACTCGGGGAAGTCGGTGACCTCCGACACCTCGGTGACGGACAGGCCCGCGGCACGCAGCGTCGTCGCCGTCGAGCCGGTCGAGACGAGCTCGACGCCGGCCGCGACGAGGGAGGCGCCGAGGTCGACGAGGCCGTGCTTGTCGCTGACGGACAGCAGCGCCCGGCGCACGGGCACGACGTCGGCGTCGCCGGGGTTCACGACTCGGGCGGTGGTCACGATGCGGCCTCCAGTTCGATCCGTCCCTCCGCGATCCCCTGGATCACGTCGGCGAGCAGTCGCCGTTCGACGGGTTTGATGCGGTCGTGCAGCACGCCCTCGGTGTCGCCGGGCAGCACGGGCACGCGCTCCCTGGCGAGGATCGGGCCGGTGTCGGCGCCGTGGTCGACGAGGATCACGCTGGCACCGGTCTCGGTCGCGCCGGCGGCGAGGGCGTCGCGCACCGCGTGCGCGCCGGGGAACTCGGGAAGGTATGCGGGATGCGTGTTCAGCAGCCCGGGCCGCAGCTCGTCGACGACCCGCGGCGGCAGCAGGCGCATCAGGCCGGAGAGGACCACGACGTCCGGCGCCCAGATCCGCACCGCCTCGAGCAGCGCCTCGCCCCACGCCTCCCGGGTCGCGTACTGCGGGAACGGCACGACGAAGGAGGGGACGCCGAACTCGTCCGCGTGGACCAGGCCGCCCGCGTCGCGGTCGGCGCCGACGGCGACGACGTGGGCCGGGAAGTCCGCGTGGTCGCAGCGCTCGAGCAGGGCGCGGAGGTTGCTGCCGCCGCCCGAGATCAGCACGACGAGCCGGAGCACGCGAGCGAGCCTACTGGGGCTCGTCCACCGCCTCCGACTGCGGGGGCGGCGCCCGCACGACGGCTCCCGCGACCAGGGCCGGCAGCCCGACCAGCACCGCGGAGAGCCCCGCGACGAGCAGCGCGTCGGGACCGACGGCCGCGAACCGCCCCGGTCCGGCCGCGCCGGCGGAGGCGGCGGCGAGCACTCCTGCGCCGATCCCGGCCACGACGCCGGTCAGGGCGCCGAGCGGCACGGCGCCGGTCGCGGCACCGCGTCGGCGCACGAGCAGCACGGCGGCGAACCCGGCGACGACGGGGAGCACGAGCACGGCGGCCGCGATCGCGGGCGGGTCGACGGGCACGGCACCGAGCACGGGCAGCGCGGGCAGCGGCCCGCTGGAGCCGGCGAAGGGGCCGATCGCGGAACCGGTGCCGAGGCTCGCGCCCGCGCCGACGATCCAGGCGAGCGCCCAGACGACGAAGGTCGGCAGGGCGAGCAGCTGCGCGCAGGTGAGCACGAGGCCGCCGACCGGTCCCGCGTCCAGCGACTCGTCGAGCGCGACGACGTCGGCGAAGCGGGCCAGCAGCAGCAGGGTGAGCAGCACGGCTGCCGCGGCTACGAGCAGGAGGAGGGCGATCAGGCCGGCCCGCACCCCGTCGGGCAGCGGTCGGACGCCCGCTCGGGTCGAGCGCAGACCGACGAGGGAGGCGGCGGCGGCGAGCAGCAGGGGCAGCAAGAGCCCCTGCCAGACGACGGGTGCGGCGATCGTCGAGGTGCCGACCCGGACGAGCACGGCGGAGGCGGCGAGGACGGCGACGAGCTGGGCGGCCCAGGCGAGGGCGGGCGCGCCCGTGGCGGCGGCTCTCCGGCCGGCCCGGACCGCGCACAGCGCGGTCACGAGGGCGGGACCGAGCGCGGCCGCGGTGACGGTGAAGGCGCCGCCCGGAGCGGCGAACCGCACGTCGACGCCGTGCCCGAGCAGCCAGACGTCGGCCGCGGCCGAGGCGTAGGGCGTCCACCCCTCCGCCCGCCCGAGCCCGGCCCACGCCAGCACGGCCAGCGCGGCGAGCACCGCGAAGGGCAGCGCGACGGCGAGCAGCCCGTCGACCGCGCCCACCACGGCGGCGCCGGCCCGGCGCGATCGCGGCCGGGTCGGCTTCTCGGGGGCGACGTCGGGTGCGTCGTCGATCACGGAGGAGGCGATGCCTCGAGGCTATGCAGCCCACTCCGCGATCGATCGAGCCCCGCCGGGGTGTCCCTCTTTCACGGATACGGGGATCCGGTCGCGGACCGCCGGATCCCCGTATCCGTGAACGGAGGTCAGGCGGAGAGGATCTCGCGCATCAGGGCGGCGGTCTCGGACGGCGTCTTGCCGACCTTGACGCCGGCGGCCTCGAGGGCCTCCTTCTTCGCCTGCGCGGTGCCGGCGGAGCCGGAGACGATCGCGCCCGCGTGGCCCATCGTCTTGCCCTCGGGGGCGGTGAAGCCCGCGACGTAGCCGACGACCGGCTTGGTGACGTTCGCCTTGATGAAGTCGGCCGCGCGCTCCTCGGCGTCGCCGCCGATCTCGCCGATCATCACGATCGCCTTCGTGTCGGGGTCCGCCTCGAACGCCGCGAGGGCGTCGATGTGCGTGGTGCCGATGATCGGGTCGCCGCCGATGCCGATCGCGGTGGAGAAGCCGAGGTCCCGCAGCTCGTACATCATCTGGTAGGTCAGCGTGCCGGACTTCGAGACGAGCCCGATCGGGCCCTTGCCCGTGATGTTCGCGGGCGTGATGCCGACGAGGGACTCGCCGGGCGTGATGATGCCGGGGCAGTTCGGCCCGATGATGCGGGTCTTCCCGCCCGTCGCCTTCGCGTGCGCCCAGGCCTCCGCCGCGTCCTGCACCGGGATGCCCTCGGTGATCACGACGAGCAGCGGGATCTCGGCGTCGATCGCCTCGATCATCGCGTCCTTCGCGAACGCCGGCGGCACGAAGGCGATGGAGACGTCGGCGCCGGTCTCGGCGATGGCCTCCTTCACGGTGCCGAAGACGGGCAGCTCGACGTCGCCGTGCGTGACGGTCGTGCCGGCCTTGCGCGCGTTCACGCCGCAGACGACCTGCGTGCCGGCCTTCAGCATCAGCGCGGTGTGCTTGGTGCCCTCGCCGCCCGTGATGCCCTGGACGATGACCTTGGAGTCCTTGTTGAGGAAGATCGACATGGCTGGTCCCTTACCTACTTGCGAGCGAGCTCGGCGGCCTTGGCGGCGCCGTCGTCCATGGTCAGCGCGAGGGTGACGAGCGGGTGGGCCGCCTCCGTGAGGATGCGGCGCCCCTCCTCCACGTTGTTGCCGTCGAGGCGCACGACCAGCGGCTTCGTCGCGGCGTCGCCGAGCATGCCGAGCGCCTGCACGATGCCGTTCGCGACCGCGTCGCAGGCGGTGATCCCGCCGAAGACGTTCACGAACACGCTCTTCACCTGCGGGTCGCCGAGGATCACGTCGAGGCCGGCGGCCATCACGGCCGCGGAGGCGCCGCCGCCGATGTCGAGGAAGTTGGCCGGCTTCACGCCGCCGTGCTGCTCGCCCGCGTAGGCGACGACGTCGAGCGTCGACATCACGAGCCCGGCGCCGTTGCCGATCACGCCGACCTCGCCGTCGAGCTTCACGTAGTTCAGGTTCGAGGCCTTGGCCTTCGCCTCCAGCGGGTCCGCGGAGGCCTTGTCCTCGAGCGCCTCGTGCGCGGGGTGGCGGAAGTCGGCGTTCTCGTCGAGCGAGACCTTGCCGTCGAGCGCGACGACGTCGCCGCCGCCGGTGAGCACCAGGGGGTTCACCTCGACGAGCGTGGCGTCCTCGCCCGTGTAGACCTCGTAGAGCTTCACGAAGACGGGCGCGACCTTCTCGATCAGCTCGGCCGGGAAGTTGCCCGCCTTCGCGATCGCGGTCGCCTTCTCCAGCGTGACACCCTCGGCCGGGTCGACCTCGATGCGCGCGAGGGCCTCCGGCCGCTCGACGGCGAGCTCCTCGATCTCCATGCCGCCCTCGAAGCTGGCGAGGGAGAGGTAGGAGCGGTTGGCCCGGTCCAGCAGGACGGAGAAGTAGTACTCCTCCTTGATGTCCGCGCCGGCCGCGACCATCACCCGGTTCACGGTGTGGCCCTTGATGTCCATGCCGAGGATCGCGCGGGCGGCCGCTTCGGCGTCATCGGGCGTCTTCGCCACCTTGACGCCGCCGGCCTTGCCGCGGCCACCGACCTTCACCTGCGCCTTGACCACGGTCACGCCGCCGAGGCGCTCGGCCGCAGCCCGCGCCTGCTCGGGGGTGTCCGCGACGATGCCGGCGAGAACCGGCACCCCGTACTGCTCGAACAGGTCGCGTGCCTGGTACTCGAAGAGGTCCATGGGACGTCCACGTCTCCTTGCCGTTGAGAACCGTGCAACCCTAGCCGCCGCCTGCTCGGCGCATCATGCGCGGGCGGCGCACCGCCCGCGTTGCCACGTCAACCCTCGCCGGGATACGGTGCCGGGATGGCCCCGGAGCTGACGAGCGGGGAGGCGTCGACCTGGCGCCTCATCCAGCGCCTGTCCGACCTCGCCAACGGCGTGGTCGAGCACCAGATCCGCTCCGCCGCCGACCTGTCGTCCGCGGAGTTCGAGGTGCTGCGCTGCCTCGTGGCGGCGCCCGAGCGGCAGCTGCGGCAGAACGAGCTGGCCGCGCTGCTCGGATGGGACAAGAGCCGCCTGTCGCACCAGCTGACGCGCATGCAGCACCGCGAGCTGCTCGACCGTCGCAAGTCCGGCCGCGTCCACGCCGTCGCGGTGACGCGCATGGGCGTGCAGAAGTTCGAGCTCGCCGACAACGCCCACGTGGCCGCCGTCCGCTCCCTGCTGCGTGAGCACCTGTCGACCGCCGAGCGGGAGGCGCTCGAGCGCACGGCCGCGGAGTCCGCCGCCGAGGCCCCCGCGCCCGTCCGGCCGATCACGGCCGCGGCCCCGCCGCGCATGCTGCGCGCCCGCACCACCTGATCGATCCCGCCCCTCGGAACGTGCTCCGGATCCCTGCCGCTCCCCGGCGTCCGATGCGGCACGGATCCGGAGCAGCTCCGTCCTCGAGGCGTCAGCCGTCGGGGACGAGGCGCTTGCCGAGGCTCGTGGCGGCATCGGACGCGTAGCCGAGGCGGTCGTAGAACGCGGCCACGGCCTCGTTGCCCGACCGGATCTGCACGTTCACCTTCGGGCAGCCCAGCGCGAGCAGGCGCGACTCCGCCTCCGCCATCAGCGTGCGGCCGAGGCCGCCGCCCTGCCGGTCCGGCGCCACCGCGAGGTAGTAGACCCAGCCGCGGTGGCCGTCGTAGCCGGCCATCGCGGTGCCGATCACGGCGCCGTCCTCTTCCGCGACGAGGAACAGCTCGCGCTGCACCTGCTTCTTCCGGGCGATGTCCCGGTGCGGGTCGTTCCACGGCCGCGTGAGCCCGGCCGCCGCCCACAGCGCGACGACCGCGTCCTCGTCGTCGTCCGCGAAGGGGCGGACGGAGGCGTTCACAGCTTGACGATCGGCGCGACCTTGACGAGCAGCCGCTTGCGCCCGGCGCTGTCGAACTGCACCTCGGCGATGCGCTTCGCGGCGGTGCCGGTGATGCCCTGGACGCGGCCCTCGCCGAAGTCGTCGTGCTTCACGCGGTCGCCCACCGCGAGCTCGAGGTCGCCGTTGTCGCGCACCTTGCCCGTGACGCGGTTCGTCCACTCCGTCTTCGGCTTCTGCTGCGCCGCGCCGCCGCCGGCGGCGCCGCTGGACGACCCGCCCCAGGCGAGGCTGCCCGCCACGCGGCTGCCGCCGCCGGGGCCGGCCATGCCGGGCGACTGCTTCCACTCGATGAGCTCGGCCGGCACCTCCGCGAGGAAGCGGCTGGGGGCGGAGACGCTCGTCTCGCCGTAGCTGTTGCGCGTCATCGCGAGCGACAGGTACAGCCGCTCCCGGGCGCGGGTGATGCCGACGTAGAACAGGCGCCGCTCCTCCGCGGGGCCGCCGGGCTCGTTCGCGCTCATCCGGTGCGGCAGCAGGTCCTCCTCGATGCCGGTGAGGAAGACCGCCTTGAACTCGAGGCCCTTCGCCGTGTGCAGCGTCATGAGGGAGACGGTGCCGGACGTGTCGTCGAGCTCGTCCGCGGCCGCGACCAGCGCGGTCTCGGTGAGGAAGTCGATCAGCAGGCCGTCGGGGTTGTTCCGCTGGAACTCCTTCGTGACCGCGAGCAGCTCCTCGATGTTCTCGAGCCGCGCCTCGTCCTGCGGGTCCTTGCTGGCGCGCAGCGCGTCGACGTAGCCGCTCCTGTTCATCAGCAGCGCGAGCACGTCGAACACCGGGACGGGCGCCATGCCCTCCTCCGGCGGCGCGGTCAGCGCGGTCGCCTCGTCGAGCAGGTCGGACAGCCCGGTGATGGCCTTCGCGATCTTCGGGCCGAACCCCTGCTCCCCCGCGTGCCGCAGCGCCGCCCGGAAGGTCATCCCGTTGCGCTCCGCGAAGTTCGCGAGCTGGGTCTCGGTGACCGAGCCGATGCCGCGCTTCGGCGAGTTGAGGATGCGGCGCACGGCGAGCGCGTCGGCGGGGTTGGCGACGGCGATCAGGTACGCCATGGCGTCCTTGATCTCGGCGCGCTCGTAGAACTTCGTGCCGCCGAGGATCCGGTACGGCACGGCCGACCGGATCAGGATCTCCTCCAGCGCGCGGGTCTGCGCGTTGGTCCGGTAGAACACCGCGATCTCGCGGTACTCGGTGCCCTCGCGGTGCAGCTGCTCGATCTCGTCCGCGACGAACTGCGCCTCGTCGTGGCCGGAGTAGCCCGTGAAGCCGACGATCTTCGCGCCCGGGCCGCCGGCGGTGAACAGGTTCTTCGGCTTGCGGTCGAAGTTGTTCGCGATGACGGCGTTGGCCGCGTCGAGGATGGTCTGGGTCGAGCGGTAGTTCTGCTCGAGCAGCACGACGGTCGCGTCGCGGTAGTCCTGCTCGAACTCGATGATGTTGCGGATGTCCGCGCCGCGGAACGCGTAGATCGACTGGTCCGAGTCGCCGACGACGGTGAGCGACGCGGGCTCGATCGCCGGCGCGGGCTTCGTCAGCTCGCGGATCAGCGCGTACTGGGCGTGGTTCGTGTCCTGGTACTCGTCGACCAGGATGTGCCGGAAGCGCCGCCGGTAGGGCTCCGCAACGTGCGGGAAGGCCCGGAACAGGTACACGGTCTGCGCGATCAGGTCGTCGAAGTCGAACGCGTTCGCCGCCTGCAGCGTCCGGGAGTACTCCCGGAACATGGTGAGGAACATCGCCTCCTTCGGGTCGGCGAGGTTCACCTGCCGCGAGAAGGTCTCGGCGTCGACGAGCTCGTTCTTGAGCTTCGAGATCTTCGCGGCGACGTTCGCGACCGAGAAGCCCATCACGTCGGCCTCGTGCTGCTTGATGATCCGCTTCAGCAGCGGTCGGGAGTCCCCGGAGTCGTAGATCGTGAACCCCGAGGCGTAGCCGAACACCTCCGCCTCGCGCCGCAGGATGCGCACGCAGGCGGAGTGGAACGTCGAGATCCACATGCCGTCCGCGGCATGACCGACGAGGTGGCGCACGCGCTCCCGCATCTCGCCGGCGGCCTTGTTCGTGAACGTGATGGCCAGGATCTGGCTCGGCCAGGCCTCCCGCGTCTCGAGCAGGGAGGCGATGCGGCGGGTCAGCACGCTGGTCTTGCCCGACCCGGCGCCGGCGACGATGAGCAGCGCGGGACCGCGGTAGAGCACGGCCTCCCGCTGGCGGGGGTTCAGCCCCTCGAGCAGCGCGGACGACACCGGTACCGACGAGGGCTGCAGCAGCTGCGTCATGATGCCGTCAAGGGTAGGCGCGTGCCCCGACATCGGGGGGCCCGCACGGCGTGGCGGAGACCGGGACCGCCGCGGTCCGGGACCGCGCCGGCAGCGGCGCGGCGGGACGCGATCCATAGGAACCGCATAGCGCTCCCCCCGCTGCGGCGGGGCGGATCTTCCTACACTCGTCTCTCCGGCGCAGGACCGCGTCGGCCCAGAACAGGACAGGACTCATGGCGAACCCCGCCCTCTCCAACAATCCCGCGTTCAAGAACAACAGCACGGTGAGCGCGGAGCAGCTCCAGGAGCTGTACGAGCGCCCCGCCGCCTCCTCGGCCGACACCGGCCGGATGACCTACGAGGACACCGCGGTCAAGACCGTCGTCCTCTTCGCCGTGCTCATCGCCACGTCGGCGGTCGGCTGGTTCGTCCCCGCCCTCGCGATCGTGGGCGCCCTGGTCGGCTTCGTGCTCGCCATGGTGAACACGTTCAAGCGCGAGCCGTCGGTGCCGCTGATCGTCCTCTACGCCGCGGCGCAGGGCCTCTTCGTCGGCGGCATCTCGCAGTTCTTCAACGTGCAGTGGTCGGGCATCCCGCTGCAGGCCGCGCTGGCGACCTTCGTGACGGTCGGCGTGACGCTGGCCCTGTTCGCGAGCGGCAAGATCCGCGCCTCGGCGAAGGCCACCAAGATCTTCCTGATCGCGATGGTCTCGTACCTGGTGTTCCAGCTCGTCAACGTCGTGCTGCAGCTCACCGGCGTCGTGCAGTCGCAGTTCGGCCTGCAGAGCGGCTGGCTCGGCATCGTCATCGGCCTGCTCGTCGTGGTCATGGCCGCGTACTCGCTGGTGCTCGACTTCGACCAGATCCAGCAGGGCGTCCGTCGCGGCATCCCCGCGAAGTACGGCTGGACCGGCGCCTTCGGGATCATGGTCACCGTCATCTGGCTCTACGTGGAGTTCCTGCGGCTCATCGCGATCCTGCGAGGCAACAACTAGCCGTCGCGACCGCCTGATCGGAGGGCGCCCGGGGAGCTCCCCGGGCGCCCTTCCCGCGTTCGGGGCGCCGCCCGGTGTTCCGTGCACCGTCTCGGCGTGTCGAGCCGGACGGGGGCGGTGACGCCGGGAGCGCGACCTAGCGTGGGCGGTCCTCCTCGAAAGGCCCCCGCTCCATGCGCGTCACCGCCCTGCTCGCCCCCTTCGCCGCCCGCTGGTCCCAGCGCGTGCGGAACGAGCTCGACCTCGTCCCCCACCCCGCGGACGCCGCCCGGCAGTTCGTCGCCGGGCCGGACCCCGACCGGGTGCTCGTGCTCGGCAACGGTCCGGCCGTCGGGTTCGGCGTGCTGACGCAGGAGCTGTCGCTGCCCGGTCATCTCGCCCGCCGGCTGGCCGCCGGCACCGGTCGCGGCGCCTCCGTCGACGTGGTGGCGCGACGGGGCGTCACCGCCGCAGCGGCGCCCGCGCTGCTCGGCGAGGCGCGCACCTCCCGCTACGACGCGGTCGTGCTGTGCATCGGCGCCAGCGACGCCTACAACCTGCTCGCGGAGGAGCGGTGGCGCGCCGACCTGGGCCGCCTGCTCGACGCCGTGCGCGCCGCCACGGCGCCCGAGACGGCGATCGCCGTGCTCGCGATCCGTCCCGTCCAGCGGCCGAGCGCGGCGCTCGGGCAGGCGGGCAGCCTCGTCGACGGCCACGCCGCTCGGCTCGACCGGATCGCGCAGGAGGTGTGCGACCGACGGCACGGCGTCGTGCACGTGACCGCCGCGGGCGCGCTGCCGGAGGCCCCGCGGTCGGCCGAGGCCTACGACCGACTCGCCGGGCTGATCGCACCGGTGCTCGTCGAGCACCTCGACCGGCTGGCCGCGAGGCCCGCGCCCGCCTCCGCCAGGCCCCTGCGCGCGCAGCCGGATCCTGAGGACGAGCGGCAGGCGGCGCTCGACCGCACCGGCCTCGTCGCGGCCGGGTCGAGCCCGCGGCTGGACCGGCTGCTGCGCACCGCCCGGGACCTGTTCGGCACCACGGGGGCGGCCGTCACGCTCGTGGACGGCGACCGCGTCGTCCTCAAGTCGTCCGTCGGCATGGACCCGCACGACATCCCCCGGTCGGTGTCCCCGTGCGACCGCACCATCCGGCAGCACGGCACCACGGTGCTCGGCGACCTGCGGGGCGA
This sequence comes from Amnibacterium soli, assembly GCF_039544415.1. Taxonomy (NCBI): domain Bacteria; kingdom Bacillati; phylum Actinomycetota; class Actinomycetes; order Micrococcales; family Microbacteriaceae; genus Amnibacterium; species Amnibacterium soli. The sequence goes on along the minus strand of NZ_BAABLP010000004.1, from coordinate 450,932 downwards.
GCCGATCGCCGCGGACGGCTGGCGCTTCTACGCCGGGCACCCCCTCGAGTCCCCCGACGGCTACCGCATCGGCGCGCTCTGCCTGCTGGACACCCGGCCGCACGAGCCGCACGGCGTCGACCGCGTCGCCCTCGCGGAGGCCGCTGCCCGCATCGAGGCGCAGCTCTGGGCCGAGGTCGCCGCGCAGATGGAGCACGACGCCGCCGCGGAGCAGCCGCGGCAGCGCCTCGCCGCCTCCTGACCCCGCCGGGTCAGAAGGCGGTCACTCCCACTCGATCGTCCCCGGCGGCTTCGAGGTGACGTCGAGCACGACGCGGTTCACCTCGGCCACCTCGTTCGTGATGCGGTTCGACACCTTCGCCAGCAGGTCGTAGGGCACCCGCGTCCAGTCGGCGGTCATCGCGTCCTCGCTGGACACGGGGCGCAGCACGATCGGGTGCCCGTAGGTGCGGCCGTCGCCCTGCACGCCGACGCTGCGGACGTCCGCGAGCAGCACGACCGGGCACTGCCAGATCTCGCCGTCGAGGCCCGCGGCCGACAGCTCCTCGCGCACGATCGCGTCCGCGCGGCGCAGCGTCGCCAACCGGTCGCGGGTGACGCTGCCGACGATGCGGATCCCGAGGCCGGGGCCCGGGAACGGCTGACGGCCGACAATCACCTCGGGCAGCCCGAGTTCGCGGCCGATCGCCCGCACCTCGTCCTTGAACAGGGTGCGCAGCGGCTCGACGAGCGCGAACTCGAGGTCCTCCGGCAGCCCGCCGACGTTGTGGTGGCTCTTGATGTTCGCGGTGCCGCTGCCGCCGCCCGACTCGACGACGTCGGGGTAGAGCGTGCCCTGCACGAGGAAGCCGACCTTGCCGCCCTCCTCCTTCGCCTGCTCGACGACGTCCGCCGCCGCCCGCTCGAAGGCGCGGATGAACTCGCGGCCGATGATCTTCCGCTTGGTCTCGGGGTCGGAGACGCCCTCGAGCGCGTCGAGGAACACGTCGACGGCGTCGACGACGACGAGGTTGACGCCGGTCGCCGCGACGTAGTCCCGCTCGACCTGCTCCGCCTCCCCCTCGCGCAGCAGCCCGTGGTCGACGAAGACGCAGGTGAGCCGGTCGCCGACCGCGCGCTGCACGAGCGCCGCGGCGACCGCGGAGTCGACGCCGCCCGAGAGGCCGCAGATCACGCGGGCGTCGCCGACCTGCGCCCGGATGCGCTCGACCTGCTCCGCGATGACGTTGCCCGGGTTCCAATCCGCGGGGATCCCCGCGGCGTCGTGCAGGAAGCTCTCGATGACCTGCTGCCCGTGGACGCTGTGCTTCACCTCGGGGTGCCACTGCACGCCGTACATGCGGCGCTCGTCGCTCGCGAACGCCGCGACCGGGGTCGAGTCGCTGCTGGCGAGCACGCGGAACCCCTCCGGCGCCTCGGAGACCGAGTCGCCGTGGCTCATCCACACGACCTGGTCGCCCGGCTGGCCCGCCACGAGCGGGGCGTCCTCGCCGGCGGCCTCGGCGGACAGGCGCACCGCGGTGGAGCCGTACTCCCGCCGGCCCGTGTGGGCGACGGTGCCGCCGAGCTGCTGCGCCATCACCTGGAAGCCGTAGCAGATGCCGAGCACCGGCACCCCGAGCTCGAGGATGCCCGGGTCGAGGGCCGGGGCGCCCTCCTCGTACACGCTGGAGGGCCCGCCGGACAGGACGATGCCGGAGGGCTTCCGCGCCTTGATCTCCTCGGCGGTGACGCCGTGGGGGACGATCTCGGAGTAGACGCCGGCCTCGCGCACGCGGCGCGCGATCAGCTGCGCGTACTGGGCGCCGAAGTCCACGACGAGGACGGGGTTGGCCTCCCCGGGCGGACGCGCAGGAACGGCGGAGGGAGCGGATTCGGGCGGGGTGCTCGTCACCCCGCCAAGCGTACGGACCGCGGAGGCGCTCCGGCGTCGCGCGACGACCGAGTAAGGGTCGAGCGCACCCGAAGTGCTACGCTCGCGCCCACCACTTCGTGTCGAGTCGACCTTTAGGGGGTCCGGTGCCCGAGCAGCCCGTCACCGTCGCCGTGTCCACGGTGATCTTCGGGCTGCGCGAGCACGACGGCGAGCAGGCGCTGCACCTCCCGCTCGTGCAGCGCGTGCGGGAGCCGCACCTCGGGCGCTGGGCGCTGCCGGGCGGTCCGCTGCGCGCCGACGAGTCCCTCCGCGACGCCGCGCGGCGGAACCTCGCGGACACGACCGGGCTGAACCCGGCCCACCTCGAGCAGCTGTACACGTTCGGCGCCGTCGACCGCGGCGCCGCCGACCGCGTGGTCTCGGTCGTCTACTGGGCGCTCGTGCGCACCGAGGAGGCCGCGCTCACCCGCGACGACCCGCACGTCGCCTGGTACCCGGCGCACGCGCTGCCGCCGCTGGCCTTCGACCACGAGGAGATCGTCGGCTGGGCGGTCAAGCGCCTGAAGGCGAAGCTCGAGTACACGCACCTGTCCCACGCGCTGCTGCCCGACGAATTCACGCTCGGCCAGCTGCGGGAGGTGCACGAGGCGATCCTCGGGCGCCGCCTCGACCCCGCGAACTTCCGGCGCCGCGTCGAGGCGACCGGCACCGTCGCGCCCACCGGCGCGCACCAGGCCGGCGTGCGCCACCGCCCGCCCGCGCTCTACCGCTCCACCGCACGAGAGGAACTGCTCACATGACCGCCCTCGACCACGGCGCCCCGCCGACCGCACCGCCCGCACCGAACGGCATCGAGGCGAACGGCCTCAACGTCATCGCCGAGTCCGAGCGGAAGGGCCGCGCCCGCGACCTGTTCTGGCCCTGGTTCGGCGCGAACGTCTCGGTGCTCGGCCTCAGCTACGGCTCGTTCGTCCTCGGGTTCGGCATCACCTTCCTCCAGGCGACCGTCGTCGCGCTCATCGGCATCGTCGTGTCCTTCGCGCTCTGCGGGATCGTCGCCCTCGCGGGCCGCCGCGGCTCGGCGCCGACCATGCTGCTCAGCCGCGCCGCCTTCGGCGTGCACGGCAACCGGCTCGCCGCGGTGATCTCCTGGGTCCTGCTCGTCGGGTGGGAGACCGCGCTCACCTCGCTCGCGGTGCTCGCGACGTCGACGGTCTTCGGCGAGCTCGGCATCGACCTCGGGCCCTTCACGAAGATCGTCGCGCTGATCGTCGTCGCGGCGCTCACCGTCGGCGGCGGCATCGCGGGCTTCGACGCGATCATGCGGATGCAGAAGTGGATCACCGTGATCACCGGCGTCCTGACCGTCGTGTACATCGCGCTGACCGCCGGCTCCATCGACCTCGGCGCCGTGGCGAAGCTGCCCTCCGGCGACGCGACGGCACTGATCGGCGCGCTCGTGTTCGTGATGACCGGCTTCGGCCTCGGCTGGGTGAACGCGGCCGCGGACTACTCGCGGTACCTGCCGCGCAGCACCCGCGGCGGCGGCGTCTTCGGCTGGACCACGTTCGGCGGCGCGGTCGCGCCGATCGTCCTGGTGGTCTTCGGGCTGCTGCTCGCGGGCTCGTCGCCGAAGCTGTCGTCGGCCATCGGCGCCGACCCGATCGGCGCGCTCACGAGCCTCCTCCCGACCTGGTTCCTCGTCCCCTTCGCGATCGTCGCGATCCTCGGCCTCGTCGGCGGCAGCGTGCTGAACATCTACTCGAGCGGCCTCGCGCTGCTGTCCGCCGGCGTCCGGGTGCCGCGCTACGTCGCCGCCGGCATCGACGGCGTGCTCGTCATCGCGGGCACGATCTACGTCGCGTTCTTCGCGAACGACTTCGTCGGCCCGTTCCAGGCGTTCCTCATCACCCTCGGCGTGCCGATCGCGGCCTGGTGCGGCGTCTTCATCGGCGACGTCGCGCTGCGGAGGAGGGCGTACGCGGACGCGGAGCTGCTCGACCGGCACGGCCGGTACGGCTCGATCCGCCCCTCCGCGGTGCTGCTCGTGATCGTCGGCACCGTGCTCGGCTGGGGCCTCGTCGTCAACGGCACGGCCGGCTTCACCTGGCAGGGCTACCTGCTCGGTCCCCTCGGCGGCCGCGAGGGCGCCTGGGCGTACGCGAACCTCGGCGTGCTGCTCGCGCTCGTGCTCGGGTTCGTCGGCACGGTGGTCCTGACCCGCGGCGCGGTCCGCCGGCAGGAGTCCCTCCCGCTGCCCGAGGCGCGATGAGCGACGACGCCCGCCTCGTCGTCGTCGACATGCAGCGGGTCTTCGCCGACGCGGACAGCGCCTGGGCCACGCCCGGGTACGCGGCCGCGTCGGCGGGCGTCCGCCGCCTGCTGCCCGCGTTCACCGGCCGCACCGTCTACACGCGGTTCGTCGCGCCCGAGCACCCGGTCGGCGCCTGGGCGCCCTACTACCGGGACTGGGCGGACCAGCTGCGGCCGCCGACCGACCCGCTGTGGGACCTGACCGCCGAGTTCGCGCCCGGCGACGCGCCGATCGTCACCGCGACCACCTTCGGCAAGTGGGGCCCGGACCTCGCGGCGGCGACCGGCGGCGCGGAGCACCTCGTGGTGACCGGCGTCTCCACCGACTGCTGCGTGCTCTCGACCGCGCTCGCCGCCGCGGACGCGGGCCGCTTCGTCACGGTGCCCGAGGACGCCTGCGCGGGGCTGTCGGAGGCGGACCACCGGCGGGCCCTCGACGCGATGGCGCTCTACGGCCCGCTGATCACCATCAGCAGCGTCGACGACGTGCTCAGCAGAATGGGGGCATGAGCAGGAGGGACCGCGCGCTCGGGGCGCTCACCGGCCTCGCGATCGGCGACGCGCTCGGCATGCCGACGCAGACGCTGCCGCGCGAGGCCGTGCTCGCGTCCGGCGGGGTGACGGGCTTCCGCGCGGCGGCGCCGGACCACCCGCTCGCGCACGGGCTGCCGGCCGGGCACGTGACCGACGACACCGAGCAGGCGCTGCTGCTGGCGGACGTGCTGATCGCGGGTCGCGGCCGCGTCGATCCTGCGGACCTCGCGGAGCGCCTCGAGCGCTGGGAGGACGACGCCCGCGCCCGCGGCTCGCTCGACCTGCTCGGCCCGTCCACCCGCTCGGCGATCCGCGCGGTGCGGGAGGGGACGCCGCCGCAGCTCGCGGGGGCGAACGGCATGACGAACGGCGCCGCGATGCGCATCGCGCCGGTCGGTCTGGCGTGCCCCGCGACCGACCTCGGCGTGCTCGTCGACGCGGTGGAGGAGGCGTGCCTCGTCAGCCACGCCACCTCCGTCGCGATCGCCGGCGCGGCCGCGGTCGCCGCCGCGGTCAGCGCCGGCGTCGACGGCCTGGGCACCGCGACGTCGGTCGCGCTCGGCATCGCGGCGGCGCGCGCGGGCGCCCGGCGCGGCCGCTGGGTGGCGGGCGCGGACGTGGCCGCGCGGATCGCCTGGAGCACGGAGCTCGCCGGGCGGCACGACGTGGTCGTCGCGACCGATCGCGTGGTGTCGCTGATCGGCACGAGCCTCGCGACGCAGGAGTCGGTGCCCGCGGCGTTCGCCATGCTGCTGCTGCACCCCGACGACCCGTGGGCCGCGTGCTGCGCCGCCGCCTCGCTCGGCGGCGACTCGGACACGATCGCGGCGATGACGGGCGCCATGGCCGGCGCGATCCACGGGGTCGGGGCCTTCCCCGCCGAGGCGGTCGCGACGGTGCAGCGGGTGAACGACCTGCGGCTCGACGAGCGGGTGGACGCCCTGCTGGCGCTGCGATGACCGGCCGCGTCGTCAGCACGGGGAACGCCCTGGTCGACGTCGTCGCCGCGGTGCCGCACCTGCCCGACCGGGGCTCGGACGTGCTGGCGACGGGCGGGCGGCTCGAGGTCGGCGGCGGCGGGTACCGCGCCCTCGTCGCCGCCCGGGCAGCGGGGGCGGAGGCCCTGTTCGCCGGCCGCATCGGCATCGGGCCGCTCGGCGACCTGGTGCGCGCCGCGCTCCGCGGCGCCGGGATCCCGGCGCCGCTGCCGCCGGTGCCCGGCTCCGACTCCGGCTTCGTCCTCACGTCCGTTGAGCCCGACGGCGAGCGCACCTTCACGACCGTGCCCGGTGCGGAGTCGACCGCGCCCGCACTCGAGGGCTTCTCGATCGCGGCGGGGGACGTCGTGCACGTGCACGGCTACGGCCTGGTCGCGCCGGAGCGCGGGGCTCCGCTGGTCGACTTCGTCCTCGGGCTGCCGGCGGACGCGGTCGTGCTGCTCGACCCGGGCCCATTCGGCGCCGACGCCCCCTCCGTCCTGCTCGCCCGGCTGCTGCCGCGCATCGACTGGTGGAGCGGCAACACCGATGAGGCGCGCGCGGCCACGGGCCTCGGCGATCCGGCCGAGGCCGCCCGGCTGCTCGCGGCGACCGCGCGACGGGGCGCGGTCGTGCGGCAGGGCGCCGACGGCTGCCTGGTCGCGCTCCGCGGCGGCGAGGTCGCGGCGCTGCCGGCGCCGCCGGTCGTCGCCGTCGACTCGAACGGGGCGGGCGACACGCACGTCGGCACGTTCCTCGCGGCCCTGGCGGCCGGCACGGCGCCGCTCGATGCGGCCGCGCAGGCCAACGAGGCGGCCGCCCGCTTCGTCGCGACGCCCCGCTGACCCGCTGGCTCCGCGCGCCGGCCGAGAGCACGACAGCGGGAGCGTCCGAGCACGTCAGCAGGACGGAACGACGTCAGCAGGACGCAGAGACCCGAATCGTCCTGCTGACGTCGAATCGTCCTGCTGAAGCGCTCCGGACGGAGGTCAGGCCGGGAAGGGGGTCGCCGTGCGCTCGCGCTGGGCGAGGTACGAGCGGACCTCGCGCTTGACGCGGCCCTCCATGATGAACGAGAGCAGCGGCACGACGCCGCCGGCCGCGATCAGGATGAACCGCGTGATCGGGTACCGCATCACGGTGATCAGCACGAAGTCGCTGATGAGGTAGGCGATGAACAGGTACCCGTGCGCGATGAGGACGGCGAGGCTCAGGTTGAAGCCGCCGACCGCGCGCACCTGCTCGGGCTGCACGAGCGCGACCGGGCCGAGCGCCCCGCCCACCACGATCTCCGAGCCGAAGACGTAGCGCAGCAGCACCTCGGCGCAGACGAGCAGCAGGAAGGTGCCCGTCGCGTACGCGAAGACCTTGTAGAAGAGCAGGCTGCGCCGGATCGTGGGGAAGTCCCGCGTCGGCGGGACTCGAAGAGGGCTCCAGGGCACGAGCACCGATCGTAAGCGCTTTTTCTACACGTCGTGGTGGAGCTCGTCGTCCGCGATCGCGACCGCCTGGTCCTGCTCCCAGCGGTCGCGCACTAGGCGGTACCAGACGTAGAACGCGGCGACCGCGAACAGCGCCCACTCCGCCGCGTAGAGCAGGTTGAGCAGGTTCAGCTCGACGTCGCCGCCGGGCTTCGGGGAGTAGATCTCCTCGAGGCCGGCCGGCGCCTGCTCCAGCGTGAGCACGCCCTCGTAGGTCGGGGCGGTCACGTCCTGCGTCCACACGTTCACGAGCCGCGCGGTCGACACCGCGGTCAGCGCGGCCGGATCGCCGGAGGTGGAGGGCTCTGCCGGGTCGCTGTCCACGTACCGGCCGACCAGCGGCCCGTCGGTCGCAGGAGCGGCCTCGATCCGCTCCGCGGCGGCCCGCGCCTCCTGCTCCGTCGGCGCCCAGCCGAGGCCGACCGCGAGCGACGCGCCCTCCGGATCGTCGACGACGGCGTGGCCGACGACCCACCAGCCGCGCTTCCCGTCGTTGAGCCGGTCGCCCGCGATGACGGTGTCGGCGGGCAGCAGCCGGCCGCGGGCGCTGACCCGCTGACCGACCGATGCGTCCGTCTGCTGCTGCGCGGGCTGCGCGATGCTCGACAGCGCCACGCTGCGCTCCGTGGGCCGCTCGACCACCGTGCCCTGCTGGATCGCGCGGGAGATCTGCCACTGCCCGAGCGCCGCGAACAGCCCGGCGATCACGAGCGCGAGCAGCAGCAGGCCGATGGCCCTCGGCGTGCGGAACTCCGCCCGCAGGCTCCGGGTCGGAGCCTGCGCGGGCGGGGCGTCCGTCATACGGCCTGCACGATCTCCGGCGCCTCGAGCCGCACGCGGTCCGCCGACTCGTCGTCGGGCATCGTCTGGCTCTCGCGCTCGGCGCGCACCCGCTCGAGGTAGGTGTCGACCTCGAGCTGCTCGTGCTCGGCGTCCCAGCCCAGCACCTCCGCCATCAGGGCCGCGGCGACGGGCGCCGCGGACACGCCCCGGTCCCACGCCTCGATGGAGATGCGGGTGCGGCGGGCGAGCACGTCGTCCAGGTGCAGGGCGCCCTCGTGCGTCGTCGCGTACACGATCTCGGCCTGCAGGTAGTCGTCCGCGCCCGGCACCGGCGCCGCGAGCGCGGGACGCTCGGCGATCAGCGCGAGCACCTCCTCCGCCAGGGTGCCGAAGCGGTTGAGCAGGTGCTCGATGCGGGCCGGGTGCAGCCCCGTGCGGGCGGCGATGGCGGCGCGCTGGTTCCACGCCGCCTGGTAGCCCGCGCCGCCGACGAGCGCGATGTCCTCGGTGACCGACCCGGGCACGCGGCCGTCGAGCGCGCTCGCCGCGGCGTCGATCGCGTCCTTCGCCATCACGCGGTAGGTGGTCCACTTGCCGCCCGCGATCACGACGAGCCCCGGCACCGTGTGGGTGACGATGTGCTCGCGCGACAGCTGGCTGGTCTGCTCGCTCTCGCCGGCGAGCAGCGGCCGCAGGCCGGCGTACACGCCCTCCACGTCCTCCCGCGTCAGCGGGGTCGCGAGGACCTCGTTCACGTGGTCGAGGATGTAGTCGATGTCGTGCGCGGTCGCGGCGGGGTGCGCCTTGTTCAGCTCGTACTCGGTGTCGGTGGTGCCGACCAGCCAGTGGCGGCCCCACGGGATCACGAAGAGCACGCTCTTCTCGGTGCGCAGGATCATGCCCATCGTCGACTGGATGCGGTCGCGGGGCACGACGAGGTGCACGCCCTTCGAGGCGCGGACGTGGAACCCGCCCCGCTCCCCCACGAGCCGCTGCGTGTCGTCGGTCCAGACGCCCGTCGCGTTCACGACCTGCTTCGCCTTGATCTGGAACCGCTCGCCGGTCTCGAGGTCGATGGCGTCGACCCCGACCACGCGCTCACCGACCTTGACGAAGCCCTCGACGCGGACCCGCGTCGCCACGTGGGCGCCGTAGCGGGCAGCCGTGCGAGCGACCATCGTGCCGTAGCGCGCGTCGTCGACCTGCGCGTCGTAGTAGGTCATCCCGCCGACCATCGCGCCCTTCTTCAGCGAGGGGATGGCGCGGTACAGCTGACGGCGGGAGAGGTGCCGGTGGTGCGGGACGCCCGGAGGGCGGCCGCCGGTCCAGCTGAAGGCGTCGTACATCAGCATGCCAGCGCCGATGTAGAAGCGCTCCCACACGCGGTGCGTGAGGGGGAAGAGGAACTTGACGGGCTTGACCAGGTGCGGCGCGATGCGCTGCAGCAGCAGGCCGCGCTCGATGAGCGCCTCGCGCACCAGCGTGAAGTTCAGCTGCTCGAGGTAGCGGATGCCGCCGTGGACCAGCTTCGACGAGCGGCTCGACGTGCCCGCCGACCAGTCCCGCGCCTCCACGAGCCCCACCGTCAGGCCGCGGGTCACGGCGTCGAGCGCCGACCCGGCGCCCACGATGCCACCGCCCACGACCAGGACGTCGAGCTCCTGATCCCGCATCGCGCGGATCGCCGCGCGGCGCTGCGACGGGCCCAGCCCGCCCGCTCCGGTCGCCGCCGCGGGCGGCACCTCGTCGTCGATTCTCACCGGGTTCTGCGTGACCATGGCGCGCCTCCTCGAGTGCGGAAGCGTACCTTCGCCGCCTTCAGCCGCCCGGTCCCTGGCGGGCAGATTGCACGGATGTTCAGCGGTTGTCGTACGGCGCGACGACGACCTCGACGCGCTGGAACTCCTTGATGTCGGAGTAGCCCGTGGTGGCCATCGAGCGGCGCAGCGCACCGGCGAGGTTCACGGTGCCGTCGGGGCGGTGCGCCGGCCCGAACAGCAGCTCGTCGAGCGGCGCCGCCTGGCCGACCCAGACCCGCCGGCCGCGCGGCAGCTGGTCGTGGTGCGCCTCGAGGCCCCAGTGCCAGCCGCCGCCGGGCGCCTCGGTGGAGCGCGCGAGCGTGGTGCCGAGCATGACCGCGTCCGCGCCCACGGCGATCGCCTTCACGATGTCGCCGGAGTTGCCGAGCCCGCCGTCCGCGATGACGTGCACGTAGCGCCCGCCCGACTCGTCGAGGTAGTCGCGGCGAGCGCCCGCGACGTCGGCCACCGCGGTGGCCATGGGCGCGTGGATGCCGAGCGAGCTGCGCGTCGTGGTCGCCGCGCCGCCGCCGAAGCCGACGAGCACGCCGGCGGCACCGGTGCGCATGAGGTGGAGGGCCGCCGTGTAGGTGGCCGCGCCGCCCACGATCACGGGCACGTCGAGCTCGTAGATGAAGCGGCGCAGGTCGAGCGGCTCGGTCGACTTCGACACGTGCTCCGCGGAGACGGTCGTGCCCCGGATGACGAACAGGTCGACGCCCGCGTCGATGACCGTCTGCGAGAACTCCTGCGTGCGCTGCGGCGAGAGCGCCGCGGCGACGGGGACGCCGGAGGCGCGGATCTCCGCGATCCGGGCGGTGATGAGGTCCGCGCGGATCGGGCTGCGGTAGATCTCCTGCATGCGGGCGGTGGCCCGGTCCTCCGGCAGCTCGCGGATCTCGGCGAGCAGCGGCTCCGGGTCCTCGTAGCGGGTCCAGAGCCCCTCGAGGCCGAGCACGCCGAGGCCGCCGAGGCGGCCGAACGCGATCGCCGTCGCCGGCGAGGTGACCGAGTCCATCGGCGCGGAGAGGAACGGCACCTGGAACTGGAACGCGTCGATCGACCACGTCGTCGACACGTCCTCGGGATCGCGGGTGCGCCGCGACGGGACGACGGCGATGTCGTCGAACGCGTAGACCCGACGTGCCCGCTTCGCGCGGCCGATCTCGAAGTCCATGCTCACGGTCGGCAACCCTACCGAGGCGTCCCGACCGACCCGTCGATGCGTGCACCCGGACTGGGGGCGGCGTGCACCCCGCCTCGCCGCGCGGTGCACGGGAGGCTGAGGCGTGGCCCGCGTCCTGTTCACGAGCGCGCGCCAGGACGGCTTCGTCCTGCCGCTGCTGCAGCTCGTGCGGGCGATGGCGGCGCGGGGCGACGAGGTCTGGTTCCTGTGCGGCGAGGCGCACCGCGAGCGCATCGAGGAGGCGGGCGCGACGTTCCTGCGCCTCCCCTACGACGCCGAGGTGCCGCCGGGCCGCGTGCCGCGACGGCGCGGGCGCCGGAGACGGTCGCACGAGGTCCCCGACCTGCTGTGGACGCTCTTCCTCGGCACCGTGGAGGCGGACTTCCACGCGGTCATGGCCCTGCACCACCGGATCGGGTTCGATCTGCTCATCGCCGAGCCCACCTTCGTCGGCGCCACCGCCGTCGGGCTGCTGCCGCGCTACGAGCGCCCGGCGGTGCTGACGCTCGGGATCCTGCCGCTGCCCTTCTCCAGCCCCGACGTCGCCCCGTTCGGCGCGGGTCGGGTACCGCTGGAGGGACCGCTGAACCCGCTGCGGAACGCCCTGCTGCAGGTCGCGGCGAACGCGACCCGCACCGGGGCGCTGCGCCAGGCGTTCGGGGAGACGATCGAGCGGCTCACCGGGCACCGCCCGACCGGGCAGCTGTTCGACCTCGGCCTCACCGCGGACGTGTGGGCGCAGGCGTCCGTGCCGCAGTTCGAGTACCCGCGCCGGTCCACGCCGGACCGGGTGCGGTACGTCGGGCCGCTGCCCGCGCCGGCCGGGTTCCCGCTGCCGGACTGGTGGTACCACCGCGACGGCCGCCGGATCGTGCACGTGACCCAGGGCACCTACGCGAACCAGGACCCGACCGAGCTGATCGTGCCGACGATCGCGGCGCTGGCCGACGAGGACGTGCTCGTCGTGGCGACCACCGGCGGCCCGGATCCCGCCTCGGTCGAGCGCGCGCTCGGCGGCGCGCTGCCGGCGAACGCCCGGGTGGAGCGCTTCCTGCCCTACGACCACCTGCTGCCCGCGGCGCACGTGATGGTCACGAACGGCGGCTTCGGCGCCGTGCACCACGCGCTGCGCCACGGCCTGCCGCTGGTCGTGGCGGGCACCACCGAGGACCGTCTGGAGGTGAACGCGCGCGTCCGGTGGACCGGCGTCGGCGTCGACCTGCAGCAGCAGCGCGCGGACCCCGCGCGGGTGCGGACCGCGGTGCGGCAGGTGCTCGACGAGCGCGCACGGTTCCGACGAGCGGCGTCCCGGCTGGCGAGCGCGATCGCCGCGACCGACGCCGTGGCCTCGGTGCTCGACATCGCCGACGAGCTCACGAGCGCGCCGGCAGGCCGCCCCGCCCGACGCTGACGGGCAGTCGCGCGCCCTGGTCCCGGTCGCGCGAGACCGGGACTGCGGCGCGCAGCTGCGCGCGGGCGGGTCAGCGGCGGTAGTTCGGGGCCTCGGCGACCATCTGCACGTCGTGCGGGTGGGACTCCTTGAGGCCCGCTGCCGTGATGCGCACGAAGCGGCCGCGGTCCTTCAGCTCGGGGATCGTGCGGCCGCCGACGTAGAACATCGACTGCCGCAGCCCGCCGAGCAGCTGGTAGACGACGCTGCCGACCGGGCCGCGGTAGGGCACCTGGCCCTCGATGCCCTCGGCGATCAGCTGCTCGTCGCTCGGCACGTCCGCCTGGAAGTAGCGGTCGCGGGAGTACGAGGTCTTCTTGCCGCGGGTCTGCAGCGCGCCCAGCGAGCCCATGCCGCGGTACGTCTTGAACTGCTTGCCGTTGACGTAGATCAGATCGCCGGGGCTCTCGTCGGTGCCGGCGAGCAGGGAGCCGAGCATGACCGACTCCGCACCCGCGACGAGCGCCTTCGCGATGTCGCCGGAGTACTGCAGGCCGCCGTCCGCGATCACCGGGACGTCCGCCTCCCTCGCCGCGAGCGACGCCTCGTAGACCGCGGTCACCTGGGGCACGCCGACGCCGGCGACGACGCGGGTCGTGCAGATGGAGCCGGGGCCGACGCCGACCTTGACCGCGTCGACGCCCGCCTCGATGAGCGCCTGCGCGCCGCTGCGGGTCGCGACGTTGCCGCCGATCACGTCGATGTGCGCCGCGCGGGGCTCCGCCTTCAGCCGGCGGACGATGTCGAGCACGCCGCGGCTGTCGCCGTTCGCGGTGTCGACGACGAGCACGTCGACGCCCGCGTCGACCAGGGTCATCGCCCGGTCCCAGGCGTCTCCGAAGAAGCCGATGGCCGCCGCCACGCGGAGGCGCCCGGCCTCGTCCTTCGTCGCGTTCGGGTAGCGCTCGCTCTTCTCGAAGTCCTTCACCGTGATCAGACCGGTGAGGCGGCCCTGCTCGTCGACGAGGGGCAGCTTCTCGATGCGGTGCTGCGCGAGCAGGCCGATCGCGTCGTCGGGCGCGATGCCCTCGCGACCGGTGACGAGCGGCTGCTTCGTCATCACGTCGGCGACGCGCGTCGTCTCCTTCTCGAACGGCGAGACGAAGCGGATGTCGCGGTTCGTGACGATCCCGACGAGCTTCCCGTCCGCGTCGACGACGGGCAGCCCGCTGACGCGGAAGTGCGCGCACAGCCGGTCGACGTCCGCCACGGTCGCGTCGGGCGTCGTCGTCACGGGGTGCGTGATCATGCCCGACTCGCTGCGCTTCACCTGGTCGACCTGGCCGGCCTGGTCCTCGATGGAGAGGTTGCGGTGCAGCACGCCGATGCCGCCCTGGCGCGCCATGGCGATCGCCATCCGCGACTCCGTGACCGTGTCCATCGCGGAGGAGATCAGCGGCGAGGCGATCCGGATGCGGCGCGTGAGACGCGTGGTGGTGTCGGCCTCGCTCGGGATCACGTCGGTGTGCCCCGGCAGGAGCATCACGTCGTCGTAGGTGAGTCCGAGGAGTCCGAACGGATCGTCTGCCATGCATCCCCCAACCGGTGATTCGTGCGGGAATTCCCGTAGGCCAATGGTAGGAGGGCGCGGCGCTTCCACGTCACGGTCCGGTTGCGATCGGTCCCTGCACGGAGGATGGACACACGCCTGAAACACCCGAGGCAATACGGTCGAGGCCTTCCCACCGACAGCGGCGGCCCATCGACGCGCCGTCCCCGCCCCGGAGGTCCATCCCACTTGCGCCCCGACACGACCCGCCGACGAACCGGCCCGGCCGCGTTGCTGACGGTGTTCGCGACCGCTGCACTCGCCCTGATCCTCGCCTTCGCGGGCGGGACACCGGCGAACGCGTCGAGCAGCCCGTCGCCCTCACCGAACGCGAGCGCCGCTCAATCCATCCAGGTCTGGATCCGCAAGGCGTCCGACCGCAGCAACGTCTCGGGCGTGAAGGTGACGGTCTCGTCCGGCTCCTTCTCGCAGACGGTCACCACCGGCGACGACGGCAAGTCCCTCGTCGGCCTGCCCGGAGGCGGCACCTACAAGGTCCAGCTCGACGAGAAGAGCGTGCCGGAGGGCGCCGGATCCGTGCCGAACGGGCTGAACCCGCGGCAGGTGGTCGTCTCCGAGGGGAACCAGGCGGTCCCCGCCTACTTCATCCTCGTCGCGGCCGGAGCGGGGACCACGCCGACCCCCGGCGCGACGAGCGGCAGCAGCACCGCCGGTGACAGCGACGCGGGCCCGAGCGCGAGCCCGTTCGAGCTGGTCGTGCCGCGCATCGTGACGGGCCTCATCTTCGGCCTGCTGCTCGCCCTGGCCTCCATCGGCGTCTCGCTGATCTACGGCACGACGGGCCTGAACAACTTCGCGCACGGCGAGCTCGTGACGTTCGGCGCGCTGATGGGCTACGTCTTCTCCGCGGTCCTCGGCCTGCCGGGCATCGTGGCGATCATCGCGGCGACCGTGCTCGGCGGGGCCTTCGGCTACCTGCAGGACCTCGGGCTCTGGAAGCCGCTGCGCAAGCGCGGCGTCGCGCTGGTGCCGCTGATGATCGTCAGCATCGGCCTGTCGCTCGCGCTGCGCTACATCTTCCAGTTCATCTTCGGCCCCGACCAGCTCGTGCTGCCGGCCGACAACCGGGCCGCCCTGATCCTCGGCCCCGTCCGTCTCCGCTCGACCGACATTATCAGCGCGATCATCTGCATCGTCCTGCTGCTGCTCGTCGCGTTCGTGCTGCTGCGCACCCGCATCGGCAAGGCCACCCGCGCGGTGTCCGACAACCGCTCCCTCGCGGCCGCGTCCGGCATCGACGTCGAGAAGGTCATCCGCACCGTGTGGGTGGGCGCCGGTGCGCTCGCTGGCCTCGCGGGCGTGCTGATCGGCTACTACCAGTCGCTGCGGTGGGACACCGGCGCGAGCATCCTGCTGCTGATCTTCGCGGCGGTCACCCTCGGCGGCTTCGGCACCGCGTTCGGCGCCCTCGTCGGCTCGCTGGTGATCGGGGTGATCACCGACGTCTCGACCGTGTTCATCCCGAACAACCTGAAGTACGTCGCCGCGCTGGTCGTGCTGATCCTGATCCTGCTGGTCCGTCCGCAGGGCATCCTCGGCAAAGCCTCACGGATCGGATAGGACCGACCATGGACCTCAGCTTCCTGCTGCTGGCGCTCGGCCAGCTCATCTCGCCGCAGACGATCGCCTACGCGCTCGCCGCCCTCGGCCTCGCCGTGCAGTTCGGCTTCACCGGCCTGCTGAACTTCGGCCAGGCCGGCTTCATGGCCATCGGCGGCTACGCCTTCGCCATCACCACCCTGCGGCTCGGCTTCCCGTTCTGGCTCGCGGTGCTCAGCACCATCGTCGCGACCACGGTCATGGCGCTGATCCTCGGCATCCCGACCCTGCGCCTCCGCGCCGACT
Source organism: Amnibacterium soli (assembly GCF_039544415.1). NCBI lineage: Bacteria > Bacillati > Actinomycetota > Actinomycetes > Micrococcales > Microbacteriaceae > Amnibacterium > Amnibacterium soli. The sequence goes on along the minus strand of NZ_BAABLP010000004.1, from coordinate 435,118 downwards.
ACCTGGCCATCGTCACCATCGCCGCGGCGGAGATCGTGCGGTACGTCGTGAAGACGCCCGACCTGATCCCGCTCACGGGAGGCTCGGACGGTCTGAACGGCTCGTCGACCACGTTCGACGCGCTGAACCCGATCCCTCCCGGCTCGTACGGCTTCGGCCCGCTGCGCTACGACGAGAACGACCTCTGGATCATCATCGTCGGCTGGATCTTCGTGCTGCTCGTCGCGCTGCTCGTGCGCCAGCTGATGCGCAGCCCCTGGGGCCGCGTCATCAAGGGCATCCGCGAGGACGAGGACGCGGTGCGCAGCCTCGGCAAGAACGTCTTCTCCTACAAGATGCAGAGCCTGATCCTGGGCGGTGCGCTCGGCGGTCTGGCGACGATCATCAACATCATCCCGACGTCGCTGCAGCCCGACAACTACGGCACCCAGACGACGTTCTTCCTGCTCACGATCATCCTGCTCGGCGGCGCGACCACGGTCTTCGGCCCGCTGGTCGGCGCGATCGTGTTCTGGGTCGTGCTGTCGCTCGCGGACGGCGTGCTGTCGTTGCTGATCAGCAGCCACGTGCTGCCGATCTCGACGGTGCAGCAGGGCCCGATCCGGTTCATCATCGTGGGGGTGGCGCTGATGCTCATCGTCATCTTCAGGCCGTCCGGACTGGTCGGCAAGAAGCGGGAGGCGTTCTTTGCCTGACACGACGGCTTCGGCGGCGCAGGCGCCGCTCATCGAGGGCGCGCCCGCGCCCGGCGTGAAGAAGGTCGACCCGATGGTGGTCGCGGACGGCGTGCAGCGCACGTTCGGCGGCGTCCACGCGGTCGACGTCGACCACGTGGAGATCCCCCGCGGCGCCATCACGGCGCTGATCGGCCCGAACGGCGCCGGCAAGACGACGTTCTTCAACCTCCTCACCGGCTTCGACAAGCCGAACAAGGGCACCTGGTCGTTCGACGGCAAGCCGATCGGCGGCGTGCCCGCCTACAAGGTCGCCCGCCGCGGCATGATCCGCACGTTCCAGCTGACGAAGGCGCTGAGCATGCTCTCCGTGATGGAGAACATGCGTCTCGGCGCGCAGGCGCAGCCGGGCGAGAACATCGCCCGCGCCCTGATCCCCGGGCTCTGGAAGCCGCGCGAGCAGGAGATCACCGATCGCGCGCGTGACCTCCTCGCCCGCTTCAAGCTCGACACGAAGGCCGACGACTTCGCCGCCAGCCTGTCGGGCGGGCAGCGGAAGCTGCTCGAGATGGCGCGGGCCCTCATGAGCCAGCCGAAGATGATCATGCTCGACGAGCCGATGGCGGGCGTGAACCCGGCGCTGACGCAGTCGCTGCTGCACCACATCCTCGACCTGAAGCAGACCGGCATGACCGTGCTGTTCGTCGAGCACGACATGCACGTCGTCCGCGAGATCGCCGACTGGGTCATCGTCATGGCCGAGGGGCGGATCGTCGCGGAGGGCTACCCGGACCAGGTGATGTCGGACCAGGCGGTCATCGACGCCTACCTCGGCTCCCACCACGACACGGACCTCGGCGACCTGTCGGAGGAGCAGCAGGCGGAGCTGCTCGACGAGACGCAGGCCGCGGTCGAGCGCGAGGAGGACGGCACCCATGGCTGACGACGACGTGGTGCTGCGCACCGACGCGCTGCACGCGGGCTACCTGCCCGGCATCAACATCCTGAACGGCTGCACGGTCGAGGTCGGCAAGGGCGAGCTCGTCGGCATCATCGGCCCGAACGGCGCCGGCAAGTCGACGCTGCTCAAGGCGATCTTCGGCCAGGTGAACATCCGCAGCGGCACGGTCACCCTGCGCGGCGAGGACATCACCGGCCTCGGCGCCGACAAGCTCGTGACCAAGGGCGTCGGCTTCGTGCCGCAGACGAACAACGTCTTCCCGAGCCTCACCATCCAGGAGAACCTGGAGATGGGCGTGTTCCAGCGCCCGAAGCTCTACGACCAGCGCATCGACGAGGTGCTCGGGCTGTTCCCCGAGATGAAGAAGCGCCTCAAGCAGCGGGCGGGCTCCCTGTCGGGCGGCGAGCGCCAGATGGTGGCGATGTCGCGCGCGCTGATGATGGACCCCTCCGTGCTGCTGCTCGACGAGCCGAGCGCGGGCCTCTCCCCCGTGCGGCAGGACGAGACGTTCCTCAACGTCGCCCGCGTGAACCGCGCCGGCGTCTCGGTGCTGATCGTCGAGCAGAACGCCCGCCGCGCCCTGCAGATCTGCCACCGCGGCTACGTGCTCGACCAGGGCCGCGACGCCTACACGGGCCGCGGACGCGAGCTGATGAACGACCCCAAGGTGATCGAGCTGTACCTCGGCACGCTCGCCGCGGACCAGGAGGCGGCGCGGGCCAAGTGACCCGTCGGCGGCGTGCGGCGACCGCGTGGGTCGCCGCTGCCGCCGGGGGTCGCCCTCGCGGGCTGCTCCTTCCCCACCGCCCCGGCACCGCGTGCGACGACGCTGCCCGGCGTCTCGGTGCGGGTCGTGCAGTACCGGTCGGACATCCCGCTGCGCCACGTGCAGCTCGAGGTCGTCAACGGGTCCGCGCGCACCGTCGTGGTCGCTGCGGCGTCGCTGCGGGGAGCGGGCTGGTCCCCCGCACCGCACTGGTCCGACGACGACCCGGCCGAGATCCGCGCCGGCACCACCGTCGACCTCCCCGCCGCGCTCACGACGGCCTCCTGCGAGGCCCGGTCGCCCCTCTCCTCCGCCCGGCTCCGGCTGCCGGACGGCTCGACGCGGACCGTGCGGGCGGAGGACTCGCACGGCACCCTCGCGCGGCTGCACGAGCAGGCGTGCTTCGCCCAGGCCGCGACGAGCACGGCGACGATCGTGTTCCAGGGGTTCCGCCCGGAGGGCCGCACCGCCGAGATCCTGCTCGACGTCCGGGGCGGCCCGGACGTCCGTCGGGGGCTGGTCGTCGAGCAGGTGCTGCCCACGACGCTGCTGTCGCCCCGCAGCGGCGACGAGACGTGGCGGGTGGACCGTCGCCTCGCCGCATCCGGCACCGTGCGCCTGCCGGCCGCACCGACGCGCTGCGACCTGCACGCGGTCGCGGAGGACAAGGTCGGGACCGTCCTGCCGGTGCAGGTCCGGCTGGCGGACGGCCGCAAGGGCACGATCGACGCGGTCGCGCCGAAGGCGCTGAAGGACCGCGTGCTCGCCTGGGTCGTCCGCGCCTGCGGCAACACCTGACCAGCGCCGCAGCACTGGAAGCACCGCAGGTGGCGCAGCATCGAGGACGCCCGGGACCCTTCAGACCATCCCGCCTCCCGCACCCCGAGCGCGAAGCGACGCGTACCGCGGCCCGTTCAGGGCCGCGAAGCGTACGAGCTGCGCCGCGGCGGCGCAGCAGTAGACGAAAGGCCCGGGACCGGCTCGCGCCGGTCCCGGGCCCCTGAGGGACTCCTGCGACCTAGTTCTTGGTCAGGTCGCCGAACTCGGAGCCCACGGCGGAGCTCTCGTTGCCCTTGGAGTACTTGTAGATCGAGACGTACGCCTGCGACGGGTCACCGTTCTTGTCGAGGCTGATGGGCCCCGAGATGCCGTCGTAGTCGATGTTCTTCGTGCCGGCCTTGACGAGCTTCGCGCACTCGGCGAACGTCTTGCACTTGGTGCCGCCCGACGTCACCTGCGAGAGGTTGTCGCGGATGGTCGTGCCGTCCGTCTTGCCGCCGACGAGCGCCGCGAGGGCGATCGAGACGGTGGCGTCGTAGGACTCGGGGCCGTAGGAGAACACGGTCAGCGCCTTGAGGCCGTCCGCCTTCGCCTGCGCCTGCATGCGGTCCTTGAAGTCGCTGGTCGCGACGACGCCCGGGTTCGTGAACTGGGCGCCGGCGATGTCGACGTTCTTGAAGTCGGGGGTGATGACGCCGTAGTTGCCGTCCGCGCCCCAGACCTTCGAGAAGGGGTAGCCCGCCTTGTCGATCTCCTGCGAGATGGACTTGATCTGGTCGAACGAGATCACGATCAGGGCGTCCGGCTTCGACGCCAGCGACTTGCTGACCTCGGAGGAGAAGTTCGTCGCGTTCGCGTCGAACGACACGTCGGAGGCGACCTGGCCGCCACCGCTCGTGATGGCCTCCTTGACGCTGTCGTTCAGGCCCTGGCCGTAGGAGTCGTTCTGGTAGAGGACGGCGACGTTGATCGCGCCCTGCTTCAGCACGGCCTGGCCGAGCACGCGGCCCTGGAGCACGTCCGACGGGGCGTCGCGGAAGAAGTAGCCGTTGTCCTTGTACGTGGTGAACGCGGGCGAGGTGTTGGCCGGCGAGAACTGCACGACCTTCGCCTTCGCGATCTGGTCGATGACCGTCAGCGACACGGAGGAGGACGCGGCACCGATGATGGCGCCGACGCCCGAGGAGAGCAGCGACGTCACGGACTGCGTGGCGATGTTCGTGCTGGTGTCGCCCGAGTCCTTCTGGATCGCGCTGACCTTGATGCCCGCGTTCGCCTTGTTGATGTCGGAGACGGCGAGGTTCACGCCGGTGATCTCGGGCGGGCCGAGCACGGCGAGCGTGCCGGTCTGCGGCAGGATCGTGCCGATCTTCAGGTCGAGCGACCCGGCGGAGCTCGAGGACGAGCCGCTCGGGGACGAGCCGGAGCAGGCGGTGAGGGCGACCGCAGCGGCAGCGGTGAGGGCGATCGCCACCGCAGCGCGACGTCCGCGTCGAATTCCAGGCATGGATGTCCTTACTTCTTCGGTCAGGGCAGGTCCGTGCGCGGGGCGCCGAACACGAGGAACCTACGGAAATCAGGTTCCGGGCGTGTTTCAGGCGGCGTTCATGTCCGATTCGTTGTGAATCCGTGACCCTTTCGCGGGCCGTGCGGCGCTCAGGCCGCGGAATCCGCGGGAACGGCGGCGGCCCGACGGGGCCGGGAGCGGACGACCGACTCCCCGACGAGGATTGCGAGCGCGGCCCAGACGAGCGCGAAGCCGGTCCAGCGCGCGGAGGACATCGGCTCGTGCAGCACCGCGACGCCGATCGCGAGCTGCAGGATCGGCGCGACGTACTGCAGGAACCCGACGATGGAGAGCGGCAGGCGCCGGGTCGAGGCGGCGAAGAGCAGCAGCGGGACCGCGGTGCCGATGCCGGCGGAGGTGAGCATCAGGGTCGGGAACCAGCCGGCGGTGCCCCACGCGAGCCCGGAGGTCGTGCCGACGACGATCAGCTGCACGATCGCGACCGGCACGAGCCAGGCGGTCTCCAGGGTGAGGCCGGAGACCGCGTCGACGCGGCCGAGTCGCTTCTTCACGAGGCCGTAGAAGCCGAAGGACGCCGCGAGCGCGAGCGAGATCCACGGCAGCGAGCCGGTCTCGACGGCGAGCACCACGACCGCGAGCGCGCTGACGCCGATGGCGACCCACTGCACGGGGCGCAGCCGCTCCCGCAGCACGACCACCCCGAGCAGGATCGTGACGATCGGGTTGATGAAGTAGCCGAGGGCGGCGTCGACGACGCGGCCGGAGGTGGAGGCGATCACGTAGACCGTCCAGTTCACCCAGATGAGCGCACCGGCGAGCGCGAAGGACGCCACGGCGGACCGGTCGCGGAGCACGCCGCGGAAGCGCCCGAAGCCGCGCGTGACCCCCAGCAGCAGGAGGCAGAAGACGAGCGAGAAGACGATCCGCATGCCGACGATCTCGAACGCGCCGGCCGGCTTCATCAGGAGGAAGTAGACGGGCATCGCGCCCCAGAGCCCGTAGGCGCCGATCCCGAACAGCAGCCCCGCCCGGGTCGACCCCTGGTCCTCCGACGTCACCGGGCGAGGGTAGTCCGTCGCGGCTCAGCGCTCAGACCGCGGTCGGCCCCTGACCACCCGAGCCCACCCGCCTCACCGACGACCCGCTGTCGCGTACCGCGGCGCGTGCAGCGCCGCGAAGCGACACAGGGCTTCGATCCGCCGCGGATCGAAACCCCATGAACACGGAAGGCCCCCGCACCGAGCGGTGCGGGGGCCTCCGAGAAGCGGGATGCGCTCAGCGCACCACGACGGCGAGCACGTCGCGGGCGGAGAGGACCAGGTAGTCCTCGCCCTGCACCTTGACCTCGGTGCCGCCGTACTTCGAGTAGATGACCCGGTCGCCGACGGCGACGTCGAGCGGCACGCGGTTGCCGTTGTCGTCGATGCGACCCGGTCCGACGGCGACGACCTCGCCCTCCTGGGGCTTCTCCTTGGCGGTGTCGGGGATGACGAGCCCCGACGCGGTCGTCTGCTCGGCCTCGACCTGGCTGATCACGATGCGATCCTCGAGCGGCTTGATGGAGACCGGCACGGTCCACCTCTGCTTTCCTGAGTGCTTCCTGCTGCCAATCGGAAGGACTGGCACGTGTGGGTTGGCACCCCGCACCGCAGAGTGCCAGCTCCCAACCCTAGGGCCCCCCTGGCACTCATGCAATGCGAGTGCCAGGCGCCGCCTACGGTGGAGGGATGGAACGCAGCGAGCTCGAGGCGCTGCTCAGCAGCCGGGTGCTCACGGCCGTCGACGACGAGGCGCGGCCGGAGACGCCCGCGGACGTGCTGGCCCGCTCCACGGCCCTGCGCCGCGCGGGCTTCGCGCCCGAGGAGGCCGCGGCGATCCTCACGCAGGCGGCCCTCCGCCGCCGCGCGCGGGTGAAGTTCGGCGAGTTCGCGGACCGCATGCTGTTCACCCGCGCGGGGCTCGAGCAGGCGACGCGGCTCGACGTGGCCGCCCGGCACGCCGCCCGCTTCCGCGATGCGGGCATCCGCCTCGTCGCGGACCTCGGCTGCGGCATCGGCGGCGACGCCCTCGCACTGGCCGCGATCGGGCTGCAGGTGCGGGCCGTGGAGCGCGACGAGGTCACGGCCGTGCTCGCGCAGTACAACCTGGCGCCGTTCCCGGAGGCGGAGGTGGTCGTCGCCGACGCCGAGCAGGTCGACCTGGCCGGGGTCGACGGGGCGTGGATCGACCCCGCCCGCCGCACGGCCGGCCACACCGACACCCGGCGGGTCGACGCGGCCGACTACAGCCCCTCCCTCGCCTTCGTCGAGCGCACGGCGGCCCGCCTGCCGACCGGCGTGAAGCTGTCCCCGGCGCACGACCGGGCCGACCTGCCGGAGGACGCCGAGGCCCAGTGGGTGTCCGACCGCGGCGAGGTCGTGGAGCTGGTGCTGTGGCGCGGCGGGCTGCAGCGCGAGGGCGTGCGCCGCGCGGCCCTGGTGTCGGGTCCCGGCGGCGTCGCGGAGCTGACCGCCGCGGCGGACTCGGCGGACGAGCCCGTCGGCGGGCTCGGCGACCACGTGCACGAGCCCGACGGCGCGGTCATCCGGGCCCGCCTGATCGGCGACCTCGCCCGGGCGACCGGCACCCGGCCGATCGGGCCGGGCATCGCCTACCTGACCGGCGACGGGCCGTCCCCGTCGCCGTTCACGACGTCCTTCGCCATCGACGCCGTGCTGCCGTTCGACAAGCAGCGGATCCGCAAGGAGCTGCACGCCCGGGGCATCGGGCGGCTGGAGATCAAGAAGCGCGGGGTCGACCTCGACCCCGCGCGCTTCCGCAAGGAGCTCGCGCTGCGGGGTGACGAGGAGGCGGTGCTCCTCGTCACCCGCACGGCGGGCTCCCGCGTGGCCCTGCTCTGCCACCGCTGACGCGGCGGCAGGAGGCGTCAGGGGGCGGTGGTGCTCGCGTCCTGCGACGCCGCGTAGGCGAGCGCGACGATGACCAGCACGATGACGATCAGCGAGATCAGGAAGCCGACGATGCCGAGGATCAGGCCGGTCAGCCACAGGCCCTTCGCCTGGGGCTCGCGTCGGCGCGCGATGAAGCCGAGCACGGCGCCCGCGGCGCCGAACAGCAGGCCGATCCAGAACAGCGAGGTGAGGATCCCGAGGATGCCGCCGATCAGCGACAGGATGCTCAGGACCGGGGTCTGGTTGGTCGGGCGGGGCCCGGCGGCGTAGGCGTCGGCCGAGTTCGGCGTGGACGGCGGGGTGGGCTGGTAGTCGCTCATGGCTCCTCATCGACGGGAAGGTCGCGCCATGGTCCCAGCGCGCGGAGCCGAGCGTCAATGCGAGGGGCCGGAACGGTGCCCGGATTGGGGTCAGCCGACCAGGACCCGACCGACCGGCAGGCTGGAGTCGACGCCGAAGCCGGCGCCGCTGGGCGCACTGCCCGCCTCCACGAGCCGCGCGCCGAGGCCGGCGATCATCGCGCCGTTGTCGGTGCAGAGGTCGAACGGCGGGATCCGGAGGCGCACCCCGGCGGCCGCGGCGCGCTCCGCGGCCACCTCGCGGAGACGGCGGTTGGCGACGACGCCGCCGCCGAGCAGCAGGCGGGGCACGCCCGTCTCCGCGCACGCGTCGAGCGCCTTCGCGACGAGCACGTCGACGACCGCCTCCCGGAAGGACGCGGCGACGTCGCCGACGGCAACCGGTGCCCCCTCGGCCGCCCCGCGCTCGACGTGGCGCGCGACCGCCGTCTTCAGGCCGGAGAACGAGAAGTCGAAGCGGTGCCGCTCGCGGTCCTTGCCCGCGGTGAGCCCGCGGGGGAAGCGGATCGCGCGCGGATCCCCCTCGGCCGCCGCGCGGTCGATCGACGGGCCGCCCGGGTAGGGCAGGCCGAGCAGCCGCGCGGTCTTGTCGAAGGCCTCGCCGGCGGCGTCGTCCAGGGTCTCGCCGAGCAGCTGCACGTCGTCGACGAGGTCGCGCACGAGCAGCAGGGAGGTGTGCCCGCCGGAGACCAGGAGGGCGACGGTCGGCAGCTCGACGGGCTGCGGCTCCTCCCCCGGCAGGTGCAGCTGGTCCGCGGTCACGTGCCCCACGAGGTGGTTCACGCCGTAGAGCGGCTTGCGCGCGGTGACGGCGAGCGCCTTCGCGGCGCCGACGCCGACCATCAGCGCGCCGGCGAGCCCCGGGCCCGCGGTCACGGCGACCGCGTCGAGGTCGGCGATCCCGACGCCCGCGACCTCCAGCGCCCGCTCGAGGGTCGGGCGCATGGCCTCCAGGTGGGCGCGCGCGGCGATCTCCGGCACCACGCCGCCGTAGCGGGCCTGCTCGTCGACGGAGGAGGCGATCACGTTGGCGAGCACCTCGCGGCCCCGCACGATGCCCACGCCCGTCTCGTCGCACGAGCTCTCGATGCCGAGGATCAGCGGGCCGGACGTCATCGGGTGCGCTCCAGGTCGAGCCGCATGACGATCGCGTCGACGCCGTCCGGCTGGTAGTAGCGGGGGCGGCGGCCGACGACCCCGAACCCGCGCGAGGCGTAGAGGGCCTGGGCGACCGGGTTGTCGGCCCGCACCTCGAGGAACACGCGCTGCGCGCCGCGCTCGGCCGCGGTCGCGAGCATGCGCCGCAGCAGCGCCGCGCCCGTGCCCTCGCCGCGGTGCGCCTCGTCGACCGCGATGGTCAGCACGTCGGCGTCGCCGCTGCCGGGCGGCGCGAGCACGGCGGCGTACCCGACCACGCCGCGCTCGTCCTCGGCGACGAAGGCGTCGCCCGACGCGAACGTCTCGCGCATCGCCGGCTCGGACCAGGCGTCCGTGGGGAAGCTCGCGCGCTCGATCGCCATGACCGCGTCGACGTCGTCCGCCGTCGCGGCGCGGACGGGCGCGCTCATCCGAGCACCGACTTGCGCACCGTCGAGATCGTGACGTCGGGGCTGCGCAGGTACCGCGCCTCCTGCGGCTCGGCCGCGATGCCCGCGCCGCGGCGCAGGGCGGCGATCGCGCCGAGCACGCCCGCGTCGACGGCGCCGACCACGCGGGTCAGGTCGGGGATCCCGTCGTCCGGTCCGACGACCGGCTCGCCGTCGCGCACCGGCGTCCCGGCCTCGTCGAGCCGGCGGTAGACGGTCGTGAAGTGCTCGCGCCGCTTCGCGTCGGCCACCACCACGAAGGGCAGCGCGACCCCGCGCCGGACCGCGGCGAGCGCGACCGCGTCGTGGCTCAGCACCGGCAGCTCCTCCGCTCCGAGCACGAGGGCGGCGGTGCGGGCGGCGGCCATGCCGACGCGGAGGCCCGTGAAGGGTCCGGGGCCGGTTCCGTACGCGACGGCGTCGATCGCCGGGCGGCCGGCGCGGTCGAGCACGGCCTCCAGCAGCGGGCCGATGTGCTCGGCGTGCGCGCGCGCGTCCTCGTCGAGCAGGGAGGCGACCACGCGGCCGTCGTCGTCGACGACCGCGGCGGAGGAGGCGCCGGAGGTGTCGATGGCGAGCAGCACGAGAGAGCAGCCTACGAGCGATGGCCGCGCCCGCGCGCCCAGGGGTCGCTCGTGGCACGACGAGGCGGGCGGGCTACCGTGCGCGGATGGAGCCCGGCCCGCGCGAGCAGGAGGCGCTGCGGCAGCGCCTCTACCGCCCGGACGCCTCCTCCGCCGACGTGCACTCGTACCTGGGCGCGGCCGCACCGGAGCAGGATCCGCAGGCCCCGCACGACGGGGCCGAGCCGGCGCCCGGGACGCCGGTCGCCGTCGCTCCGGTGCGGCGGCGGCGCGTGCGGCCCGTGCTCGCCGCCGCGGGGCTCGCGGTCGTGCTCGCCGCCGCCGCCTTCGCCGCCGGCAGGCTGGCACCGGCGCCGTCCTCGCCGCCGTCGAGCGCCGCCGCCTCCTTCACCACCTCCGCGCCGCGCGCCCCGGACGACTCGCTGGTCGGCACCGCGGTCGTCGACGGCGGCAGCCGCGACCGCGCCCGCGGTCGTGCGGCGAGCGCGGACCAGGGCGAGCTGTACACGGTCGCTCGCGGGGACACCGTGCCCGGCATCGCGCGACGGTTCGACCTGTGCACCGCGGACGTGATCGTCGCCCTGCCCTACGGCGCGGACCCCGCCGACCCGCCGGCCGGGCAGCGGCTGCTGCTCGTGCGCGGCGCGGTCGCGCAGCCGGCGTCCGCGTCGCCCGGTGCCTGCTGATCCGTCAGAGCACCGGCTCCGCCCAGCGCGGTCCGGCGCCGTCGAGCTCGACCGCGCGCGTGTCGTCGTCCTCCCGCGCGATGCGCACCTCGAGCACCGAGTCCGCGATGCCGTCGACCATGCCGGCGCCCCACTCGACGATCACGACCGACGCCTCGAAGTCCAGGTCCAGGTCGTCGAACTCGGCCGCGGAGGCGAGCCGGTAGGCGTCGACGTGCACGAGCGGCGGCCCGTCGACCAGCGACGGGTGCGTCCGCGCGAGCACGAACGTGGGGCTGCTGACCGGGCCCCGCACGCCCAGCCCCTCCCCGATCCCGCGGGTGAGCGTCGTCTTGCCGGCGCCGAGCGGCCCGGTGAGCACGACCAGGTCGCCGGCCCGCAGCGCGCCGCCCAGCCGCACGCCCAGCGCGTGCATCGCCTCCGGATCGGGGACGACGAGCCGTTCGATCACGCGGGCACCCGGCGCACGCGCGGCCCGATGCGGGTGACGATCTCGTAGCCGATCGTGTCCGCCCAGACGCCCCAGTCGTCGGCGGACGGGGCGCCGGTCGCGGGGTCGCCGAACAGCACGACCTCGTCGCCCACCCGCACCTCGTCGTCGCCGACGTCGACCAGGAGCTGGTCCATCGCGATCCGCCCGCGGACCGGCCGGCGCTTCCCGCCGAGCAGCACCTCGGCGCGGTTCGACGCGGCGCGCGGCACCCCGTCGGCGTACCCGAGGGGCACCAGCGCGAGCGTCGTCGCGGCCGGCGCCCGCCAGACGTGGTCGTAGGAGACGCCGGTGCCCGCCGGCACGCGGCGCACCGCGGCGACCTCGGTCGCGAGCGTCATCGCCGGGCGCAGGCCCGCGGGCACGCGCGCCGGGTCGCCGAAGGGCGAGACGCCGTAGAGGCCGATGCCGCAGCGGACCATCGTGAACGCCGACTGGTCGCGCGTCGTCGCGGCCGCGGTGCTCGACAGGTGCAGCAGCGCCGGATCGAGGCCGGCGCCCCGGGCGAGGCGGACCGCGTCGGCGAAGCGGTCCTCCGCCCGCGCGTCCTCCTCCGCCGAGGTGTTCGCCAGGTGGCTGAACAAGCCGCGGACGCGCAGGGCGCCGTCGCGCTCCAGCTCCGCCGCCGTCTCGAACACGCGGCCCCACGACCGCGCCTCGACGCCGTTGCGGCTGAGGCCGGTGTCGAGCTTGATCTGCACCGCGGCGCCCGGCGCGGTCGCCGCGACGCGCTGCAGCTGCGCCTCCGACGAGACCCCGAGGTCGATCGCCTCCGCCGCCACCGGGCCGAAGTCGGCGTCCGTGTGCAGGATCCAGGCGAGCAGCGGGGCGTCGACGCCGGCCGCCCGCAGCGCCAGCGCCTCCTCCGGATCCGCCGTGCCGATCCAGGTCGCGCCGCCGGCGAGCGCCGCACGTGCGGCCGTGACGGCGCCGTGCCCGTAGCCGTCCGCCTTCACGACCGCGAGGAACTCGGGGGTGCCCGCGGCAGCCCGCAGCGCCCGCACGTTGTCCGCGATCGCCGACGCGTCGATCCGGGCGCGGCGCAGCGGGGCGGCGTCGGAGACGGGCACCTCGCGCTCCGGTTCCGGCCCCTGGCCGCCCCCGGTCGCGAGCGTCACGACGTCCATGGCTCCCCTTCCGCGCCCGTCGGGCTCAGCCTTCCAGCACGACGAACGCGGACGCGATGCCCGCGTCGTGGCTCAGCGACAGGTGCGTGGTCGTGACGCCGAGCAGCGCGAGCCGCTCCGCGACCACGCCGGTCGTCATCAGCCGCGGCCGGCGCGACGGATCGCTCTTCACGACCATGTCCTGCCAGGTGAAGCCGCTGGAGTCGCCCGACGCCTTGATCAGCGCCTCCTTCGCCGCGAACCGCGCGGCGAGGGAGGACAGCGGCAGGTCCCGCTCGCTGCGGGCGAAGAGCCGGTCGCGCAGGGGCGGCGTGCGTTCGAGCGAGCGGCCGAACCGCGCGATGTCGACGACGTCGACCCCGATGCCCAGGATCATGCGGTGCGCCAGGACATGAGCGCCTACTCGACCGTGACGGACTTCGCGAGGTTGCGCGGCTGGTCGACGTCCAGGCCCTTGGCGGCCGCGAGCTCCATCGCGAACTGCTGCAGCGGCGCGACCGCGAGCAGCGGCTCGAACATCGGCCCGGCCAGCGGGATGCGCAGCACCTCGTCGGCGAACGGCAGCACGGCGACGTCCCCGGCCTCCGCGATCGCGAGCACGTGGGCGCCGCGGGCGCGGATCTCCTGGATGTTCGAGACCACCTTCGGGTGGAGGCTCGAGGAGTCGCGCGGGCTCGGCACGATCACGAAGACGCGCTGGCCCGGCTCGATCAGCGCGATCGGGCCGTGCTTCAGCTCGCCCGCCGCGAAGCCCTCCGCGTGGATGTAGGCGAGCTCCTTGAGCTTCAGCGCCCCCTCGAGCGCCACCGGGTAGCCGACGTGGCGGCCGAGGAACAGCACGCTGCGGGTGTCGGACATCTGCCGCGCCATCTCGCGGACCGCATCGCCCTGCAGCAGCACCTCCTGCAGCTTCGCGGGCAGCGCCTGCAGCTCGGCGACGTGCGCGCGGGAGTCCTCGTCGCTCAGCACGCCCCGGACACGGCCGAGGTGGAGGCCGAACAGGTACAGCGCGACGACCTGGGCCGTGAACGCCTTCGTCGAGGCGACCGCGACCTCCGGCCCCGCCCGCGTGTACAGCACGGCGTCGGACTCGCGGGCGATCGTCGCGCCCTGGGTGTTGCAGATCGACAGGGTGCGGGCGCCGCGCTCGGAGGCGTACTTGACCGCCATCAGCGTGTCCATCGTCTCGCCGGACTGGCTGATCGAGACGACGAGCGTGTTCGGGCCGAGCACCGGGTCGCGGTAGCGGAACTCGTGCGCGAGGTCGACCTCGACCGCGACGCCCGCCCACTTCTCGATCGCGTACTTGCCGAGCAGCCCGGAGTAGGCGGCGGTGCCGGCGCCGAGGACCACGATGCGGTCGACGGCGCGCAGCGTCTCGTCGTCCACGCCGCCGCTGATCTCGTCGAGCACGACGAGGCCGTCGTGGACGCGGCCGAGCAGGGTCTGCTCGAGCGCCTCCGGCTCCTCGCTGATCTCCTTCGCCATGAAGCTCGACCAGCCGCCCTTCTCGGCGGCGGAGGCGTCCCAGGCGACCTCGTACTCCTCGCCCTCGACGGCGTTGCCGTCGAAGTCGGTGAGCTCGATGCCCTCGGGGCGGATCGCGACGATCTGGTCCTGCCCGATCGCGAGCGCGCGGCGGGTGTACTCGACGAACGCGGCGACGTCGGAGCCGAGGAACTGCTCCCCGTCGCCGAGCCCGACCACGAGCGGGGAGTTGCGGCGGGCGCCGACGACGAGCCCGGGCTCGTCCTCGTGCACGGCCAGCAGCGTGAAGGCGCCGTGCAGGCGGCCGACGACGGCGCGGAAGGCGGTGAGCAGGTCGCCCGCCTTGCGGTACTCGCTGCCGAGCAGGACCGCCGCGACCTCGGTGTCCGTCTCGCTCGTGAAGACGTGGCCCTCGTCGAGCAGCTCGTCCTTCAGCGCCGCGAAGTTCTCGATGATCCCGTTGTGGATGAGCGCGAGCTTGCCGTCGTCGCCGAGGTGCGGGTGCGCGTTCCGGTCGGTCGGACCGCCGTGCGTCGCCCACCGCGTGTGGCCGATGCCCGTCCGGGCGTCGGGCAGCGGCGCGCGCAGCAGGTCGCCCTCGAGCACGCCGAGCTTGCCCGCCCGCTTGTGCGTGACCAGCGTGCCGTCGTCATCGATCACCGCGACGCCCGCGGAGTCGTAGCCCCGGTACTCCAGCCGCCGCAGCCCGCCGACGAGCACGTCGATCGCGGCCCGAGGTCCCACATACCCGACGATTCCGCACATTCGGGCGATTGTATCGGGCGGTCCCGCCGCCCTCGCGGGCGCCCGCCCCGCCGAGTCGCCGATCCGCGGAGGCACGGGAACGGCCGGATACGCTGCTCCCTCGTGTCGGATCGCACCGCGGCCACCGCCGGTCACGGCCCGAGCCCCTACGTCGAGATCGAGCGCGCGCGCTGGGCGGCCCTCGCCGCGGGCGTCGCGCAGCCGCTCAGCCCGGTCGAGCTGCACCGCCTCGCGGGTCTCGGCGAACCGCTCGACGAGCACGAGGTGAGCGAGGTCTACCTGCCGCTCAGCCGCCTCCTGAACCTCTACGCGACCGGCGCGCGGCAGCTGCACGCCCGCACGAGCGCGTTCCTCGGCACTCGTGCGGAGACGACCCCGTTCGTCATCGGCGTCGCCGGATCGGTCGCCGTCGGCAAGTCGACCGTCGCCCGCCTGCTGCGCGAGCTGCTCGCGCGCTGGGACGACACCCCCAAGGTCGAGCTGGTGCCGACCGACGGATTCCTCCTGCCGAACGCCGAGCTCGAGCGGCGCGGGATCCTCGACCGCAAGGGGTTCCCCGAGTCGTACGACCGGCGCGGCCTGCTGCGCTTCGTCAGCGCGGTGAAGAGCGGTGCGGAGGAGGTGCGGGCGCCGTTCTACTCGCACGAGCAGTACGACATCGTGCCGAACGCCGACATCGTCGTCCGCCGGCCCGACGTCCTGATCGTCGAGGGCCTGAACGTGCTGCAGTCCCCAAAGCAGAACGCGCTCGCCCTCAGCGACCTGTTCGACTTCTCCGTCTACGTCGACGCCCGGACGCAGGACATCGCCGAGTGGTACGTGCGCCGGTTCCAGCGGCTGCAGACCGCCGCGTTCGCCAGCCCCGCGTCGTACTTCCACCGCTTCGCGGACCTCGGCCCGGAGGAGGCGCGCACGACGGCGCTGCAGTACTGGTCGTCGATCAACGAGCCAAACCTGCGGGAGAACATCCTCCCGACCCGCTCGCGCGCGACGCTGGTGCTGAAGAAGGGCGCGGACCACGCGGTGAGCACGGTCCTGCTCCGCAAGATCTGACGCCGACCCCGCCACGCGCGGTGCTCCTGGCGCCGCGCGGGACGCATGCCGACCGCGCGTCGCCGCAGCGACCGCGGGATGCGCCTCCCGCCGACCCGAGGGTCAGGCGCGGCGGGTGCGCCAGCGGGTGACGGCGACGCCGATCGACCCCACGACGAGCATCAGCCCGAGCTGCGACACCGCGCCGAGCAGCAGGTACAGGTACTGGTGCAGCACGACCGGCGCCGGGGCGACGAGCCCGCCGTCGAAGGCGACGGGCGCGCCCTGCGCCGGGAACGCGGCGACGAGCACGCCCGCGAGCACCACGCCGACGAGACCGGCGACCACGATCGGCAGCACCCGCTCGGTGCGCAGCGCGACGAACTGGAACACCGCGATGGCTATCGCGAGCAGGCCGCCGACGAACAGCAGCGTCACGGCGATCAGCAGCAGGTCGTAGGCGGGCGGCAGCACGAGCCACGCGAGGACCAGCCGCGGCACGACGCACGCGACGCCGATCAGCAGGGCGCGGCGGGCCCGGCGGCGCAGCACCGCGGGCTCCGGAGGCGGCGCGACGCGGCTCATGAGGCGGGCGGGAGGGCCAGCCGGTCGCGGACGACCGCGACGAGTCCTTCGGCCACGGACTCGGCGTCGGCGAGCTCGGCCGCCTCCACCATGACGCGCACGACCGGCTCGGTGCCGGAGGGGCGCAGCAGCACGCGGCCGGAGTCGCCGAGGCGCGCCTCCGCCGCCGCGACCGCGGCGAGCACGACCTCGTCATCGGCGCGGTGCCGGTCGACGTCGCGCACGTTGACGAGCACCTGCGGGTAGATCGTCACCTCCGCGGCGAGGTCCGCGAGCGTGCGGCCCGACCGCGCGACCTCGGCGAGGAGGTGCAGGCCGGTCAGCAGGCCGTCGCCGGTCGTGGCGTGGTCCGCCATGATCACGTGCCCGGACTGCTCGCCGCCGAGCGACAGGTCGCGGGCACCGAGCTCCTCGAGCACGTAGCGGTCGCCGACGCGGGTCTGCAGCACGCTGATGCCGGCCTCCCGCATCGCGCGGTGCAGGCCGATGTTGCTCATCACCGTCGTGACGAGGGTGTCCTCGCGCAGCGCGCCCCGGGCGTGCATCGCCTTCGCGAGGATCGCCATGATGCGGTCGCCGTCGAGCACGTTCCCGTGCGCGTCCACCGCGAGGCAGCGGTCCGCATCGCCGTCGTGGGCGATCCCGGCGTCCGCACCGGTGCGCAGCACCTCGGCCGCGAGGTGCTCGAGGTGCGTCGACCCCACGCCGTCGTTGATGTTCATGCCGTCGGGGTCGTTGCCGATCGGGACGACCTCGGCGCCCGCGAGGTGGAACGCCTCCGGGGACACGCCCGCGGCGGCGCCGTTCGCGCAGTCGAGCACGACCGTCAGGCCCTCGAGGCGGTGCGGCAGCGACTCGATGAGGTGGACCACGTAGCGGTCCTCGGCGTCGGCGAACCGGGTGATCCGGCCGACCTCCGCGCCGACCGGCGCGAGCGGCGGTTCGGCCATCGCGGCCTGGATGCGGTCCTCGGTCTCGTCCGGCAGCTTCCTGCCGCCCGCGGCGAAGATCTTGATGCCGTTGTCGGGGGCCGGGTTGTGCGAGGCGCTGATCATCACGCCGAAGTCGGCGCGGATGTCCGCGATCAGGAACGCCGCGGCGGGCGTCGGGATCACGCCGGCGTCGAACACGTCGACGCCCGAGCCCGCGAGGCCCGCGGCCACCGCCGCCGAGATGAACTCACCGGAGATGCGCGGGTCGCGCGCGAGCACGGCGACGGGCCGCCGGCCTTCCGACCGGGGCCCGTCGCCCAGGACGTGCGCGGCCGCCTGGGCGAGGGACAGGGCCAGCTCGGCCGTGACCTCGCGGTTGGCGAGTCCGCGCACGCCGTCCGTGCCGAAGAGCCTGGGCATGGAGCGGGAGGGGGAAGCGCTGATCAGCGCTTGGAGAACTGGGGCGCCTTGCGGGCCTTCTTCAGACCGGCCTTCTTGCGCTCCTTGACCCGAGCGTCGCGGCTCAGGAAGCCCGCCTTCTTCAGGTCGGGACGGTTGTTCTCCTCGTCGATCTGGTTCAGCGACCGCGCGATGCCGAGGCGGAGCGCACCGGCCTGGCCGGAGGGGCCGCCGCCGGAGATCTTCGCGATGACGTCGTAGGCGCCGGTCAGCTGCAGGATCGTGAACGGGTCGTTGATCAGCTGCTGGTGGAGCTTGTTCGGGAAGTAGTCCTCGAACGTGCGGCCGTTGACCGTGATGGTGCCGCTGCCGGGGACGAGGCGCACGCGGGCGATCGCCTGCTTGCGGCGGCCCACGGCGGCGCCGGGGACGGTGAGCGGCGGGCGCTCGACGGCGGGGGCGGCGGCCGGCGTGGACGAGGTGCTGAAGGTCGCCGGGACGTCGATGGAGTCTGCGATCTGTGCCATGGTCTGTGCTTCTCTTCCGCGCCCTACTGGGCGACCTGGTTCAGGGTGTACGGCGTCGGCTGCTGGGCCGCGTGCGGGTGCTCGGGGCCGGCGTAGACCTTGAGCTTCTTGATCTGGGCGCGGCCGAGGGAGTTCTTCGGCAGCATGCCGCGGATCGACTTCTCGACGGTGCGCTCCGGCTGCTTCTCGAGGAGCTCGGAGTACTTGGTCGCCGTGAGGCCGCCCGGGTAGCCCGAGTGGCGGTAGGCGAGCTTCTCGTCGCGCTTCGAACCGGTGAGCGCGACCTTGTCGGCGTTCACGATGATGACGAAGTCACCGCTGTCGAGGTGCGGCGCGAAGGTCGGCTTGTGCTTGCCGCGCAGCAGTGCCGCGGCGTGGCTGGCGAGGCGGCCCAGCACGATGTCGGTGGCGTCGATGACGACCCAGTCATGGGTGATCTCGCTCGCCTTGGGGCTGTACGTACGCGTCACTGTGGGCACGCTTCCTGTTCGAGGTGGTCGTGGATCCCGCTCCGTGCCGATTCCATGACCTCACGCCGTTTCCGTGGCGCTGCGAGGTCGGAACGGGCCCTGGAGGGCTCGAAGCCGCGACGGAGCGTTCCGCGCGGCCGATCGAGAGTACCCGATCCCGGGGGCCGCCGCGACCGGGGCGGGTTCAGCCGAGCTCACGCCGCGCGCGGGCCCTGTGCACCTGGTCGGCGAGCGCCTCGTCGGCCGGGTAGCCGACCTCCACGAGCGTGAGCCCGTGCGCCGGCGCGACCGCGAACTCGTTCGACCGCACCGGGTCCTCGAGCAGCGCCGCCATGCGCTCGGGGGCGATGCGCCCCGACCCGACCGCGATGCTCGCGCCGACGAGCGCGCGCACCATGCTGTGGCAGAACGCGTCCGCGCGCACCTCGGCGATCAGCACCCCGCCGTCGTCGCGCCGCCACTCGAGGGACTGCAGCTCGCGGATGGTCGTCGCGCCGGGCCGCGGCCGGCAGTAGGCGCCGAAGTCGTGCAGCCCGATCATCCCGGCGCCCGCGGCGCGGATGCGGTCGTCGTCGAGCGCGCGCGGGTGGTGCAGGGTCCGTCGGCGCTCGAGCGGGTCGCGGGCCGCGAGCCCGTCGGCGATGCGGTAGCGGTAGCGGCGGAAGACCGCGCCGAAGCGGGCGTCGAACCCGGCAGGCGCGAGCGTCGAGCGGTGGACGACCACGTCCCCCGCCTCCGCCAGCAGGCCCGTGAGGCGCAGCGCGACGGAGGCGGTCTCGGGCTCCCCCGCGTGCCGTCGCGTCAGCGCCTCCAGCTGCGACGGCGTGAGGTCGACGTGCGCCACCTGGCCCGTGGCGTGCACCCCCGCGTCGGTGCGGCCCGCGACCACGAGCCGGGGCGGCTCCCCCTCCGCGCGGCCGGTCGCGACGGCGAGCGCCGCCTCGAGCTCGCCCTGCACGGTCCGCAGCCCCGGCTGGGCGGCCCAGCCGGCGAAGCCGGTGCCCTCGTAGGCGAGGTCGAGCCGCACGCGCACGGTCCCGTCCATGCCCCCATGGTCCCGCACCGCGCGCCGCGACGGCGTCAGCGGAGGGGGCGGCTCCAGACCGTCGCGCGCGATACCTCGACGAAGGCCGCCCGGGCGTAGACCCGGTCCGCTCCGGTCGGACTCGTCGCGTCGACGTCGAGGTCCGCCTCCGTCAGGCCGGCGTCGGCCGCAGCGGCGAGCATCGACGCGAGCAGCGCGCGGGCGACCCCGCGGCCGCGGTGCGCGGCGGCCGTGCCGACGAGCGGGAGGTGGACCCGCCCCGGGTGCTGGTCGACGCGCCAAGCGAGCACGAAGCCGGCGATCGCGCCGTCGGCGTCGACCGCGATCCGCGACAGCTCGCGCCGCAGCTGCGGTCCGAGCATCCGGGACCGCCACTCCTCCGGCCCGTCGACGAGCCCCTGCCAGTGGTCCCGGAACACCGCGTTCTTCACGAGCCGCAGCGGCTCGTCGAGGGCGGCCTCGAAGGGCGCGAGGCGGAGGCCGCCGGGCAGCGCCGCCGACTCGACCGGCAGCGCGAGGTCCCGCCGCATGGTGACGAACTCGCGCGCCGGAGCGAAGCCGGACCGGCGGGCCAGCGGCGCGACGCCGCCGCCGCCGACCGACCGCACCGTCGCCTGCTCCGCGCCGGGCTCGTCGACCCGCGCCGACTCGAGCAGCGCCGCCAGCAGCGCGCGACCGACGCCGCGCTCCCGCACCTCGGGCGCGACCGCACCGAGCAGGCGGACCGGCCCGCCGCCGGGGCGGAACCGCGCGCCGAAGGCGACGGGACGGCCGGCGCGCTCCCCCACGAGCACCGCACGCGACGGGTCGACGACGGCGAGCAGCTGCTCGGCCTCGTCCCGCGTGCGCGGATGCCCGGGCACGTCCACCCGGTCGGCCGCGGCGCCCACCGCGGTCAGCGCGTCGGCGTCGTCCGCACGACCTGGGCGCCAGCGGATCCCGGCGACGGACGGCGGCGGCTGCATCCCCTCATCGTGCCGCCCCGTTCCGGGGCGTGGGGCGCACGGTGCGCCGCGCGGCAGGATGTGGGCATGCCGCTGCCCGTGGACCACGCGATCGAGCCGATGCTCGCGAAGGCGGTGACCGGCGTGCCCGCGACCGCCCCGGGCGGGGGGCCGCTGTCGTACGAGCCCAAGTGGGACGGGTTCCGCGGCGTCGTCGCCTACGACGGCGAGACCGTCGAGATCGGCAGCCGCGGCGGCAAGACCCTGACCCGGTACTTCCCGGACCTCGTCGAGGGGCTCGCCGCGGCGCTGCCCGGCCCCTGCGTGCTCGACGGCGAGGTCGTCGTGCCCGCCGGCGAGCCCGGCTCGCAGCGGCTCGACTGGGAGGCGCTGTCGCAGCGCATCCATCCCGCTGCGTCGCGGGTGGCGAAGCTCGCCGCCGAGACCCCCGCCTCCTTCATCGCGTTCGACCTGCTGGCGGAGGGCGACCGCTCCCTGCTCGACGCGCCGTTCCGCGAGCGCCGAGCCGCGCTGGAGGCCCTCCTCCCCGCGCCGGCCGCGCCCCTGTTCATCACCCGCGTCACGGAGGACGCCTCGCTCGCGGAGCGCTGGCTGGCCGAGTTCGAGGGAGCGGGGCTCGACGGCGTCGTCGCGAAGCCGCTCGACGCGGTCTACGCACCGGGCAAGCGCACGATGCTCAAGGTGAAGCACCACCGCACGGCGGACGTGATCGCGACGGGCTACCGGATCCACGCGAGCGGCCACGGCGTCGGGTCGCTGCTGGTGTCCCTGTACGACGACGAGGGCGTGCTGCGCCAGGTGGGCGGGGTCTCGGCCTTCACCACGAAGGTGCGCGACGAGATGATCGACGCCCTCGCGCCGATGGTGGAGCGCGACGAGCACGGCGAGCCGGTGCGGGGCTCCAGCGAGCGCAACCGCTTCTCCTCCTCCAAGGACACGTCGTTCGTGGTCCTGCGGCCCGAGCTGGTGCTCGAGGTGCGGTACGACCAGATGGAGGGCGACCGCTTCCGGCACACCGTGCAGCTCGAGCGCTGGCGGCCCGACCGCGACGCGCGCTCCTGCACGTTCGAGCAGCTCGAGGTCCCGCACGCCTACGACCTCGGGGCCGTGCTCGCGTGACGGCACGGATCGGCGACGTCGTGCTCGGCCCCGGCCGGCCGCGGATCTGCGTGCCGCTCACCGGGGCGACCACGGACGCGCTCGTCGCCGAGGCGGCGGCGGTCCCGCCGGACGTGGCCGACCTCGTCGAGCTGCGGATCGACCGCTTCGCGGACGTCGACGACGTCGTGTCGGTGCGCGAGGCGGTGGCGGCGGTGCGCGCCGCGCTGGACGACCGCCTGCCGCTGCTGTTCACGCTGCGCACGGCTGCGGAGGGCGGCGGCGCGCAGCCGTCGCCGGAGGCGCTCCGAGCGCTCCTCGTGGACGCGGCCGGTCTGGACGGGGTCGCCGCAGTCGACGTCGAGGCGGCCCTGCCCGCCGACCTGGTCGGCGCGGTCGTCGCGGCGGCGCACACGGTCGGCAAGCCCGTCGTGACGTCCTTCCACGACCTCGTCGGCACTCCGGCGCGGCAGGCGATCGTCGAGCGGCTGGTGGCCCAGCAGGCGCTCGGCGCCGACGTCGTCAAGCTCGCGTGCACCCCGACCGGACCCGAGGACGTGCTGACGCTCCTCGCTGCCACCCGCGACTACGCCGCGCGCCCCGACGCCCGGCCGGCGATCACCATGGCGATGGGACCGCTGGGCGTCGTGTCCCGCCTCGCGGGCGAGGCGTTCGGCTCCGCCGTCACCTTCGGCGCGGTCGGCGCCGCCAGCGCGCCCGGCCAGGTGGACGCCGCCCGCCTCCGCGACGCACTCGAGCTGATCCACGCCGCCCGCTAGCGGGGCCCGCCGCTGCAGGACCGGCGGTGCGCACCGGCGGATCAGCAGCGGACGGCCCCGCTAGGAGGAGCGGGCGCGCGAGGGCTGCACGCGGGGCGGCTCGCCCGGCATCTTCGGGTAGTCGGGCGGGAACGGCAGCTCGCCCTCGCCGTTCGCGAGGTCGCGCTCCCACCAGCCCAGCAGCGTCTCCAGCCCGCCCGCCGCGTCCCGCATGCCCGTCCAGGGGTCGCCGACGGTCGCGAGCCGCTGCGGCACCGTGAGCACGGTGAACGCGCCCGGGTCGACGCCCGCCTCCAGCTCGTCCCAGGTGACCGGGCAGGACACGGTCGCCGTCGGCAGCGCCCGGGGGCTGTAGGCGCCGGCGATGGTGCGGTCGCGGGCCGCCTGGTTGTAGTCGAGGAAGATCCGCTCGCCGCGGAGCTCCTTCCACCAGGCCGTGGTCACCTCCTCAGGGCGCCGGCGCTCGAGCTCGCGCGCCGCCGCGATCACCGCGTGCCGCACGTCGAGGAACTCCCACTCCGGCCGGATCGGCGCGTAGAGGTGCAGCCCGCGGTTCCCCGAGGTCTTCACGAACGCGGTGAGCCCCGCCTCCGCGAGCACCTCGCGCATGCCGGATGCGGCGCGCGTCGCCTCCGCCAGCGCCGTGCCGGGCTGCGGGTCGAGGTCGATGCGCAGCTGGTCAGGGTTGTCCGACGCGTCCGCCCTGGACGGCCAGGCGTGGAACACGACGGTGTTCATCTGCGCCGCCCACACGATGCCCGCGGGCTCGTCGAGCACCAGCTGCGGGTGCGCGCGCGCCGACGGGTAGGTCACCACGACCGAGCGGAGCCACTCGGGCGCGCCCTTCGGCGGGTTCTTCGAGAAGTAGGAGTCCCCGGTCACGTCGCCGCCGAAGCGCTGCAGCGAGACGGGCCGGTCGCCGTTCGCGGCGAGGAAGGCGTCGGCGACCTGCACGAAGTAGTGCACGAGGTCGAGCTTCGTGATGCCCGCCTCCGGCCACAGCACGCGGGACGGGCTGGACACCCGCATGGTGCGGACGCCGTGCGGTCCCGGGACGTCGACCGTGGTCGCTTCACTCGCCATGCGCCTCATCCTCACGGAGTCGGGCTGCGCGCGGCACTCCCCCGAAGGCGCCGGACGACGAAGAGGCCTGCACCCCGGCGGGGTGCAGGCCTCTTGCGCTGCTGTGATGCGTTCCGCGTGTGCGACGCGATCAGGAGGTGGTCGTCGCCGGCTTCTCGTCCGGCACGGCCGGCTCGTCCGCGGCGGGCGCCTCGACGTCGGGCGCCTCGGACGCCGTCTCCGCCGCCGACTCCTCGACCTCGGCGGCAGCCGGGGTCTCGGTCTCGGCCTCGATCGGCGCGGACTCCTCGATCGTGTTCGTCTCCTCGACGGGCACGTCGGAGCCGGCGGCCGGCGCGGTCGCGGCAGCGGTGCGGCTGCGCGACGAGCGCTTCGGGGTCACGGGCTCGAGGACGAGCTCGATGACCGCCATGGGGGCGTTGTCGCCCTTGCGGAAGCCGGTCTTCACGATGCGGGTGTAGCCGCCCTGGCGCTCGGCGACCAGCGGCGCGATCTCCGTGAAGAGCTCGTGCACGACGGTCTTGCTGCCGATGCTCCGCATGACGCGGCGGCGCGAGGCGAGGTCGCCGCGCTTCGCGAACGTGATGTACCGCTCGGCCACGGGGCGCAGGCGCTTGGCCTTGGCCTCGGTGGTCTGGATCGAGCGGTGCTCGAACAGCTGCGACGCGAGCTGCGCGAGCAGCAGGCGCTCGTGCGCCGGTCCGGCGCCGAGCCGGGCGCCCTTCGCTGGCCTGGGCATTATGCGTTCTCCTCGTCGTCGTAAGCGGAGTAGAAGTGCGTGCCGTCGAAGCCGGGCACGGCGTCCTTCAGGGAGAGGCCGAGCTCGACGAGCTTGTCCTTCACCTCGTCGACCGACTTCTGGCCGAAGTTGCGGATGTTCATCAGCTGCGTCTCGGACAGGGAGACGAGCTCGCTGACCGTGTTGATGCCCTCGCGCTTGAGGCAGTTGTAGGACCGGACCGACAGGTCCAGGTCCTCGATCGGCATCGACAGCTCGGAGGAGACCAGCTGGTCCACCGGCGCCGGGCCGATCTCGATGCCCTCGGCGGCGCTGTTCAGCTCGCGGGCGAGGCCGAACAGCTCGGTGAGGGTGCGGCCGGCGGACGCGATGGCGTCGCGCGGCGAGATGGCCGCCTTCGTCTCGACGTCGACCACCAGGCGGTCGAAGTCGGTGCGCTCACCGGCGCGCGTCGCCTCGACGCGGTAGGTGACCTTGAGGACGGGCGAGTAGATCGAGTCGACCGGGATCTGGCCGGCCTCGCTGAACTCGCTGCGGTTCTGCGTCGCGGAGACGTAGCCGCGGCCGCGCTCGATGGTGAGCTCGAGGTCGAAGCGCGCCTTGTCGTTCAGCGTCGCGATGAGCAGCTCGGGGTTGTGGATCTCCACGCCGGCGGGCGCCGAGATGTCGGCGGCGGTGACCGGGCCCTCGCTCTGCTTGCGCAGGTAGGCCGTGATCGGCTCGTCGTGCTCGGAGGAGACGACCAGCTGCTTGATGTTCAGGATGATCTCGGTGACGTCCTCCTTCACACCGGGGATCGTCGTGAACTCGTGCTGGACGCCCTCGAGGCGGATGGACGTGACCGCGGCGCCCGGGATGGACGAGAGCAGGGTGCGGCGGAGCGAGTTGCCGAGGGTGTAGCCGAAGCCCGGCTCGAGCGGCTCGATGACGAACCGCGAGCGGAACTCGCTGATGGGCTCCTCGGCGAGGGTGGGGCGCTGTGCGATGAGCACGGTGGTGGTGTCCTTTCGTGTCCGCTATATGACACAAGGGTGGGTGGGTCCGGGCGGTGGCCCGGGGGTCTGGAAGGCGTCCAGGCACGGCGGCAGGAGGGGGCGCCGGAGCACCCCCTCCTCGCTCGTGCTAGACGCGGCGGCGCTTCGGCGGGCGGACGCCGTTGTGCGCCTGCGGCGTCACGTCGTTGATCGAGCCGACCTCGAGGCCCGCGGCCTGGAGGGAGCGGATCGCGGTCTCGCGGCCGGAGCCCGGACCCTTCACGAAGACGTCGACCTTCTTCATGCCGTGCTCCTGCGCCTGGCGCGCCGCCGACTCGGCCGCGAGCTGCGCGGCGAACGGCGTCGACTTGCGGGAGCCCTTGAAGCCCACGCCGCCGGAGCTGGCCCAGCTGATCACGGCACCGGTGGTGTCCGTGATCGAGACGATCGTGTTGTTGAACGTCGACTTGATGTGGGCCTGCCCAATCGCGACGTTCTTCTTCTCCTTGCGGCGCGGCTTGCGGCCGGCGCCGGCCTTCGGTGCTGCCATGTCTGTTCTCTCCTACGAAGTCTGCGGTGGGCGAGCGCTACTTGCGCCCGGCCTTCTTCTTGCCGGCGACGGTGCGCTTCGGGCCCTTGCGGGTGCGCGCATTGGTCTTGGTGCGCTGACCGCGCACCGGCAGGCCGCGGCGGTGGCGCAGGCCCTCGTAGGAGCCGATCTCGACCTTGCGGCGGATGTCGGCGGCGACCTCGCGTCGGAGGTCGCCCTCCACCTTGTAGGTGCCCTCGATGTGGTCGCGGAGCGCGACCAGCTGGTCGTCGGTGAGGTTCCGGACGCGGGTGTTCGGGTCGATGCCCGTCGCCTGCAGCGTCTCGGTGGCACGGGTGCGTCCCACGCCGTAGATGTAGGTGAGTGCGACCTCCACGCGCTTCTCGCGCGGGATGTCGACGCCGGCAAGTCTCGCCATGCGTCTGCTCCTTGTCAGGATGCGGAGGTGTGATGCGGCAGCTGTGCTCGGGCCTCCGACCCGGGGTGTCCCCCTCCTTCCCGAGGGTTCCGCTGCCGCTGGATGTTCAGTTGTGGGTGGTGCAGGTGCTGCGTCCGGACCCTCGCCCGAGGGCGGGGATCCGGTCGCGGCGGGTCAGCCCTGGCGCTGCTTGTGGCGGACGTTCACCGAGCAGATGACCATCACCCGGCCGTGACGGCGGATGACGCGGCAGTGCTCGCAGATGGGCTTGACGGAAGGCGCGACCTTCATGGGATTTCCTCTTCTCGCTGTCCTCGTACCGACCGGTGACCCGGTCGGCCGTTACTTCTCAGCGATCGTGCGACGCTCCGCCGTCGCAGCCGGACGGCTACTTGTAGCGGTAGACGATCCGGCCGCGGGTCAAGTCGTACGGGCTCAGCTCGACGATGACACGGTCCTCAGGAAGGATGCGGATGTAGTGCTGCCGCATCTTGCCGGAGATGTGTGCCAGCACCTTGTGCCCGTTGCTCAGCTCCACCCGGAACATCGCGTTGGGCAGTGCTTCGACCACCGCGCCCTCGATCTCGATGACACCGTCTTTCTTGGCCATAGCCTCACGCGGTCACTGGTCGTGCCGGCCGCTTCACGGACGGACACGACGGATCACTGGTCATGCGGGACGTCAGCGGGCGGGATGCCCGGCAGACGGATCGGCCGACCTGCAGCGCCACAGGGCGCGCGATGGCCGACGGATGATCATACGTGATAACGCCGTGGAGGCGAAATCATTCCTGCTCCTGCTGGGCGCCTCGGCGCGTCAGCGGGGTGCGCGGGCTTCGAGCGAGTCGAAGATCCGCTGCGTGACGACCTCGACCGAGCCGATCGCGTCCACGCTCACCAGCACGCCGCGGTCCGAGTAGACCTGGGCGAGCGGATGGGTCTGCTCCTGGTACACCGCGAGCCGCTTGCGGATCACGTCCTCCGTGTCGTCGCTGCGCCCCTGGTCCTCCGCCCGGCGCAGCAGCCGCTGCACGATCTCGTCGCCCTCGATCACGAGCTGCACCACGACGTCGAGCTCGCTGTCGAGCGACCGCAGGCAGTCGTCGAGCGTGTAGACCTGCGCGAGCGTGCGCGGGAACCCGTCGAGCAGGAAGCCGGAGGCGGTGTCGTCCTCGGACAGGCGGTCGAGCACGAGCGCGTTCGTCAGGTCGTCGGGCACGTAGGCGCCGCGGTCCATGTACTCCTTGGCCTGCAGCCCGAGGGGCGTGCCCTCGGTCACGTTGGCCCGGAAGATGTCGCCCGTCGAGATGGCGGGGATCCCGTAGGCCTCGGCGACGCGCACGGCCTGCGTGCCCTTCCCGGCGCCGGGAGGGCCGATCAGCAGCATCCGCATCAGCGGAGCAGGCCCTCGTAGTGGCGCTGCTGCAGCTGCGAGTCGATCTGCTTCACGGTCTCGAGGCCGACGCCCACGATGATCAGCAGGGAGGCGCCGCCGAACGGGAAGTTCTGGTTCGCGCCGATCGCCACGAAGGCGACCAGCGGGATCAGCGCCAGCAGGCCGAGGTAGATCGACCCCGGCAGCGTCACGCGGGTGAGCACGTAGTCGAGGTACTCGGCCGTCGGGCGCCCGGCGCGGATGCCCGGGATGAAGCCGCCGTACTTCTTCATGTTGTCCGCGACCTCCTCCGGGTTGAAGGTGATCGCGACGTAGAAGTACGTGAACCCGACGATGAGCAGGAAGTACATCGCCATGTAGAGCGGGTGGTCGCCCGTCGTCAGGTAGTTCTGGATCCACGTCACCCAGCCGGGCGCCGGCGAGCCGTTGCGGGGCTGGTTGAACTGGGCGATCAGAGCCGGCAGGTACAGCAGGCTCGACGCGAAGATGACCGGCACGACGCCCGCCATGTTCACCTTGATCGGGATGTAGGTGTTGTTGCCGCCGTACGTGCGGCGGCCGACCATGCGCTTCGCGTACTCGACGGGGATGCGCCGCTGCGACTGCTCGACGTAGACGACCAGGCCGACGATGACGACGCCGATCAGCACCACGACGACCGCGACCTCGGGGCTCTGCGCCTGGCCGATGGCGATGATCGACTGCGGGAAGCGGGCGGCGATGGCCGTGAAGATCAGCAGCGACATGCCGTTGCCGACGCCGCGCTCGGTGATGAGCTCGCCCATCCACATGATGAGGCCGGTGCCGGCGGTCAGCGTCAGCACCATGAGCACCGTCGCCCACCACTGCGTGTTGGAGATCAGGGAGGAGCACGCCGCGTTGTCGGTCGTGCCGAACAGCGCGCCGCTGCGCGCCACCGTGATCAGCGTCGTCGACTGGAGGACGCCGAGCGCGATGGTGAGGTAGCGCGTGTACTGGGTCAGGCGGGCCTGACCCTCCTGCCCCTCCTTGTAGAGGGCCTCGAACCGAGGGATGACCACGCGCAGCAGCTGCACGATGATCGACGACGTGATGTAGGGCATGATGCCCAGCGCGAAGATCGACAGCTGGAGCAGCGCGCCGCCCGAGAGCACGTTGACGAGCTGGTACAGCCCGCTCGCGCCCGTCTGCTGGCTCGCGAGGCACTGCTGCACGTTCGAGAAGTCCACGAACGGCGCAGGCACGAACGACCCGAGCCGGAAGACCGCGATGATCGCGAGGGTGAACAGCACCTTGCGGCGCAGATCGGGGGTGCGGAAGATCCGCGCGACAGCACTCAGCACTTGTCTCCCTAAGGCCTTCCGTCAGTCCACTGCGCCCGCGGCGCCCGGGTGTCGGGCTGGACGCATGCGTCGGGGCCCCCGCCTGTCAAGCGAAGGGCCCCGACACGTTGCAGATCAGTTGACCGAACCGCCGGCGGCGACGATCTTCTGCTGCGCCGACTCGGAGACCTTGTCGACGGCGACGTTCAGACTAACCGCGATATCCCCGGAGCCGAGGACCTTGACCTTCTCGTTCTTCCGCACGGCGCCCTTGGCGACCAGGTCGGCGACGGTCACGTCGCCACCGGTCGGGTAGAGCACGGCGAGCTTCTCCAGGTTCACGACCTGGTACTCGACGCGGAAGGGGTTCTTGAAGCCCTTGAGCTTCGGGGACCGCATGACGAAGTTCAGGTTGCCGCCCTCGAGGCCCGCACGGACCTGGTAGCGCGACTTCGTGCCCTTCGTGCCGCGGCCCGCGGTCTTGCCCTTCGAGCCCTCACCGCGACCCACGCGGATGCGGTCCTTCTTGGCACCGGCTGCGGGACGCAGGTGGTGCACCTTCAGGAGCGAGACCTTGTCGGCCTTCTCCTCCGCCGTACCGGCGGTCGGCTTGCTGTCGGACATCAGTCGATCTCCTCAACCTTGACGAGGTGGGCGACGGTGCGGACGTAGCCGCGGTTCTGCGTGTCGTCCGGGCGCTCGACCGTCTGGCCGATGCGCTTCAGACCCAGCGAACGCAGGGTGTCGCGCTGGTTCTGCTTCTCGCTCACCTTGGACTTGATCTGCGTGACGCGCAGGGTGGCCATCAGGCGCTCACCTTCTGGGCCGCAGCGGCCGCCGCCTGATCGCGCAGGAGACGGGCCGGCACGACCTCGTCGACGTCCAGGCCACGACGACCGGCGACCGCGCGCGGCTCTTCGAGCTGCTTGAGGGCCGCGACCGTCGCGTGGACGATGTTGATGGTGTTCGACGAGCCGAGGGACTTCGACAGCACGTCGTGGATGCCGGCGCACTCGAGGACGGCGCGCACGGGGCCGCCCGCGATGACGCCGGTACCGGCAGCGGCGGGGCGCAGCAGGACGACGCCGGCCGCGGCCTCACCCTGCACGGGGTGCGGGATGGTGGCGGCGACGCGGGGGACGCGGAAGAAGTTCTTCTTCGCCTCCTCGACGCCCTTGCTGATGGCGGTCGGGACCTCGCGGGCCTTGCCGTAGCCGACGCCGACGGTGCCGTTGCCGTCACCGACGATCACGAGGGCGGTGAAGCTGAAGCGACGACCGCCCTTCACGACCTTCGAGACGCGGTTGATCGTCACGACGCGCTCGAGGAAGTTGCTGTCCCCGCTGCGGTTGTTGCGGTCACGGCCGCCGCGGTCGTTGCGGTCGTTGCCACGACCGCCCTGACCGGCGCTCTGACCGCCACGGCCCCGGCTCAGCCGGTTGTCGCGGCTGACCGAGTCGGTGCCGGCCGCGGTCTCGACCGGCGCCTCGACGACGGGCTCCGCCGGCGCGGAGGTCGACGCGGCGACGGCCGCTGCCAGCTCGGCGGCGGCGGTGTCGGTCGGCTCCGGAGTGGTGTTGGTGGTGTCGCTCACAGGCTCAGCCCGCCTTCCCGGGCGCCGTCGGCGACAGCCGCCACGCGTCCCGCGTACTTGTTGCCGCCGCGGTCGAACACGACGGACTGGATGCCGGCGGCCTTGGCGCGCTCGGCGACGAGCTCGCCGACGCGCTTCGCCTTGGCGGTCTTGTCGCCCTCCAGGCTCCGCAGGTCGGCCTCGAGGGTCGATGCGGAGGCCAGGGTGCGGCCGACGGTGTCGTCCACGACCTGCACGAAGACGTGCCGGGCGGAACGGTTCACGACGAGCCGCGGAGCGGTCGCGGTGCCGGAGATGTGCTTGCGCAGCCGCGTGTGACGCTTCTCACGCGCGGCGGTCCGAGAGGTGTTCGCCATGCTTACTTCCCACTCTTCCCGGCCTTGCGGCGCACGTTCTCGCCGGCGTACCGGACGCCCTTGCCCTTGTAGGGCTCGGGCTTGCGGATCTTGCGGATGTTCGCGGCGACCTCGCCGACGGCCTGCTTGTCGTTGCCGGACACCGTGAGGCGGTTGTTGCCCTCGACGGTGAACGTGATGCCCTCGGGCGGGTCGACGAGCACGGGGTGCGAGAAGCCGAGCGCGAACTCGATGCTCGCGCCGCGGGCCTGCACGCGGTAGCCGGTGCCGACGACCTCGAGGCCCTTGGTGTAGCCCTGCGTCACGCCGACGATCTGGTTGGCGATCAGCGTGCGCGTGAGGCCGTGCAGCGACTTGGAGCGGCGCTCGTCGTCGGGCCGGGCCACGATGACCTTGCCGTCCTCGAGCGCAGCGGTCAGCGGCGCGGGGATCGTGTGGCTCATGGAGCCGCGCGGGCCCTTCACCGACACGGTCGGCCCGTCGATCGTCACGTCGACGCCGGCGGGGATTTCGATGGGGAGTCGTCCGATTCGCGACATGTCAGCTCACCACACGTAGGCGAGGACTTCCCCGCCCACGCCCTTCTTCGTCGCCTGCCGGTCCGTGAGGAGTCCGGAGGAGGTGGACAGGATCGCGACGCCGAGGCCGCCGAGCACCGTGGGCAGCTCGGTCGACTTCGCGTACACGCGGAGGCCGGGCTTCGAGACGCGCTTGATGCCCACGATGGACCGCTCCCGGTTCGGGCCGTACTTCAGGTCGAGCGTCAGGGTCTTGCCGACGCGGGCGTCCTCGACGCTCCAGTCGGAGATGAAGCCCTCGCGCTTCAGGATGTCCGCGATGCCGGCCTTCAGCTTCGAGTGCGGCAGGGACACCGACTCGTGGAAGGCCGAGTTCGCGTTGCGCACCCGCGTGAGCAGGTCCGCGACCGGATCGGTCATCGTCATGTGGATCTTCTTTCGTCAGGTTTCCGGGAAGGTCCCGGACCTCATACGGAGCCCGTCGTCAGCGGGCGGTGCGTCAGGAAGCGGCGCGGAACGGGAAGCCGAGGGCACGCAGCAGCGCACGGCCCTCGTCGTCGGTCCTGGCGGTCGTGACCACGGTGATGTCGAAGCCGCGGACCCGGTCGATGCGGTCCTGGTCGATCTCGTGGAACACGCTCTGCTCGGTCAGGCCGAAGGTGTAGTTGCCGTTGCCGTCGAACTGGCGGTCCGACAGGCCGCGGAAGTCGCGGATGCGGGGCAGGGCCAGCGACAGCAGGCGGTCGAGGAACTCCCACGCCCGGTCGCCGCGCAGCGTCACGTGGGCGCCGATCGGCTGACCCTCGCGCAGCTTGAACTGCGCGATGGACTTGCGGGCCTTCGTGACCTGCGGCTTCTGCCCGGTGATCTTGGTCAGGTCCGCCACGGCGCCGTCGATGATCTTGCCGTCGCGGGCGGCCTCGCCGACACCGGTGTTGACGACGACCTTGACGAGGCCGGGGACCTGGTGGATGTTCCCGAAGCCGAACTCCTTCTGGAGGTTCGGCACGATCTCGGTGCGGTACTTCTGCTTCAGGCGCGGCTGAACTTTCTCAGCCGGCGCAACAGTCGTGTCCGTCATGGGTTACAGGTCCTTCCCGGACTTCTTCGCGTAGCGCACGCGGACGGTCTTGGTGACGCCGTCCGTGGTCTTGGTCTCGACGCGGTGGCCGACGCGGGTCGGCTTCTTCGTGTCGGGGTCGACGAGCGCGACGTTGGAGATGTGGATGGGGGCCTCGACGGTCTCGATGCCGCCCGTGCGGGTGCCGCGCTGGGTCTGGCCCACGCGCTCGTGCTTCGTGACGAAGTTCACGCCCTCGACGACGACGCGGTTCTTCTCGACGAGGACCTCGAGGACCTTGCCCTGCTTGCCGCGGTCACCGCCGCGGGTCTGCGAGGCGCCCGAGATCACCTGGACGAGATCGCCCTTCTTGATCTTGGCCATGGTTCAAATCACCTCCGGTGCGAGCGAGATGATCTTCATGAACTTCTTGTCGCGGAGCTCGCGACCGACCGGACCGAAGATGCGCGTCCCGCGGGGGTCGCCGTCGTTCTTAAGGATGACGGCGGCGTTCTCGTCGAACTTGATGTAGGAGCCGTCGGGACGACGGGTCTCCTTGACCGTGCGCACGATGACTGCCTTGACGACGTCGCCCTTCTTGACGTTGCCGCCGGGGATCGCGTCCTTGACGGTCGCGACGATCGTGTCGCCCAGGCCGGCGTAGCGACGGCCGGAGCCGCCCATCACGCGGATGGTGAGGAGCTCCTTGGCGCCGGTGTTGTCGGCGACCTTGAGTCGGGATTCCTGCTGGATCATCGGGTCACTTCGCCTTCTCGAGCACCTCGACGAGGCGCCAGCGCTTCGTCGCGGACAGCGGACGGGTCTCGCTGATCAGCACGAGGTCGCCGATGCCGGCCGACCCGGCCTCGTCGTGCGCCTTCACCTTGCTGGTGCGGCGGATGACCTTGCCGTACAGCGGGTGCTTCACGCGGTCCTCGACCTCGACGACGATGGTCTTGTCCATCTTGTCGCTGACGACGTAGCCGCGGCGGGACTTGCGGTACCCGCGGGCAGCCTCGTCGCGGACGTCGTGCGCGCCGTGCTCGTGGCCGGCGGCCGGAGCCGTGGTCTCCTGAGCCTTCGCCATTACTTCGTCTCCTCGGACTCCGAGGCCTGCGTGGCAGTCGCGCTGCCGGTCTCGGTGGTCGTGTCGTCCGCGTCCTTCTTGGCGCGGCTGCGCTTCGGCTTCGCCTCGGTGACCGGGGCGGGGGCCGGGGTGGTCCGGATGCCGAGCTCGCGCTCGCGCATCACGGTGTAGATCCGGGCGATGTCGCGCTTGACGGCGCGGACGCGCCCGTGGCCCTCGAGCTGGCCGGTCGCGGACTGGAAGCGGAGGTTGAACAGCTCCTCCTTCGCCCGGCGGAGCTCCTCCGTCAGACGGCTGTCCTCGAACGAGTCCAGCTCGGACGGAGCGAGGTTCTTGGAACCGATCGCCATCAGGCGTCTCCCTCCTCACGGGTGATGATGCGTGCCTTGAGCGGCAGCTTGTGGATGGCACGGAGCAGCGCCTCGCGGGCGAGCGACTCCTCGACGCCGGCGACCTCGAAGAGGACGCGGCCCGGCTTGACGTTGGCAACCCACCACTCGGGCGATCCCTTCCCGGAACCCATGCGGGTCTCGGCGGGCTTCTTGGTGAGCGGGCGGTCCGGGTAGATGTTGATCCAGACCTTGCCGCCGCGCTTGATGTGGCGGGTCATGGCGATACGGGCGGACTCGATCTGCCGGTTCGTCACGTAGGCCGGGGTGATGGCCTGGATGCCGAACTCGCCGAAGGAGACCTTCGTGCCGCCGGTGGCCTGGCCGCTCCGGCCGGGGTGGTGCTGCTTGCGGTGCTTGACTCGACGCGGGATCAGCATCAGGCGTTCGCCCCTTCCATGGCCTCGTTGCGACGGCCGCCACCACGACGGTCGCCGCGCTCGGGCCGGCGGCCGGGCTGGCTCGCCTGCTCGCGGGCGAGCTCCTTGTTCGTGATGTCGCCCTTGTAGATCCAGACCTTCACGCCGATGCGGCCGAACGTCGTCTTGGCCTCGTAGAAGCCGTAGTCGATGTTCGCGCGGAGCGTGTGCAGGGGCACGCGGCCCTCGCGGTAGAACTCGCTGCGGCTCATCTCCGCGCCGCCGAGGCGGCCGGAGACCTGCACGCGGACGCCCTTGGCACCGGCGCGCTGGGCGCTCTGCAGGCCCTTGCGCATCGCGCGGCGGAAGGCCACGCGGGCGGAGAGCTGCTCGGCGATGCCCTGCGCGACGAGCTGGGCCTCGGCCTCGGGGTTCTTCACCTCGAGGATGTTCAGCTGGATCTGCTTCTTCGTCAGCTTCTCGAGGTCGCCGCGGATGGCCTCGGCCTCGGCGCCGCGGCGGCCGATGACGATGCCCGGGCGCGCCGTGTGGATGTCCACGCGGACGCGGTCGCGGGTGCGCTCGATCTCGATCTTCGCCACGCCGGCGCGGTCGAGGCGCTTGAGCAGCAGGCGCCGGATCGCGACGTCCTCCGCCACGAAGTCCTTGTACCGCTGACCGACCTTCTGCGAGTCGCTGAACCAGCGCGAGGTGTGGTCGGTGGTGATGCCGAGACGGAAGCCGTACGGGTTGACCTTCTGGCCCATCAGCGGTTCCCCTTCTTCTGCGTTGCCGGAGCCGCGGCGTCGGCCGCGGGGGTCGACAGCACGACGGTGATGTGGGACGTGCGCTTGTTGATGCGGAACGCCCGACCCTGCGCACGCGGCTGGAACCGCTTGAGCGTGGTGCCCTCGTCGACGTAGGCCTTCTCGATGAAGAGGTCCTGCTCGTCGAGGTAGGTGCTCTCGGCGTCGGCCTTGACCTTGGCGTTCGCCATCGCCGAGGCGACGAGCTTGTACACCGGGGTCGCCGCGGCCTGCGGCGAGAACTTGAGGATCGCGAGGGCCTCCGCGGCCTGCTTGCCGCGGATGAGGTCGACGACGCGACGGGCCTTCTGCGGGGTGATGCGGACCTGCCGCAGCCGCGCGGTGGACTCCACCATGACTGTCTCCTTACCGTCGCCGCGGTTAGCGGCGACGACCCTTCTTGTCGTCCTTCTCGTGCCCGCGGAACGTGCGGGTGGGGGCGAACTCGCCGAGCTTGTGCCCGACCATCGCCTCCGTCACGAAGACGGGGATGTGCTTGCGGCCGTCGTGCACGGCGATGGTGTGGCCGAGCATCGCGGGGATGATCATCGAACGGCGCGACCAGGTGCGGATGACCTGCTTCGAGTTGTTCGTGTTGGCGTTCTGCACCTTCGTCAGCAGGTGGTCGTCGACGAAGGGGCCCTTCTTCAGGCTGCGAGGCATTCTTCGCTACTCCTACTTGCGCTTCTTGCCGACGGTGCGACGGCGGACGATGAGCTTGTCGCTCTCCTTGTTCGGGTGGCGGGTGCGACCCTCGGCCTGACCCCACGGGGAGACCGGGTGACGACCACCGGAGGTCTTGCCCTCACCACCACCGTGCGGGTGGTCGATCGGGTTCATCGCGACACCGCGGACCGTCGGGCGCACGCCCTTCCAGCGCATGCGGCCGGCCTTGCCCCAGTTGATGTTCGACTGCTCGGCGTTGCCGACCTCGCCGATCGTCGCGCGGCAGCGCACGTCGACGTTGCGGACCTCGCCCGAGGGGAGGCGCAGCTGGGCGTAGGGGCCGTCCTTCGCCACGAGGCGCACGGAGGCGCCCGCGGAACGGGCCATCTTCGCGCCGCCGCCCGGCTTCAGCTCGATCGCGTGCACGACCGTGCCGACCGGGATGTTCTTCAGCGGCAGGTTGTTGCCCGGCTTGATGTCCGCGCCGGGGCCCGTCTCGATGACGTCGCCCTGCTTCACGCGGGTCGGCGCCAGGATGTAGCGCTTCTCGCCGTCCACGAAGTGCAGCAGCGCGATGCGCGCGGTGCGGTTCGGGTCGTACTCGATGTGCGCGACGCGGGCGTTCACACCGTCCTTGTCGGCGCGGCGGAAGTCGATCACGCGGTACTGGCGCTTGTGACCGCCACCGATGTGCCGCGTGGTGATGCGGCCCTGCGCGTTGCGGCCACCGGTCTTCGGCAGCGGGCGCAGCAGGCTCTTCTCGGGCGTGGTGCGCGTGATCTCCGCGAAGTCGGCGACGGAGGAGCCGCGGCGACCGGGGGTGGTCGGCTTGTACTGACGAATAGGCATGTGTTTCCCTCCGGCCCTAGCCGACGGCCGTGAAGATGTCGATGGAGCCCGACTTCAGCGAGACGATGGCGCGCTTGGTGTCCTTGCGCTTGCCCGTGCCGAAGCGGGTGCGGCGGGTCTTGCCCGTGCGGTTCGCCGTGGTGACCGACTTGACCTGGACGCCGAAGATCTTCTCGACGGCCAGCTTGATCTCGGTCTTGTTGGCGCGCGGGTCCACGAGGAACGTGTACTTGCCTCGTCGATCAGGCCGTAGCTCTTCTCGGAGACCACGGGACGCAGGATCACGTCGCGCGGGTCCTTGTAATCGATGGCGCTCACTCGGAGACCTCCACAGCGGACGAGCCCTTGGCCGCGATGAACGCGTCGAGGGCGGCGGGGGTGAAGACGAGGTCGTCGCTCTTCAGGACGTCGTACGCGTTCAGCTGGTCCACGTACAGGACCTCGACGTGCTTGAGGTTGCGGATGCTCTTCAGCGCGACGGTGTCGGCGCGGTCGAGCACGACCAGCTGGCGCTTGCCGTTGCGGGTCGCCTCGAGGGCGGCCGCCGCGGCCTTCGTGGAGGGCACGCCGCCCAGGTCGAGCGAGACCTGGTGGATGCGGCCGGCGCGGGCGCGGTCCGAGAGGGCGCCGAGCAGGGCCGCGGCGATCATCTTCTTGGGGGTGCGCTGCGAGTAGTCGCGCGGGGTCGGCCCGTGCACGACGCCGCCGCCGCGGTGCTCCGGCGCGCGGACGGAGCCCTGACGGGACCGGCCGGTGCCCTTCTGCTTGAACGGCTTGACGCCGGAGCCGGAGACCTCGCCCGGTTCTTCGTCTTGTGCGTGCCCTGACGGGCGGCCGCGAGCTGCGCCACGACCACCTGGTGGATCAGGGGGACGTTCGTGGGTGCGTCGAACAGCTCGATCGGCAGGTTCTTGACGTCGGCCATGTTCAGTTCCCCTTCACGGCGTCGCGGACGAAGACGAGGCGGCCCTTGGCGCCGGGGACGGCGCCCTTGACGAGCAGCAGGCCCTTCTCGGCGTCGACCGCGTGGACGGTGAGGCCGAGCACGGTGACGCGCTCGCCACCCATGCGGCCGGCCATGCGCATGCCCTTGAAGACGCGCGACGGCGTCGAGGAGGCGCCGATCGAGCCGGGCTTGCGGTGGTTGCGGTGCGCACCGTGGCTGGCCGAGACGCCCTTGAAGTTGTGACGCTTCATGACGCCGGCGAAGCCCTTGCCCTTGCTGGTGCCGACCACGTCGACCTTCTTGCCGGCCTCGAAGACGTCGACGGCGAGCTCCTGGCCGAGCGAGTACTCGGCGGCGTTCGCAGTGCGGACCTCGGTGAGGTGGCGGCGGGGCGTGACGCCGGCGGCCGAGAAGTGGCCCGCCTCCGGCTTGTTCGCCTTGCGCGGGTCGATCGCGCCGGCGGCGATCTGGACGGCCTCGTAGCCGTCCTTCTCCGCCGTGCGGATCTGGGTGACGACGTTGGGCGTCACCTGGATGACCGTGACGGGGATGAGCCTGTTGCCCTCGCCCCAGACCTGGGTCATGCCGAGCTTCGTGCCGAGAAGCCCGGAGAACGTGCGGGTCGCGTTGGACATCCGTTCCTCTCCTAGAGCTTGATCTCGATGTTGACGTCGGCGGGGAGGTCGAGCCGCATGAGCGAGTCGACGGCCTTCGGCGTCGGGTCGATGATGTCGATGAGCCGCTTGTGGGTGCGCATCTCGAAGTGCTCGCGGCTGTCCTTGTACTTGTGCGGCGAGCGGATCACGGCGATGACGTTCTTCTCCGTGGGGAGCGGCACCGGGCCGACGACCGTGGCGCCTGCACGGGTGACCGTGTCGACGATCTTGCGCGCCGAGCTGTCGAGCCCCGCGTGGTCGTACGACTTCAGTCGGATGCGGATCTTCTGTCCCGCCATGGATTCCTCGTTCCGTGCGCGCCGGAGCGCGCGGTTCGTGGCTTGCCGGCCGACTCGCTCCGCACCCCCGGGTCTCCCCCGAGGTGCAGCGCGATCCGCACCGCTGTTCTGCTTTGGGTGTCGGCGTCCGTGTCGACCCGGCGGACGCGCGCAGGCGGAATCGATCCGCAGCGCGTCTGCGCAGGCCCCCGCGCCTTCCCGGAGGAAGGAGCACCGGAGCGCCGAGGTGTTCTGCCGTCCGCGGCCCGATCCTTCGATCGTGCACAGCCTGACGGTGATCCAGGGGCCCGCATGCACGTCGTGCACGGGTCCACCCGGAATGTGGAACCCGGATATCTTGCCACGCCCCAGGACAGGGTGCAACCCGGGCGTGTCGCGCCGCACCCCGTGTGCACTCGCCTCCGACGAAGCGTGCCACGCCCCGTGCGCGGCACCCGACCGCGCTGCGCGGCGCCGCCGCCTCCGCGCGGCGGGTCCACCTGCCGAGCGAGGGCGACGAGCACCCAGGTGGGCCTCCGCCTGCTGCCGCGGGCCCGCGACCGCGCGCGGACCCCGGGTGGCCCGGGTCCGTCGGGAGCCGTGGAGCCGGACCGGGGTGCAGCGCCTCGGGCCCCCGCGTCCGGAGCTCCGGTCCGTCGTCACCTCCGACGGCCTCGGGCGGTGGAGGCACTGCGCGCGACGCCGCGCGCGGCCGGCTGTCAGCCCTTCAGGCCGCTGCCCGTCACGCCCTCGACGATCTGCCGCTGGAAGATCACGTAGAGGATCACGAGGGGCAGGGCGCCGAGGATGGCGCCGGCCTGGATGTCGGAGTAGCGCTGGCCGAAGCTGCCCTGCACCGTCGCCAGGCCGACCGGGATCGTCATCAGGTTCGGGTTGGCCACGACGAAGAGCGGCAGGAGCAGGTTGTTCCACACCCCGACGAAGGTGAGGATCGACACCGCCGCGATGACGGGGCGCGACAGCGGCATGATCACCGACCAGTAGACGCGCCAGCGGCTGGCGCCGTCGATGCGCGCGGCCTCCTCCAGATCCTTCGGGATCCCGTCGAAGAACTGCTTGAAGATGAAGACCGCGATGACGGCGGGCACCTGCGGCAGGATCACGCC
This sequence comes from Amnibacterium soli, assembly GCF_039544415.1. Lineage (NCBI taxonomy): Bacteria > Bacillati > Actinomycetota > Actinomycetes > Micrococcales > Microbacteriaceae > Amnibacterium > Amnibacterium soli. The sequence continues at coordinate 395,389 of NZ_BAABLP010000004.1, read as the reverse complement.
CCAGTAGGTGTTCAGCAGGTCCACGCTGCCGAGCATCTGGAAGATCGGCACGATCAGCACCTGCGTCGGGATCATGATGCCGAGCACGATCAGCAGGAACACGAGGTTCCGGCCCCGGAACTGCAGCCGCGAGAGCGCGAACGCCGCCATCGAGGCGAACAGCACCGTGAGCACCGTCGTCAGCACGCTGGTGATGCCGCTGGCGATGTACCAGTTCCAGATGTCCCCCGCGTTGAACAGCGACGCGAACGAGTGGAGCGTCGGCGAGAACGAGGAGATGATCGGTCCTGCGCCGAGCGCCGCCGTGCCGTTGTCGGTGAGCGAGGTCTTCAGCGCGAACAGGCTCGGGACGAGCCAGAGGACCGCGAGCACGACCAGCACGACCAGGGCGACCACGTTGAACACGCGGTCGCTCCGCTTCGTCGTCGTCGCCGTCGCGACCCGTGCCGGCGCGGCCGGCGAGACCGCGTTGCGGACGGCGGACGGCTTCCGCGTGGTGGACGTCGTCGTCATCTCACGCCTCCTTCGTGCGGTCGGTGAGCTGCCGGATCACTGCGATCGCGACGATCAGGACGAAGAGGATGGTCGAGGCGGCGGAGGCCGCGCCGATCCGGTTGTCGGTGAACGCGGTGCCCGTCACGAGCTGCAGCGCGACCTGGGTCGCGGTGCCGGGGCCGCCCTGCGTCATCAGGTACACCTGGTCGAAGATCTTCAGGCTCGCGATGATCTGCAGCAGGATCACGAGGGTCGTGGTCCTGCGCAGCAGCGGCAGCGTGATGTAGCGGATCTGCTCCCACTGGCTCGCGCCGTCGACGGCAGCCGCCTCGTAGATCTCGCGCGGGATCTCCTGCAGCCCCGCGAGGTAGAGCACGAAGTTGAAGCCGAGCGTCCACCAGACGGTGGCCAGCGCGACGCCGATCATCGCCGTCGCCGGCGACGCGAGCACGCCCGGCCCGGGGGTGAGCCCGATCAGCTGCTCCCCCAGCGCCCACAGCCCGGTGCCCGGCGTGAAGATGAACAGCCAGATGAGCGAGATGGTCGCCGACGGCAGCACGAACGGCAGGAAGAACGCCAGCCGGAAGAACCACTGCCCGCGGCCGATGCGGTTCGTGAGCACGGCGAGCACGAAGCCGAGGATCACGAGCGGCGGCGTCGTGTAGATCGTGAACTGCACGGTGTGCCACATCGCGTCCCAGAAGTCGGCGCGACCGAACATCTCCGCGTAGTTGCCGAACCCGGCGAAGCTGCCGAGCCCCGACTTCACGGTGGAGCTGTTGAAGAAGCTGACGACCAGCATGATCGCCGCGGGCCCCAGCAGGAACAGCACGTAGAAGACGCCGAACGGGGCGAGGAAGCCCCACGCGGTCCGGCCGCCGCCGCGGTCGATCGGGTTGCTCCGGGAGCGGCGGGCGGCGACTCCCGCGGGTGGGACGGAGATGGCTTGCGTCATTGCGATGGCCTTCCGGTTCGTCGGCGGATCAGAGCGGGGACGGGGTGCGCAGGTAGGTCTGCAGCTGGTCGCTCGCCGACCTCAGCGCACCCTCGGGCGTCGAGGCGCCCTGCTGCACGAGCGCGAACTGCGAGCCGACGATGGTCTCGAACGTGGATCCGGAGCCCGAGTACCAGGCGGTGGGGTCGTACGCCGCGTTGTCCGCGGCCGCCGCGTAGTCGGCCTGCGGCTCGAGGTCCTTGTACTTCCGGCTGTCCCGCAGCGGGAGGTAGGCGGGCACGTGGCCGCCCTGCGCCCAGGTGTAGCTCTGGTCGAGCATCGACTTGATGAAGCCCATCGCCTGCTTGCGCTGCTCGGGCGTGCGGTCCTTCTTCGGCAGCACGAAGGTGTGCGAGTCGGCCTGGCTGGCCGGCTTGTCGAAGAGCTGCGGCACGGGCGCCATGCCGAACTTCAGCCCTTTGATCGACTGGGCGGTCGTGATCTCCCACTCGCCCTGCAGGTAGAAGCCCGCCTTGCCGGTGAACATCGGCGTCTGGCTGCCGGCGTAGTCGAGCGCCTTGTTCAGCCAGCCCTTCTGGCCCCAGCGCGCGATCGTGGCGAGCACCTCCTTCGCCGCGTCCTGGTCGACCGTGATCGTCTTCCCGTCGTCGCCCAGGTAGGGCTTCACGTCGCTGAACTGGCTGTAGAGCGTCTGGAACAGGCGCCAGGGGGTCGCCGTCTCGTTGACGTTGGCGGAGGTGATGGCGCCGCCCTTGGTCACCCTGCTCACCTCGGCGAGCGCGGCCTCGAAGTCCTTCAGCCCGGAGATCGGCTTGAGCTTCCCGTTCTCCACCAGCCCCGCCTTCTCGCAGACGTCCTGGTTGAAGAACATGACGAACGGGTGCGTGTCGAGCGGGATGGCGATGTTGCGGCCGTCGGTCCGCTGCGTGTTCCACGACTTCTGGTCGAGGTCGGAGGCGGAGAGGCCGACGGAGGACAGGTCCTCGTCGGTGATCTCGTCGAGCACGCCGCCCTGCGCGAGCAGCTTCGCCCGGGTCAGGTGCGCCACCGCGACGTCGGGCGGCTTGTTCCCGACGGTCGCGAGCGTCAGCTTCGAGTAGTACGGGTTGCCCCAGGCGAAGACGGTCGCCTGCAGCGACGCCTCCCCGCCGTGGGTCCTCCGGTAGCCCGCCTCCATCTCCTGCATGCGGCTGCCGTCACCGCCGCCGAAGAGGTTCCAGAAGACGAGCGTCTTCGGATCGAGCGCAGCGCCCGTGAGCCCCGCCACCGCCGGGGTGGAGCACGCGGCGAGCGAGGGCACGGCGAGCGCCGCGAGCCCCGCGCCGAGCAGCCCGCGCCGGGTGAGCTGCATCCTGGTGATCGAATCGGCCATGCTGACGACCTCCTTGTCGTTCGTTGCCTGCTCGCCCCCTCGCGGGGCCGCGTCCTAGCCCTCCGCGGTCAGCCCGACCGCCGTCCACGAGACGGGCGGGAGGGTGATGGTGAGGGAGCCGTCCGACACCGTCGCCGAGTCGTTGGGCGAGGGCGTGACGCGGTCCGGCTCCGCGGCGGTGTTGACGGCCTCGAGGTCGTCGTCCGCGAGCGTCGCCGTCTCCGTGATCGAGACCCCGCCCAGCCCGTGCAGCGCGACGGACACCGTGATCGGCTCGGTGCGCGACCGGTTCACGAGGAAGACGGCGGCGGTGCCGGCCTCCGCGTCCCGCGTCACGACCGCGTCGACCGCCGACACGTCGCCGAAGCGCTTCGTGGGGATCGTCGGGCCCGCGATCTCCGCCCGCAGCGCCTCGCCGCGCCCGAGGCGGGCGGTGATGGCGAACGGGTGGAAGGTCGTCTGCCGCCAGGCCGACCCGCCGGGCTCGGTCATGATCGGCGCGATCACGTTCACGAGCTGGGCGAGGCTGGCGGACTTCACGCGGTCGGCGTGCTTCAGCAGCGAGATGAGCAGGCTGCCGACGACCACCGCGTCGGTCACCGTGTAGACGTCCTCGAGCAGGCGGGGCGCCTTCGGCCAGTCGTCGTCGCCGGTGATCTTGTCGACGTCCTCGTACCGGCTCAGGTACCAGACGTTCCACTCGTCGAACGAGATGAAGATCGTCTTGTCGCTGCGCTTCTCGGCCTTCACGTGGTCGGCGGTCGCCGCGACGACGTCGATGAACCGGTCCATGTCGACCGCGGAGGCGAGGAAGCTGTCCACGTCGCCGTCGTGCGGCTCGTAGTACGCGTGGGCCGAGATGAAGTCGACGTCGTCGTACGACTGCTCGAGCACCTGGCGCTCCCAGGTGCCGAAGGTCGGCATCGCCGCGCCGGAGCTGCCGCAGACGACCAGCTCGAGGTCCGGCTGCAGCTGCCGCAGGGCCTTCGCGGTGCGGCTCGCGAGCTTGCCGTAGTCGACCGCATCGCGGTGGCCGAGCTGCCACGGCCCGTCCATCTCGTTGCCGAGGCACCACATGCGCACCCCGAAGCCCTCCTGGGCGCCGTTCGCGACGCGCTGGTCGGACAGGGCGGAGCCGGCGGGCAGGTTCGTGTACTCGACGAGGTCGAGCGCCTCGAGCTCGCCGCGGGTGCCGAGGTTCAGCGCGAGCATCGGCTCGCTGCCGGCCTTCCGGTTCCAGTGCGCGAACTCGTGCAGGCCGACCTCGTTGGTCTCCGTGGAGTGCCAGGCCAGATCGCGGCGGACCGGCCGCTGCTCACGGGGACCGACGCCGTCCTCCCAGCGGTAGCCCGAGACGAAGTTGCCGCCCGGGTAGCGCACGGTCGTGACCCCGAGCTCGCGCACCAGGGCGAGCACGTCCTCCCGGAAGCCCTGCTCGTCCGCGGTCGGGTGCTGCGGCTCGTAGATGCCGTCGTAGACGCAGCGGCCGAGGTGCTCGACGAACGAGCCGTACACCCGCGGGTCGATGGCGCCGATGCGCGCTCCGGTCGAGACGGTGATCAGGGCTTTCGACACGATCCTGGGGCTCCCCTTCGTGCGCACGTCGGTGTGGCCTGCTCACGATTACATCGTTGGAACCGCGCGTCAAGTGCCCGGGTGAGCGCTCATGGCGTGTCGTCAGTCCCCGCGGGGCGGCAGCGGCAGCACGAGCAGCGACGAGGTGGCCGTGGCCACCACCGCGCCGGCCGCGTCGCGCAGCTCGGCCTCCGTGAACACCACCCGCCGGCCCGGCTTCACCACGCGGCCGACCGCGGTGAACGGCCCGCCCGCGGGGAGCACCGGCCGCAGGTAGCGCACCTCGAGGTCGATGGACGTGTAGCCCGAGCCCGCCGGCAGCACCGTCTGGCCCGCGCACGCCGCGGCGCTGTCGAGCACGGTGCAGGCGTACCCGCCGTGGACGGTGCCGAGGGGGTTGAAGTGGGAGCCGTCCGGCACGCAGCGGAACTCGACGTGCCCGGGCTCCGCGAGGACGGCCTCGCAGCCCATGGTCGCCATGATCGGCGGCTGCGGCAGCTCGCCGCGCACGATCGCCCGCAGGAACTCGAGGCCGCTCATCGCCGGCAGGGCGGCCGCGAGGGGCGCCGGGTCCTGCCACTCCACGACCTTCGCGTGCCGATCCGTCATCGCGTCCTCCTCCTCGTCGCGGCGCTCAGCGCCCGGTGCTCCGCCGCGTGCTGGCGCGCTCCACGATCTCGACCGCCACCTCGATGCGGGTCGGCGGCTCGTCGGAGCCGTCGATCCGCGACACCAGGTGCTCGAGCGCGGCCTCCGCGTACGCCCGCTTGTCGAAGCGGACGGTGGTGAGCGGAGGCGCCGCGAAGGCGGCCTCGTCGATGTCGTCGAACCCGGCGACCGAGACGTCCTCGGGCGCCCGGATGCCGCGGCCCCACAGCGCGGACAGCGCGCCGATCGCGATGGAGTCGGTGGCGCAGAACACGGCGTCCGGGCGCGCGCCGCGGTCGAGCAGCTCCTCCATCGCCGCGAACCCGCCGGCCGGGCGCCAGGTGCGGCAGGCGACCTCGAGGGCGGGATCGACGGGCAGCCCCGCCTCCGCGAGCGCCCGCCGGTAGCCCTCCCGCCGCTGCGCGCCGGTGGCGGTGTCCACGTCGGGCCCCGGCACGCCGAGCATCGCGATGCGGCGGTGCCCGAGGGCCAGGAGGAACCGCGTCATGCGCGCCGCAGCGGCGACGCTGTCGACCCACACCTGGTCGACGTCGTCCTGCAGCACCTCGCCCAGCATCACGAGGGGCACCGAGCCGCCGCCGCCCGTCAGCACGACGTCCCGCTCCTCGGCCGTGGTCGGGTTCATCACGACGCCGTCGACGAGGTGGCGCCGCGCCTGGGCCATCAGCTCGCGCGTGCGGTCGAGGTCGTCCCACGACTGCTCGATCTGCACCGCGAGGCCCCGGCGGTGCGCCAGCTCGACGAAGTGCTGCGACACCTCCGCCGAGAACGGCGCCCGCAGGTCGGGCATGACGAGCGCGACGATGCCGGTGCGCCCGGACCGCAGCCCCCGCGCCGCGAGGTTCGGCACGTAGCCGAGCCGCTCGATGGCGGCCTCGACGCGCGAGCGGGTGTCCGGCGCGACGGGCACGGAGCCGCCGAGCACGTTGGACACGGTCTTCGGCGACACGAGCGCCAGCGCCGCGACGTCCTTGACGGTCGGTCGCACCGCCTCAGGCTAGGGCGCTGCAGCGGCGGCGTCCGCCGCGTACGCCTCCAGCCCGGCGAGCAGGCGGTCGCGGCGGAACGGCGCGAGCCAGGACACCTCGAGGGCGTTGCGCTGCAGCTGGACCAGGTCCGCCTCGCTCAGGTCGCCCGCGCGGGCCAGCGCCAGGAGGTTCTCGGTGACGTAGCCGCCGAAGTACGCGGGGTCGTCGGAGCTCACCGTCACCTTCACCCCGGCGCGCAGCAGCTGGACGATCTCCGCCGCCTTCATGTCGTCCGTGACGAACCCGTTCGAGATCGGGCAGCAGGTCAGGCCGATGCCGCGCTCGCGGACGAGGTCGACCAGCGCGGGGTCCTCGACGATGTTCGTGCCGTGGTCGATGCGGTCCACCGCGATGTCGAGCAGGGCCGAGCGGATGTGCTCGATGGAGCCGGGCTGGTCGATGTCGCAGTGCATCGTCAGCAGGAAGCCCTCCTCCCGCGCCCGCGCGAACACCGCGGCGAACTTGGCGGGCGGGTTGCCGCGCTCGTCGGAGTCGAGGCCGACGCCCACGATCCACGCCTTGTACGGCAGCGCCTCCATCAGCGTCGACATCGCGTGCTCCGCGCTCAGGTCGCGCAGGAAGCAGAGGATCAGGTCCGCGTGCACGCCCAGCTCGCGCTGCGCCTTCTCGATCGCCCGCCGGTAGCCGCCGATCACGTCCGGGAAGGGCACGCCGCGGCCCGTGTGCGCCTGCGGGTCGAAGAACAGCTCCGCGTGCACCACGGACTGCTCGGCGGCGCGCAGGAGGTAGGCCCAGGCGAGCTCGAAGAAGTCGTCCTCCGTGACCAGGGCCCGCATCGCCGGGTAGTACTGCGCCAGGAAGCTCGTCAGGTCGGTGAACCCGCCCTCGGGCAGGGGCACGTCGACCCCGTTCTCCGCCGCGAGCCGCATCAGCAGGTCCCGCTCGAGCGTGCCCTCGAGGTGCACGTGCAGCTCGGTCTTCGGCATCCCCGCGACGAACGACTCCAGGTCCATGCCCGGACGGTAGCGGCGCCGTGTTTCCGCGCTGCTACGGGGTCGTGACGGCGGCCTCCTCCTCGGCGCCGGGCTCGCCGACCTCGAGCTCGGCCGCCGCCTCGGCGGCCGGTTCCGGGACGCCGTCCGGCTGGGCGATCGGCTCGTTCGGGGACTCGAACAGCAGCGCCCGGACCTCCGCCTCCGCCGACGACGTGCGCGCGGGGTCGATCGTCTCGCCGGCCCGGTACCGGTCGACGAGCCGCGGGTCCACGTAGCTCGCCTTGGCGACCGTCGGGGTGTTCGAGAGGTCCTCGGCCGCGGCGCGCATCGCGTCCGCGATCGCCCGCTTCTGCGTGCCCTTCTTCTCCTCGGGCCCGTGCTTCGCGAGGCTCACCGCGGCGGACACGGTGCCGCGGAGCGTGCGGAAGTCCTTCGCGGAGAACTTGCCGTGCAGCCGCTTGCGCACGTAGTCGTTCACGTCCGCCGGGGTGATCCCGTGCCACTCCCCCGCGCGCTCGTAGGCCAGCAGGCGCTCGTCGTCGCCGCGGGCCTTCAGCTCGGTGAGCAGGACGGCCAGGTCGTGGTCGCGCATCGTCGAGTCCCAGGTCTTGTGGCTCTTCGCCGGGAAGCGCAGGTGCACCTCGTCGCCGTCGATGGTCACGTGCTCGCCGTGCAGGGTCGTGAGCCCGTAGCTGCCGTTCTCCTCCTCGTAGATGGAGGAGCCGATGCGGAGGCCGCCGAGGTCGAGCATGCGGAACGCGGCGGCCAGCACGCGGCGTCGCGGGTGCTCGGGGTCGCGGAGGTGCCGGCGCACGGTGCCGCGGGCGCCGGGCAGCGCCTCGGCGAGCAGCAGCATGCGCTCGAACTTGCGCTTGTCGTTCCGCTCGCGCCAGGTCGGGTGGTAGATGTACTGCTTCCGGTTCGCCTGGTCGTACCCGATCGCCTGGATGTGCCCGTTCTCGTAGGGCGCGATCCACACGTCGGTCCACGCGGGCGGGATGCCCATCGCCTCGAACCGCTGCCGCAGCTGCGGATCCTTCACCGTCGACCCGTCCGGCGCCCGGTAGCTGAAGCCGCTGCCGGCGCGGACGCGGTGGTACCCCTTGCCGAGCGGGTTGCTCTTGCGGAGCTTCGTTCTGCGCGGGCCGGGGGCCTGCTGGACGGGGGCGTCGGTCACGCTGCGGAAGCGTACGGACGCTCGGCTGGGCGTCGGACGGCGCGCAGCCGACGCTCGGTGGACGTGGAGGAGGAGAGGGCCGCCGAGCCCTCTCCTCCCCGTCCACCCGGTCCGGGACGGGCCGCGCAACCCCTCCGGTCGATCCGACTGCCCATCGGATCGGGGTGCAGGCGGCCCGGGTGCTCCTCGGACTGTCCGGGAGCGAAGCTAGGCGGCGCTGCTGTCGAGCGGTGCGGCGGACGCCAAGAGGACCCTGAGGACGCCGCTCAGGACGCGAGGTCGTGGGAGGGCGCGGCCTGGTAGCCCGCCTCCTGCAGCGCGGCCCGCGCCTCGCGCCTCGCGGAGTAGTCCGTGCGCACACCGCGGATGTCGCGGTAGTTCTGGTGCCCGGGACCGGCCCAGAGGATCGCGTCGCCCGGCTCGGCGAGGGACACCGCGAGCCGGATCGCGCGCTCGGGCTGCCCCTCCTCGTGGACGGGGTGGTCCGGCGCCGCCTCGCGCGCCGCGGCGACGAGCGTCGCGCGGATGCTCGCCGGGTCCTCGAAGCGCGGATGGTGGTCGGTGACGACCAGGACGTCGCTGCCCGCGACCGCCGCACGGGCCATGTCGGGGCGCTTGGTCGTGTCGCGGTCGCCGTCCGCGCCGAACAGCATGATCACCTTGCCCGGCGTCACCGCCCGCACGGCCGCGAGGGTCTCCTGGAAGGCGTGGGGGGAGTGCCCGAAGTCGACGTAGACCGCCGGTGCGCCCGGGCCGGACACCAGCTCGGTGCGGCCGGGCAGCGTCGCCGCCATCCCCTGCGGCCCCTCGAGCACCCGCTGCAGCCGCTCGAAGGCGTAGCCCGCCTCGAGCAGCATCACGACGGCGAGGCCGGCGTTGGCGGCCATGTGCGCACCGAGCACCGGGATGCGGGTCGCGATCCGTCGACCCTCCGGCCCCTCGAGCACGAACGCGGTGTGCGCCTGCGTCTCCTCGGTCACGGTGACGGTCCAGTCCGCGGCCTCGCCGCCGGCGAGGGCGATGGAGACGGTCGGCACGCCGGCGTCGGTCAGCACCCGCGCGCCCCACGCCGTGTCGAGCGACACCACGGCGCGGCGCGAGCGGTCCGGCTGGAACAGCACGGCCTTCGCGGCGTAGTACTCCTCCATGTCCGCGTAGTCGTCGAGGTGGTCGTGGCTGAGGTTCGTGAACCCGGCGACGTCGAACACGATGCCGTCCAGCCGGTGCCGCGACAGGCCCTGCGCGCTCACCTCGATGGCGGCGGCCTCGACGCCCGTCTCCTCCATGCGCGCGATCAGCGCGTGCAGCTCCGTCGCCTCCGGCGTCGTGAGCCCGGCGACGCGGCGCTCCTGGCCCACGCGTCGCTCGGCGGTCGAGCTGAGGCCGTTCGGCACCTCGAGCAGGTCGAGCAGCCCCGCGAGGAAGTGGCTGGTGGAGGTCTTGCCGTTGGTCCCGGTGACGCCGAGCAGCAGCGGGTGGTGCTCCCGCGTGCCGTAGACCTCGGCCGCGAGCTCGCCGAGCAGCACGCGCGGCTCGGGCGTCGTGAGCACGGGCACCTCGACGGCGAGCTCGCCGTGCGCGGGGTCCGTCAGCACGGCGACGGCGCCGCGGGTCAGCGCGTCGGCGACGAAGTCCGCACCGTGGCTGCGCACCCCCTGCAGCGCGATGAAGAGGTGACCGGGGCGGACGGCCGCGGTGCTGAGGCTGATGCCGCTCACGGCGACGTCGCGGGGGTCGCCCGCGAGGTCGAAGCGGGCGACGAGGTCGGCGAGCGGGACCGGATGGGTCGACTCGGGGACGAACGGGGACGGGACCGGAGCAGGCATGACCGGACCACTGTAGGTGGCGCGCTCCCGCCGCAGCGGACCCCGTGCCGGTGCCGGGTGCGCCGCCCACGCCCGTGCAGTACCGCGCGCAGCCGCCCGGAGTTCCGGACCGACCAGTGGAACCTGCCCGACATGCGCGGACGCGGCGGGTTCAGGGCCCGGCAGGGCACAGCCGCGGCGGCGCGGCGATGAACACAGAAGGGCCCGGTCCTCGCGGACCGGGCCCTTCTGGCAGCAGCGGAAGCTACTTGATGATCTTCGTCACCGTGCCGGCACCGACGGTGCGGCCGCCCTCGCGGATCGCGAAGCGCAGACCCTCCTCCATGGCGATCGGCTGGATCAGCTCGACCGTCATCTCGGTGGTGTCACCGGGCATGACCATCTCGGTGCCCTCGGGCAGGGAGATGACGCCGGTGACGTCGGTGGTGCGGAAGTAGAACTGCGGGCGGTAGTTCGCGTAGAACGGGTTGTGACGCCCGCCCTCGTCCTTGGACAGGATGTACGCGTTCGCCTCGAAGTTCGTGTGCGGCGTGACCGAGCCGGGCTTGACCACGACCTGGCCGCGCTCGACCTCCTCGCGCTTCGTGCCGCGCAGCAGCAGGCCGACGTTCTCGCCCGCGCGGGCCTCGTCGAGCAGCTTGCGGAACATCTCGACGCCGGTGACCGTGGTCTTGATGCTCGTCGGCTTGATGCCGACGATCTCGACCTCGGTGTTGACCTTGAGGACACCGCGCTCGACGCGACCGGTGATGACGGTGCCACGACCGGTGATCGTGAAGACGTCCTCGATCGGCATCAGGAACGGACGGTCGACGTCGCGCTCGGGCTCCGGCACGAACTCGTCGACCTTGTCCATCAGGTCGGCGACCGTGGCGCCCCACTTCTCGTCGCCCTCGAGCGCCTGCAGCGCGGAGACGCGGACGATCGGCGCGTTGTCGCCGTCGAACTCCTGGCTCGACAGCAGCTCGCGGACCTCGAGCTCGACGAGCTCCAGGATCTCCTCGTCGTCGACGACGTCGGACTTGTTCAGCGCGACCACGATGTAGGGCACGCCGACCTGGCGGGCGAGCAGCACGTGCTCACGCGTCTGGGGCATGGGGCCGTCGGTGGCGGAGACCACGAGGATCGCGCCGTCCATCTGGGCCGCACCCGTGATCATGTTCTTGATGTAGTCCGCGTGGCCCGGGGCGTCCACGTGCGCGTAGTGGCGCTTCTCGGTCTGGTACTCGACGTGCGAGATGTTGATCGTGATGCCGCGCTGACGCTCCTCGGGAGCGTTGTCGATCTGGTCGAACGCGCTCGCCGTGTTCAGGGCGGGGTACTTGTCGTGCAGCACCTTGGTGATGGCTGCGGTGAGCGTCGTCTTGCCGTGGTCGACGTGCCCGATCGTTCCGATGTTCACGTGCGGCTTGGTGCGCTCGAACTTGGCCTTGGCCACTGATGCCCTCCTCAGGACTGTTGGTCGAGGTGTCCTACCTCGGTCGAGAGGGCGCGGGTGTGCGCGGTTTCGACCGGACGAGGATACCCGGATCTGTTTCGGTTTGTGACAAACGTGTGCCGGCCGCCCGCGTGCGCAGGTCGGTCGCGGCGGGCGCGGCAGCGCGCTCGGACGGGGCGGGAGGAGCGGCCGGAACCGCGCCTCCCGTCCCTCGACCGGACTACTCGGCCTTGTTCTTCTGGATGATCTCGTCGGCGACGTTCCGAGGCACCTCGGCGTAGCTGCCGAACTGCATCGAGTAGACGGCGCGACCGGAGGTCTTGCTGCGGAGGTCGCCGACGTAGCCGAACATCTCGGACAGCGGGACCCGGGCCGTGACGACCTTGACGCCGGAGGCGTCCTCCATCGACTCGATCTGGCCTCGACGGGAGTTCAGGTCGCCGATGACGTCGCCCATGTACTCCTGCGGGGTGCGGACCTCGACGGCCATGACCGGCTCGAGCAGCGCGGGGGAAGCCTTGCGGGCCGCCTCCTTGAACGCCATGGAACCGGCGATCTTGAACGCCATCTCGGACGAGTCGACCTCGTGGTAGCCGCCGTCGAGCAGCGACGCCTTCACGCCGACCATCGGGTAGCCGGCGAGCACGCCGACCTGCATCGCGTCCTGGATGCCCGCGTCGACCGAGGGAATGTACTCGCGCGGGATGCGGCCACCGGTGACCTTGTTCTCGAACTCGTACGTCGTCTCCGCCGTGACCTCGAGGGGCTCGAGCGCGATCTGCACCTTCGCGAACTGACCGGAGCCACCGGTCTGCTTCTTGTGGGTGTAGTCGTAGCGCTCGACCGTCTTCTTGATCGTCTCGCGGTAGGCCACCTGGGGCTTGCCGACGTTCGCCTCGACGTTGAACTCGCGCTTCATGCGGTCGACCAGGATGTCGAGGTGGAGCTCGCCCATCCCCTTGATGATGGTCTGGCCGGTCTCGCGGTTCTGCTCGGTGCGGAAGGTCGGGTCCTCCTCGGCGAGCTTCTGGATCGCCGTGCCGAGCTTGTCCTGGTCCGCCTTGGTCTTGGGCTCGATCGCGACCTCGATGACGGGCTCGGGGAAGGTCATCGACTCGAGGACGACCTGGTCCTGCGGGTCGGACAGGGTGTCACCGGTGGTGGTGTCCTTCAGGCCGATGACCGCGTAGATGTGGCCGGCCGAGACGCCGTCGACGGGGTTCTCCTTGTTGGAGTGCATCTGGAAGATCTTCCCGATGCGCTCCTTCTTGCCCTTGGTCGAGTTGATGACCTGGCTGCCGCCCTCGATGTGGCCGGAGTAGACCCGGACGTAGGTGAGGCGGCCGAAGAACGGGTGCACCGCGACCTTGAAGGCGAGCGCGGAGAACGGCTCCGACGCGTCGGCGTGACGCAGGATCACCTTCTCCTCGTCGCGCGGGTCGTGCGCCTCGATGGCGGGCACGTCGAGCGGGCTGGGCAGGTAGTCCACGACCGCGTCGAGCATCGGCTGCACGCCGCGGTTCTTGAACGCGGAGCCGCAGAGGACCGGGTAGATCTCGCTGTTGACCGTGAGCTTTCGGATCGCGCCCTTGATCTCGGCGACCGTCAGCTCCTCGCCGCCGAAGTACTTCTCGAGCAGCGCGTCGTCGGTCTCGGCGACGGTCTCGAGCAGCGTGGCGCGGTACTCGTTGGCCCGCTCGACCAGGTCGGCCGGGATCTCCTCGATCGCGTACTTGGCGCCCATCTGCACGTCGCCCTTGGCGTCGCCGCGCCACGTGAGCGCGCGCATCTCGACCAGGTCGACGACGCCCTCGAAGGTGCTCTCGGAGCCGATCGGCAGCTGGATGACCAGCGGCTTCGCACCGAGACGGTTCACGATCGTGTCGACGGTGAAGTAGAAGTCCGCGCCGAGCTTGTCCATCTTGTTGACGAAGCAGATGCGCGGGACGTTGTACTTGTCGGCCTGGCGCCAGACGGTCTCGGACTGGGGCTCGACGCCCTCCTTGCCGTCGAAGACGGCGACGGCGCCGTCGAGGACGCGGAGGGACCGCTCGACCTCGACCGTGAAGTCGACGTGGCCGGGGGTGTCGATGATGTTGATCTGGTTGTTGTTCCAGAAGCACGTCGTCGCGGCGGACGTGATGGTGATGCCGCGCTCCTGCTCCTGCGCCATCCAGTCCATCGTCGCGGCGCCGTCGTGCACCTCGCCGATCTTGTGGGTGATGCCGGTGTAGAAGAGGATGCGCTCGGTCGTCGTGGTCTTGCCGGCGTCGATGTGCGCCATGATGCCGATGTTGCGGACCTTGTTCAGGTCGGTGAGGACGTCCTGGGCGACTGCCACGGGGGAACCTTTCGAAGATTTCGGTGAGCCCTACAGGCTCGCTGCCTTGAGGGAAACGCGCGAGGAGCCCGTTTCATGCCCGAGGCCGCGGACCCCGTTGAGCACGGGATCCGCGGCCGCGGTGGAGCTGGACGAGCCCGGGGCTACCAGCGGTAGTGGGCGAAGGCGCGGTTCGACTCGGCCATCTTGTGCGTGTCCTCGCGGCGCTTGACCGCGGCGCCGAGGCCGTTCGACGCGTCGAGGATCTCGTTCGTGAGGCGCTCGGTCATCGACTTCTCGCGACGGGCCTTCGCGTACGTGGTCAGCCAGCGCAGCGCGAGCGTGTTCGCGCGGTGCGGCTTGACCTCGATCGGGACCTGGTAGGTCGAGCCGCCGACGCGGCGACTCTTGACCTCGATGGTCGGGCGCACGTTGTCGAGCGCCTTCTTCAGCGTGGCGACCGCGTCCTGACCGTTCTTGGCGGCGACGTTCTCGAGCGCGCCGTAGACGATGCGCTCGGAGAGGCCCTTCTTGCCGTCGACGAGGATCTTGTTGACGAGCTGGCTGACGACCGGGGCCTGGTAGACCGGGTCGGCGACGACGGGACGCTTCGGGGCGGGACCCTTGCGGGGCATTACTTCTTCTCCATCTTCGCGCCGTAGCGGCTGCGGGCCTGCTTGCGGTTCTTCACGGCCTGGGTGTCCAGGGCGCCGCGGACGATCTTGTAGCGGACGCCGGGGAGGTCCTTCACACGACCGCCGCGCACGAGCACCATCGAGTGCTCCTGGAGGTTGTGGCCCTCGCCGGGGATGTAGGCGGTCACCTCGGTGCCGTTGGAGAGCTTCACGCGCGCGACCTTGCGGAGGGCGGAGTTCGGCTTCTTCGGCGTCGTGGTGTAGACGCGGGTGCAGACGCCGCGCTGCTGCGGGTTCGCCTTCAGCGCAGGCGCCTTGGTCTTGACGACCTTGGGCGTGCGGCCCTTGCGGACCAGCTGCTGGATGGTGGGCACTCTGCTGACTCCTCGCCGCCTCGAAGGCGGTTTCTCTGTTGTGCGCCGCCGTCAGGGCGGGCTCTGTCTCCGACGCCGCCCCGTGCGGGGCGACCTGCACCGCATGCCGGTGCCGGACGGTCGATGCGGATGTCGGACATCCGCGATGGTCCCGACGGTGGTGTCGGACCCGGCATCACCGGGTCCTCCGCGGAACGTGCTGTGCGCCGGAGAGCGGCACACACCCGCAAGATGATAGCCGCACTCGGGAGAGGGATCAAACACACCCGGGCCGCCGCGCGCGCCCGTCAGGGCTGCTCGTCGTCCTCCCACGGCCAGCGGGGGCGGCCGGCGCCGGCGCCGCGGGCGCGGACCACCAGGAGGACCACCAGCCCCGCCAGCGCGGCCAGCACGACGTCGGTCAGCGTGAAGACCGAGGTCGCCGACCGGCCGAGCGTCACGAGCCCCGCGCCCGCGCCGCCCGTGGCCAGCGCGACCGCGCCGGGCACGAGGATCAGCGCGACCGCGGCGATCAGCGCCGTCTCGAGCGGCAGGAGCGTGCTGCGCGCCGTCGAGCGCGCCGACCGGACCGCGATCGCGAGGGCCGCCACGACGACGCCGGCCGGCTCGGCGAGCGGACCGGCGGCGCGGACGGGCACGACCTCGAGGCCGCTGCCCAGGCTGACGAGCCCGTTGGCGGCCACCACCGTCGCGATCCAGCCGAGGCCGACGAACACCGCGATGCCGGCGCCCGCTCGCGCGTCAGCTGCGGACGTCGCCGACCTCCTGCTCGTAGCTGCGCCGCGCCTCCCGGTACCGGCGGCGCACGCGGATGCCGCGCGAGCCGATCGCGAGCCCGGTCCAGAGCATCACCTCGCGGGCGACCAGGCCGACCAGGATGAACTCCCAGTTGAGGAAGGTCTGCGCGAGCGTGTTGGCGTCGCCGAGGGTGTGGCGCACCAGGACCGAGAACAGCACCACCGTCAGCACGTAGACGATCGCGCCCACGATCAGGCTGGCGAGCACGTAGGCGACCCGGCCGGCGCGGTTGATCAGCAGCACCGTCAGCTCGAAGAGCAGGAAGAACAGCAGCACAGGCAGCCAGGCGAGCGAGGTGCCCGCGACCGACTGCACCTGTGGAAGGACCGCGGCGGTGCCGCCGAAGACGAGCGCGACGAGCGCGTTCGCGCCGAAGAAGACCGCCTGGAAGAGCCCGGCGGCCAGCAGGACCCAGGCCGTCGCGACCAGCCGGTTCCCCTTCTTGCGGGGCGGGGGCGGTGCGGAGCCCTCCTCCGTCGTGGGCAGCGGCCGCTGCGCGGGCGGCGCCGCAGGCGCATCGGCGTGCGGGTGCACCGCGGTGGCGGCTGCGGGCTCGACGACCTCGGTCCGCGCGTCGTCCCGGTCGGCCGCGAGCCGCTCGGTGCGCACGTCGTCGTCGCGATCGGCGGGCAGGCGCTCCGTCCGCGGCTCGTCGTCGGCGCGGGCGGGCTTGTACGGCGTGGTGGCCGCGGGCCCGTCGGCGGCGACCGCGGCCGGGCGACGGGCGTCGTCCGCCGCGTCGTCCTCTGGACGGTTCGGATCAGCCATGTCGGGGGTCCTCTCGTCGTGGCCCGGAGAGCCTACGGGAGGCGTTCAGCGCTGGACGCGGCGCACGGCGCTGGTGGCGGCGGAGTTCGTCGCGCCCGCCCGCTGCACCAGCACGCGAACGGCGATGCGGTGCCCGGCGTCCTTCGTCCTGAGGCGGTAGCTGCGCCCGGTCGCCTTCGCGATCGGCTTCCCGTCCCGCAGCCAGCGGTAGCGGACGTGCTGCGCGGCAGGACGCCAGGTGCCGACGCGAGCGGTGAGCCGGTGGCCCGCACGGGCCGTGCCGACCGCCTTCGTCGACGTCGCGTGGACCAGGACGCGCTTCGCGCCCACGAGGTCGCCCGCGTTCACGATCCCGGCGCCGCACCGCGTGCGGTCGCAGCTCGAGCCCGCCGGGAAGCGGGTGGCCGTGGCCGCGAGCCGCCGGCGCACCTCCCCCGCCCCGAGGCCGGGGTGGACCGAGAGCAGCAGCGCGATCGCCGCGGAGACGCGCGGGGTCGCCATGCTCGTGCCGGCCTCGGCGCCGATCGCGCCCCGGTTCCCCGGCGCCGAGAACGCGCCGGTCGAGGTCCAGGTGTCGCCGATGATCGGCGCGCCCGCCGAGCCTCCGGGCGCCGCGATCGTCGGCGACAGCCGCGCGTCGCCGCGGTTCGAGTAGTCCGCCAGCGCGCCGGAGCGGGTCGTGGCGACCACGCTGACGACGCCCGCGCAGTTGGCCGGGGAGGTGTCGGCGACGCTCCGCCCGTCGTTGCCGGCCGCCGCCACCACGATCGAGCCGCGACGGGTCGCGTCGTCGATCGCGGTCTGCAGCGCGCTCGAGCACGCGCCGCCGTCCGACCCGAGCGACATCGAGATCACGTCGGCGGGGTTCGCGTTGACGGGGACGCCTGCGACGACGCCGCCCGAGGCCCACTCGACGGCGGCGATCGAGTCCGCCTCCGTGCCGCCGCAGCCGCCGAGGACGCGGACGGGCTCGATCGTCACGCCCGGCGCCTCCCCCGCCACGCCGAGGCGGCCCCGCTGCGCGGCGATCTCGCCGGTCACGAACGTGCCGTGCCAGCTCGACGGGTCGTCGAGCTCGGTGCACGCGTCGCCCTCGTCGCGCGGGTCGGGGTCCCACCCGTCGCCGTCGCCGGTGCGGATGCCGGGCGTCTGCGACACGAAGTCGTAGCCGGGCGCCAGGGCGGCGCCGGCGAGATCCGGGTGCGGCGTGATGCCGGTGTCGAGCACGGCCACGACCACGTCGCGGCTGCCCCGCGTCCTGGTCCAGGCGCGGGGCGCGTCGACGCCGTACCCGCCCGCGCGGGCCTTCGACGCCGCGTCCCAGAGGTCCCACTGCTGCGGGAAGTACGTGTCGAGCGTCGTGCCGGGCGCCTTCGCGCCGGCGGTGGTGAAGCGCCGGTCCGGTGCCGCGCCCGCGACGGCGGGCGACGCGTTCAGGGCCGCCGCCGCCTGGTGGGCGTCGGTCGCCTCGACGGTGACCACGGCGATCCCGTGGCCGAGCCGCGTCACGCCGCGGACGTCCACCCCGCGCACCGAGTCCTGCAGGGCCGGCGTCGACGCGCCGGCGGCGACGCGGGCGACGAGGCGCAGCGTCTCTCCCCGCTGCTCGGCGAGCGCGGGCGGCGCGAGGGTCGCGACGAGGACCGCACCCGCCACGAAGGCGGTGACGGACGCGAGTGATCGCCGAGTGCGCACGAGGGCTCCTGATGACGGGCGGGACGGGCGGGTGCGCGCCCGCCCCCATGGAGCGGAGCGGTGGGGCGGATCAGCCGCGCAGGGCGTAGATCGTGCCGCTGATCGTCGTCGTGGGCGGGTCGCCGCTGTCCGTGCCCTTCGTGTAGGTCACGTTGTTCACGGCGAAGAGGCGGGTCATGCGCTGCACGTCCTGCGCGAAGGCGATGCTCGACTCCTCGCTGCCGGACACGGAGACGGTCACCGGGATGACCACGAGGTTCGCGCCGCTGATGAGCGGGTCCGTCTTGCCGAAGAGGCCGGTCTGCGCCGGGTCCAGCACGGGCGCCGCGACGGGCGTCGTGCCCGGTGAGGGCGTGGCCGACGCCGTCGGGGCGGGCGCTGCGGCGCCGCCGGCCGGGGACGCCGCGACGGGCGCGACGTAGTCGGTCGGGTCGCCGGTGCCGAGGGAGACGATCTTGACGCCGTCCTGCGCAGCGGTGTCGCGGATCTGCGTCGAGAAGGTGTTCCAGCGCAGGGACCCCGTCACCGCGCGGCCGACGAAGGCGTTCTGCTGGTCGAGCTCGGACTGCTTCGCGGCCGAGCGCGAGAGACGGCCGATCTCGGCCTGCGTGGCGGTGTTCGTCTGCTGCACCTGCTGCGCCGAGGCGTCCGCGGCGGACGCCGCCGCGAGCGACGGCTGCACGCCGAGCCCGAACGCGGCGCCGAGGATCGCGACGACGGCGACGATCGCGCCGAGGGTCCAGATGCGGGAGGGGTTCATCGCGGGTCCGTCCAGGAGCGGGCCGAGACGGCCTTCGGAGAGAGGTGCACCGTCAGCGCCACCGTGTAGCGACCGGTGGTGGTGTCGAAGGTCGTGTCGGCGGTCGCGTCCGCGTACGCCGGGATGGCGCGCAGGTCGCGCATCCACCCCGAGAACTCCTCGCCGAACGAGGGCGCGGTCACCTTCATGGTGATCGTCGCGACGCGGGTCGGCTCGAGGAGGTTCGTGGACTGCGGGTAGGCGGCGAGCGGCGTCGCGCCGTTCGCGCTGATGTCCGTCACGGTGTAGGAGGCCGGCATCGCGGACTCGATCGCGTCGATCTGCGCCTGCCAGTCGATCAGCGTCGAGCTGCCGACCTTCACCGCCGCCCTGCCGAGGGCGATCTGCGCCTCGAGCTGGCGGATGTCCTTGAACTTGCCGATCTGCGCGGTGAGCGCCTGCGACTGCGTCTGCTGGACGGCCAGTCGCTGCTGAGCGGCGGTCGCGTGCTGATGCGAGACGGCGACGACACCGGCCGCTGCGATCGCGGCGATCACGACGACGGCGACCAGCTTGCGGCGATGAGCGGCGACGGCACCGGCTGCGCGGACCTCGTTCGGGAGCAGGGACACCTGCGGCGTGCCGCCGACCCGCTGTCCGGTGCGCGGCTTCGCACCGCCGATCGGCTGGCGGAGGCGCGCGAAGGCGCTCGTGGCGGGGGCGCTCATGCCGCACCCCGCAGCGCGAGACCCACGGCGACCGCGGGGACGACTCCGGCGGAGAGCATCGCGACCTCGTCGACGCGCGGCCCGATGCGGATGCCCGCATCGCCGCGACCGGTCGCGACCGGCAGCCCCGTGGCGGAGGCGATCTCCTCCGCGAGCCCGCGCAGCTGCGATCCGCCGCCCGAGAGCACCACGTCGGTGACGGACGTGCCGGCCTCCTGCCGGGCGTTCTCGAAGAACGCGACGGTGGTGCGGGCCGCCTGCACGATGTCGCGGGCGCCCTCGGCGTTGACCCGGGCGACGAAGTCGGACTGGAGGTCGGTCGGGTCCGCGGTGATGCCGTAGCGGCGCTTCATGTCGTCCGCGCGGTCCGCCCGCAGCCCGAGCTGGTTGATGAGGGCCGTGGTGAGGTCGTGGCCGCCGTTGGGCAGCAGGCGGACGAACTGCGGCACGCCGGAGTCGGTGACGACGACGCTCGTCGACGTCGCGCCGACGTGCACGAAGAGCTGCACGCCCTGCCGGGTCGCCTTCGGCTGCGCGCGGACGACCGCGAAGGGGATGAGGTCGACGTCGACCACCTTGAACCCGGCGCGCTTCACGGCGCGGATGTTGGCGACGACCGACTGCTTGGTCGCGGCGACGAGCAGGCCGCGGAGCGACGCGCCGTCGGCGTCCTCGACCTCCTCCACCGGGTAGTAGTCGAGCACCGCGTCCTCGACGGGCAGCGGCAGCAGCTCCTGCGCCTTGAACGGCAGCGCATCGCGGAGCGCCTGGGGCGACATCGCCGGCATGATCAGCTCGCGGATCAGCACCTGCTGGCCGCCGATCCCGATGACCGCGCGACGGGTGCCGAAGCCGGCGGAGCCGCGCAGGTTCTCGAGGGCGGCGGCGACGGCCTCCTCGTCGACGACCACGCCCTCGCGGATGGCGTCCAGCGGGACCGGGATCTCCTGGTAGCGCAGGAGGGTCGCGGGCTGGCGTCCGTGCTCCGGCATCACCTCCGCGCCGCGGATCACGCCGTGGCCGAAGTCCAGGCCGACGATCGTCTTGGTCATGGTGTTCGCTGTCGCTTTCGCTCGTGAGCGGTGGTCGGGTTCAGTGTCGGGGCGCCGCAGGATCTCGGCGAGTTCCCAGTTGGGGGAACGCCCGAACGGGTCACGCCAGCCCGCAGAGGACGAGGTAGGCGTGCGCCAGCGGGTCGCCGGCGAGCACGCCGATCCACGCCCCGAGGAGCATCCACGGCCCGAAGGGGATTCCGGAGCGGCGCGTGGCCCGCCGCAGGAGGAGGAGCGCGACGCCGAACGCGGCGCCGAGCAGGAAGCCCGCCGCGACGCCCACGACGAGCGGTCCGACGCCGAGCTGACCGAGGAAGAGCCCCAGGACCGCGGCGAGCTTCACGTCGCCGAGCCCCATGCCGCCGGGTCGGACGAACCAGAGCACGGCGAAGAGGAGCGCGGCGGCCCCGGCCCCGGCGGCTGCGGTCGCGGCGGCGACGCCGTCGCCGCGGAGCAGGTCCGCGGTGCCGAGCAGCACGGCGCCCACGACGCCGGTGGGCAGCACGATCCTGTCCGGAAGGCGGTGCACGTCGAGGTCGATCGCCGCGAGCGCCACGGAGGCCGCCATCAGGACCAGGAGGGCGATCCACTCCAGTGCGGCCGCCGCGGCGAGCGTCGACGACGTGCCGAGCTGCGCGACGAAGGGCGGCGCGAACCGCACCGACACGACGACGAAGAGGACGCCGGTGAGGCCCTCCACGACGGGGTAGCGGGCGGCGATCGGAGCGCTGCAGTGGCGGCAGCTCGCTCTGAGCAGCAGCCAGGACAGGATC
Organism: Amnibacterium soli; assembly: GCF_039544415.1. Taxonomy (NCBI): domain Bacteria; kingdom Bacillati; phylum Actinomycetota; class Actinomycetes; order Micrococcales; family Microbacteriaceae; genus Amnibacterium; species Amnibacterium soli. Next base: position 374,016 of record NZ_BAABLP010000004.1, on the reverse strand, counting down.
GGCACGTTGTCCCTCGCGCTGATCGCGTGCCCGCATCCCGGGCAGGCCGAGGGCGGCGACACGACGGACAGCCCGGCGGGCACGCGGTGGATCACCACGTTGAGGAACGAACCGATCGCGAGGCCCATGGCGAGCGCGAAGGCGGCGAGGACCGGCATCAGCTCGCGACCCCGGTCGCGGTGAACGCCGCCGTCGTCGACGCGTACGAACCGACCTTGAACGCGGCGGAGGTCGGCTTCAGGTAGTAGGGCGGGGTGACCGTCGAGAAGCGCGCGTCGTAGAGGTAGTTCTTGGCGTATCCAGTGGCGACGGTGGTCCCGCTCGTCGTGGCGACGGGCCCACGGAACCGCTGCGCGATCGACCCGAGCATCGTCAGGGTGCCGCGCGGAGGGCCGGCGTTGTAGTTCTGCACCTGGAAGGTGTGCACGGGCGAGAGGATCGCGGCGTCGATCTCCCGGCCCGTCCCGGACAGCAGCGGCGTGCTGCCGTTCAGCGGGTTCCAGACCAGCACGCCGTTGTTGCCGACCAGGCCGAGGACGTCGTTGCCGGGGCGCAGGTAGGTGATGTCGCCGGTCGCGTAGACGTAGTTGTCGCTCGCGATGGTGACCTTGCCCTTCACGACGCCCTTGACGTAGGCGTCGCCGGAGCGGCAGCCGTAGGCCGGGGTGGTCGTGTCCCAGAGCGCGGAGTTGGACGCGTTGCGCCAGTTGGTCGCGGGGCTCTCGCCGGCGAGCGGGTAGCGGACCGTGCCGTCCGAGTCCGTGAGGTTCCACCCGGCGCTGCCCGAGGAGCCGGTGATCGACGTCCCGCTGGAGCCCGTGCAGGTGTAGGCGGCGCTCCCCGACCAGGACCCCGTCGCCCGGTCGGGGACCGCGGTCGTGGCCGTGTAGTTGGGGTCGGCCGGATTCGTCGGCACGCTCTGCACGTAGATCAGGTTGTTGGCGGGGACCTGGAACGTCGCGCCCTTCGTGGAGTGCAGGGCACCGGCGCCGCCGCACTGCGACGGGGTGGCGTTGTTCGCCGCCGTGCCGTTCGAGAGCACCGAGGTGGCCCGGGACCACGGCGAGACCACGGTCATCGTCCCGTCGTTGTTCATCGTGATCTGCGTCGGGCCGGTGTACAGGCAGCCGGGGTTCGTGGCGATGTCGGCGTAGGTCTGCGCCTTCATGGCCGTGTTCGTCGCCGGCATGGCCAGCACCGGGGCGTAGTTGGGGGTGCCGGAGTTGTAGGTGCCCGCCGCGCACCCGGAGGGCGTGGCGACGATCGGCGCGTTCGGGTTGGAGGTGGTCACCGACCCGTTGAAGGTGGCGCCGCACACCGCGATGGTGTCGTTCGACCGGATCGGCCCGGCCAGCACGTCGCGGGCGCCGAACTGGATGGTCGAGCACGCCGAGGTGCTGCGCGACGCGGTGGACCACAGGTAGCTCGCGCAGTTCGAGCGCGTCCCGGTGATCGCCGGGTCCTGCGTCTCGTAGTCGGTGAAGTACAGGTAGTTGATGAAGCCCTGCTGCTGGACGGACGCGACGACGGTCCTGACGTAGCTCGCGTAACGGCCCGTCGCGCGGATCCTCAGCAGTCCGGTCGAGCCGTACAGCGAGTTGTCCACCTCGTACCGGAACGAACCGGCGCCGCCGCCCGGGATCGGCACGGGTGCCCACGTGCTCGAGGCGCCCGTGTCGAGGCTGAAGGCGGGGTTCGCCGTGCGCGGCAGCGTCACGGCGCTCGTGCTCGAGAAGGCGGCCTGCGGGTTGCCGTACTGCGGGTAGGTCGAATCCGCGTTGAGCTTGGCGATGTAGTCCTGCACGCCCGCGTAGGCCGCGTCGAGCGCCCGGGTCGAGCCCTGCGCGGAGACGGCCTGCCGCAGCCCCGAGGTGGCGCCGGTCAGGGCGGTGCCGATCGCGATCAGCATGACGGCGGTCAGCGAGACGACGACGATCAGGGCGACGCCCGCCTCCTGCTCCTCGCCGGCGCGCTTCCGCAGGATCCGCCGCATCATCAGAAGCCCCCGTTCAGGATCGCGATGTTCGGCATGGTGACCTCGTTGGTGAGCTGCACCGGGTCGTCTCCCGTCGAGAGCGTGTTGGCGACCGTGACCGTGACCGTGACGGACGCCACGCTGTTCGCCTGCATCGCGGTGAGCCCGCCCGCGCCCGGCAGGACCGCCGTGCCGGTCCCGTCCGCGTAGGCGAACATCGGGTTGGACGGGTCGGTCGTCAGCGGACCGTTCACGGTCCGGGTCGTGGCCGTGCTGCTGAAGGAGACGTAGCCGCCCGCGACCGTGCCCGCGTACCGCTGCTCGAGCAGGTTCCCGCGGGAGTCGACGGAGAAGACGACCCGGGTCGGCGAGATGGCGGCCTGGCTCGGTGCGACCGCCGCGTCCACGAACGAGTCGATCGTGAGCGAGGTGGCCGTCGACCCGGCGAGGACCGCGCCCTCCGACGTCGTCTGGGACGTGCTGACGCGGGCGCCCTGCCGGATCACCCGGGTCATCTCGTCCATCACGGTGCCGGCGACGCCGATCCCCTCGCGCGTCGACTGGTTGTCCGTGGAGGCGTTCATGACCTGCGCGAACAGGCGCGCGATGAGCGTGAGCATGATGAGCGTCACGAACATGGCGACGATCAGCTCGACGAGCGCGACGCCGGCCTCGCGGTCCTCGGGATGCCCGTGCAGGCGGGAGCGGAGGGCCCGGACGATCACGAGGCGGGCCTCGGGTCGAGCGTGAGCAGACCGCCGGACGTGATCGAGGAGAGCGGGCCGTTGTAGAGGCTGTTCGCGATCTTCACGGCGGGGCTCCCGATCCCGGAGGTGGTGAGACCGAGGAGGCCGCCGGCGTAGAGCCTGTAGGTGCCGTAGGGCAGGGCGAAGGTCCGGGTCTGCCCGGGGGCGAGGTACGTCGAGAAGGTGAAGGTCTCGGTGTTCTGGCACCCCGGTTGCCCGTTGTCCGTCGAGCTCTGGCCGACCGCGGTGACGTACGTGTTGCCGAGCGACAGCACCGGGGCGGTCACCGTGAAGACGCCCATGGGCACCGCGACGGCCGGCGAGGTGCCGCCGGGCGTCTGACCGGGCGCGCTGGCCCGCACGCCGGCTCGCACACCAGGGGCGGAACCCCACGCCGAGGGGTCCTCGGCGGCGCAGAGCGACCGCGTGTTCGGATCGGCCTGCTGCCCCGCGATCACGCCGTAGCCCGACGGGTAGGGGAAGAGCGCGATCGAGTTCTGCGGCGCTGCGGTCTCGTCGGAGCTCCACGGGGCGCCGGCGCTGAGGAACGTGGTCGCCATCTTGTCCGGGAGGACCGCGCCGGAGCCGGGCGCGTAGGTCAGCGGGTAGGTCGCCGTCTGGTCGTACGTGAAGGTCAGCGGCGAGGTGCCGCCCGCGCTGACGACGAGGTCCGCGGGCTCGTTCTGCTGCCCGGTGGTGGGCGTCGAGTTCTGCAGCTGGTCCTTCGACGCCGGCTTGGAGATCGCGACCCGGTAGGTGCCCGGGGTGACGCCGAACGCGTAGGTGCACCCGTCGACGTCGGTGGCGGCCGGCTGCGAGAGGAGGGCGGTCGCGCCGCCGGAGACCGGGCTGACGGTGACGCCCACGCCCTGCTCCCCCGTCCCCGAGGCTCCGGACACCAGCACGGCGATCGAGCCGGTCGACGCGTCGTTGATGCGGCCGTTCGGCGCGAGGATCGTGTCGCTCTGCACCGGGGCGGTCGTGGGAAGGCGCCCGGTCCAGTCGACCTTGACCGTGATGCGCCGGTAGGAGACGGTGCTGGAGCTGCCGCAGGTGATGTCGCTGCCGTCGACGCTGACGAGCGAGGTGGCCTGGGTGATCGTGTAGGTCCGGCCGGACACCCGCTGCGTGAGCGGCAGGTCGGTCGAGGTGGCGGGGATGTTGTGCACGTCGAACGGGTCGAGGATGCCCCGGTCGGTGTCGAGCTGCTGCTCCGCGAGGTTGACCGCCACCTGCCGCGAGCGGTTGTCCGCGGTCATCCGGATGACGATGTTCGCGCTGGTGAGGATGCCCGTGCTCACGATGCCGAAGATGACCATCGCCACGATGACCTCGACGAGGCTGAAGCCCTCGTCGGTCCGAGGGGACCGGAGGGCTTCGCGGAGGCGGTTCATGATCGACCTTCGTGCGGCGGTGGCGGGGAGGCGGGCGGGCGCCCGGTCCGCCTCCGGGAGGAGACGGACCGGGCGCCCGTGGAGCATCAGGAGCAGGCGGTGGTGCTGGCGCCCGTGCTCTGCGTGATGTAGTACGCGGTGCCGGCGTCGCTCGTGGCCTTCATGCAGAAGGTGAGCGCGGTGCCGGAGGCGGAGCCGCTGAGCAGCGCCGGAGCGGCCGCGCCGGTCGCGGTGTAGGTGCCGGCCGTGTAGCCGTAGTTGGACAGCGCGGTGCTGAGCGCGCTGCTCGACGTCGCGGCGCTGAAGCCGTTGCCCGTGGCGGTGTAGTACGCGACGTACGCGGTCTTCGCGTTGGTGAGGTCCGACTGCGCGGAGGAGTTCTTCGCGTTGTTCTGCACACCGATGTACACCGGGATGGCGATGGCGGCGAGGATGCCGATGATGATCACGACGACGAGGAGCTCGATCAGCGTGAAGCCGGCCTCGCGGTCGCGGAGCTGCTCACGGCGGGCCTTGAGGGCGGTGGTGATGGACATGACGGGTTCGTTTTCCGTTCAGGATGTGGAGTGGTGGATATCGCCCGGAAATCGAATGGTGAATGCGGCGATAGAGAAAAGATAAAGTCGCACGAATAGCAGAAGCAGACCCCTTGCGGGGGTGTTCTCTCGAATTCCTGTCCCCAGTGGGCGGGACGATCTCGTAGCACACCTGCTCCGTGACCGAGGATGCGACCTGCGACTCGCGGCGAACGGGAGGGAAACACCCCCCGTTCGGGACGGCCGGCACGACGGCAGCGGCCTCGCGGCTCGCGGCTCGCGGCTCGCGGAAGGGCCGGCGGCATCACCGGCCGCCAGGCGCGCGAGGCGCGCAGGACGCGCGCAGGACGCGCGCAGGACGCCGCAAGGCACCGCGCATCGAGGTGGCCGGGATCGCTCCACACCTCGGCGCACGCACACGGGCTCGGGCGGGCGGGAACGACACCGCGTCCGTGACGGATCGCCACGGACGCGGGTGCGGTCGGGTTCGACCGCGGATCGGATGCGGCTCCTGGGACAGGGTTCCCCAGGCCCATGCCGCGAGCAGCTACTTCGCGTGCTCCAGCGCGGACGACAGGCTGAAGATCGGCATGTAGAGCGCGACGACCATGCCGCCGATGACGACGCCCAGGACGGTGATCAGCATCGGCTCGATCAGCGACGTCAGGGCGTCGGCGGTCGCGTCGATCTCGGCCTCGTAGAAGTCGGCGACGCGGGCGAGCATGGTGTCGATCGACCCCGACTCCTCCCCCACCGAGATCATCTGCACGACCATGGCCGGGAAGATCTTCTCCTCGGCCAGTGGCGCCGCCAGCGATGCGCCGGTGCGCACCGATTCGGCGAGCCGGGCCGCGACCTGCTCGAGCACCCAGTTGCCCGAGCTCTGGCCCACGATGGAGAGCGCCCGCAGCAGCGGCACGCCTGCGGCCGTCATGTTCGCCAGGTTGCGCGCGAAGCGGGCGATGGCGACCTTGCCGAACAGCGGTCCGAAGACCGGGATCTTCAGGATCAGCGGATGGGCGATGCGCCGGACGGCGTCCTTGTCCTTGTTCGCCCGCCACCAGAAGCTGACGGCGAGCACGACGACCACGACGAGCGGCAGCAGCCAGCCCATCTGGTTGCTGACCACCACGAGCACCTGCGTCGGCAGCGGCAGCTGGCTGCCGAGGCTGGCGAACATGTTCTTGAAGATCGGGACGATGAACAGGAGCATCGCGATCACCGCGATGACGGCGATGCCGAGGACCGCCATCGGGTACGTCATCGCCGACTTGATCGTCGAGCGGAGCTTCGCCTCCTTCTCGTACGAGTCGGCGATGGAGGCGAGCGAGGTGTCGAGGAATCCGCCGGCCTCACCGGCGCGGACCATGCTGACCATGAGGGGCGGGAACTGCTTCCGCTCGCCGAGGGACGCCGAGAAGGACTTGCCCTGCTCGACCTCGCGCGCGACCTCGGTCAGCAGGCGCTTCAGCAGCGGGTTCTCCGTCTGGTCAGCGGTCACCGTGAGTGCCCGCAGCAGCGGGACGCCCGCTTGGGAGATGGTGGCGAGCTGACGCGTCGCGATCGCGAGCGCCTTCAGGGTCACGCGCCCGCCGCCGAACGAGATGTCCATGTTGAGGCCGGAACCGGCCTTCTTCTCGGCCAGGGTCGTCGGCATCAGACCCATGGACGAGAGCCGCGCGATCGCGAGGGACTCGCTCGCCACGTCGAGCGAGCCCTTGACGACCTTGCCGTCGCGGGAGCGGGCCCGGTAGGTGAAGGACTTCTGGGCGGTCGCGCTCATCGGAATCCGCCCATGGTCGAGAAGGTGTCGGTGGTGGCTGCAGCACGGGGCTTCACGGACCCGGCCATCTGGCGGAGCGTGTTGACGTCCTGCGCCTTCGCCTCGGCGGCCTCGAGGGAGATGACGCCGGAGTGGATCAGCGTGACCAGGTGCTGGTCCATCGTCTGCATGCCGAGCGCGACGCCCGTCTGCATCGCCGTCGTGAGCTGGCTGGTCTTCCCGGTGCGGATCAGGTTGCCGATCGCCGGCGTGACCCGCAGGATCTCGACCGCGACGGCGCGACCCTGGCCGTCCGCGCGCGGCACGAGCGTCTGGCAGACGACGCCCTGCAGGACCATCGAGAGCTGCATGCGGACCTGCTGCTGCTGGTCCGCGGGGAACACGTCGACGATGCGGTCGATGGACTGCGCGGCGTCGGAGGTGTGCAGCGTCGCGAAGACGAGGTGGCCGGTCTCCGCCGCCGTGAGGGCGACGTGGATCGACTCGAGGTCGCGGAGCTCGCCGAGCAGGATGATGTCGGGGTCCTGGCGGAGGACGTGCTTGAGCGCGGCGCCGAAGCTGTGCGTGTCGGTGCCGACCTCGCGCTGGTTGACCAGCGCCTTCTTGCTCGTGTGCACGAACTCGATCGGGTCCTCGATCGTCATGATGTGGTCGGCGCGGGACTCGTTCGCCCGGTCGATCAGCGCGGCGAGGGTCGTCGACTTGCCGGAGCCGGTCGGGCCCGTGACGAGCACGAGGCCGCGCGGCAGGTCCGCGAAGGAGCTGAGCGCCTCCGGCAGGCCGAGGTCGTCGAACGACTTGATCTCGGTCGGGATGAGTCGGAACGCCGCGCCCCACGCCTCCCGCTGCCGGTACACGTTGACGCGGAAGCGCGCCTGGTCGCCGAGGGCGTAGGCGAAGTCGAGCTCGAGCTCGGACTGGAACCGCTCGAGCTGCTGCGGCGACATCGCCGCGGTCAGGATGTCGCGCACGTCCTCCGCGGTCCAGACGCCGACGTTGCGGACGGGGCGCAGCGCGCCCGAGACCCGCACCATCGGCATCGCGCCGGCGGCGACGTGCAGGTCGGAGCCCTTCATGCCGATCACCGCGCTGAGCGCGGTGTCCAGGCGGGCGAGGCCCGTCGTGGTCTGGCGGACGTCGTCAAGCAACGACACGGAGGACCTCCTCGATCGATGTGAGCCCTGCGGCCACCTTGTTCCAGCCGTCCTGACGGAGGGAGACCATGCCCTGGCCGACCGCGGCGCGGCCGATCTCGCTCGCCGACGCGTGCGCGACCGTGAGCCGCTCGACCTCCTCGGTGACGCTCATCACCTCGTGGATCGCGATGCGGCCCCGGTACCCGGTGTTGGCGCACTGCGAGCAGCCGACGGGCACGAACACCTCCTCGTCCTCCTCGATGAGCAGGCCGATGCGGGCGAGGTAGTCCTCGTCGTAGGTCGTCGGACGCTTGCACTTGTCGCAGAGGCGCCGGGCGAGGCGCTGGGCGACCACGCCGACGAGCGCCGAGGCGACGAGGTACGGCTCGATGCCCATCTCGACGAGTCGGGTGACCGCAGACGGGGCGTCGTTCGTGTGCAGGGTCGACATGACGAGGTGGCCGGTGAGGGCGGCCTCGACCGCGATCTGGGCGGTCTCGTGGTCGCGGATCTCACCGATCAGCACGACGTCCGGGTCGCTGCGGAGGATGCTGCGGAGCGCGGAGGCGAAGGTGAGGCCGGCCTTGGCGTTGATCTGCACCTGGTTGATGCCGGCCATGCGGTACTCCACCGGGTCCTCGACGGTGATGACGTTGACGCTCGGCTTCGACACCTCCTGGATGGCGGTGTAGAGCGTCGTCGACTTGCCGGACCCGGTGGGGCCGGTGACGAGGAGCATGCCGTTGGGCCGCGTGTAGGCGCTCTTGAAGGCCTCGAAGTTGCGGCCGATCATGTTCAGGTCGGCCATCGTCTTGGCGGACCCCGACGAGTCCAGGATCCGCATGACGATCTTCTCGCCGTACACGGTCGGCAGCGTCGCCACCCGGAGGTCGATCTTGCGGCCCTGGTGGAGGACCGAGATGCGGCCGTCCTGCGGGCGGCGGCGCTCGGCGATGTCGAGCTCCGCCATCACCTTGAGGCGGGAGATCACGCCGGCCTGCACCGACGTCGGCGCGGCCTGCACCTCGTTCAGCACGCCGTCGATGCGGTAGCGGACCCGCAGCTCGTGCTCGCCGGGCTCGATGTGGATGTCGGAGGCGCGGTCCTGGATGGCCTGCGAGATGAGCAGGTTGACGAAGCGCACGATGGGCGCGTCGTCGTCCTCGACGACGGCGGCGGCCTCCCCGACGGCCCCTGCTCCGACAGCTCGTGCTGCAGGTCGCTGAGCTCGTCGTCGGCGCGGTGGTAGCGGTCGATGACCGTCGACAGGTCCTTCGGGTCGACGAGCACCGGGCGGATGCGCAGGCGCGTCGCGGCGGAGACGTCGTCCAGGGCGAGGATGTCGTTGGGGTCGGCCATCGCGACGATGAGCGTGCCGCCCTCGCGGCCGATCGGCAGCAGGTGGTGCCGCCGGCACAGGTTCGCGGAGATGCTGACCGCGGCTTCGCGGTCGACGGGGTACTCCAGGATCTCCACGAAGGGCGCACCGAACACGTTCGCGCCGCTGGGCGTGATGACGGACATCGACGCTCCTCCTCCTGAAGACCCGCAGCCCCGCGGCTGTCGGTGCTTCAGGTTAGGAAAGGGCCTCCCCCGCCCGGAGCTCCTGAAGGGAGGCGCCCCAATGCGGGGGCCACCCCCCCCCCCCCCCCCCCCCCCCGATTCCGGGGTGCGATCACCCCTGGTTCCGGGGGCGCGAGGCTTGCGGTCGGCTCCTCGTCGGAGGATGAGCTGGTGATCACCGCCGAGTACACGATCCCCGGGCTGCACGTGCGCGAGCACGAGGTCGCCGTCCCGCTCGACTGGGCCTCCCCCGACGGCGAGGGCATCACCGTGTTCGCCCGCGAGGTGGTCGCGGCCCACCGGCGGCACGAGGACCTGCCGCTCGTGCTGTTCCTGCAGGGCGGGCCGGGCGGCAAGGGGCCGCGTCCGGTCGACGGCGGCGGGTGGTTCGCCCCGCTGCTCGAGCGGTACCGCCTCGTGCTGCTCGATCAGCGGGGCACCGGCCGCAGCAGCCGCATCGACGGCGCGCGCATGGCCCGATTCGATTCCGGGGCAGCGGGAGCCGCGTTCCTCGCGCGCTTCCGCGCCGACTCCATCGTGCGCGACGCGGAGCACCTCCGCGCCACGGCGTTCGGCGGCCGCCGCTGGGCGACGCTCGGGCAGAGCTACGGCGGGTGGCTGACGCTCACCTACCTGTCGATGGCGCCCGAGGCGCTGACCGCCTGCCTGGTGACCGGCGGCCTCGCCTCCCTCCACCCCTCCGCCGCCGAGGTGTACCGCCGCACCTACCCGCGCGCGCTGGCGAAGAACCGCGAGTTCGAGCGCCGCTACCCGCAGGACGTCGCGACGGTCGCCCGCATCGCGGACCTGCTGGAGGCGGAGGACGTGCGGCTGCCCGACGGCGATGCCATGAGCGTGCGGCGCCTGCAGTTCCTCGGCAGCGGGTTCGGCATGGGGCACGGCTTCGAGGAGGTGCACTGGCTGCTCGACGAGGCGTTCGCCGGGTCCGGCGACGGCCTGTCCGACACGTTCCTGGCGCAGGTGCAGGCCGAGACGGGGTTCGCCGACAACCCCTTGTGGGCGGTGCTGCAGGAGTCGATCTACGGCGACCCGGAGTCCGGCGCGACCGGATGGGCGGCCGACGCCGAGCACGCCCGCCACCCGGAGTTCGCGACGGACGCCCGGCCCCTGCGCTTCACGGGCGAGATGATGTTCCGCTGGATGCTCGACGAGATCCGGCTGCTGCGCCCCTTCGCGCCGGCGGCCGACGCGCTCGCGGCGAGGACGGACTGGTCGCCGCTGGTCGACCGGGAGCGGCTCGCGGCGAACGAGGTGCCCGTGGCCGCGGCCGTGTACTTCGACGACCTGTACGTGGACGCGGGCCTGCAGCTCGAGACCGCCCGCGCCGTGGGCAACGTGCAGGCGTGGGTGACGAACGAGTGGGAGCACGACGGCATCCGCGACAGCGGCGACAAGGTCGTGCGCCGCCTGCTCGAGCTGATCGACGAGCAGGGCGGCCCGCTGCCCGCCTGAACGCTCCTTCCGTTCCGGAGGACGGATCGTCCTGCGGAACGGAGGATCAGGCGCGGGGGCGGGGCTTCGGGCGCGGGGTCGCGCCAGAAGGCGCCGGAGGAGCGGCAGGGGACTCCTGCGCCGCGGGCTGCTCGGCGGCGTTCGCCGGCTCCGCGGGCTCGGGCTTGCGGGCGCGGCTCAGCAGGCCGACGAGCAGGTCGGGGGTCTGCGCGGCGGAGGCGGCGGCGCCGGTGTTGGCGTCCTTGACGGCGTTCACGACCTCGGCCCGCTGGATGCTGACGCCGCGCGGGGCGTCGAACCCGATGCGCACGCCGTCGCCGCGGACGTCGATGACGGTGACGACGATGTCGTCCCCGATCATGACGCGCTCACCCTTCTTCCGCGTGAGCACCAGCATCTGGGAAGCCTAACCCGCCAGCTCGCGCCAGGCCTCGGGGAGACCGATCGCGGCGAGCGCCTCGTGCCGTCCCGCGCGCGGCGCCCGCAGGCTGGCGACCGCGTCGACCTGCAGCCGACCGCGCAGGCGCCCGGTCCACTCGAGGGTCTCCTCGGGCTCACGGCCGGCGTCGACGACGAGCCACGACTGGTCGCTGTCGATGGACAGCAGCTGCTCGAGCTCGCGCTCCGCGAGCGGTCCGCGGCCGACGCCGTAGGCGACGATGACCGGCTGGTCGCTGCGCACGCCGTACGCCCGGGCGGCGACCGCGCCGCGCCGGTCGTCGACCCGGCGGCGCGTGTTGCCCTCGATCGCGCCGCCGTCGCAGACGTAGCCCTTCTGCATGCGGGCCCGCAGGGCCTTCGCCACGTGCACGGGGTCGTCGCCGAGACCGACGAGCAGCAGCAGGTCGCCCGCGCGGTTGCGCTGCGGCGGCGGGGCGCCCGGCGTCGTGCGGCCCATCCGCGAGCGCGGCTGCGCGGTCGCCCACACGTACTGCTGCACCGCGGCCACCTCGGCGGCGGTCGGCTCCGCGGGCGCGGCGGGCGGTGCCGGAGGCGCGACCGCGGGCGCGGGGGCCGCGGCCCGACGCGGTGCGGGCCGCACCGGCGTCGCCTCGAGCGCCCGGACGGGCACGGACGCGGTGATCGCGCGCATCGGCGGGCGCTGCGGCTTCAGCGCGGTGAAGGTCGTCGGCGTCGCCGCCGGCTCTCGCGGGCGCAGCGGGCGGGCGGGGGTGCCGCCGGCGGCCTCCCCCGGCTCGACGTCGATCCGCAGCGCGTCGAGCACGGAGGCGAAGTCGCCGCCCTGCGTGGACACCTGCGCGGCGGGAGCGGGGACGGCCCAGGGGTCGGCGCCGTTCGCGCTCGCGGGCGCCAGGTCGGCGGCGTCCGCGTCGTCGAGCAGCGCGGCGAGCCCCACCCGGGAGCGCATCGAGAACTCGTGCGCGCCCTCGGGGGCGGCCCGGTCGGGCACCTCGACGGTGACGTCGACGACGCGCCTGCCGAAGATGCCGGCGATGCCGCCGACGATCGACTCCTCGGTGTCGACGATGCGGGCGTCCGGGCCGTACTCGGCGGCGACGCGGGCCGCGAGACCCGTCAGGGTCTCAAGCCGGAATCTGATCGAGGGCACGAACCACTCCAACGGTCTCGATGATGACGTCGGCCGACGTCACCTCCTGGTAGGACAGCACGGGCAGGCCGTTCGTCTGCGGCGCGACGAGCCGCCGGACGGCGGGCCGCAGCGCGGGGGCGCACACGAGCACGGGCGACCAGCCGCGGACCTCCGCGGTCTGCACGGCGTTCCGCAGCGACTCGACGACCTGGCCGATCCGCTCGGGGGTCATGAGGATCTGGGTCCCGAGCTCGGAGGGGCGCAGGTTCTCGAGCATCGACTGCTCGAGGTGCGGGTCGATCATCACGACCCGCAGCGTGCGGTCGTCGAGGTGCGCCGACACGAGCACCGGGCCGAGAGCGGTCCGCGCCGCCTCGATGAGCCCCTCCGGGTCCGTGGAGACCTTGGCCCGCAGCGACAGCGCCTCGTAGATGCGGGGCAGGTCGTTGATCGGCACCTTCTCCGCGAGGAGGCCCTGCAGCACCCGGTGCACCTCGGCGAGGGTCAGCAGGCCCGGGACCAGCTCCTCCACGAGGGCCGGGCTGATGCGCTTGACCCCCTCCGTCAGCACGCGCACGTCCTCGCGGGACAGCAGGCGGCCGGCGTTGTCGGTGATGACGCTGGAGAGGTGCGTGACGAGCACGGAGCCGCGGTCGATCACGGTGGCGCCGGTCGTCTCGGCCGCGTGCCGCAGCTCGGCCGGGATCCACTTGCCCGCGAGCTGGAAGACCGGCTCGATCGTCGGGGTGCCCGGCAGGGCGTCGAGGTGGTCGCCGAGCGCGAGCACCTTGCCGACGGGCGCGATGCCGCGCCCCATCTCGACGCCCGCGACGCGGATCACGTAGGTGGAGGGCGGCAGGTCGACGCTGTCGCGGGTGCGCACCGGCGGCACGACGACGCCGAACTCCATCGCGATGCGGCGGCGCAGGGCCTTCACGCGGGCGAGCAGGTCGTCGCTGACGCCCGACACGAGGTCCACCAGGTCCGGCGACAGCTGCACCTCGAGCGCGTGCACCCGCATCTGCTCCATGAGCTCCTCCGGGGTGTCGGAGGCGGGCGCCTGCTGCGAGGCGACCTCGGCGAGCGCGGCGTCCTTGGCCTTCGCGTCCTCCGCCCGCTTGATGCGGAAGGCGACGAAGATCAGGGTGCCGCCGACGAGGAAGAACGGGATCTTCGGCATGCCGGGGATCAGCGCGAGGAGGCAGGCGGCGACGCCCGCGATCATCAGCGCGAGCCGCGACTGGGTCAGCTGGGCGCCCGCGTCCTGGCCGAGCTCGCTGTCCGAGTTCGACCGGGTGACGATCATGCCGGTGGAGACCGCCATCAGCAGGGCGGGGATCTGGGCGGTCAGGCCGTCGCCGATGGTCAGCAGCGTGTAGGTGTTGACCGGGTCCCCGATCTGCTGACCGTGGATGACGACGCCCATGATGATGCCGCCGAGGATGTTCACGAGCACGATCACGATGCCCGCGATCGCGTCGCCCTTGACGAACTTCGAGGCGCCGTCCATCGCGCCGTAGAAGTCGGCCTCGGCGCTGACCTCCTTGCGGCGGCGGCGCGCCTCGTCCTCGGTGATGAGGCCGGAGTTCAGGTCGGCGTCGATCGCCATCTGCTTGCCGGGCATCGCGTCGAGGGTGAATCGCGCGCCCACCTCCGCGACGCGCTCGGCGCCCTTCGTGACCACCACGAACTGGATGACCACGAGGATCACGAACACGACGGCGCCGATGACCATCGAGCCGCCGACCGCGACGGAGCCGAAGGCGTGGATGACCGCGCCGGCCTGGCCCTCGCCGAGCACGAGGCGGGTCGAGGCGACGTTGAGGCCGAGCCGGAACAGCGTCGCGATGAGCAGCAGCGACGGGAAGACCGAGAAGTCGAGCGGGCGCCGCGCGAACATCGTCGTGAGCAGGATCACGAGCGCGAACAGGATGTTCACGGTGATCAGCAGGTCGAGCAGCCACGCCGGGATCGGCACGACGAGCAGCATGATGACGCCCACCAGGCCGAGGGGCACGGCGATGGCGGACGCGGTCCTGCCGAGGGCGAGTCCTCGCACGGATCTCCGTGTTCGTCGGCGGTGCGACCCGTGCGGCTCCGCCGCGGTCGCTCCGAAGGTCTCCGGCTCCGCCGGGCTGCCGCGGTCCGGCCCGTCGAGTCGACGGCACCGCGTGCGCCCATCATCCGGGCGGACGCGCCCCGATCGGGGGCGCGCCACGCCCGATCCCCCCGCACGGGGGGCACGCGGAAGGGGGAGGCTGCCTCAGCCCAGATCGGAGGTGCTGAACGTGTCGCAGCGCGCCGGGTCGCCCGTGCGGTACCCGGTCGTGAACCACTGGCGACGCTGCGCCGAGGTGCCGTGCGTGAACGACTGCTCGTCGACGGACCCGCCCCCGAGGTTCTTCTGGATGAAGTCGTCGCCGATGCGGCCCGCGGTGTCGAGCGCGCGGTCGATGTCGTCGGAGGTGATCTCCTCGATCAGCGGTGCGCCGGAGTCGTCGGGCACGGTCGTCGCGTGGTTCGCCCAGGTGCCGGCGTAGCAGTCCGCCTGCAGCTCGAGCCGCACGCTCCCGCTCGTCGGGCCGGTCTCGCCCTGCTGCACCCGCGCGTTCGTGCCGAGCAGGTCCTGCACGTGGTGCCCGTACTCGTGGGCGAGCACGTAGGCGTCGACGAAGAGGCCGCCCTCCGCCCCGAACTTCGTGTGCAGCTCGTCGTAGAAGGAGAGGTCGATGTACACGAGCTCGTCGGCCGGGCAGTAGAAGGGCCCGACGCCGCTCGTCGCGGAGCCGCACCCGGTGTCGGTGCTGCCCGAGAAGAACACGGTGTCCGACGGGGTGTACCGCTTGCCGAGCTTCCCGGACCAGTAGTCCTGGATCGACTCGATGTCCGCGACGACCGCGCACTCGGTGCGGTCGTTGGCGTCCTGCCCGGTGCGGCACTCGTCCGAGAGCTGCTCGCTCGTCGCCGAGTCGCCCGACCCGAGCCCGTCGAGCACCGGACCGAACGGGTCCGTGCCGGCCCCGGTGCCGGTGCCGCCGCCTCCGGTGCCCCCGCCGCCGAGCAGCTGGATCAGCAGCACGACGACGACCCCGACCACCCCGAGGCCGCCGCCGCCGAGCGCGACCGCCCGACCGCCGCCGCCCCGCCGGTCCTGCACGCCGGACGTGTCGAGGTTCGCGTCCTCCCTGTATCGCACCTGTCTGTTCTCCCATCACCGCCTGAGGGATCGCCCGGCGGAGGGGTGCGGACGCCGGACGCGGCCCGGGCGGATGACCGGCCGGCTCCGGCGGAGCACGGCCGGTCCGGTCGGGCTACTGCGCCGCGTAGCCGCCGTCGACGAGGTGGTAGCTGCCCGTGATGAACGAGGCGGCGTCGCTCGCGAGGAACGCGACGAGGTGCGCGACCTCGTCGGGGGTGCCCATGCGGTGCATCGCGTGCTTCGCGGCGAGCGCGGCCTTCGCCTCGTCGGAGAGGTTCGCGTCGAGCAGCGGCGTGCTGATGAAGCCGGGGCCGACGGCCGTGACGCGGATGCCCTGCCGGCCGTACTCGAGCGCGGCGTTCTGCGTGAGCCCCAGCAGCGCGTGCTTCGTGGTCACGTAGGCGGAGGCGTTCTGGATGCCGACCGAGCCGAGCACCGACGCCATGTTGACGATGGAGCCGCCGCCGTGGGTCAGCATCGCGTTGATCTGCGCGCGCAGCCCGAGGAAGACGCCGTTGAGGTTGACCTCGATCACCTTGCGCCAGCCCTCGTCGCTGTACTCGCCGATCGGCTTCGACTCGCCGCCGATGCCCGCGTTGTTCACCGCGATGCGCAGCGGGGCCAGCGCCTCGGCGGCGGCGATCATCCGCTCGATGGCGGCCGGGTCGGTCACGTCGCCGACGAACGGCGCGGCGGCCCCTCCCGCCGCGGTGATCTCGTCCGCGACCGCCGTCGCGGAGGCCTCGACGACGTCGGCCACGAGCACCGATGCGCCGCTGGCGGCGAGGACCCGGGCCACGGCCCGGCCGATGCCGGAACCGCCTCCGGTGACGATGGCTGAGCGGTCGGACACGTCGTAGGTGGGCATGGTGGTCCCTTCTTCCCGGCGCTCCCGCGCCGCGCGGCTTTCGTTGACGCATCAACGATACGGCGGCGCGGGGAGGGGACCGCTGGGAGCGGGGATCAGGAGGCGAGGCGGTGCACGCCGAGCGCGGCCCCGCGGCGCTTCAGCGACATCACGAACGCGAGGACCCGGGCGACCGCGCCGTAGAGCTCCTCCGGGATCTCCTGCCCCACCTCGCACGCGGAGTACAGGGCTCGGGCGAGCGGGACGTCCTGCACCATCGGCACGCGGTGCTCGGCGGCGCGCTCGCGGATGCGCGCGGCGACCTCCCCCGCGCCCTTCGCGACGACGCGCGGCGCCGACTTGCCGGGCTCGTACTGCAGCGCGACGGCGACGTGGGTCGGGTTCAGCATCACGACGTCGGCACCGGCGATCGCGGCCATCATCCGGTTGCGGGAGATCTGGATGGCACGGCTGCGCCGCTGCGACCGGACGTGCGGGTCGCCCTCGGTGGACTTCGACTCGTCCTTGATCTCCTGCTTCGTCATCATCGTGTGCTGCCGGTTGCGGCGGCCGACGACGAGCACGTCGAGCGCGCCGAGCACGACGCCGGCGACGATCGCGGACTGCAGGATCGCGACGATGACGCCGGAGGCGGACGCGACGATCGACGAGACGGGCATGCCGCCGGAGGCGCCGAGCAGCGGCAGGGCGCCCTGGATCGCGATCCACAGGGCGATGCCGACGACGCCGGTCTTCAGCAGCGCCTTCGCCCCCTCCCACAGCGCCTGCTTGCCGACGAGGCGCGCGCTGCCCCTCACCAGGTCGAACTGGTCGAAGCGCGGCTTGAACCGCTTCGTGCTGATGCCGCCGGAGGCGAGGGAGCCGACGATCGCGCCGACGACGGCCGCGGCGAGGATCGGCGCGAGGATGCCGGGCAGCACCCCGAACGCGCCGAGGAAGTAGGCCTGGGCGCCCTCGGCGGTCGGCCTCGCGATCACGTCGCGGATGCCGAGGAGCAGGTCGCGGGCGGCGGTCGCGCCCGCGCCCGCGACCATCGGCAGGGTCAGCGCGGCGCCGCCCATCGACAGCCAGCTGGCCATGTCGCGGGAGTGCTGGATGCGGCCCTCGCGCCGGGCCTCCTGCATCCGCTTCGGGGTGGCCTTCTCGGTGCGCTCGCCCGCCGGCTGATCCGGCACTAGGGCGTCCCTCCCCCGCCGCTCACGAGACCGAACCCATCAGCCGCAGCGCGTCCTCGAGCAGGGCGCCGACGATGCGCGGCAGGGCGATGAAGATCGCGCCGCCCGCGAGCAGGGTGATCAGGATCTTCAGCACGAAGCCGAGCGAGAACGCGTTCAGCGCGGGAGCGACGCGGGTCAGCACGCCGAGGCCGACGTCGGCGAGGAACAGCACGACCACGATCGGCCCGGCGATCTGCACCGCCGCCACGAACATCTGGCCGAGGCCCGGCAGCAGCCGCTCCCCCGCGTCCTGAGCGAGGAACCCGGTGACCGGCAGCGCGTTGAAGGTCCGGAAGAGACCGCCGAGCACCAGCTCCGCACCGCCCGAGACGAAGAGCAGCCCGAGCGCCACCATCTGCATGAGGCGCGTCATCTGCGCGCCGTTCACGTTCATCAGGGGGTCGAACGCCTGGCTCATCTGGAACCCGGCGAACAGGTCGATGAGGCTGCCCGCGGACTGCACCGCGGAGAAGACCAGGTAGACGAGGAACCCGAGGAGCGCGCCGATCACGAGCTGGCTGATGAGGGCGACGACGAAGGCGCCGGTCTCCATCGACCCGCCGAGGCCGGCGGCCGCACGCGGTGCGACGAGCAGCGACAGCGCGACCGCGAGCATCCCCTTGATGCGCAGCGGGACGCCGGAGAACGAGAAGGGCGGCGCCAGCACGAGGAACGCCGTGATGCGCACCGCGGCGAGCATCGCGGCCTCGACGAACGCCTCGTCGATCCCGAACGAGCCGAGCTCGGTCACGACGCGTCGAGGTAGCTCGGGATCATGGCGAACAGCTGCTCGGTGAAGGTGACGGCCTCGGAGATCATCCAGTGTCCGCACACGACCAGTGCGATGGCGACGGCGATCGCCTTCGGCACGAACGAGAGCGTCGCCTCCTGGATCTGCGTGATCGACTGGAACACGCTGATCGCGAAGCCGACGACGAGCGCGGTGATCAGCAGCGGCGCGGCGAGCTCCGCGGCGAGCATGAGGGCCCGGAGGGCGAGGTCGACGACCTGGTTCTGGTTCATTCGCCGCGCCTCACGTGTTGTAGCTCTGCACGAGCGCGGTGATGATCAGGCTCCAGCCGTCCACCAGCACGAAGAGCAGGATCTTGAACGGCAGCGCGATCATCGTCGGCGGCAGCATCATCATGCCCATCGCCATCAGCCCGGAGGAGACGACGAGGTCGATGACGAGGAACGGCACGAAGATGACGAGCCCGATGATGAACGCGCTGCGCAGCTCGGAGAGCATGAACGCGGGCACGACGGTGAAGAAGGGCGTGTCGGCGGCGGACGCCGGGTTCGGCTGGTTCGCCGCCCGGGTCATCAGCGCGATGTCGCTCTCGCGGGTGTGCTGCAGCATGAAGTGCTGCAGGGGCCCGGCGGCTCGGCCCAGCGCCGCGTCGAACTGGATCTTCCCGTCGAGGAACGGGGTGAGCGCGTGCGTGTTCACCTGGTCGAGCACCGGCCACATGATGAACAGCGACAGGAACAGCGCGAGGCCGGCGAGCACCTGGTTCGGCGGGATCGTGTTGAGCCCGAGCGCGTTCCGCGTCATCGCGAGCACCACGAAGATCTTCGTGAACGACGTCATCATCAGCATCAGCGCCGGCGCGACCGACAGCAGCGTGATCGCGATGAGGACGGTGATCGAGGTGTTCGGCGTGCCGACGCTGATCGTCACCGCGCCGGAGGGGCTCGGCGTCGGCACCGTCGGGGCGGGGACCATCGGGTCGGCGTGCGCCATGGCGGGCACGCCGACGACGAGCCAGACGAGCGCGAGCGCGGCGAACCCGAGCAGCACGAGGCGCGACCGGTGTCGCTGGACGAACCGGACCGCGCCGGGGGCGCGGGCCGGCAGGGTGGCGGGGCTCACCGCAGCTTCTTCAGCGCGTCGAACGTCTGGCGCCACGTCGCGGGCGACAGCACGGAGCCGGCGAGCGGCCCCTGCGCGCCGGGGCGCTGCTGCATCGCGGCCTGCTGGTGCACCGCGGCCTGCTGCTCCGCCTCCCGCATCGCGCGCCGGCTCGTGTAGACCGGGGCGGCCGGAGGCGCGGCGGGGCGCGTGTAGGACACCGCGCCGTCGAGGCGGATCGCCTCGGTGACGGGGCCGACGCCGGGGCGCCCGGGCAGGATCCGGACGGTCTGCGTGATGGGGCCGCGCGGGTCCCCGGGGTCGGCGGCGCCCTGCACGATGACGGGCACGTCGGCCGTCGCGATCGTGACCGTGCGCAGCTCCTGCTCGAAGCGCGCGACGGAGATCGGCTGGGAGGTGACGAGCGACGGCTCCTCGGTCGACGTCTCCGCGGCGCCGAGCGTGTCGAGCACCGTCACCGCGTGCTCGGTGACGCCGAGCAGGTAGCGGCGACCGCCGGCGTCGACCACCGCGATGCCGGCCTTCGCGCCGAGGCCCTGCCGGGCGACGACCGCGATCTGGCGGTTCCGGGGCTGCGAGCCGGGCCGGCCCTTCGTGATCCACCGGTGCGCGAAGAGGAGCGCGCCGAAGACCGCCCCGAGGGCGACGACGACTCGCAGCGCGAGGAAGACGGTGTCCACTGCTCGGGTCCGGCTCAGATCTCGTCGGCCGGGTCGAGGACCTCGGTGACCCGCACGGCGAACCGGCGGTCGACGACCACGATCTCGCCGTGCGCGATCATGCGGCCGTTCAGGAACACGTCCGCCTCGCTGCCGACCGCGCGGTCGAGCTCGATGACGGTGCCGGGCTGCGCGTCGAGCAGCTCCTGCACGGAGACGGTCGCGCGGCCGATCTCGACCGCGAGGGTCATCTGCACGGTGCTGATGCGGCCGAGGCGCGACGAGACGTCGCGGAAGGCGCGGGGCGGAGCCGGGGTGCGGAGCGCCACGGCGAACCAGCCGGCGACCCCCTCCTCGCCGATCAGGTCGAAGACGACCGCGTCGGCGGACTGGAACAGGCTCGCCGGCACGCCGTCGCTGACCTCGCCGAGCTGGCCGCCGCCGATCACGTCGGACGCGAGCTCGAGCGCGGGGCGCAGCACGTCGCCGAGGCGCACGCGGGCGTCGCCGCCGCCGGCCGCGATGAGCTCGGTGCGGTCGAGCAGGATCAGCGAGATGTCGGCGGACCGCGGCCCGACGTAGGTCGCGGAGACGCCCGCCTCCAGCGCCTGCATGGGCACGGGGTCGGACCCGTGGAACTGGATCATCAGGGGCGGGCCGGGCAGCGCGGCGACGAGGGCCTCGGCCACCGCCGCCTCGTCCGCACCGGTGGTGGGGCGCATGGTGGACGTGCTCATGCGGAGCCTCCGTTCGAGTCGACGACGACGCACGCGAGGCGCTCGCCGTTCCCGCCCACCGCCGCGTGGAGCACCGGCTCCCCGTCGAGGGTGACGAGCAGGGGCCGGTCGGCGTAGTGGGCGAGGGGGATGAGGTCGCCCTCCGCGAGCGACAGCACGGTGTCGGGGCCGACCCGGGTCGGCGCGAAGCGCAGCGCGACCTCGACCGGCGCGAGCGCCAGGTGGCCGCTCACGCGGGTGGTGACCTCGGCGGCGTCCTGCGCGGGCGCGACCTGACCGAGGCGGTCGAGCACCAGGTCCACGTCGAGCGCGAGCGCGAGCTGCCGGCGGACGCCCTTGCGCAGGGTGCCGACGACGACCACGACCGCCTGGGCGTCGCGGTCGACGGAGCCCGGGGGCTCCGTACCGAAGGCTTCGAGCGTCGGCTCGGGCAGCAGGGCGTCGGTGGCGGCGGGCAGCTCGGTGAGGTGCTCGACTGCGGCGGAGCGGGCGAGCGCGCGCTCGACGGCCGTCAGGGCGCCGCCCCCGTCGGACTCCCCCGGGGCGCCCAGCATGCGGGCGGCCCAGTACCGGGCCTCGTCCGCCGGGATCCGGTAGAGCACCCGGCCGCCGTCGGCGGACGCGGTCGCCCAGACGGTGGGCCCGTCGGCGGAGGCGATGTACGCGCCGAAGGACTGGATGCGCGAGGGCGCGGTGGCGACGTCGACGACCGCGCGCGTCGTGGCGGTGATCTGCATGCCGAGCTGGCGGCCCCACGCCTCGAGCGCGGCGTCGAGCCGGTCGCGCACGTCGCCGCTGATCAGCTCCGGCGACTCGAAGTCGTAGGGCTGCACCTCGAGTGCGGCGCCCGGCGCGTGCACGCGGGCGCGGCTCGGCGTCCGTTCCGTCACGGAACGGATCTTCCATGACCGGCACCCGAACGGGGGTGCGCCACTCCGAGCGGGCGTGCTAGTGGTGCCCGCCCGCCTCCGCCTCGGTCTTCTCCGCGGGCTGCTCCTCGTGCTGCGCGGGCGCGGCCTCCGCGGTCTTCGACGCGGGCTCCGCGGCCGGCGCCGCCTCGGGCTGCACGGAGTGCAGCACGATGTCCACGCGCCGGTTGTGCTCGATCGCGGCCTCGCCGCTGCCGGCCTTCGAGTTCTGCGAACCGTACGAGACGAACGAGATGTCGGCGGGGTCGACCGCCTTGTCCTCGAGCAGGTACTGCAGCACGCTGTTCGCCCGCGCGGAGGCGAGGAGCCAGTCGGTCTTCCAGACGCCCGCCGAGCCGTGCGGGTCGGCGTGGCCCTCGATCGTCACCACGCCCGCGTGCTTGTGCAGCGTGGGCGACAGCCGCTTGAGGACGTCGAGCGCCTGCGGCTGCAGGTCCGCGTCGTTGCCGCCGAAGTAGGTGCTGGAGCCGACGAGCGACAGCGTGATCGACTTCGCGCCGGCCTTCACCGTCACCTTGCCGGCGAGCCCGGCCGACTTCAGCTCGTCCGTGATCTCCTTCGCGCTCTGCATCAGCGCGATCGTGCTGTTGGAGAAGCCCTGGCCGTCCTTCTTGACGTCCTGCTTCCGCACGATGCCCTGGCTCTGGTCGACCTTCGTCGACTTCGTCGTGCCGAACCCGGAGGCGAGGGAGTTCTTCAGCTCGTCGTACTTCTTCTGGTTCACCGTCGAGAGCGCGTAGAGCACGATGAACAGCGCCATCAGCACGGTGATCATGTCCGCGTAGGACACCAGCCACCGTTCGTCGACGTGGTGCTCCTCCGCGTGGCCCTTCCTGCGGCGTCCGGACACGCTACGCCGCCGCCTCTGCCGCCTTCGGCGCCTTCGCGCCCTTGGCGGGCGCGCCCTTCGCCGCGGCCTTCGGCTGCTCGGAGGCCGGCAGCATGGCGTAGAGCTTCTCGGACAGCGTGCGCGGCTGGGCGCCGGACTGCACGGCCAGCACGCCCTCGGTGAGCAGCGTGAGGCGCTCGGACAGCAGGTCCGTCATCTTGCCGATGCGCGAGCCGATCGGCAGCCAGATGACGTTGGCCGTGAGCACGCCCCAGAGGGTCGCGACGAACGCCGAGGCGATCGACTCGCCCAGCGTCGACGGCTTGTCCAGGTTCTCGAGCACGTGGGTCAGCGACACCACCGTGCCGAGGATGCCGATGGTCGGGGCGTAACCGCCCATCGCCGCGAAGAACTTCGCGGCCGAGCGGCCGGTCTTCTCCATCGCGGCCGCCTCGTCCTCCATGAGGATCCGCAGCTCGTCCGCGTCCATGCCGTCCGCGACGTTCTGCAGCGCCTTCTTGAGGAACGGGTCCTTGATGTCCCCGGCCTTCGCCTCGAGCGCGAGCAGGCCCTCCTTGCGGGCGACCTCGGCGAGCTCGACGAGCTGCACGACGTCCTTGCCCATCTTGGGCGCCTTGTAGAGGAACGCCTTCGGGATCATCTTCAGCGAGCCGATGGTGTCGGCGAGCGTCGTGGAGGCCATGGCGGCGCCGATCGTGCCGCCGAAGACCAGGATCATCGGCGCTGCGAGCAGCAGCGACGTGATGTGGGCGCCCTCCATCGTCGCCATGACGACGAGCGCGCCGATGGCGATGACGATGCCGGCGATGGTCGCGGGATCCATCAGCGGCCTCCCACCGGGCGCACGGCGCCCTTCGCGCCGTCGACGACGCCGAAGCGGCGCGGCGACTTCGCGGTGGCCGGGACCGCCGCGGGCATGTCGAAGTGCATGGAGTGCGCGAGCGCGATCACCCGGGCGCGGTACTCCGCGATCTCGTCGATCACCTCGTCGATCGCCTCGGTCACGATGAAGGTCGTGCCGTCGACGAGCACGACCGTGGTGTCGGGCTGCTCCTGGATGCGTTCGATCAGGTCAGGGTTGACCGCGAACGTCGAGCCGTTCAGTCGTGTCAGCAGGATCATCGTCTCCCCCGTCATGGGTCGGCATCGCGCTCCGTCCGTGGAGCGCTCGTCGCCGTCTCAGCAGACAATCGGCATCCTGCGCCCGGCCGTCAGTGCCCGTCTGGCCCCACTCCGGGTCCTGGATCCCGTGCACGCGGCGCGGGGGCCGGCGCTGCCGCCGACCCCCGTGACCGTGCCGTCGCGACTAGCGCTTCAGCTGCATGAGCTCCTGCAGGATGTCGTCCGAGGTCGTGATGATCCGGGCGTTCGCCTGGAAGCCGCGCTGGGCGATGATCAGGTTCGTGAACTCCTGGCTGAGGTCCACGTTCGAGGCCTCGAGCGCACCGGACACCACGTCGCCGTAGCCGTCGGTCCCGGCCGTGCCGAGGCGCACCGACCCGGAGTTGAGCGTCTCCGTCATCGAGGAGTTCCCCGCCTTCGCGAGGCCTTCCGGGTTCGTGAAGACACCCACGGCGAGGCGCGCGATCGGCACGGTGGCGCCGTTGCTGAACGTGCCGCTGATCGTGCCGTCGGTGCCGAAGGCGACGGTGAGCAGCGTGCCCGCCGCGGTGCCGTTCTGGTCCGCGAAGTTCGGGGTGGTGAGACCTGCGTAGCCGGACATGCCGCTCAGGTCGACCTGGAGGCCGCCGACGGTCGCGGTCGTGTCACCGGTGAGCAGCGCGGATCCCGCCTTCACGGTCCCCGTCGCGGTGTCCGAGCCGTTCTTCATCGTGTACGACCAGTTGCCCGCGCCGTCGGCGACGAAGGTGGCGCTGAGCGTGCTCGCGGCGCCGTCCTTCGCGTAGACGGTGATGTCCCGCTCGAGCGAGGTGTCCTTCGCCGCGTCGACCGGCAGGTTCCCCGCCAGCGTCGCCCTGGTCGACTCCACGGCCGGGGCCACGGTGCCGGCGGGCAGGGTCAGCGTCTGCGGCCGGCCGCCGGTCGACACCGTGCCGTTCACGGCCGGCCAGCCCTGCACGAGCGCGCCGTCCGCGGTCGCGAGGCGGCCCTCCGAGTCCCAGTGGAAGGAGCCGTTGCGCGTGTAGAGCGTCTGCGACCCCTGGGTGGTGACGAAGTAGCCGTCGCCCGAGATCATCGCGTCCATGTTGTTCCCGGTGGTGGTCTGCGACCCCTCCGTGAGGTTGGTGCGCACGCCCGCGACGCGCACGCCGAGGCCGACCTGGTTCGGGTTGGTGCCGGCCTTCGCGCTGGTGGCGAGGCCCGCCGCGGAGACCGTCTGCGACAGCGCGTCCTCGAACTGCACGCTGGAGGACTTGAAGCCGACGGTGTTGACGTTGGCGATGTTGTTGGACGTGACGTCGAGCATCGTCTGCTCGGCGCGGAGCCCGGAGATGCCGGAGTAGAGGGAGCGGAGCACAGCGGTTCCTTTTCGGTGTCGGATGGTCGGCGGCCGCTGAGAGGCGGTCCGCCGATGTGTGGCCGTCCTGGCCGAGAAGTCGCCGTCATGGCTGCCGCAGGCGATGCGGCGTCGTGGGGGTGGAGGGGGTCTAGGCGGCGGTCACGCCGGTCACGGCCGACAGGCCGACCGTGCTCGTGCCGACGGTGAGCTGCGGCGTGCCGCTGCCCGAGAAGGAGACGGCGCTGACCTTGCCGGACTGTGCCAGCCCGGCCGAGTCGGTCCAGGAGACGGTGCGCCCGAGCATGCTGGTCGCGGTCGCCTGCATCTGCGTCTGGTAGTTGCTCGTCGAGGTGGCGTTGAGCGAGGTCATCTGCTCCATCGACGCCAGCTGCGCGGTCTGCGAGACCATCTGCGCGCTGTCCATGGGCGAGCTCGGGTCCTGGTTCGCCAGCTGGGTCACCAGCAGCTTGAGGAAGAGCTCGCTGTTGTACTCCTGGTTGGCCTTCGGCGTGGTGCTCGTGCCGCTGGTGTGGATGGCCGTGCCCTGCACGGGCGCGGTCGCACCGGTCGTCGTCGTCATGTCGGTCCTCTCAGGCGAGCACGTCGAGCAGGGCGCTGCCCGGGCTCGGGATCCGGCGGTCGGTCGGGGTGTCGTCGGCGGCCCGCGCGCCGGCGGTCCAGCCGGGGCGCTCGTCACGGGCGGCGCCGCCGCCCGTGCCGCCGGAGCCCGCGCCGAGCCAGGTGGTGGCGGCCTGCTGGCCGCGGCCGTCCTGCGCGGGCGCGTCGCCGGTGCCGAGGGCGAGCGTCGTGGCCGAGCCCGCCGCTCCGGCGCCGAGGTCGCGGCGCAGGTCGGTGAGCATGGTGCGGAGCGCGTCGCGGGCGTCGGTGGAGGCGGTGAAGAGCTGCACGCTGAGGTCGCCGTGGGACACGGTGGCGTGCACCGTGACCGGGCCGAGGTGCTCGGGGCTGACCCGCACGACGAGCACGTGCTCCCCCTCCGGCGCCGTGCGCAGCGACAGCAGCGGCCCCTGCAGCTGCTGCGCGACGGACGGCTCAGCGGTCGCCACGAGCGCGGGCGCGGCCTGCGGCGCGGCGACCGGAGCGGTCGGCGCGGGCTGCTGCGCGGCCGCGACGGGTGCGAGCTGCGCGGACGGGCTCGGCGCGGCGGGCTGATCGGTCACCGGTGCGACCGCTGCGGGGGCCGCAGCTGCGGCAGGGGCGGCTGCCGCAGTGGCGTCGGACGGTGCTGCGGATCCCGCCGCGGCGGCCGGGGCCTCCGCGGTGCGCTCGCCGCGACCCGGCGCGCCTGCGGGCCGGGCCGCACCGGCGGCTGCGGTCGCTGCGGCTGCGGTCGCTGCGGGTGCGGGTGCGGGCGCGGTCGCCGCGGCGACGGGCTGCGCGACTGGCGGCACCGCGGCGCCGAGCAGAGCCGCCCCGGCGTCGGCGGGGACCGCGGGCGCGGCATCAGCCGCGTCCTGCTCCTCCCCCGCTCGGACCGGCCGCGTGCCGGGCTTGCCGGGCGCGGCGGCACCGAGGACGGGTGCGGCGGCCGCCGTGTCGGCGGCGACCTCCTCGCCCGTCGACGGCTGCGCAGCGGCGGGGGCAGGCACCGCGACGGCGGTCGCCGGTGCTCCGGTCGCCGGCGCCGCGGTCGCCGCGGCGCCCGCGGCTGCGGCCTCGCCGGGCACGGGGGCCGTGGTCCCGGGCTGCTCGGGTGCCGCCGCGGCGGTGGTCGCGGCGCCGGTCGCCGCGCGGCCGAGCATCGCGGCGAGCGCGGCGGCGGCGCCGAGCAGGGCGGCGGGCTGCTGCATCGCGGAGGCAGCGGGCTGCGCGGGTGCGCCCTGGTCCTGGCCCTGGGGCGCCGGCTGGGCGCTCGCGCCCATCGCGGCGTCGAGCGCGGTGCCGAAGCCGCTCGCCGAAGTCGCGGACCCCTGCGCGGACGCAGGAACCGGTGCGACGGACGCGTCCGCGGGGGTGATCGTGAGTGCGGGCATCAGGCGGACGCTCCCAGCAGTGCGGCGCGCTGCGCGATGATCTGCTGCGCGGAGGCGGAGGAGGACGCGGCACCCGTGGCGGTGCCCGTGCCGGTGAGCCCGAAGGACGCGAGCATGCTGCTGAGCGAGGTGCCGGAGCCGCTCGAGTCGGCGCCGCCCGACGAGGTGTCGTACAGCCCGACGTCCGCGCCGTAGGTCGTGAGCATCGCCGTGGCCTTCATCGCGGCGGCCTGCGAGAGCCCGCTCGGGGTGGATCCGGAGGCCGGGGTGGACGAGGGCGCGGCGACCGCGTCGCCCGTCGCGGGCACGATGCGGCGGATCGTCGTGATGTCCGAGTCGTCGAACCACGCCTTCTGCACCGAGACGGTGCGGCCGGGGTACGGCGCGTGGATGACGGTGTCGTCGCCCATGTAGATCGCGATGTGGTCGCCGCCGTTCAGCACGATCAGGTCGCCCGGCTTCGCGTCCTTCAGCGAGTCGACCTTCTCCCCCAGCACCTTCTGCTCGTGCACGGTGCGGGGCACGTCGACGCCGAGCTTCCCGAACGCGGCCTGCACCAGCCCGGAGCAGTCGATGCCGCTCTTCGACTCGCCGCCGAGCACGTAGGGCACGCCCTTGTACTCGAGCGCGGCCTTGACGACGTCGCCGCCCGTCGCGCCGTTCGGCGAGACGAGGCCGCCGTCCGCGGACGCGGTGGCGGAGGTGGTCGGCGCGGCGGCCGAGGCGCCGTCGAGCGCGCTCGCGAACGACGAGGCGGAGCCGGCCGAGGTCGCCGTCGACGCGGCGTCCTTCAGCAGGCCGAGCTGCGCGAGGCGCGCCTGGATCGCCTGCATGTCGTTCATGACGTCCGCGTAGCTCATTCGGCGGCCTCGCGCTGCAGGCGGAGCCGGGCCCGGGAGGCGAGCTCGTCGAGGATCGTCTGCTCCGCGCGCAGCTCGGTCTCGCGCTCGGCCTCGTCGTGCTTCTCCTCGAGCTTCTCGACGGTGCGCACCTCGCGGCGCGCCAGCCGGTGGGCCTCCTCCGCGTCCGCGACGAGGCGGTGCTGCGTGAGCGCCAGGGCCTCGAGGTCGGACAGCATCGTGGAGGTGGAGGCGCGTGCGGCGGACAGCGCGTGGATGCCCCGCACGTCCTTCGCCTCGTGGGCGTGGTCGTCCAGCTGATCGAGCAGCTGGTGCCGCTCCTGCGCGAGCTCGGACGCCCGGGAGCGGGCGCGCACCATCTCGTGCGCCGCTCGCTCCTCCTTGAGGCGCCGGATCCGCAGCAGACCGGCGAGACCGAACATCGCCATCAGGCCAGCCCCATCGTCCTCACGAGCTGCGCGAGGCGCTGCCAGGCCTCGTCGGACGGCGTGACGTCCTCCATGTCCTGGCGCAGGAACGCCTCGATCTGCGCGGCGTGCGCGACCGCCGCGTCGACGCGCGGGTTCGAGCCGGCGGCGTAGGCGCCGACGTCGAGCAGGTCCTGCACGTTCTTCTGCGCGGCCAGCGCGCCGCGCAGCGCCGTCGCGACCGCGCGCTGCTCGCGCGAGGTGACGCGGGAGGCGACGCGGGACACGGAACCGAGCACGTCGATGGAGGGGAAGTGCCCGGCGGTCGCGAGCTTGCGGTCGAGCACGACGTGGCCGTCGAGGATCGAGCGGGCGGTGTCCGCGATCGGCTCGTTGTGGTCGTCGCCGTCGACGAGCACCGTGTAGACGCCGGTGACGGAGCCCACGGGGCCGGTGCCGGCGCGCTCCAGCAGACGCGCGAGCAGGCCGAAGACGCTCGGCGGGTAGCCCCGGGTGGCGGGCGGCTCGCCGGCGGCGAGGCCGATCTCGCGCTGGGCCATCGCGACGCGGGTCAGCGAGTCCATCATCAGCAGGGCGTGCGCGCCGGTGTCGCGGAACGACTCGGCGATGCGGGTCGCGGTGAACGCGGCGCGGGCGCGCGTGAGGGCCGGCTGGTCCGCGGTCGACACGACGACGACGGACCGGGCGAGGCCCTCCTCCCCCAGGTCGTCCTCGAGGAACTCGCGCACCTCGCGACCGCGCTCGCCGATCAGGGCGATCACGTTGACCTGCGCGTCCGTGCCGCGGGCGATCATCGACAGCAGCGACGACTTGCCGACGCCGGAGCCGGCGAAGAGGCCGATGCGCTGGCCGCGGCCGACGGTCGTGAGGGTGTCGAGCACGCGGACGCCGAGCGCGACCGGGGTGTCGATGCGGGCGCGCTCGAGGGCGGAGGGGGCCTCCGCGTCGACGGGCACGCGCGCGTCGAACTGGAGCGGGCCGCGGCCGTCGATCGGGCGGCCGGTCGCGTCGAGCACGCGGCCGAGCAGGCCGTAGCCGGTCGGCACGGTCATGCGGCGGCCGGTCGCGCGGACGGGGGCGCCGACGCGCAGCGAGTCGATGCGGTCGACCGGCATGACGGTCAGGCCGTCCGCGGCGACCGCGACGACCTCCGCGCGGGCGCGCTGCTCGCCGACGTGCACGATCTCGCCCGTCGACGCCTCGATGCCGCGCACGGTGATGCCGAGCCCGACGACGGAGGCCACGCTGCCCAGGCGCTCGGGGCGCGCGGGCTCCCGCAGCGCGTCGAGCCGGCCGGCGATCCTGGCGCTCACTCGTCGCCGCCCAGCAGCGCGCGGCGCACGCGGTCGACCGCGCTCGCGATGCACGCGTCGACGACGCCGTCGGGCAGGTCGACCATCGCGTCGCCGCGGGCGACGCGCGGGTCCGGCAGCAGCTGCAGCCCGGCCTCGTCGGAGGCGACCATCGAGACGAGCTCGAGGTCGTCCGGGTGCATGCGCACGATACGCACGGGCACCGGGCCCGCGGCCTCGAGCGCGCGGCGCAGCGCCGCGACGGCCGCGCCCTCGCGGTCCTCCGCGATCGCGCGGCCGAGGATCATGCCCGCGATCTCGAGCGCGGCCGCGAGCACGGCCTCCTCGGTGCCCTCGAGGGACATCGCGGTGTGGGCGTTCAGCTCGCCGGCTGCCCGGCGCACCGCGCCGAGCGCCGACTGCAGGCCGTCGATCTGCTCGCCGAGCACGCGGTCCGCCTCGGCGCGCAGCGCGTCACGGTCCGCCGAGAGCGTCTCGGTGGCGGCCTTGCGGCCCGCGGCGTAGCCCGCCGCGTGCCCCTGCACGCGGGCGCGCTCCCGCACCTCCGGCGTCTCGTCCTTGACGAGCTCCGGGTACGCGAGCGGCGTCATGCGCACCGCGACGGGGCGCGTGCGCAGGTCGTCGTCGGCGGAGGCGTAGCCGGGCGTGACGCGCGGGATCGCCGGGGCGGGCCGGGCGGGGGCGGGCTGCGGCGCCGACCCCAGCTCGGGGAACGCGATGGGAGCGAACGAGGTGCTAGTCGACATACTCATCCTCTTCTTCGGCGGCCTGCTCCACGGGGAGCTCGGTCTCGTCGGCCGCGCCCGGTTCGGGCGCCGTCTTCTTCAGCTCGAGCCCGGCGGTGCCGGCCAGCTCGCGCATCGCGCGCACGAGCAGGTTCCTGGCGTCCTCGACCTGGCTCTTCT
The DNA here is from genome assembly GCF_039544415.1 of Amnibacterium soli. Taxonomy (NCBI): domain Bacteria; kingdom Bacillati; phylum Actinomycetota; class Actinomycetes; order Micrococcales; family Microbacteriaceae; genus Amnibacterium; species Amnibacterium soli. The sequence continues at coordinate 343,565 of NZ_BAABLP010000004.1, read as the reverse complement.
TCACGCGCCCGAGCTCGCCGGCCTCCTCGGCCAGCGCCTCCCGGTTGCGCTCCGACATGTTGGAGGTGATCGCGGTGGCGATCTCCGGGTCCGCGCCCTTGAGGGCGAGGGCGATCGTGCCGAGCTCGATGCCGCGCAGCAGCTGCTGCACGTCGCGGTCCTGCAGGCGCGAGATGTCCTCGAACGAGAGCAGCTTCGCGCGGACCTCGTCGGCGAGGTGGCCGTCGCGGTCGCGCAGGCCCTCGAGCAGGGCGCCCTCGTCGGCCGGCGCGGCGCGGTTCATGATGTCGACGAGCGGCTGCACGCGCAGCGGGGCGGGACCGCCCTCCGCGTCGTCGTCCTCGTCGACGATCACCGTCTCCGACGCGGCGACCTTCGCCCGGCCCCGCAGCACGCCGGCCACGACTCGCCCGGCCTCCGGCGCGGGCGAGCCCATGGTGGCGATGGCCTGCGCGATGTCGACGCGGCGGTCGCCCTCGTGCAGCATCAGGATCTTGGCGGCCTGCTCGGGGCCGAGCTGCACGAGCACGAAGGCCACCGTCGCGGCGGTGTCGGCCTCGAGCAGGGCGACGATCCGGTCGGCCTCGAGCTCCTCGAGGAACGCGAATGACGCGCTCGCCTCCGGCGCGGAGATGCGCTCGAGCAGGTCCGCGGCGCGCTCGCCCTCGAAGCTCGCCTCGATCAGCTCGGTGGCGATGTCGTGGCCGGTGCGCTCGCCCGGCTCGTCCGCGCGGGACGCGACCTCACGGAACGCCTGGATCGCCGACTCGGCGTCGGCGCCGGAGACCCGGCGCATGCGCGCCATCTCCGCCGTGATCTCGTCCTGCTCCTCGAGGCTGAACGTCTTCAGCACGGCGGAGGCGCGCTCGGTGCTCATGTTCATGAGCACGAGCGCGGCCTTCTGCATCCCGGTCAGCTCCGGGACGTCGAGGGTGTCCTGGGTCACACGCCCGCCCGATCACCCATCAGCGCGCGGAGGTACTCCGCCGTCTGCTCGGGGTCCGTGCCGGCGAGCGCGTCCACGTCCGCCTGCATCTGCGAGAAGGGGCTGTTGAGCGCCACCGTGGGCGCGTCGCCCGGGTAGGAGGAGGCGAGCGCACCGGCCCCGGCGAGGCCGCCGAGCTGCGCGGTCGGCGCGTAGCCGCCGAGCACCGGGTCGCCGCCGAGGGGCACCACGTTCAGCTCGCCGGCGTCGCGCACGGTGGGCTCGGGACGCTTGAACAGCTTGCGCACGAGACCCATGAGCAGCACGAGCAGCACGAGGCCGCCGACCACCTTGATCGCCGTCGTGATGATGTCGGTCATCTGGCCGGCGCTCTGCGCGGCCTGCGACTGCTTCAGCGCCGACGCGGCCGACTTCGCCGCGGCGTTCGAGAACGCGACCGAGGTGACGGAGACGACGTCGCCGCGGGCGGTGTTCACGCCGGCGGCGTTCGACACCATCTGCTGCAGCTGCGTGGCCGAGATCTGCGAGGCGACCGCCGAGTTCAGCGCGACCGCGATCGTCTGCCGGTTGAGGGTGCCCGGCGTGATGGTCTGGTCGGTCGTCGTCTTGTCGACGGCGTTGTTCTTGACGCTCTGCACCTGCTGGTACGAGGGCGAGCCCGACCCGGAGCCGCTCGTGGAGCTGTTGCCGCCGGTCGACGTGTCGGTCGTGTCCGTGCCGAGCACGCCGCTCGCGCCGTTGGCGCCGGCGGCCGCGCCGCCGCCGTTCGCGTACTTCGTGCTGTTGGTGGACTCGGAGAGCGCCGGCGCCTGCTGCGGCGTCGAGTAGGTCTCGCTGTGCTTCGTGCCGCTGGAGCTCGACACGTCCGCCGCGACGGTCACGACCGCGTTGCCGGGGCCGAGCACCTTGTCGAGCATCGCCTGCACGGCGGCCTTCGTGCTCGTCTCGTACTCCGCGGCCGCGTCGGACGAGCCGCCCGCGGTGCCCCCGCCGACGGCAGACAGCGTGTCGCCCTTCTGGTCGACGACCGAGACGTTGTCGGTGGTGAGGCCGGGGTAGGCGGCCGCGACGAGGTGCACGATCGCGTTGACCTGGTCGGTGGACAGCGAGGTCGCCGCGTTGACGAAGACGGACGCGGTCGGGTCCTCCTTCTCGTCCGTGAACACGGACTGCTGCGGGATCGCGAGCTGCACGGAGGCCGACGAGACGCCGTCGATGCCCTCGATCGTCTTGGCGAGCTCGCCCTCGATCGCGCGCTTGTAGGTGACGTTCTGCTGGAACTCGCTCGCGGTCACGCCCATGTCGTCCAGCAGCGAGTAGCCGCCGGCACCGGAGGAGAGCAGGCTCGCGGTCGCGAGGCGCTCCTGCGCGACGCTCTCGGCCGGCACGAAGATCGTGGTGCCGTCGCTCGACAGCGTGTAGTCGACCTTGTCCTTCGTGAGCTGGGCCGTGACGCCCGACGCCTCCGAGGCGGAGATGCCCGAGTAGAGGACCTGGTAGGTCGGCTTCGAGAGCTGGCTCGCCAAGGCGACGCCGCCGAGCACGAGCACGGCGACGCCGATGATCGCGATGGTGCGCTGCGCGACCGTGAACTGCTTCACGATCTCCAGTGCGCGCGTCCCCGCGCCGTTGAGCCGCTTCATCAGGCCTGCATCCGCATGATCTCGTTGAACGCGTCGACGCCCTTGTTGCGCACGGCGGAGACGAGCTCCATCGTCACCTGGGCGCGGGTCGCCGCGAGGGTGGCCTGGTGGATGTCGGTGAGATCACCGGTGACGGCCTTGACCGCCAGCGTGTCCGCCGTGCTCTGCAGCGCGGACAGGTTGTCGACCGCGCCGCCCAGCACCGAGCTGAACGAGGTGCCGGACGCGCCGGAGGTGCCGGGGACGCCGAGCTGCGTGGAGGTGGTGCCGGCGACGCCGGTGAGGCTGTTGATCCCGGACAGCGGGGAGATGGAGGTCATCAGCTCCTGCCGATCTGGAGGGCGGCCTCGTACGTGGTCTTGGCGCGGTCGACGACCGCGGCGTTCGCCTGGTAGCCGCGCTGGGCCATGATCAGCGTCGACATCTGCTCGCCGAGGTCGATGTCGGGCATGCGCACGTAGCCGCTCTTGTCGGCGACCGCGTTCGTGGGGTCGTACACGAGGCGCCCCTGCGCGTCGCCGTGGGCGACGGCCGCGACGGCGACGCCGTTCTCGCCGCCCTGGTCCTGGACCTCGAGGTACTCGGCCTGGAAGGCGGCGCCGGAGGTGGCCTTCGCGGTGTTGACGTTCGCGATGTTGTTCGAGATCGCGTTGAGCCACGCCTGGTGGGTGTTGAGCGCCGAGGCGGCGATGTTGATCGCGTCCATCAGCTGGTCCGCATCGCGGTCTGGGTCGCGCTGAAGTCCATGTTCACCGCGCGGGTGGCGAACTGGTACCGCAGGACCGTCTCGATGTTGTTCAGCGTCTCGGAGTCGAGGCTGACGTTGTTCCCGTTCTGCTGGGTGGGCGCCTGCGACGTCGTCGTCGTGGCCACCGCCGTGCCGTCGCCGCCCTGCACCGAGTTCGCGAGCGCGCTCTCGAAGGAGACGAGCTTCGCGTGGTAGTTCGGCGTGTTCACGTTCGCGATGTTCTGCGCGATGGTGCGCTGCCGCAGCGCGAGCCCGTCGAGCGCGCTCGTGAGCGCGTTCGTGGTGACCGAATCGAACACGGAGGAGTCCGTCCTTGCGAGGGAGGGGGCGGCCGATCCGTGGCCTGGTCTATCGAGCGATCCATGCTCGACGACCTGAAACTAGGCGCAACCTTCAACTAGACATGGAACCAACGCACCCCCCGTTCGGGTGTGTCGCGGCCCCCACTTCTGCCGCCCCGCTCATCGGCTGCTCCATCCCCTCCATCGCGGCGTGTCGACGCGGGAAGCGGCGAGCGGTGCGGCTGAGGGGATCGTGCGACGATGCCCGGATGGACGAGCGCGTCGTGCGGAAGCTGCTGCTCGAGCAGGACCTCGGATGGGACCCCACCGGGCGGGTCGAGGTGCGGCGCATCACCATGGCGCCGAACGCGGCGGCGGGCCGGCATCGGCACAACGGGCCGGTGCTCGGCACGATCGAGCGCGGCTCCGTGCTGTTCCAGGTCGAGGGCGGCGACGCCGTCGTCCTCGGCGCGGGTCAGGCGTTCGCGGAGCCGGCGGACGCGGTGATCGAGCACTTCGACGCCACCGACGAGGGCGTCGTGTTCACCGCGGTCTTCCTGCTGCGCGCGGGCGAGCAGGGCGAGCTCGAGCTCCTGGACTGAGCTCCTCCGTTTCGCAGGGAGGCTCGCCTGCAAGACGGAGGCGGGTCAGCCCAGGCGGTCGACGTAGACCGGCGGAGCGGTCGCGGCGCGGTACTGCGGGCGGCGCACGGCGCGCATCGACGCGGCGACGACCTGCTGCTCCTCGCGGATGCGCCCGAGCAGCGCGCGCTGCCGCGTGAGGATGCGCGTGGCCCGGTGCTGGTCGTCGGCGCTCATCGGCGCCGGCTGCACGGCCGGCGGCTCCCACCCCTCGAGGGCGGCGAGGTCGCCGGACTCCGCCGCCTCGACCCGGTGCTCCAGGTCGTCGAGCACGGGGGCCCAGGGGTCCCAGGGCCCCGCCGGGTCGGTGGATATCGACGCGGCCTCCGGGACGGACTCAGCCAACGGCGTCCCTCCGGAGGGCCGCCTCCTGCATCGAGACCTTGAGCGCCGCCTCGTGCCAGGCGGTGCGCAGCGGCTCGAGCAGGGTGATGCACTCGCGCGTCTTCACGACGTCGCGCTGCACGTTCGCCTGCACCATGCCGGTCAGCACGTAGTTGTAGACGGCGAGCAGTCCGGGACCGCCGTCCCAGACCTCGGGTCGCAGCGAGCCGACGAGCTCCGCGACGATCTCCTGCGCGTGCAGCAGCTGCGCGGACGCGAGCGACCAGTCCTCGCCGAGCTGCGCGGCCTCCGCGCGGGCGAGGTCCAGCAGCAGGCGGTCGTAGAGCATGACCAGCAGGCGCGCGGGCGACGCGCTGAGCACGGAGTCGCGGTTGTAGAGGCTGCGCGCGGCGGCGAGGTTCGAGGGAGGCATCGCGGTCCTACTTGCTCTGGTAGTTGGTCGTCAGGCCGTTGATCTGGCCGGTGAGGTAGCTCGACTGCGAGCTGAGGCTGTTGAGCGCGAGCTCCATGGCGTTGAACTGCGCCTGGTACTGCGCCTGGATCGTCGCGAGGCGGGTGTCCCAGTCGCTGATCTGGGTGGTGAGCGTCGACTGCGTGCCCTGCTCGGACGCGACCTTCTGGCTGAGCGTTCCGGAGGACGGTGCGGAGGCGGTCGAGGCGGCGTCGGCGACGCGCTGCGCGATCCGCTGGTACATCGCGGTCGTGCCGGCCGGGTCCTGCTTCATCGCCGCGGCGAAGGCGTTCTGGTCGAAGGAGACCGAGCCGTCCTTCGACAGCACGATGCCGATGGACGAGGGCGACTTCCCCGTCACGGGGTCCTGGCCGGTCGCCGCGGTCAGCAGCGCGTCCTTGACGAGGCGCACCGAGGAGTCGCCGGTGAAGACCCCGCCCGAGGTCGAGGTGGTGCTCGTGCTGCCGCTCGTGCTCGAGCTGGTCGTGATCGCGGACGCGGACGCGATGCCCGAGAAGACGGTCGCGAGCCCGGTGACGAGCGCCTGAGCGGAGGTCGTCGCCGCGGTCGCATCGGCGGCGACCGCGACCGAGACGGGCGTGCTGCTCAGCGCGGCGACCGAGACCGAGAGACCGCCGGGCAGTGCGGCGAAGGTGTTCGTCGAGGACGACACGGTCTGCGCGGCCGTGCTGCCCGGGTAGAGCGTGATCTGCGCGTCCTGCGCCTTCGTCACCTGCACGAGCGGGACGCTGGAGGTCGACGACTGCTGCGCGGTCGGATCGGTGCTGGAGCCGGTGAAGACCGAGAACGCACCCGCCGATCCTCCGGTCGTCGCGGAGAGCTGGATGCGCCACTGCGGGGTGCCGTCCGCCGCCTTGCCGGCTGCCACCTTGCTCGCGGACACCCCGGCACCTGCGGTGTTGATGGCGCTCACCATGTCGTCGACCGACGCGGACGCCGCGGTGACCTTCACCCCGGTGCCGCTGCCGACCTGCAGCGTGATGACGTGGTCGGCGGAGGCGAACGCCGAGGTGTCCGTCATCGTGCCCGTCACCGACAGCTGCGTCTGCGCGAGCGAGTCGACCGTGAACTGCGTGATGCCGGCGGTCGCGCCGGACGACGCGGACGCAGTTGCCGCGGAGGAACTGCTCGTCGTCGTGAAGGAGGTGAGCGCGTTCGCCGAGAGCGCCGACTTCGCCGTCGTCGCGATTCCCGCGATGGCGGTGTTCAGCGACTGCAGCGCGGACGTGTGGGTCTGCAGCGAGGTCAGCTGCGTCTTCAGCAGCGACTGCGGCTGCGACTCGATGGACATCAGCTTGGTGATGATGCCGCTGGTGTCGAGACCGCTGGAGAGCCCCGAGAGGCCGAGACCGGTGAGGGAGGTCGTGCTGATGCTCGCGCTGGCCACCGTTCAGTCCTTCCCGGGATGTGAGAGAAGCCGGTACGACGGCGCCGAGGGCGCCGTCGTACCGGCCGGGTTCCTACGCGTCAGCCGAGCAGCTTCAGCGCCAGCTGCGGCAGCGAGTTCGCCTGGGCGAGCATCGCGGTGCCGGACTGGGACAGGATGTTCGCGCGCGAGTAGCTGACCATCTCCGACGCCATGTCGACGTCGGTGATGCGGCTCTTCGCAGCGGTCAGGTTGGTGATCGACGTGTTGATCGTCGACACCGCGCTGGCGAACCGGTTCTCGAGCGCGCCGATGGCGGCACGAGCGTTCGACACGTTCTTCAGCTGCAGGTCGATCGCGGTGATCGCGGCCTGGGCGTGGTCGGCGGTGTCGAACTGGATGCCCGTGTTCGCCGCACCCGTGGTGCCCGCGCCGAGCTTGGTCGACGAGACCGTGCCGGCGTCCTTGGCCGTGACCAGCACACCGGTGGCGGCGCCGTTGACGTCCTTGACGACGGTCGAGGTGAAGTTCGACGCGAAGCCCGTGTTGGCGTTGAGCTGGTCCGAGAACGCCTGGAACGAGGCGGGCGCGGCGGCGAAGGTCACCGAGTTGGTGGTCGCCGTGCCGTTCGCGTTGGTGCTCTTGAAGTCGACCACGTCACCGGCCGCGGGCAGCGTCGTCCAGCTGGTGCCGGTGGACGTGGTGCCGTTGTTCAGCGCCGTCGCGATGTTCGTCAGGTTCGCGCCGGACAGGTTGACCGTGATGCGGCTGGCCGCGTCGCCGTCGGCACCGATCTGGAACTTCATGTTGTTGGTCGAGCCGTCGAGCAGCTTCTGGCCGTTGAAGTTCACCGAGGTGCTGAGACGCGAGAGCTCGTCCGTGATGGACGTGGCCTCGGTCGCGATCGCCGAACGGGCGGTCGTGCTGTTCGAGTCGTTCGCCGCCTGGACCGCCAGGTCGCGGAGCCGGCCGAGGAGGGACTGCGTCTGCGTCAGGGCGCCGTCGGCGGTCTGGACGACCGAGACACCGTCCTGCGCGTTGCGCGCCGCCTGGGTCAGACCCGAGACCTGCGAGCCCAGCTGGGTCGCGATGGTCAAGCCCGCCGCGTCGTCACCCGCGTTGTTGATGCGCAGACCGCTCGAGAGCTTCTCGAGCGACTTCGACAGCGAGTTCTGCACCCCCTGCAGGTTCTTGTACGTGTTGAGCGCATCGAGGTTGGTGTTGATGCTGAATCCCATTTGAGTTCCTCCGTGATTCGGGATCTGGTCTGCGGTCCATCCGTGGTCCGACGCGAATGGCTATCGGCCTGATCGTCAGGCCCGTTAGCCGTTCGCCCCGAAGTAGGGGCAGAACAGGCGGGAAAGCGTTCTAAGCGGTGCGTTCGGAAAGGAATGCGGGCGCGGCCGGCTGGGCCATCCGCGCGCTCGAAGTCTCAGCGAGGCGTGCCAGGTAGGCCGCGCGGCGCGCCGGAGCGAACTTCTGCTGCTCGTCGAGACGGGGCACCGGGCCGGTCGAGTACTGCGTCTCGAGGCCGTGCCGCATGAGCCGGATCGCCTCCGACCGCTGCTGCGACACCGCGGAGTGCGTCAGCCCGAGCTCGACGGCGAGCTCGCCCACCGCGCGGTCGTGGAAGTAGATCTGCTCGACGATGTAGCGCATCTTCGCGGGCAGGCTCGTCACCGCGGCCGTGACGTAGCGGGTGCGCTCGGTCTCGAGCACCACGTCCTCCGGGCTCGCCGCCTCCGCCGCGATCGTGTCGGCGATCGTGTCGTCGAGGGAGGAGACGGAGTGCGAGGCGCCGGACAGCGCCTCCATGGCGGCCTTCCGGTCCACCCCGAGCGACTCGGCGACCTCGTCGACGCTCGGTGCGCGGCCGAGCGCGTTCGTCAGCGACTCCTGCACGGTCAGCGACTCGCGGATCTTCTTCCGCGCCGTCCGCGACGCCCAGTCCGCCGAGCGCATCTCGTCGGCGATCGCGCCGAGGATGCGGCGGCGCGCGAACGCGCCGAACGGCACGCCCTGCGTCGGGTCGAAGCTGTCGGCCGCGAGCACGAGGCCCAGCGCGCCGGCCGACGCGAGCTCGTCGCGGGAGAGGTGCGTGGCCTTCCGCGCCACCTCGTTCACGAGGTAGCCGACGATCGCGAGGTTGTCGCGGACCAGCGCATCGCGCTCGGTTCGTGTGCCCATTCGAGGATTCCTTGTCCTGCCCGGCCATCCATGGCGGCTCGTCCTGACTGGACGCTAGGGGCGGGCCCGCGATCGCGCCCCTCGCGCCGCGCCCCCAGTAGGGGGACGTGGCCGATGCGTGCACGGCTCCCCCCGTTCGGGGGCGCGTGGCCCTCCCGGCCCCGAACGCGGGGCGCCCGTACGCTCCACGGCGACGCGAGTCCCCTTACATGCGCGGCCGAGCCGCCGATGGTGAGGGTGCGGCGTGCGGTACGACGCGGAAGACACCTGCCTGGAGGAATCGATGAGCGTGAACGACCTCTCGACCCTGCTGTGGCGTGAGCGCGAGCTGCTCGAGATGCTCGTCTTCAAGCTGGAGGAGGAGCAACTGCTGCTCACCGCCGGCCGGTCGAAGTGGCTGCACCACGCGACCCGCGAGGTCGAGCAGGTGCTCGGGCACCTCCGCACCGCGGGCATCGAGCGGACGGTCGAGGCCTCCCTCGTCGCGGTGGGGTGGAACCTGCCGGAGGACGCGACGCTGCGGCAGCTCGCCGAGGGCGCGCCCGACGAGGCGTGGCGCGACGTCCTGCTCTCCCACCTGACGGCGCTGACCGCGCTGACGTCGCAGATCGCGGACCTGCGCGACACGAACCTCACCTACCTCCGCGCCGCCACCCGCGCGACGCAGGAGACGCTGGCCGGCTTCGGCACCGCACCCGCCGAGCCCGTCGGGTACGGCGCCCGCGGCCCGCGCGTGCCGGTCGTCTCCGGCGCCCGGCTGTTCGACCGGCAGGGCTGATCGTGAGCACCTTCAGCGGTCTCGGCACCGCGGCCTCGGGCCTCACGGCCGCACGCCTCGCGCTCGAGGTCACCGGGCAGAACGTCGCGAACGCCAACACCGAGGGCTACACCCGGCAGCGCGTCACGCAGTCGCCGATGGCGCAGACGGCCCTCGCGACCTACGCCACCCAGAGCAGCGTCGGCGACGGCGTGCTGGTGACCGGCGTGGCCCGGCTGAACGACGCCGTCGTCGACGCGCGGGTGCGCAGCACCGCGGCGACCGCCTCCTACTGGAGCGCCTCGGCGAACGCGCTCGGCACGGTCGAGACGGCGCTGAACGAGCCGAGCACCAGCGGCCTCTCGTCCGTGCTCAACAAGTTCTGGGGCGCGTGGCAGTCCATGGCCAACGCGGTCGGCACGAAGTCGGCGGAGGGCGCGGCGAGCAACCTCATCGCGCAGGGCCAGCTGGTCGCCTCGTCCGTCTCGGCCGGCTACACCGCCGCCTCGACCTCCTGGAGCGACGCCCGGAGCGCCGCCGGGCTGACGGTCACCGCCATCAACGACGCCGCGGGCCAGGTGGCCGACCTGAACAAGTCGATCCGGGCGCTCACCGCGGCCGGCAGCAACGTGAACTCGCTGCTCGACCAGCGCGACACGGCGGTGACGAAGCTCGCCCAGCTGACGGGCGCGACGACCCGCCCCAACGCGGACGGCACCGTGGACGTCACCGTCGGCGGGAACCTGCTGGTGTCCGGCGTGACGACCCGCAAGGTCGAGCTGACGGGCGACGCGGCCTTCTCGACGACCTCGACGACGCCCGTCGCACTGCAGTGGGCGGACACGAAGACTCCGGTCTCGCTCGACGGCGGCGAGCTCGCCGCACGCATCGCCGCGCTGCAGCCCGCGAACGCCGACGGCACCGGCGGCGTGTACGCGGAGGCCGCGAAGACCTACGACGCCATCGCCTCCTCGATCGCGACCGCGGTCAACACCGCGTCGGCGACCGGGTACACGTCGAAGGGGCAGCCCGCGGGCGACTTCTTCTCCTTCACCTCGCCCGCCGGCTCGCCCGCGCTGAACCTCACGGTGAAGGCGGCGTCCGCGGCCGACATCGCGGTCGCCGGGAAGGACCTCGGGAACTCGGACGGCACCGTCGCCGACGCGATCTCGCAGCTCGGCTCCGCTCCCGACTCCCCGGACGCGCAGTGGGCCGGGTACGTCTCCCGCATCGGGTCGCAGTCCGCGACCGCGACCGCTCGCGCGTCGACGTCGCAGACGGCCGCCGCCGCGGCGACCGACGCGCAGACCTCGGCGAGCGGGGTCGACCTCGACGAGGAGACGTCGAACCTCGTGATCTACCAGCACGCCTACCAGGCGTCCGCCCGGGTGATCAGCACGATCAACGACATCCTCGACACCTTGATCAACATGGGGGCGCGATGAGCATCGGCCGCGTCACCACGAGCCAGCTCTGGACGAGCTCGGCGACGAACGTGCAGGCGAGCAAGGCGCGCCTGTCGCAGCTGTCCGACCAGGCGAGCACCGGGCTGCTCGTCACGAAGCCCTCCGACGACCCCGCGGCGTCCGCCGCGATCCTCAAGGTGCTGTCGCAGCAGAGCGCGAACACGCAGTACAAGACGAACATCGACGACGGCATCGGCTGGCTCAGTTCGGCCGACTCCACGATGACGACCGCGGAGAACCTGACCCGGCAGGCGAAGGACCTCGTGATCCAGGCGGCGAACAGCGGGACGTCGTCCGCCACCTCCCGCCAGGCGCTGGCCACGCAGCTGGAGGGGGTGCGCGACGACCTGCTCGGCGCCGCCAACACGCAGTACAACGGTCGGTCGATCTTCGCCGGGACCTCGGACTCGCCGGCGGCGTTCGACGCCGCGTACGCCTACCAGGGGCCCGAGAGGACGACGGCGAACCCCGACGGCACCACGACGACCACCGCGGTCGGCAGCGTCCAGCGGCGCATCGGCAGCGGGCCGGGCGACGTCGTCACGGTCTCCGCCGACGGCAGGGCGGCCTTCGGCACCGGTGACGACTCCGTCTTCGCGCAGATCTCGGCGGTCATCGCAGCGCTCCGCGACCCCGGCTACGACACGGACACCCCGGACGCGACGACCGGGGTGACGCCGAAGGACGCGATCACCGCCGGCATCGACCGGCTGGGGGCGGCCCTCACGAACATCTCGGCGCAGCATGCGATCGTCGGTGCGAACTACGCACGGATGACCGGTGCGAAGGCCCAGAACGCCACGACGGCGACGGCCCTGGAGACCCAGCGGTCCGGACTGCAGGATGCGGACACGACGAAGACCCTGCTCGACCTCAAGACGCAGGAGCTCGCCTACCAGACGGCACTCCAGGTGACCGCTCAAGTGATTCAACCGACCCTGATGAGCTTCCTCCGATGATCTCCGCACTCCCCACCTCACGCGACGGCCGCCTCACCTTCACGGCGCCGCCGCCCGGGTTCGCCCCGCTCACCGACTTCGACCTCGCGGCGGTTCCCGGCGCGCCGGGGCTGTACACGCTCCGCGACACCGCCGGCGCAGACCTGCGCCTCTTCCTGCTCGATCCCACGTTCTACGTGCCCGAGTACCTGCCGGACGTGGCGGACCAGGACCTCGTGGCCCTCGGCGCCTCCTCCGTCGGGGAGGTCGACGTGTACGTCGTCGCGAACATCAGCGACGGCGCACCGGTCGTGAACCTGCTCGCGCCGATCGTCGTCAACCCGCGCTCCGGCGCCGCGACGCAGCTGATCCTCGAGGACGACTGGCCGCTGCAGGCCGAGCTCGTCACCGAAGCCGCGTAGGCGGCAGGCATGCGAAGAGGCCCCGGGGGATCCACTCCCCCGGGGCCTCTCCTCGTGCAGCGCGGGTCGGGCGTCGGGCCACTCCTCCGTCGGCCTCGACCCGCGGGTCTTCGCGGGGCGGTCAGACGCCGCCCAGATCGGCGAGCAGCAGTGCGGCCATGTGCTGCACCTTCGGTTCGACGTAGGCGTCGAGCGCGCGGAGGATGTGCGCGTGCTGGCGCGCGACCCAGCTGACGGCCTCGCGGCGCAGCTGCTCGCGCAGCCCGTGGATGGCCTCATCGCTGAGGAACGGCTGCAGCGACACCGATCGGCGCACGTGCTCGGTGATGACGGCGTCGAGGGACGTCGTCAGGGCGTGGAGCGCCCCGTGCGGGACCTCCTCGAAGCCGAGCTCGACGGCCCAGCCGGGGCAGGCGACGCACGGCGACAGCCGGCGCCTGGCGGAGGCCGGGTCCCAGCGGGGCAGCCAGTCGAGCCATTGGGCGACCGCTCGGTCGAGCTCGCGCTCGAGGCGGTACGGACGGAGCATCAGCGGGCCTCGCGCGCGTCGGCGCGGACCGGAACGGGAGCGTGGGCGCGCTCGGGCAGGGGGAGAGACATGTTCACCGTGGGTCCGGTTACAGGGGGGCAGAGCCGCGTGGGTGCACGGCTGCCGGCTGGGTGACCGGCGTCCTCCAAACCTACGGAAGCGACTGCACGCCCTGTATCCCCCGTGCTGGGGGCTTTTCGTGTCGGAGGAGAGCAGGGCACGCCACCGTGGTCCTCCTCCGACGCGAAAACGGGCCGCCCCGGAAGGGACGGCCCGTTCTCACTGCGCTCGGATCAGTTGTAGGTGCCCGGGCTGTAGTCGTCGCTCGAGAACGAGTCGAAGTCCACGAACGACAGGTCGGCGTCGTTGAACATCGAGTCGTCGCCGAAGGACCGCAGCGGGTACCGCTCGGCCTTCGCCTCCTCCGTGGGCTCCACGGCCACGTCGCGGTAGCGCGACAGACCGGTGCCGGCAGGGATCAGCTTGCCGATGATGACGTTCTCCTTGAGGCCCAGCAGCGAGTCGGACTTGCCGTCCATCGCGGCCTGCGTGAGCACCCGGGTCGTCTCCTGGAAGGAGGCGGCGGACAGCCACGACTCCGTCGCGAGCGACGCCTTCGTGATGCCCATGACCTCCTGCCGCGCGGAAGCGGTCTTGCGACCCTCCGCCAGCGCGGCGCGGTTGACGTCCTGGTAGCGCGAGCGGTCCACGAGCTCACCGGGGAGCAGGTCGGTGTCGCCGTGGTCGACGACGGTGACCTTGCGCAGCATCTGCCGCACGATGACCTCGATGTGCTTGTCGTGGATCGGCACGCCCTGGCTGCGGTACACGCCCTGGACGCCGTCCACGAGGTGCAGCTGCACCGCGCGGACGCCCTTGACCCGCAGGACCTCCTTCGGGTCGATGGACCGACGTGGAACTGCTGGCCGAGCTCGACGTGCTGCCCGTCCTCGATGAGGAGGGTGGCGCGCTTGAGCACCGGGTAGGCGAACGGCTCGTCGCCGTTGTCCGGGGTCAGGATGATCTTCCGCTGACGGTCGGTGTCCTCGATCGTGACGACACCGGCGGCCTCGGCGATCGGCGACGCGCCCTTGGGGGTGCGCGCCTCGAACAGCTCCTGCACGCGGGGCAGACCCTGCGTGATGTCGTCCGCGGACGCCACACCACCCGTGTGGAAGGTGCGCATCGTCAGCTGCGTGCCGGGCTCACCGATCGACTGGGCCGCGATGATGCCGACGGCCTCGCCGATGTCGACGAGCAGACCGGTCGCGAGCGAGCGGCCGTAGCAGGCGGCGCAGACGCCGACCGCGGACTCGCAGGTCAGGACCGAGCGCACCTTGATGTGCTCGACACCCGCCTCGACGAGCTTCGCGATCAGCACGTCGCCGACGTCGTCACCGGCGTCCGCGAGCACCTCGCCCGCAGCGTTGACGACGGCCGTCGCCAGCGTGCGGCCGTAGACGGCGTTCTCGACGTTCTCGCTGGTGGAGAGGTCGAGGCCCCGGGAGGTGCCGCAGTCGTCCTCACGGATGATGACGTCCTGCGACACGTCGACGAGACGACGCGTCAGGTAGCCGGAGTCCGCCGTGCGGAGCGCCGTGTCGGCCAGCCCCTTGCGGGCACCGTGGGTCGAGATGAAGTACTCGGCCACGGTCAGGCCCTCGCGGTACGAGTGCACGATCGGGCGCGGGATGATCTCGCCCTTCGGGTTCGACACGAGGCCGCGCATGCCGGCGATCTGCCGCACCTGCATCCAGTTGCCTCGGGCGCCGGAGGAGACCATGCGGTTGATGTTGTTGTCGACCGGCATGTTGTCCTGCATGGCCGTGGCGACCTCGCTGGTGGCCTTGTTCCACAGCTCGATGAGCTCCTGGCGGCGCTCCTCGTCCGTGATCAGACCCGTGTCGTACTGCGTCTGGACCTTCGCGGCCCGCGACTCGGCGCCCTCGAGGATCTTGCCCTTCGACGGGGGCGTCAGCACGTCGGACAGCGACACCGTCACACCGGACCGGGTGGCCCAGTAGAAGCCGGCGTCCTTGATGCGGTCCAGCGTCGCCGCGACCTCCACCTTCGGGTAGCGCTCCGCGAGGTCGTTGACGATCCGCGAGATCTCGCCCTTGTCGGCGAGCTCCTCGACGAACGGGTAGTCCGTCGGCAGCGCCTCGTTGAAGATCGCCCGGCCCAGCGTGGTCTTGACGAGCACCGGCGAACCGGCGACGTAGTCCTCGGGGGTCTGGCTCGCCGGCGGCACGACGCCCGTGAGGCGCAGCGTCACGACGGCGTTCAGGTCCAGCGCACCCGCGTCCTTGGCCATGATCGCCTCGGCGACGGAGGAGAACACGCGGCCCTCGCCCTTCGCGCCCGGCTTGATCGTGGTCAGGTGGTGCAGGCCGATGATCATGTCCTGCGAGGGCAGGGTCACCGGGCGGCCGTCGGACGGCTTCAGGATGTTGTTCGACGCGAGCATCAGGATGCGCGCCTCGGCCTGGGCCTCGACGGACAGCGGCAGGTGGACGGCCATCTGGTCGCCGTCGAAGTCCGCGTTGAACGCGGCGCAGACGAGCGGGTGCAGCTGGATCGCCTTGCCCTCCACGAGCTGCGGCTCGAACGCCTGGATGCCCAGGCGGTGGAGCGTCGGCGCGCGGTTCAGCAGCACGGGGCGCTCGCGGATGATGTCCTCGAGCACGTCCCACACCTGCGGACGCGAGCGCTCGACCATGCGCTTCGCGGCCTTGATGTTCTGCGCGTGGCTCAGGTCGATGAGGCGCTTGATGACGAACGGCTTGAAGAGCTCCAGCGCCATCTGCTTGGGCAGACCGCACTGGTGCAGCTTCAGCTGCGGGCCGACGACGATGACCGAGCGGCCGGAGTAGTCGACGCGCTTGCCGAGCAGGTTCTGACGGAACCGGCCCTGCTTGCCCTTCAGCATGTCGGACAGGCTCTTCAGTGCGCGGTTGCCGGTGCCCGTGACCGGGCGGCCGCGGCGGCCGTTGTCGAAGAGCGCGTCGACCGCCTCCTGCAGCATCCGCTTCTCGTTGTTCACGATGATCTCCGGCGCGCCCAGGTCGAGCAGGCGGCGGAGGCGGTTGTTGCGGTTGATGACGCGGCGGTACAGGTCGTTCAGGTCGGAGGTCGCGAAGCGGCCGCCGTCCAGCTGGACCATCGGACGCAGCTCCGGCGGGATCACCGGCACGACGTCGAGCACCATCGCGGCCGGCGAGTTGCCGGTGGCGAGGAAGGAGCTGACGACGCGGAGGCGCTTGATCGCGCGGATCTTCTTCGCACCCTTGCCGTCGCGGATCTGCTCGTGGAGCAGGTCGCTCTCGGCCTGGAGGTCGAACGCCTCGAGGCGGCGCTTGATCGCCTCGGCGCCCATGTAGGCCTCGAAGTAGGTGCCGTAGCGGTCCATCAGCTCGTTGTAGATCGCGTCCTCGGGCTTGAGGTCGCCGACCTTCAGGTTGCGGAAGTCGTCCCAGACCCGCTCGAGCGTCGCCACCTGGTCGTCGAAGGAGCGGCGGATCTGCGCCATCTCCTTCTCGCCCACGTCGCGCGTCCGGCGCTTCTGGTCGCTCTTCGCGCCCTCCTGCTCGAGCGCGGCGAGGTCCGTCTCCAGACGGGCGAGACGCTCGTTGATGCGCGCGTCGCGCTGGTCCGTGAGGGCCTTCATCTCGAGGCGCAGCTCGTTCTCGAGCTCGGGGAGGTCGTCGTGACGGCCCTCCTCGTCGACCTCGATGATCATGTACGCCGCGAAGTAGATGACCTTCTCGAGGTCCTTCGGCGCCATGTCGAGGAGGTAGCCGAGCCGGCTCGGCACGCCCTTGAAGTACCAGATGTGCGTGACGGGCGCGGCGAGCTCGATGTGGCCCATGCGCTCGCGGCGGACGGAGGACTTGGTGACCTCCACGCCGCAGCGCTCGCAGACGATGCCCTTGAAGCGGACGCGCTTGTACTTGCCGCAGGAGCACTCCCAGTCGCGGGAGGGCCCGAAGATCTGCTCGCCGAAGAGGCCGTCCTTCTCCGGCTTCAGCGTGCGGTAGTTGATGGTCTCCGGCTTCTTGACCTCGCCGTAGGACCAGCGACGGATGTCGTCGCCGGTGGCCAGGCCGATACGGAGCTCATCGAACGTGGTGACGTCGAGCACTGAATCTCTTCTCTACTGAATTCTGTTTCGAGAACTGGTGTCGGGGTGCCGGATCAGATGTCGTCGATCGAGGACGACTCGAAGCGGGCCGAGATGTTGATGCCGAGCTCCTCCGCCGCGCGGAACACCTCTTCGTCGTTGTCCTTGAGGCTGACGATCTGACCGTCGGCCGAGAGGACCTCGACGTTCAGGCAGAGCGACTGCATCTCCTTGATCAACACCTTGAAGGACTCGGGGATGCCCGGCTCCTGGATGTTCTCGCCCTTGACGATGGCCTCGTACACCTTCACGCGGCCGAGGATGTCGTCGGACTTGATCGTCAGGAGCTCCTGCAGGGCGTAGGCGGCGCCGTAGGCCTCGAGGGCCCACACCTCCATCTCGCCGAAGCGCTGACCGCCGAACTGCGCCTTCCCACCCAGCGGCTGCTGCGTGATCATCGAGTACGGGCCGGTCGAGCGGGCGTGGATCTTGTCGTCGACCAGGTGGTGCAGCTTCAGGATGTACATGTAGCCGACGCTCACCGGGTCCGGGAACGGCTCACCCGAGCGGCCGTCGAACAGGCGCGTCTTGCCCGTCGAGTCGATCAGGCGCTCGCCGTCGCGGTTGAGCGTCGTCGAGTCGAGCAGACCGGCGATCTCCTCCTCCGCGGCGCCGTCGAACACCGGCGTCGCGAGCTTCGAGTTCGCGGGCGCGGAGAACGCGGCCTCGGGCAGGTGGTGCGCCCACTCCGGGTTCCCGTCGACCTTCCAGCCCTGCTTCGCGATCCACCCGAGGTGGATCTCGAGGACCTGGCCGAAGTTCATCCGGCCGGGGACGCCGAGCGGGTTCAGCACGACGTCGACCGGGGTGCCGTCCGCGAGGAACGGCATGTCCTCGACGGGCAGGATCTTGGAGATGACGCCCTTGTTGCCGTGACGACCGGCGAGCTTGTCGCCCTCGGTGATCTTGCGCTTCTGGGCGATGTAGACGATGACGCGCTGGTTCACGCCGGAGCCGAGCTCGTCGTCGTTCTCCGCGGAGAACTCCTTGACCGCGATGACCGTGCCCTGCTCGCCGTGAGGCACCTTCAGGGACGTGTCGCGGACCTCGCGGCTCTTCTCGTTGAAGATCGCGCGGAGCAGGCGCTCCTCGGCCGACAGCTCGGTCTCGCCCTTCGGCGTGACCTTGCCGACGAGGATGTCGCCGGGGCTGACCTCGGCGCCGATGCGGATGATGCCGCGCTCGTCGAGGTCGGCCAGCAGGTCCGGCGCGACGTTCGGGAGGTCGCGGGTGATCTCCTCCTTGCCGAGCTTGGTGTCGCGGGCGTCGACCTCGTACTCCTCGATGTGGATCGAGGAGAGGACGTCGTCCTTCACCAGGTTCTGGCTGAGGATGATCGCGTCCTCGTAGTTGTGGCCCTCCCACGGCATGAACGCGACGAGCAGGTTCTTGCCGAGCGCGAGCTCGCCGTCCTCGGTCGCGGGACCGTCGGCGAGCACCTGGCCCACCTCGATCCGCTGGCCGGCGTCGACGATCACGCGGTGGTTGTACGACGTGCCCTGGTTCGAGCGGTCGAACTTGCGCAGGAAGTAGGTCTCGCTCCCGCCCTCGTCGAGCTGGATCGTGACCGCGTCGGCCGAGACCTCGGAGACGATGCCCGCGCCGTGCGCGGTGACCACGTCACCGGCGTCGATGGCCGCGTAGCCCTCCATGCCGGTGCCGACGACCGGGCTCTCGGAGCGCAGCAGCGGCACGGCCTGGCGCTGCATGTTCGCACCCATGAGGGCGCGGTTCGCGTCGTCGTGCTCGAGGAACGGGATGAGGGAGGTCGCGACCGACACCATCTGGCGCGGGGAGACGTCCATGTAGTGCACGCGGTCCTTGGCCACGAGCTCCACCTCGCCGCCCTTGGGGCGGACGAGCACCTGGTCCTCCGCGAAGGAGAAGTCGGCGTTCAGCGGGGCGTTGGCCTGGGCGACGAGGTACTCGTCCTCCTCGCTCGCCGTGAGGTAGTGGATGTCGTCGGTGACGACACCGTTCTCCACGCGGCGGTACGGGGTCTCGATGAACCCGAAGGAGTTGATGCGCGCGAACGACGCGAGCGAGCCGATCAGGCCGATGTTCGGGCCCTCCGGGGTCTCGATCGGGCACATGCGGCCGTAGTGGCTCGGGTGCACGTCGCGGACCTCGACGCCGGCGCGCTCGCGGGACAGACCGCCGGGGCCCAGCGCCGAGAGGCGGCGCTTGTGGGTCAGGCCCGCGAGCGGGTTGTTCTGGTCCATGAACTGCGACAGCTGCGACGTGCCGAAGAACTCCTTGATCGCCGCCACGACGGGGCGGACGTTGATCAGGGTCTGCGGCGTGATCGCCTCGATGTCCTGCGTGGTCATGCGCTCGCGGACGACGCGCTCCATGCGCGACAGACCGGTGCGGACCTGGTTCTGGATCAGCTCGCCGACCGCGCGGATGCGGCGGTTGCCGAAGTGGTCGATGTCGTCCACGTCCAGGCGCACGTCGTGCGCGGCGCCGTCGCGGTTGCCCTCGAGCGCCCAGGTCTTCTCGCCGACCTGCTTCACCGCGGGGGCCGCGGTGTCGTGGAGGGCGACCAGGTACTTGATCGTCGCGATGATGTCGTCGACGGTCAGCACGCTGTCCGTCAGCGGCGCGTCGATGCCGAGCTTCCGGTTGATCTTGTAGCGGCCGACCTTCGCGAGGTCGTAGCGCTTGCTGTTGAAGTAGAAGTTGTCGAGGAGCGCGCGAGCGGCCTCGGCGGCGACCTGCTCGCCCGGGCGCAGCTTGCGGTAGATGTCCTTGAGCGCCTCCTCCTTCGTCAGGATGTTGTCCTTCTCGAGCGTCAGCTCGATGGACGCGAACCCGTTGAAGTGCTCCATGATCTCCTCGGTCGTGAGACCGAGGGCCTTGAGGAAGACGGTGACGGACTGCTTGCGCTTGCGGTCGATGCGCACGCCGACCTGGTCGCGCTTGTCGATCTCGAACTCGAGCCAGGCGCCGCGGCTCGGGATGATGCGCGCGGAGTAGACGTCCTTGTCGGAGGTCTTCTCCTGCTGGCGCTCGAAGTAGACGCCGGGCGAGCGGACGAGCTGCGACACGACGACGCGCTCGGTGCCGTTGATGATGAACGTGCCCTTGTCGGTCATGAGCGGGAAGTCGCCCATGAAGACCGTCTGCGTCTTGATCTCACCCGTGAGGTGGTTCATGAACTCGGCCTCGACGTACAGCGGGGCCGCGTACGTCTTGCCGCGCTCCTTGCACTCCTCGAGCGTGTACTTCTTCTCCTCCAGGAACGGGTTCGTGAAGGAGAGCTGCATCGTCTCCGAGAGGTCCTCGATCGGCGAGATCTCCTCGAAGATCTCCTCGAGGCCGCTCTGGGCGGGCAGATCGTTGCGGCCGGCGGCCTGCGCCTCCTCGACGCGGGTGCGCCAGGCGTCGCTGCCCACGAGCCAGTCGAAGCTCTCCGTCTGGAGGGCCAGGAGGTCGGGGACCGTCAGGGTGTCGGTGATCTTGGCGAAGGAGAGGCGGGACGCCCCTCGACCGTTGATCGGAGTGGTGGCGTCAGGCGCGGAAACCAAGGAGATGTGACCTTTCGGCGGGACCGCGCGTGAACGGGTGCGGTCCCGATTCCTGTCGTGTCGAGCAAGAGGACGTGTGGCGCGTGCCGAGCGCTCCCCCGGTGGCGTACCGTCTGCGGGGCAGGGGCACGCCGGACCGCCGACCGCAATATGAGGGCGAGAGGTTCGGCGGCGGTGCTTGCGGGCTTTGGGCTGCAGGCACGGCCCACCGATGAGCGCGAAGATTCAGAGTAACCCCTGGTGTGCCGTTTGTCCAGCGCGCTGCTTGACCCGCCGACGGATCGTCCGCTATAACCGCGCGCCGCGGGCGCCGTCCAGGTCGCGGGGGCCGCACCCCCGGCGCCCGCACCGGGCTCCTGCACGGTCGCGGCCCTAGGGTCGGGGCGTGGCCAAGTCCGATTCGGTGCTGCTCTCGGGCGGCCAGGTGGCGACCCTCGAGCCCGACCGCTGGAACGCCGCGCGGATCGAGCTCGTCGTCGACGGCACGCCGCAGTCGAGCGTCAACCTGTCCGACCCCTCCGACCTCGCGTTCGAGTACGTGGAGCGCATCGGGCACGTCATCGACCTGATCGGCGAGCCCCGCGCGCCCCTCACGGCCGTGCACTTCGGCGCCGGCGCGCTGACGATCCCGCGCTACGTCGAGTGGACCCGCCCCGGCTCGCGCCAGCAGGTGGTGGAGCTGGAGCCGGAGCTCGTCGACCTCGTGCGCGAGCGCCTGCCCCTCCCCCGCGGCGCGTCGATCCGCGTCCGCTACGGCGACGCGCGCGAGGTGGCGGAGAAGCTGCCGGGCGGCCTGCAGGGCGCCGCGGACCTCGTCGTCGTCGACGTCTTCGCGGGGGCGACGATCCCGGCGCCGGTGACGACCGTGGAGTTCTACCGGCTCGCAGCCGGCCTGCTCAACGACCGCGGCGTGCTGGCGGTCAACGTCGCCGACGGCGCCGGGCTCCCGTTCGCCCGCGGCCAGATGGCGACGATCGCGGCCGTGCTGCCCCACGTCGCGGTCGTGGCGGAGGCGCAGGTGATGAAGGGACGGCGGTTCGGCAACCTCGTCATCGTCGGCACCCGCGACGAGGGCATGCTCGACTGGCTGCCCCGGCTCGTGGCGGCGGGGCCGCACCCGGCCCAGGCGGTGTCGGGCGACGAGCTGCGGAAGGTCGTGCGCAACGCCTCGGTGGTCACCGACGCGACCGCGTCCCCCTCCCCCGACCCGGGCCGCGGGATCTTCTCGCTCTGAGCCTCCCCGCGGTGAGCGTCGTGGGCAGGCCCTAGCCTCCCGGCGTGCTCGCTGCAGACGTGACCCGGCTGGCGGAGGCGCTGCTGTCAGCCCACCTGCCGGGCCGCGGCTGGTCGTTCGGCTTCGACCGCGCCGTGCGCCGGGCGGGCGCCTGCCACCACGGCGAGCGGCGCATCACGGTCTCGCGCCACCTCGCCGAGCGGGCGGAGGAGGACGAGGTGCGGCAGGTCCTGCTGCACGAGGTCGCGCACGCCCTCGCCGGGCACCGCGCCGCGCACGGGCCGCGCTGGCGGGCGACGGCCGCGCGCATCGGCTACACCGGCTCGCGGCTGCACGACGGCCCGGTCGCCGAGGAGCGCGCGACCTGGGTGGGCAGCTGCCCCGCGGGCCACGAGCACCGGCGGTTCCGCCGGCCGACGCGCGAGGTGTCGTGCGGGCTCTGCTCGCACCGCTTCAGCCGCGCCGCGCTCATCACCTGGCGTCGCACGGCGGCCCTCCCGAACTGAAGGTGCTCCGGGTCCGTGCCGCGCTCCACGAGGGAGGCGGCACGGATCCGGAGCACGTCCGGCACGCGGTCCGGTCACTCGGTGACGCGGACCTCCTTCCAGAACGCGACGTAGTCGCTGAAGTCCTGGCCCACGCGCTTGATGCCGCCGTCGTACGGGTGCGGGTAGCTCCACGCGCGGTCCTGCAGGCGCTGCCCGTCGACGTCCACGGTGAAGTACTGGCACTCGCCCTTCCAGGGGCAGGTGTAGGGGGTGGGGCTCTTCTCGAGCAGCTCGCTCTTCACGCTCGACGGCGGGAAGTACCAGTTGCCCTCGATGGAGATGAGGTCCTCCTTCGGGGCCTCCGCGATCACGGTGTCGCCGACCACTGCCTTCATGGGTCCTCCTTCGGTCCTGAGGAGGGCAAGTGTGGCCCCGCGCCATCTGTTCCCGCTCGGCGCGACCGCGGCGGGCAGACTCGGGGCATGGCGGTGCGAGGGAGTCGACGACCGGAGTGGCCCGAGCTGCCCGCCGACCTGCGCGAGGAGGTCGAGGCGGCGCTCGGCTCCCCCGTGGTGGCGAGCGCGAGCCGCGCCGGCGGCTGGTCGCCGGGGTCGGCCGACGTCGTGGACCTGGCGGACGGCCGCCGCGCGTTCGTGAAGACCGCGGACGCCCGCGTGAACGCGCGCACGGTGGCGATGCACCGGCGCGAGGCGGCCGTGCTGCGGCTGCTGGACCGACGCGTCGCACCGGCGCTGCTCGCGGAGGTGGACCGGCCACCGTCCTACGGGCTGGTCGTCGAGGCGGTCGACGGCCGTCACCCCGATCCCGCGTCCGCCGCGGACACCGCCGCCGTGCTCGACGCCGTCGGCGCGCTGCCGGCCGCACCGGCGGGCGGGCTGCTGCGGCCGCTGGAGGAGGAGCTCGCGGAGGACGCCCGGGGCTGGCACCGCCTGCTGGCGGACGGCGCGGCGCCGCCGGAGGCGCGGAGTGCGAGCCTGCCGCGGCTCGCAGCGCTGGCGGAGGCGATGCCCGAGGCGCTGCACGGCGAGCGCGTGGTCCACTGCGACCTGCGCGTCGACAACGCGCTCGTCGACGGGCAGGGCCGCGGCCGGCTGATCGACTGGCCGTCCGCCGCGGTCGGCGCCCCGTGGATCGACGCGGTCACCTACGTGCTCGACGTGCGCCACCTCGGCGGCCCGACGGAGGAGGCGATGCGGCACCCGGTGCTGCGCGACGCCCCTGACGAGCACGTCGACGTGCTGCTCGCGGTGCTCGGCGCCTACTTCCTCGACACGGCCCGCACGGCCGAGCCGGCGGGCCTCCCGGGCATCCGCGCCTACCAGCGGGCGCAGGGCGCGACCGTGCTCGCCTGGCTGCTCGAGCGGCGGCCCGACCTCCGCTGAGCCGCGGCGGGGATACTGGCGCCATGCGGATGGTCGTGATGCTCAAGGAGCGGCTCGAGTGCGCGCCGGAGGCCGCGTGGCGCGCGCTCCAGTCGCCGACGGTGATGCGCGAGGTCGCCGGGCCCTGGATCGCCTACGCCTCGAAGGAGGACGGCGGGTTCCCCGCGCGCTGGGAGCCGGGCGACCACCCGGTGACGCTGCTCGCCGCCGGGGTGCTGCCGATGGGCGAGCAGGAGATCTCCATCGACCTCGACACCCGGACGCACGAGGGCGTGCGGATCGTGCGCGACGACGGCCGCGGGGTCGACGGCGTGCCCGGGCTGATCCGCTCCTGGTACCACCGCATGGCGGTGGCGCCCCACCCGGACGACCCGACGGCGACGCTGTACCGCGACCGGCTCGAGTTCGCCGCGGGACCGCTCAGCCCCGCGGTGTGGGCGGGGCTGTGGCCGCTGTGGCAGTGGCGCGGCCTGCGCCTGAAGCAGCTCGCGCCCGGCTTCGACGAGGAGCGCGCGCCCGCCGACGCCTGACCGGGTCCTCGCGGATCCGCAGGAACGAGGTGACACGCCGTGGCGGGAGGGCGCGCGGTCGGCGTGTCGGCCGAGAACTGCGGATCCGCGAAAGGGGTCAGCCGACCTTGAGGAATGCGATGACCGCCGCGGCGCCGCAGACGAGGGTCGCGACGATCGTCAGCCACAGCACGCCGCTCTTCCGGGCGTTCTTCACGAGCAGCTCCACGAGCAGCACGATCGTGAGGACCACCGACAGGTAGAGCACCGGGATCGACGTCGACACGTAGGTCTGCACGGGCCCGAAGACGCGGACGAGCAGCAGCAGCCCGATCACCAGGGCGAGGATCGCCAGAATCGCGTTGCCACCGGGCCGGCGGAACCGCAGCGCCGAGTCGACGACGGCGAGCACGCCGCCCGCGATGGTCACCGCCGACGCGAGCGAGACGGTGAAGGTGGGCGTGGCGGCAGCGGCGGTCGTCAACACGACATCGGACCGTAGTGGTCCGGCACCCGCCGCCCGCGGCGAACCGCGGGCGGCGGGTCGGCGCTCAGGTGAGGCGGCCGACGGAGGCGAGCGCGGCGCGCACGAGTCCGCCGCGGCCCCCCTCCATCTCCTGCGCGACGTTCGGCGCCGCGGCCTCCTCCGGCGTCATCCACGTCAGCTCGAGCGCGTCCTGCCGCGGGTCGCAGGTGCCGGTGACCGGCACGACGTAGGCGAGCGCGACGGCGTGCTGGCGCTCGTCGGTGTACTGGCTGGGGCTCGGGGTCGGGAAGTACTCGGCGACCGAGAAGGGCACGGGGCTCAGCGGCAGCTGCGGGAACGCCATCGGCCCGAGGTCCTTCTCGAGGTGGCGGAACAGCGCGTCGCGCAGCGTCTCGCCGTAGAGCACGCGGCCCGAGACGATGGTGCGGGCGATCGTGCCGCTCGAGCCCATGCGCATGAGCAGGCCGACCTCGGTGACCCGCCCGACGCCGTCCGTGCGCACCGGCACCGCCTCCACGTACAGCAGCGGGAGCCGCTGGCGGATGGAGGCGAGCTCCTCCTCGCCGAGCCATCCCGGGTTCGGATCGGGGGTGCGCACGCTGCTCATGCCCTATTTCTACCCGGCGCGCCGCGGTGCACGGGCAGGATGCGGGGATGACGGACGCATCGATCCCCCTCCACGCGGTCGCGATGCGCCCGATCGGACGCCTCGAGGGGCGCCGTCTGCTCGTGCTGCTGCACGGCTACGGTGCGGACGAGCAGGACCTGCTGGCGGTGGGCGAGGCCGTCCGGGGCGACGACGACGCGGTCGTCTCGCTGCGGGGCCCCGTGCCGGTGGGCGCCGGCGCCGGATGGTTCGACGGACCGCGCGAGGCGGTGCTCGCCGGGGCAGGCCTCGAGGCCGCAGCCACGGCCGTGCTCGCGACGCTGAACGCGCTCGCCGCCGCCGCCGGCGAGCCGGCCGCGGTGCGGCTGCTCGGCTTCTCGCAGGGCGGCGCGCTCGCCCTCGCCCTGCTGCACGCGGCGCCGCAGCGGTTCGACCGGGTCGCCGTGCTCGCCGGCTTCCTGCCCGCGACCCTGCCCGCGCCGCCGCCCGGGGCCGCGGTGCTGTGGGCGCGCGGCGACGCCGACGCGGTGATCCCGCCCGAGGCCGTCGCGCGGACGGCCGCCGCCCTCGAGGGCCGGTCGGCGACCTCGATCAGCGTGCACCCCGGCCTCGGCCACGGGATCGACGAGGCCGAGCTCGCGGAGGTCGCCGCCTTCCTGCGCTGACGGCCCGCCCCCTCCTTGCCGAGCAACGACCCGGGCGTCCGGATCCTCGCACCGGCGTGTCGGTGGCAGGGGGCAGAATCCACCGGACCATGTCCTCCGTCCTCGACGCCTTCGGCGCGGCCACCCGCGAGTGGTTCGTCGGCGCCTTCCGCGCCCCCACCGCGGCGCAGGAGGGGGCGTGGGCGGCCATCGCGAAGGGGCAGCACGCCCTCGTGGTGGCGCCGACGGGGTCCGGCAAGACGCTCGCCTCCTTCCTGTGGGCGATCGACCGGCTGGCGAACCGGCCCGCCGACGCGCCGGCGGGCACCCGGGTGCTCTACGTCTCGCCGCTGAAGGCGCTGGGCGTCGACGTCGAGCGCAACCTGCGCAGCCCGCTGGTCGGCGTGACGCAGACCGCGAAGCGGCTCGGGCAGACGCCGCCCCGCATCACGGTGGGCGTGCGCTCGGGCGACACGAGCCAGGCCGATCGCCGGGCGCTGTCGAAGGACCCGCCCGAGATCCTCATCACGACGCCCGAGTCGCTGTTCCTGATGCTCACCTCCGCGGCCCGGGAGTCGCTGCAGAACGTCGACACGGTGATCGTGGACGAGGTGCACGCGGTCGCGGCGACCAAGCGCGGCTCGCACCTCGCCCTCTCGCTCGAGCGGCTCGACGCGATGCTCGAGCGCCCCGCGCAGCGCATCGGCCTGTCGGCGACGGTGAAGCCCGTGGAGGAGGTCGCCCGGTTCCTCGGCGGCCGCTCGCCCGTGACGATCGTGGCCCCGAAGGCGCAGAAGACGTTCGACCTCACGGTCGTCGTGCCGGTCGAGGACATGTCCGACCCCGACCTCGGCAGCGGCTGGCCCGAGGCGGGCGCGGACGCGGAGCCGCACGAGGGGTCCGCCGCGCAGGACGTGTTCGACCCCGACGACCCGCTGCCCCAGCGGAACGGGTCGATCTGGCCGTACGTCGAGTCGACGATCACGGACCTCGTGCTCGAGCACCGGTCCTCGATCGTGTTCACGAACTCCCGCCGGCAGGCCGAGCGCCTGACCGCCCGGCTGAACGAGGAGTACCAGGAGCGCGTCGAGGCGCAGGAGGCGCGCGAGGCGGTCGCCGTCGAGCAGCCGGTGCTCGAGTCCGCGCTCGCCGGGCGCGGCACCCCGGCCCCCTCCGCGATCACGGCGGCCTCGGGCTCCACCCGCGGCGCGACCGAGGTGCTCGCCCGCGCCCACCACGGCTCCGTGTCCAAGGAGCAGCGCGGGCTCATCGAGGACGACCTCAAGTCGGGCCGGCTCCGCTGCGTCGTCGCGACGTCGAGCCTCGAGCTCGGCATCGACATGGGCGCCGTCGACCTCGTCGTGCAGGTGGGCGCCCCGCCGAGCGTCGCGAGCGGCCTGCAGCGCGTCGGGCGCGCGGGCCACCAGGTCGGCGAGATCAGCACGGGGGTCGTCTTCCCGGTGCACCAGGCCGACCTGATCCACGCGGCGGTCGCGACCGACCGGATGCTGAAGGGCGAGATCGAGGCGCTGCGGGTGCCCGCGAACCCCCTCGACGTGCTCGCGCAGCAGACGGTCGCGGCCTGCGCGCTCGAGGAGCTCGAGGTGGAGGCGTGGTTCGACACCGTGCGGCGCACGGCGCCGTTCGCAGCGCTGCCCCGCTCCGCCTACGAGGCCGTGCTCGACCTGCTGGCGGGCCGCTACCCCTCCGACGAGTTCGCGGAGCTGCGCCCCCGCATCGTCTGGGACCGCGACGCCGGCACCATCACGGGCCGGCCGGGCGCGCAGCGGCTCGCCGTGACCTCCGGCGGCACCATCCCCGACCGCGGGCTCTTCGGCGTCTTCCTCGTGTCCGGCAACGAGGGCGGCGGCAACCGGGTCGGCGAGCTCGACGAGGAGATGGTCTACGAGTCGCGCGTCGGCGACGTGTTCAGCCTCGGCGCGACGAGCTGGCGGATCCAGGAGATCACCCACGACCGCGTCCTCGTGCTGCCCGCCTTCGGCGAGCCCGGCCGCGTGCCGTTCTGGAAGGGCGACGGCCTCGGCCGGCCCGCCGAGCTCGGGCGGGCGGTCGGCGCGTTCCAGCGCGACCTCGCCGCCGCGAAGGACGACGAGGCGGCGACCATCGCGGAGCGCATCGGCCTCGACCGCCGCGCGGCGGCGAACCTGATGCGGTTCATCCGTGACCAGGCGGAGGCGACGGGCGCGGTGCCGTCCGATCGCACGCTCGTGCTCGAGCGGTTCCGCGACGAGCTCGGCGACTGGCGCATCGTGCTCCATTCCCCGTTCGGCATGCAGGTGCACGCGCCCTGGGCGCTCGCGGTGGGCGCCCGGCTCGCGGAGCGCTACGGCATCGAGAACGGCGCGATGGCGGCCGACGACGGCATCGTGCTGCGCGTGCCGGACACGGACTCGGAGCCCCCGGGGGCGGACCTGTTCCTGTTCGAGCCGGACGAGCTCGACCAGGTCGTGACGACCGAGGTCACGTCGTCGGCGATCTTCGCCTCCCGGTTCCGCGAGTGCGCGGCGCGGGCGCTGCTGCTGCCCCGCTACAACCCGGGCCGCCGGTCGCCGCTGTGGCAGCAGCGGCAGCGCGCCAGCCAGCTGCTCGACGTCGCGAAGAAGTTCCCGACCTTCCCGATCATCTTCGAGACCATCCGCGAGGTGCTGCAGGACGTCTACGACCTGCCCTCGCTGAAGGAGCTCGCCGCAGGGCTGGAGGCGCGGGCCGTCCGCGTCGTCGAGGTCGAGACCCCGACCGCCTCGCCGTTCGCCCGCAGCCTGCTGTTCAGCTACGTCGGCGCCTTCCTCTACGAGGGCGACAGCCCCCTCGCCGAGCGCAAGGCGCAGGCCCTCGCGCTCGACTCGACCCTGCTGTCCGAGCTGCTCGGCCGGGTGGAGCTGCGCGAGCTGCTCGACCCCGACGTCGTCGAGACGACCGAGCGCGAGCTGCAGCGGGTGGCGGCCGACCGCCGCCTGCGCGGCGTGGAGGGGGCGGCCGACCTGCTGCGCCTGCTCGGCCCGCTCACCGTCGACGAGCTCGCGGCCCGCCTCGAGGTCGCGGAGATCCCGGCGACGAGCGAGCAGGCGGCGCAGTTCGCGCGCGAGCTCGTGACGTCGCACCGCGCGATCGAGGCGTCGTGGGGCGGTGAGCAGTGGATCGCGGGCATCGAGGACGCGAGCCGGCTGCGCGACGCGCTCGGGGTGCCGCTGCCCATCGGGGTGCCGATCGCCTTCGTCGAGCCCGTCGCCGACCCGCTCGGGGACCTCGTCGGCCGCTACGCCCGCACGCACGGCCCCTTCACCGCCGCGGGCGCGGCGCTGCGCCTCGGACTGGGCGTCGCGGTGGTCACGGACACGCTGCGCCGCCTCGCCGACGAGCGCCGCGTCACCGAGGGCGAGTTCCGCCCGGGCGGCACCGGCACGGAGTGGTGCGACGTCGAGGTGCTGCGCCGGCTGCGGCGGCGGTCCCTCGCCGCGCTGCGCAAGGAGGTCGAGCCGGTCGAGCAGGCCGCGTTCGCGCGGTTCCTGCCCGAGTGGCAGCACGTGGGCCAGAAGGCGCTGCGCGGGGTCGACGGCGTCGCCTCCGTCATCGAGCAGCTCGCGGGCGTGCCCGTGCCCGCCTCCGCGTGGGAGTCGCTGATCCTCCCCTCCCGCGTCCGCGACTACTCCCCCTCGATGCTCGACGAGCTGACGGCGACGGGCGAGGTCGTCTGGTCCGGCACCGGGCGGCTCGCCGGCAACGACGGCTGGATCGCGCTGCACCTCGCGGACGCGCTGCCCGTCACGCTGCCGGCGCTCGAGGAGGGCGATCGCACCCCGCTCGAGCAGGAGGTGCTCGCCACCCTCGGCGGCGGCGGCGCGTTCTTCTTCCGGCAGCTCGCCGACACCGTGGGCGCGACGGACGACGTCGCGCTGACGACGGCGCTCTGGAACCTGGTGTGGGACGGGCTCGTGACGAACGACACGTTCGCGCCGGTCCGCGCGCTGACCGGCAGCGGCCACACCAGCCACCGCACGCAGCGCAAGGCGCCCCGCGCGCGGTCGTACCGCGGTCGTGGGCGGCCCGTGCTGCCCGTGCGCTCCGGACCGCCCGCCGCGGCGGGCCGCTGGGCGATCCTCCCCCTGCCCGAGACCGACCCGACGGTGCGGGCCGCCGCGACCGCCGAGGTGCTGCTCGACCGCTACGGCGTCGTGACCCGCGGCGCCGTGCAGGCGGAGCAGGTGCCGGGCGGCTTCGCGCTCGTCTACAAGACGCTGGCCGCCCTGGAGGAGGCCGGTCGCGCCCGGCGCGGCTACTTCGTGGAGCACCTCGGCGCCGCCCAGTTCTCCACCGCCGGCACGATCGACCGGCTGCGCACGCACACCAGGGAGGCGGGCACCGAGGCCGAGGAGCCGGCGGTGCTGACCCTGGCGGCCACCGATCCCGCGAACCCCTACGGCGCGGCGCTGCCGTGGCCGGAGGGCGAGGGGCACCGCCCCGGGCGCAAGGCGGGCGCGCTGGTGATCCTCGTGGACGGCGCCCTCATCGCCTACGTCGAGCGCGGTGGTCGCACGGTCCTGCTGTTCGGCGCGGACGAGCCGCTGCGGGCGCGCGCGGCGGCGGGCCTCGCGGCCGTCGTGCGCAGCGGCGGCGTGCCGCAGCTCGTCGTCGAGAAGGTGGACGGCGAGTTCGTGCTCGGCACCCCGTTCGGCAAGGCGCTGGAGGCGGCCGGCTTCGCCGCGACGCCCAAGGGCCTGCGGCTGCGCGCCTCGTGAGCGACCGCGGCACGAGGGGGCGCGACCGTGCCTGAGGGCGACACCGTCTACCGGACGGCGCACAACCTGCACGCGGCGCTGGCCGGCGAGGTGCTCACCTCCTGCGACGTCCGCGTGCCGAAGTACGCGACGATCGACCTCACCGGCGAGCGCGTGACCTCCGTCGGCAGCCGCGGCAAGCACCTGCTGCTGCGCACCGAGAGGGCGCTGATCCACTCCCATCTGAAGATGGAGGGGTCCTGGCACCTCTACCGCCCCGGCACCCGGTGGCGGCGGCCGGCCTTCGAGGCCCGCATCGTGCTCGGCACCGCGCCGTGGCAGGCGGTGGGCTTCGCGCTGGGCAAGCTCGAGGTGCTGCCGCTCACGCAGGAGGAGGACGTGGTCGGGTACCTCGGCCCCGACCTGCTCGGCCCCGACTGGGACGCGGCGGAGGCGCTCCGGCGCATCGAGGAGCAGCCGGAGCGCGCGATCGGCCTCGCGCTGCTCGACCAGCGGAACCTCGCGGGCGTGGGCAACGTGTACCGGAACGAGCTCTGCTTCCTCCGCGGCGTGCTGCCGACGCGGCCGGTCGACCAGGTGCCGGACCTGCCGCGCATGGTCGACCTCGCGAAGCGCACCCTCGAGGCGAACAAGAACCGCGTCGAGCGCACCCTGACGGGCGACACGCGGTCCGGCAGGCAGGACTGGGTCTACGGACGCACGGGCAAGCCCTGCCGCCGGTGCGGCACGAGGATCCTGGGCGGCACGCTCGGCGACCCCGTGCAGCCCGGCCGTGGCGCGATGGACCGCGAGATCTACTGGTGCCCGCGCTGCCAGAGCTGACCCGGCCGACACCGGGAAGAATCGCGGCATGACGAAGCGGGCCCCGACGACCCCGGCGACGCAGGCCCTCGACCGCCTGGGCCTGCCGTACACCGCGCACCCCTACGAGCACGACCGCGCAGTGGAGGGCTACGGCCTGGAAGCGGCGCGGGAGCTCGGCGCGGCGCCCGAGCAGGTCTTCAAGACGCTCGTCGTCGAGGCGGACGACCGGCTGACCGTGGCGGTGGTGCCCGTGTCGTCGATGCTCGACCTCAAGTCGCTCGCGGCGGCCGTGGGCGCGAAGCGCGCGGTCATGGCCGCGCCGGAGGCCGCGGAACGGCGCACGGGCTACGTCGTCGGCGGCATCAGCCCGTTCGGGCAGCGCACGCGCCTGCCGCTCGTGCTCGACCGCAGCGCGGAGGGCTTCCCCACGGTGTACGTCTCGGGCGGTCGGCGCGGCTTCGACCTCGAGGTGGCCCCGCAGGACCTGCTCGCGGCCACGGACGGCGTGCTCGCCCGGATCGCGGTGGCGAAGTGAGGCGGGGGCTCGTCGCCGCCGGTGTCGCGTCCGCCGGTCTGGCCGGGTACCTCGCCTGGCTCGCCCGCCATCGGGCAGCCTGGACGGTGCTGCTGACGAACCGGATC
Organism: Amnibacterium soli; assembly: GCF_039544415.1. Classification (NCBI taxonomy): domain Bacteria; kingdom Bacillati; phylum Actinomycetota; class Actinomycetes; order Micrococcales; family Microbacteriaceae; genus Amnibacterium; species Amnibacterium soli. The sequence goes on along the minus strand of NZ_BAABLP010000004.1, from coordinate 311,539 downwards.
CCCGGCCACCACGTCTACTGGGGCGAGCGGGGGAAGGCGGACCCGGAGGCGCTGCTCTACGTCGCGCTCGGGGACTCGGCGGCGCTCGGCCTCGGCGCCTCCCAGCCCGAGCGCGGCTACGTCGGCATCGTCGCGGCCGAGATCGCGCGGGTGACCGGCCGGAAGGTGCGGGTGCGGAACCTCGCCATCGACGGCGCGACCTGCGCGGTGGTGCTGAGCGACGAGCTGCACCGCATCCCGAAGGCGCCCGCCGTCGTCTGCACGATCGACGTCGGGGCGAACGACGTCTGGTCCTTCGAGCCCGAGCGGTTCCGCGACGAGTTCGACCGCGTCTGCGCGGCGCTGCCGCCGGGCTCGATCGTGGCCGACCTGCCGAGCTTCAGCCCGGTGCCGATCGCGGGGCGGATCCGCACGGCGAACCGGATCGTGCACGAGGTCGTCGCGGCGCGGGGCCACGTGCTCGCACCGCTCAACACGGTGACGCGGCGAGGCGGACCGGTGATCGCGATCCGCAACGCCGCGGGCGACCTGTTCCACCCCAACGACCGCGGCCACCGGGTGTGGGCGGAGGCGTTCCTGCCCGCCGTGCGGGCGCGGCTGGCCGAGCTGCCCGAGCGGACGGGCTGAGCCGAGCGCCGGTCAGAGCATCGAGGGGGCGGCGAGTCCGCCGGACGGTCCGGGCCGCCGGTGCCGCACGGCGCCGACCAGCGCGATCAGCAGCCAGGCGGTCGCGCCGCCGAGCGCGCCGGTCGCCCCGTCGACGAGGGCGCGGGGTGAGGACGGTACGACGGGAGCGACGGCCGGCTGGATCGCGGTCAGCGCGGTGCCCTGCCGCACGGCCGGGGCGAGCGCGCCGCCGGTGCGCGCGAGCCGGTCCTGCACCCCGTTCGCGATGCGGGAGGCCTGGGCGGCCGAGGGGTCGGTGACGGCGATGCGCAGCAGCACCGTGTCCTGGACGGTCCGTGCGCTGATGCGCTGCGCGAGCGCCTCCGGCGTCGCGGTCAGGTGCAGATCCTCGACGACGTCGGCCAGCACCGGCGTGCTCGTCGCGAGCGCCGCGTAGAGGCGCCCGGCCCTCAGCGCGGCGGACGCGCCCTGCTGCAGGCTCCCCACGGACGACGGCCGGCCGACGGAGACGAAGGACGTCGCGGACGCCGTGTACATCGGGCGCGCCGTCGCCGCCACGAGCAGCCCGGCGACCGCACCCGCCGCCACGAGCGCGGCGAGGAGCACCTGGGGGCGGCGGCGCCGGTGCTCCGTCGCCCCGCTCACGGCGCGGCGGTAGCCCCGCCGGGGCGCGGAGGAAAGGCCTCAGCCCTCCGCCGCGGGCTCCCAGCCGAGCAGCCACGTGAGCCCGTACCGGTCGCGGACCTGGCCGTCCCACGCGTGCCACGGCCGCTCGGCGAGCGGGTCGACGATCCTGCCGCCCTCCGCGAGCGCGGCGAACCAGGTGCGGAGCACTTCGGGCGAGGCGGCGCCGAGCAGGGAGAACAGCAGCCCGGTGCTGCTGAAGGCGTCCTCGTCGGGTCCGGCGTCGGCGCCGTACACGGTGACCGGTCCGTCGAGCGTGCCGTGCGCGATCGCGTCCGCGGGGCCGTCGGACCGGCCGAAGTCGCCGTAGGTGTGCAGCGCGAGGTCACCGCCGAAGATCTGCTGGTACCCCGTCAGCGCCTCCCGCGCCAGGCCGGGGAACAGGATGTACGGCTTCGGCTCGGGTCCGGGCATGTCGGCAGCGTAGGACGGCGGACCGGGCAGCGGGAGGGGCGGGAGCGCTCACGACGCCCCTTCCGGAGCGCGCAGCCCCCGATCGAGGAAGTCGACCATCCATCGGAAGCTCTCGTCGACGTCCGTGCCGTACTGGAAGCCGCCCGCGGCCTCCAGCGTCGCGAAGCCGTGCAGGACGCTGCGCAGCATGCGCAACGCGTGGATCTCCTGGGCCGGGTCCAGGCCGTATCCCCGCAGGGCGGCGGCGAAGGAGGCGAGGGTGCGCTCGAGCGCGACGGCCAGCGGGTCGTCCGGACCGGTCGGGCGGATGCCGACCGTGGCCGTGTAGCGCCCCGGGTGCTGCTGCACGTAGGCGCGGACGGTCTGCGCGGCGGCGGCGAGCGCGTCCCCGCCGGCCCGCCCCTGCATCGCGTCGCGCAGGTCGTCGCCGAGCTCGGTCGCCGCGAGGATCGCGATGCGGCGGTGCAGGTCCGGCAGCGAGTCGACGTGCTTGTAGAGGGAGGGCGCCTTCACGCCGAGCCGCTCGGCGACGACGCTCATGCTCAGCTGCGCCAGGCCGATCTCGTCGGCGAGCGCCGCGGCGGCCTCGGTGACCACCGCGGCGTCGAGACCCGCTCTAGGCATCGGTGGCCGTGCCGGTCGTCGTGAGCGTGCGGGCCAGGAACGGCTGCAGCAGCGCGACCACCCGGTCGGGCGCCTCCGCATGCGGGTAGTGCCCGACGCCGTCGAGCACCGTCAGCTCGCCGTTCCCGGCCGGCAGGTCGGCGAGGATCCGCAGCCCCTCGGCGCGCGGGTCGGCCCAGTCGGGGTCGGCGTCGCCCTCGACCACGAGCACAGGGCAGCGCACGTCCGCGAGCCGGGCGCCGGCGTCCGCCGGCGAGGTCCTCGTCATCGCGCGCAGGACCGCCATGCGCTCGGGGCGGCGCAGCGCGGTCTCGATGCGGCGGCGCTCCGCCGCCCAGTCCGCGGGCTTCGCGGGGATCGCGACGTCCAGGTAGGACAGCCAGCCCTGCACGCTGCCGGCCGCCATGACCCGGATCAGCTGCAGCGAGCCGGCGCGGTGCGCGTTCTTCAGCAACCCGACGAGGTCGACGGACTGGGCGCGGGTGAAGGGCGCGAGCTCGACGACTCCGGCGACCAGCTCCGGTGCGGACGCCGCGGCGATGGTCGCCGCGCCGCCGCTGATGGACTGCCCGACGATCACCGCGGGGCCGCCAAGGTGGCGCACCAGCGCGACGAGGTCGCGAGCCATGTCGGCGCGCTCATAGCTCCGCCAGTCGGTGCTCGAGTCGCCGCATCCGCGGATGTCGAGGTTCGCCACCCGGTAGCCGGCGGCGACCAGCTGCGGCACGACGAAGCGGTAGGAGTGCCGGCTGTCGCCCATCCCGTGCGCGAGGACCACCAGGGGTCCGCTGCCCTCGAGGTCGTAGGCGAGGGTCCCCTCGTCCGTGTGCAGCTGCTCGGTCATGTCGTCCTCCACCTGGCTAATGCGTGTAGCCAGAAGCTACGAGTATTAGCTGAGCGTGTCAACAGCACCTGTCGAGGGACGACTGCGCGCAGCATGCCTCCGAGGAGCGCTGCGCGCAGTCGAGCAGATCGGCGTCGCTCGCCTCCGTCGACGGTCGAGACTCGTGGCGCGGTGGCCCGGAACGAGCTGAGGGCCCCCGATCCGCGGATCGGGGGCCCTCAGCTGCTGGCGGTGGCGGTGGGATTTGAACCCACGGATGGTTTGAGCCATCACATGTTTTCGAGACATGCTCCTTCGGCCGCTCGGACACGCCACCGCGGACGAGTGTACGGGACGAGCGGCGCCTCCGACTCGCGCAGGGCGCGTGCCGCCCGTGGAGCCCGCGTCAGACGTCGGAGCGATCCCCGTGCTGGGGGTCGACGTGCTGCAGGATCCGCTGCCACGCCGGCGCGATGACCATGTGGCCGGCGCGCGGCAGCACGGCGAGCGTCGGCGACGCGTTCCGCAGGCGGCGCTTGAACCAGCGGCCGTGCGTGCTCGGCACGATCGGGTCCTTCGCGCCGTAGACGAGCAGCGTCGGCGCCGTCACCGCGTCGAGGTCGAAGCCCCAGTCGTCGTCGAGCGAGGACAGCAGGTCGTCCGCGAGACCGATGCTCCCCTGCTCGGCGGCGTGCTGCAGCATCCGCTCCGTGCGGCTGCGCAGACCGGGACGCTCGAGCACGTGCTGATCGGCCGCGCCGCGCGCGAGCTGTTCGATGCCGCCGGGCCCGTGCTCCTGCAGCCACTGCTGCAGCCGGCGCTTGGACTCCGGCACGGTCATGCCGGACAGCTCGCGGGCCAGCTCCTTGAACGGCCGGGAGACCCACGGCACCTCGGAGTCGGGCGCGGGCGTCGCTACGAGCGCGACCCGGTCGATGAGGCCGGGGTGCTTCGCCGCGAGGCCAGCGCGGTGCGCCCCCCGGTCCCCCAGCCGACGACGCCGAGCTTGTGCAGCGGCGTGCGACCGGTCTCGCGCGCCTGCTCGATCACGAGCTCGAGGTACTCCGCGAGGTCCTCGGCCCACAGCGAGACGGAGCCGCGCTGGAAGTCGGGCAGCGGACTGGACGAGCCGTACCCGGGCCGGTCGATCGAGACGACGTGCACGCCCCAGGACGAGGTCACCGGAGGGTCGGGGTCGAAGCCGCCCGCGCCCGGCGCGGGATGGCACAGCACGACGACGCGCTCGACGGCCGGATCGCCGAACACGGTCAGGCCGAGCCGGCGCCCGTCGCGCATCGTCACCAGTCGGTCCGCCACGGCCACTCCCTGTCGTCGCGCCCGATCCTGCCGCACCCTTCCCGAGCGTGTCTCCTGTGCGTGTCGGAGCCCGCACATATCTTCGACACATGGCCGTCGCCCGCTCCCGCCCCACCCCCGCCGGCTACCGCTGCGCGGAGTGCGGCTGGCGCACGGCGAAGTGGGTCGGCCGGTGCCCGGAGTGCCAGGCCTGGGGCTCGGTGCAGGAGGCGGAGCCCGCAGCCGGGCGCGTGCAGGCCGTCGCCGTGCCCGCGTCCCGGCAGGCCAAGCCCATCGGCGAGGTGCCCATGGACACGGTGCAGCGCCGGCGCACCGGCGAGAGCGAGCTGGACCGGGTGCTCGGGGGCGGCGTCGTGCCCGGGTCGGTGATCCTGCTCTCCGGCGAGCCCGGCGTGGGCAAGAGCACCCTGCTGCTCGCCGTCGCGTCGCACGTCGCGGCGATGGGCGCGCGCGTGCTCTACGTCAGCGCGGAGGAGTCGCTCGGCCAGGTGCGGATGCGCGCGGAGCGCACCGGCACGCTCAGCCCGAACCTGTGGCTGTCGGCGGAGACCGACCTCGCCGTGGTGCTCGGGCAGATCGACCAGGTCGAGCCGCAGCTGGTCATCGTCGACTCCGTGCAGACGGTCTCGACCGCCGACGCCACCGGCATCGCGGGCGGCCCCGGGCAGGTGCGCGAGGTGGCCGCCTCCCTCACCCGCGTCGCCAAGGAGCGGGACCTGCCGATCCTGCTCGTCGGGCACGTCACGAAGGACGGCCAGATCGCGGGCCCCCGCGTGCTCGAGCACCTCGTCGACGTCGTCTGCCACTTCGAGGGCGACCGCGGCACCGCACTCCGGTTCGTGCGCGCCGTGAAGAACCGGTTCGGGCCGACCGACGAGGTCGGCTGCTTCGAGATGACCGGCGAGGGCATCGCCGGGGTCACCGACCCGAGCGGCCTGTTCCTGTCGCGCTCCATCGGCACCGAGCCCGGCACCTGCGTGACCATCGCGCTCGAGGGCCGGCGGGCGATCCCGGTGGAGGTGCAGGCCCTCGTCGTGAAGTCGAGCTCGCCCCACCCGCGCCTCGTGGTGAACGGTGTCGACTCCGCGCGCGTCTCGATGCTCATCGCGGTGCTGCAGAAGCACGGCGGGCTCAAGAACATCGGCGACTCCGACGTCTACGTCTCCACCGTCGGCGGCGTGCGCCTCACCGAGCCCGCGGTCGACCTCGCGATCGCGCTCGCGCTGGGCTCGGCGGTGACCGGCATGCCGATCCGGGGCGACGTCGCCGTCAGCGGCGAGATCAGCCTCGCCGGCGAGATCCGGCCCGCGAACCAGGCCGCGCGGCGGGAGGCGGAGGCGAAGCGCCTCGGCTACACGACACTGCTCGGGCCCGACCTCGCCAGGCTGCGCGACGCGATCGTCGCGGCCGTCAGCAGCTGAGCCCGGCCGGGTCCCGATCGCCTCGCGGCGGTCGGGACCCGGCGGCGCTCACGGCTGGGACTCGACGTCCGGCGCGTCCCAGTCCGGCATCGTCGGAATGCTCGCGGTGAGCAGCGAGCCGTCGTCCCGGCGGGTCTCCGCCCACTGCTGGGTCGTCGGGCGCCCTTGCAGCAGCGGCCCCTGGCCGTGCAGCCGCACGCGGAGCACGGACCCGGCCTGCGCCGTGTGCTTCTCGCCCCGCACCGACAGCTCGACGTCGCCGCCCGACTGCACCGCGATCGTCAGCTCCGTGCGCGTCAGCGTCACGAGCAGGCGGCTGCCCTGCCAGCGGAGGCGGAACCGCAGGTTCGTCCAGGCGGCGGGCAGCCGCGGGTCGAACGTGAGGTGGCCGCCGGAGTCGCGCAGGCCGCCGAAGCCGTAGGCCAGCGCGCTCCACACCCCGCCCGTCGAGGCGACGTGCACGCCGTCGCTCGCGTTGTTGTGCAGGTCGTCGAGGTCGACGAACAGCGAGTGCTCGAAGTACTCCATCGCGAGGTCGCGGTAGCCGATCTCGGCCGCGATGATCGACTGGACCACGGCCGACAGCGTCGAGTCGCCCGTCGTCAGCGGGTCGTAGTAGTCGAAGTCCGCGCGCTTCATCTCATCGGAGAACTCGTCGGCGAGCAGGAACAGCGCCAGCACCACGTCCGCCTGCTTCAGCACCTGGAAGCGGTAGATCACGAGCGGGTGGTAGTGCAGCAGCAGCGGCAGCTTGTCCGGGGGCGTGTTCTCCAGGTCCCAGACCTCGCGGTCGAGGAAGTGCGCGTCCTGCGGGTGGATGGTGAAGGCCTTCGAGTAGGGGATCACCATCGCCTCGGCGGCACGCTCCCACTCCCCGATCTCCGACTCGTCGAAGCCGACGCGGTCGACCATCCGGGCGTACGCCTCCGGGAACTGGTCCGCGACCACGCGCACGCTCTCGGCGGCGTACCGGAGGTTGAAGCGCGCCATCACGTTCGTGAACAGGTTGTCGTTGACGACCGTCGTGTACTCGTCGGGCCCCGTCACGCCGTGGATGTGGAACGAGCTGCCCTCGGTGTGGCGCCAGAAGCCCAGCGTCGTCCAGAGGCGGGCGGTCTCCACGACCATGTCGATCGCGCCGCGGGCCAGGAAGTCCGCGTCGCCCGTCGCGCGCACGTACTTCGCGATGGCGTAGGTCACGTCGGCGTTGATGTGGTACTGCGCGGTGCCGGCCGCGTAGTAGGCCGACGCCTCCTCGCCGCTGATCGTGCGCCAGGGGAACAGCGCGCCGCCCTCGTTCAGCTGGCGCGCCCGCTTCCGGGCGGCGGGCAGCATCCGCTCGCGCATCTTCAACGCGTTGCGGGCGAAGAGCGGGCTCGTGTACGTGAGGAAGGGCATCACGTAGATCTCGGTGTCCCAGAAGTAGTGGCCGCTGTAGCCGCTGCCCGTGAGGCCCTTCGCCGGGATGCCGCTCGAGTCCGCGCGGGCCGACGCCTGCGCGAGCTGGAACAGGTTCCACCGCACCGCCTGCTGGATCGCCGGCTGGTCGGCGATCTCGACGTCGCTGCGCTCCCAGAACGCGTCGAGCCACTCGCGCTGGAGCTGGCGCTGCTCGTCCGCCCCGGACTCGATGACGCGGTCCAGCAGACGCTGGCCGCGGTCGATGAGCTCGCGCGGAGGCACGCTGCGGGAGGTGTGGTACGCCACGAACTTCGTGAGCTTGACCGGCACGCCCGCCTTGGCGCGCACCTGGTAGACGTTCTTCGCGATGTCGGGCGCGATCGAGGGGCGCATCTGCACCTCGTTCTCCGTCTCGATCACGTGGTCCGTGACGACGGAGAGCGTCATGTGCGAGTGCGTGACCCGGTAGCTGAGCACGCTGCGGTCGTCCTGCTGCCAGTACTCGACGGGCTGCAGCACGCGCTCGGCGAGCCGCTCCGCGCGGCGCGGGTCGAAGCCGGCCCCGCCCTCCTCCGTCGGCAGGGTGCGGCCGAACTCGTCCTCGCCGTCCTGCCGGTTGAGGCTCTGGCTCGACAGCACGACGGTGGCGTCGGCGTTCTCGACCGTGACCTCGAAGGACATCACCGCCAGGTGGCGCTCGACGAACGACACCATGCGGTCCGAGCGCACGCGCACGCGCTTGCCGGAGGGGGTGAGCCACAGCAGGTCGCGGCGCAGCACGCCGGCGCGGAAGTCGAGCGCCCGCTCGAAGGTCAGCAGCTCCGCGACGTCGAGCACGAGCGGCTCGTCGTCGACGTACAGCCGGATGATCTTCGTGTCCGGCACGTTCACGATGGTCTGGCCGACCTCCGCGAAGCCGTACGCCTGCTCGGCGTGACGGATCGGCCACACCTCGTGGAACCCGTTGATGAAGGTGCCGTGCTCGTGGGCGTCGCGCCCCTCCGAGCTGTTGCCCCGCATGCCGAGGTAGCCGTTGGCGACGGTGAAGATGGTCTCCCCGAGGCCCATCCGGTCCTCGGACCAGATGCGTTCGACGAGCTGCCACTCGTCGATGGGGAAGCGGTCGCGGTCGATCACTGCGGAGCGCCCTTCTGCTCGGCGAGCAGGTCGGCGAGGTCGCCGACCACGAGATCGGCGCCCGCATCGCGGAGCGCCGCCGACCCGACGCCGCGGTCGACGCCGACCACGAGTCCGAACCCGCCGGCCGCACCGGCTGCGACGCCCGAGACGGCGTCCTCAACGACCACGGCGTTCGCCGGGTCGACCTGCAGCCGGGCGGCGCCGGCCAGGAAGATGTCCGGCCGCGGCTTGCCGGGCAGGCCCTCGTCGTGGGCGACGACGCCGTCGACGATCACCGGGAAGCGGTCGCCGAGGTGCGCGGCGGCCAGCACCGGCACGGCGTTCTTCGAGCTGGACACCACGGCCGCGGGGATGCCGAGCGCCGCGAGCCGGTCGAGCACCGCGAGGGAGCCGGGGTAGGCGGCGATGCCCTCCGCCTCGAGCAGCGAGGAGAAGTAGCCGTTCTTCCGGTTGCCGATGCCGCAGACCGTGTCGGCGTCGTCGGGGTCGCTCGGGTCGCCCCAGGGCACCTCGATGCCGCGGGAGGCGAGCAGCGCGGCCACGCCGTCGTAGCGGGGGCGGCCGTCGAGGTGCCGGAAGTAGTCCTGGTCCGTGTACGGCGGCTGCACGCCCCGGTCGCGGAAGAGCTGCTCGAACATGCGCGCCCAGGCCCGCATGTGGACCTCGGCGGTCGGCGTGATCACGCCGTCGAGGTCGAACAGCACGGCTGCGGCGCCGAAGAACGTGAGGCGCTCGCTGCTCAACGCACTCCCCAGGGTCGGCGCGATTCCGTCAGGGTGAGCGCGAGGTCCGTCCGCGCTCCGGACCGCGGGGCAAGCCTAGACGTGCGGAGGGCCGGGGATCGCGGGTCCCAGCACCTTGAGCATCCGAGTGTTGCCGAGGGTGTTCGGCTTCACGCGCGCGAGGTCGAGGAACTCGGCCACGCCCTCGTCGCCGGAGCGCGCCAGCTCGAAGACGACGTCGGGTCCGACGATGCCCTCGCCGACGGGTGCGTACCCGTGCGCGGCGAAGAAGTCGACCTCGAAGGTGAGGCAGAAGAGCTTGTTCACGCCGAGCTCCTCGGCGTCCTCCTCGAGGCGCTCGACGAGCGCGTGCCCGACCCGGCGGCGACGCCACCCCGGGTCCACCGCGAGCGTGCGCACCTCCGCGAGGTCGTCCCACATCACGTGCAGCGCGCCGCAGCCGACGACGGCGCCGGTGTCGGCGTCCTCCGCGATCCGGAACTCCTGCACGGCGCCGTAGAACACGGCGGAGTCCTTGCCGAGCAGGATGCGCTGCTCGACGAGCGGGCCGACGAGGCGCTGGATCTCCGGCACGTCCTTCACGCGGGCACGCCGGACGAAGAAGGAGGGCTCGGGCACGTCCTCGATCCTTCCACGCCCCCTCTTTCATCTCTCCGGAGTTCTGGCAGCGGCGGAGCCGCGCCAGGACTCCGTGAGGATGAAACGACGAAGGGCGCCCCACCCTGAGGTGGAGCGCCCTTCGTCGTGACTGCGCCTGCGCGCGGGGAGTGCTACTCCGCGGCGGTGTCGCTGCCGTCGGTGATCGCACCGGCGGCCGCGCCGACCAGCTCGCCGCGCTTGCTCGTCGCGAAGACGAACTGCCCGTCCTGGTAGTCGACGTGCACGTGGTCGCCCGCGTTGAGCTCGCCGTGCAGGATCTTCTCGCTCAGCTTGTCCTCGACCTCGTGCTGCACCGCGCGGCGCAGCGGGCGGGCGCCGAGGGCCGGGTCGAACCCGACCTCGATCAGCCGCTCCTTGGCCGGGATGGTGAGCTCGACCGTGAGGTCGCGGTCCAGCATCCGGTCGCTGAGGCGCTTGATGAACAGGTCGACGATCTGCAGCAGCTCGGGCTTGGTGAGCTGCGGGAAGACGATCATCTCGTCGACGCGGTTCAGGAACTCGGGCTTGAAGTGGCGCTTCAGCTCCTCGTTCACCTTGGAGCGCATGCGGTCGTAGTCGGTGGCCGTGTCGCCCGCGGCGACGAAGCCGACCGGACCGCCCGAGATCTGGGCGGTGCCGAGGTTCGTCGTCATGATGATCACGGTGTTCTTGAAGTCGACGACGCGACCCTGACCGTCCGTCAACCGGCCCTCCTCCAGGATCTGGAGGAGCGAGTTGAAGATGTCCGGGTGGGCCTTCTCGATCTCGTCGAACAGGACCACGGAGAACGGCTTGCGGCGCACCTTCTCGGTGAGCTGCCCGCCCTCCTCGAACCCGACGAACCCGGGAGGGGCACCGAACAGGCGCGACACGGTGTGCTTCTCGCCGTACTCGCTCATGTCGAGGGAGATCAGCGCGTTCTCGTCGTCGAACAGGAACTCCGCGAGGGCCTTGGCCAGCTCCGTCTTCCCGACGCCGGTGGGGCCGGCGAAGATGAACGAGCCGGAGGGGCGCTTCGGGTCCTTCAGACCGGCGCGGGTGCGGCGGATGGTCTTGGCGAGGACCGAGATGGCCTCCTCCTGACCCACGACGCGCTCGTGCAGCGCCTTCTCCATGAAGATGAGCCGGCTCGACTCCTCCTCCGTGAGCTTGAACACCGGGATGCCGGTCGCCTGGGCGAGCACCTCGGCGATCAGGCCCTCGTCGACCTCGGCCGTCGTCTTCACGTCGCCGGAGCGCCACTGCTTCTCGAGGCGCAGCCGCTCGCCGAGGAGGTTCTTCTCCTCGTCGCGCAGGCCGGCGGCCTTCTCGAAGTCCTGGTCCTCGATCGCGGCCTCCTTGGCCGCGCGGACCAGCGCGATCTTCTCGTCGAACTCCCGCAGCTCCGGCGGCGCCGACAGGATCGACAGGCGCAGGCGGGCGCCGGCCTCGTCGATCAGGTCGATGGCCTTGTCCGGCAGGAACCGGTCGGAGATGTAGCGGTCGGCGAGGTTCGCCGCGGCGACGATCGCGCCGTCGGTGATGGACACCTTGTGGTGCGCCTCGTAGCGGTCGCGCAGCCCCTTGAGGATGTTGATCGCGTGGGGCAGCGACGGCTCCTGCACCTGGATCGGCTGGAAGCGGCGCTCGAGCGCGGCGTCCTTCTCGAAGTGCTTGCGGTACTCGTCGAGCGTGGTCGCGCCGATGGTCTGCAGCTCACCGCGGGCGAGCAGCGGCTTGAGGATCGACGCGGCGTCGATGGCCCCCTCCGCCGCACCGGCGCCGACGAGGGTGTGGATCTCGTCGATGAAGGTGATGATGTCGCCGCGGGTGCGGATCTCCTTGGTGACCTTCTTCAGGCGCTCCTCGAAGTCGCCGCGGTAGCGGGAACCGGCGATGAGCGAGCCGAGGTCGAGCGTGTAGAGCTGCTTGTCCTTCAGCGTCTCCGGCACGTCGCCGCGCACGATCGCCTGGGCGAGGCCCTCGACGACGGCGGTCTTGCCGACGCCGGGCTCGCCGATGAGGACCGGGTTGTTCTTCGAGCGGCGCGACAGGATCTGCATCACGCGCTCGATCTCCTTCTCGCGCCCGATGACCGGGTCGAGCTTGCCGTCGCGCGCGGCCTGGGTGAGGTTGCGGCCGAACTGGTCGAGGATCTGCGACCCCTGCGCCTGCTGCTGCGCCTCGCCGCCGACGGCGACCTGCTCCTTGCCCTGGTAGCCGGAGAGCAGCTGGATGACCTGCTGCCGCACGCGGTTCAGGTCCGCACCGAGCTTGACGAGCACCTGCGCGGCGACGCCCTCGCCCTCGCGGATGAGGCCGAGCAGGATGTGCTCGGTCCCGATGTAGTTGTGGCCGAGCTGCAGCGCCTCGCGGAGGGACAGCTCGAGGACCTTCTTCGCGCGGGGCGTGAAGGGGATGTGGCCGGTCGGCTGCTGCTGACCCTGGCCGATGATGTCCTGGACCTGCTCGCGCACGGCGTCCAGGGAGATGCCGAGGGACTCGAGCGCCTTCGCGGCGACTCCCTCGCCCTCGTGGATCAGGCCGAGCAGGATGTGCTCGGTCCCGATGTAGTTGTGGTTGAGCATCTTGGCCTCTTCCTGGGCCAGGACGACGACTCGGCGGGCTCGATCGGTGAAGCGCTCGAACATGCTGTGGCTCCTCGCTTGCCCGGACACCCGGGCGACGTCTGGACGCCAAGACGGTGTCCCGCCGGCGTCACAACGAGGCTACGGCGCACCCCGCCGGTGCCAGGCGCCTGTTCGCCTGGGGCTTACCCCGCGTCGCGGCCGCACCGCGGGCACCGGCCGGGCGCGTCACAGGATCGGGTGCCGCAGCACGAGGTGCGCGTTGTCGATCCACCCGGTGCGCCCCGCGATGCGGACGAGGTACCGCGTGCGCCTGCTGTCGATCACCTCCACCTTCGTGCCGGCGCGGTAGGTGCCGAGCACGCGGGAGGACCGGGACGCCGCGACGGTGAGCACCAGCCTCCCCGTCGCCCGCATCTGCTGCCGGTCGTACACGAAGGGCGCGCGGCCCGCGCCCTCGAGCTCCCGGTAGACCGCCTTCGAGATCCGGGTGATGGCGTGCGTCGTCGCGCCGTTCGACCCCATCACGACGAGCACGTACCGGCTGCGCGGGCCCCACACGACCGCGGAGTCGGTCTGCACGATCCCCGTCCTCGTCCAGAGCGTGCCCGGCTTCGACGCCTGGCGCACGCCGTCCGGCAGCCCGGGCGGGATCGCCTCCCGCCACACCTGCGTCTCGAGCAGGCGCAGGAACCGCGCGCTCGACGCCTTCGACACGAGCTGCCCGCGGGCGAGCCGGGTCAGCACCCGCGCGACGTCGGCGGTCGTCGTGGTCTTCGTGCGGTGCCCGTCGTACCAGAAGGTGGTGCCGGTGAAGCCGTGGCCGTGCAGCAGCCGGTTCAGCCATGCGGTGCCGACGCGCTGCCGCAGGTCGGTCGCGCAGTAGTTGTCCGACGGCTCGATCATCGCGCGGAGGCAGGCGCGCACCGTGAGGCCGGAGGCGAGCCGGCTGTCGTAGGAGAGCGTGCCCTGGTCGATGCGCGTGAAGACGCCGTAGGCGACGAAGAGCTTGAAGATCGAGGCCGGCTCGCGGTGCTCCGCCGCATCGATCCGCACGAGGCGGGCGCCGCCGTCGAGCTCGCGCGCCTCGACGGTGTAGCGGCCGGGCAGCCGCTTCAGCAGCGCGGCGAGCGACGCGCGGAGGCGCCGCTCGGAGGTCGCGCCGGGCTGCACGGTCGCGGGCTCCGATGCCGCAACGACCTGCTGGCCGCCGACCGTCGCGCTGACCGTCGCGGTCACGCGGTGCCCCACGTCGGACGCGGCGAGGCGCAGCCGCTCGTCCGTGCCGCCGGCGATCGTCCTGCCGTCGCGCATCCACTGCACCGAGGCGCCGGAGGCGGTGCCGCCCCAGTCGATCCGGCCCGCGTCGATGCGCAGCGTCGCGCCGTCCCGGTACGTGCCCTGCACCGCGATCGGAGCGGGCGCCGTCGAGCCCGCTCCGACCGCCTGTGCCGGTGCGACCCCGCCGAGCGTCAGCGCCACGGCGAGGACCCCACCTGTCAGCGCGATGCGCATCGTGTCCCCCGTCGGCCGCCGGGTTCCCCCGAACCGGCTGCCGAGAAGGAGCATGCCGCCTGGCGCATGCGGCCGCACCGAGCGACATCAGCCCAGTCCGGGTGAGCCCCGACCGGGTGCCCGGGGCCTCGTCGGCGGGTCAGGCGACGCGGCGGAGGAGGGTGCCGGAGCCGCCGAAGACCAGCAGCCAGCTCAGGTAGGCGTTGAAGACGGCCTTGCGCACGATGTCCCCTTCCGGCCGCTCACCCCGCGCGGCGGCCATGGAACGAGCATCGCGGCCGGCGGCGGGGGACGCACGATCCCAGTCGAGGTGCGACGCGAGGGGGTGCGACGCCGTGGGGTGCCGCTCGACGGGGTGACGCCCGAAGGAGGAGGAGCGCCGCGGAGGGGCGGGTCAGCCCCGGTGGGCGTCGCGCTCGGCCTCGGCGAGGAGGCGGGCGTCCTCCTGGGCCTCGATGCGGGCCTGCGCCTCGCGCTCGGTGCGGTCGGAGCGCAGGATCGCGCGCATCACGAACCAGAACACCAGCGAGACGGCGATGGTGGGCACGATCGCCCACAGGCCCTCGTCCCAGCCGCCGATCGCTCCCACACGGCGAGGGTACGCCCCCGGCGGGGAGCCGCCGTGCGGAGCGGCGCCCTACTTGACGAGCGGGAACAGGATCGTCTCGCGGATGCCCTCGCCCGTGAGGGCCATCAGCAGCCGGTCGACGCCCATGCCCAGCCCGCCGGTCGGCGGCATGCCGAACTCGAGGGCGCGGAGGAAGTCCTCGTCGAGCCGCATCGCCTCCGGGTCGCCGCCGGAGGCGAGCAGCGCCTGCTCGACGAAGCGCTGCCGCTGGATGATCGGGTCGGTGAGCTCGGAGTAGCCGGTCGCGAGCTCGAAGCCGCGCACGTACAGGTCGAACTTCTCGACGACGCCGGGGATCGTGCGGTGGTCGCGCACGAGCGGCGAGGTGTCGACGGGGAAGTCCATGACGAACGTGGGCCGCTGCAGGCCCGGCTTCACGAAGTGCTCCCAGAGCTCCTCGACGTACTTGCCGCGGATCGGGTGCGCGACCTCGATCTCGAGGCGGTCCGCGAGGGCGACGAGCTCCTCCGTGGGCGTCTCCGGCGTGATCTCCACGCCGGCGGCCGCCGACAGCGACGGGTACATCGAGATGCGGTCCCACTGCCCGCCGAGGTCGAACTCGGTGCCGTCGGTCCAGGTCACGGTCGTCGAGCCGCCGACCGCGAGCGCGGCGTGCTGCACGAGGTCCTGCACCAGGTCGGCGATGCCGTGGTAGTCGGAGTAGGTCTCGTAGGACTCGAGCATCGCGAACTCGGGCGAGTGCGTGGAGTCCGCGCCCTCGTTGCGGAAGTTGCGGTTGATCTCGAAGACCCGCTCGAGGCCGCCGACGACCGCGCGCTTCAGGAACAGCTCCGGTGCGATGCGGAGGAACAGGTCGGTGTCGAACGCGTTCGAGTGCGTCACGAACGGGCGGGCGGAGGCGCCGCCGTGCTGCGTCTGCAGCATCGGGGTCTCCAGCTCGATGTAGCCGCGCTCGGCGAACGTGGCGCGCATGGAGGCGACGGCGGCGGCGCGCGTGAGCACCATGCGCCGGGCCGCGGGGCGGGCGATGAGGTCGAGGTAGCGGCTGCGGACCCGCGTCTCCTCCGACAGCTCGGTGTGCAGGTTCGGCAGGGGCAGCAGCGCCTTGGCGGCGACGCGCCATTCGTGCACCATGACCGAGAGCTCGCCGCGGCGGGAGGTGATGACCTCGCCCCGCACGAACAGCTGGTCGCCGAGGTCCACGACGCCCTTCCAGTCGGCGAGGGACTCCTCCCCCACCTGCGCCAGGCTCACCATGGCCTGGATCCGGCTGCCGTCGCCGGCCTGCAGCGCCGCGAAGCAGAGCTTGCCCGTGTTGCGGAGGTGCACGATGCGGCCGGCCAGGCCGACGGTCTCGCCGGTCGCGACGTCCGTCTCGAGGTCGGCGAAGCGCTCGCGGACCGCGGCGATCGTGTCGGTCACGGGCACGCCGACCGGGTAGGCCTGCTCGCCGCGCTCGATCAGCCGGGCGCGCTTCGCGAGCCGGACCTCGCGCTGCTCGTTCGTGTCGTCGGCGGTGCGGTCATCGCCATCGGCGTCGGCCATGCGGTGCTCCAGGATCGGTCGCGGTCGCCCGTCAGCCGAGATGGACGAAGCGATTGTCGATCAGACGCGTTCCGCCGACCCGGGCGGCGACGAGCACGAGGGCACGGCCACGATACCCGTCGTCGACCGGCCGGAACGTGGCGGGGTCGACCACCGCGAGGTACTCGAGATCCGCGCCGTCCTCGCCCGCGAGCGCGCCCTGGGCGGCCGCGACCATGGCGTCGACGTCCTGGTCGGCCGACGACTCCGCGGCGTCGAGCGCCGCCGGTACCGCGCGGGCGAGCACGCGCTCGCCGGGCGCCAGGTAGGCGTTGCGGCTGGACCGCGCGAGCCCGTCGGCCTCGCGCACCGTGGCCACCACGTCGAGCGCCACGGGCACGTCGAGGTCGCGGATCATCTGCGCCACGAGGAACACCTGCTGCGCGTCCTTCTGCCCGAACACCGCCGTGTCCGGGCCGACCGCGTTGAGCAGCTTGAGCACGATCGTCAGCACGCCGTCGAAGTGCCCGGGCCGGATCCGCCCCTCCAGCGTCCCGCCGACGGGGCCGGCGACGACGCGCGTGCTCGTGCGTCCTTCCGGCAGCAGCTCCGCGGCGTCGGGCGCGAACAGCACGTCGGCACCGGCCGCGTCGAGCAGCGCGAGGTCCGCGTCGAGGTCCCGCGGGTAGCGGGCGAAGTCCTCCTTCGGCCCGAACTGCAGCGGGTTCACGAACACGGAGACGACGACGAGGTCCGCGACCTCTCGGGCCCGCGCGACGAGCGCGAGGTGCCCGTCGTGGAGGGCGCCCATGGTGGGCACGAGCGCGACGCGCCTCCCCTCCGCCTTCGCGGCCGCGACCGTGCGCCGCACCCCGTCGATGGTGGTGATGGTGCTGGTCACGGCTCGTCTCCTCGTCCAGGGCGACGGGCGCGCAGCAGCGCCCGCTCGAGCGCCGAGCGGGCGACCGGCCCGAGCACGGCGTCGGGGTCGTCGACGCCCAGGCGCACGAGCCGCGCCGCGGCGGCCCGCATCGCGCGGTCGAGGGGCTCGATCGCGTCGTCGAGCGCCGCGGCCCACGCCGCCCGGTCCTCCTCCGCGACGACGACGGGCTCGCAGCCCATCTCGACCGCCAGCGCCTGCCCGATCGGCAGCACCGGGGCCGGCGCGGTGACGGCGCAGCGGGCCTCCCGGAGGCGGACCAGGTCGACGCTCGTGCCGGTGAAGGCCATCGCCGGGGCGAGCGACACGGGGATCGCCCCGCGGCGCACGGCGGGCAGCAGCACCTCGGTGCCGTACCGGGGCGACGTGTGCACGACGAGCTGCCCGGCGACCCAGACCCCCGCCTCCGCGAGCCCCTCCACGAGCCCCGGCAGCTCGGCGTCCGGCACCGCGACGACCACGAGCTCGCTGCGCTCCACGAGGTCGGGGATCGCGAGCACCGGCACGCCGGGCAGCATCGCGTCCGCGCGGTCGCGGCTCTCCTGCGAGACCGCGGTGATGCCGACGAGCGCGTGCCCGGCCCCGGCGAGGGCCGCGCCGATCACGGGTCCGACGCGCCCCGCGCCGATCACGCCGACGCCGAGGCGGCCGGCGGGCCTCACGGGCGGGGCTCCACGTCGCCCCAGCGGTGGGAGACGTCGGTGCGGCGGGCCCCGACGCCCACGAGCGCCAGCTCCGTGAACAGCTGCTCCGCGCGGTCGACGTCGATCAGCCCGAGCCGCGTGTTCACGGGCCCGGTGACGACGTGCGGGTGCACGGTCGCGACGCGCAGCAGGCGCTGCAGCGGTCCCTGCCGGAGGGAGACGCTCTGCATCCGGGCGTCGGGCACCACCACGAGCTCGCGGTGCAGCCAGCCCGAACGCGCGAGCACCGACGCGTCGGTCATGCGGAAGCCGGTCCGGCGCCAGGCGAGCGGGCGCAGCCAGCGGGCCCGCTTCGGCGCCGTGGTGAAGTCCTCCCCGTCGCCCCGCCCGACGAGGCCCGCGAGCACCAGCTCGCGGCGGTCGCCGAGGTCGGGCACGAGCAGCGGCAGCAGCGCGAGCACCTCCGCGGTGGTGGCGACGGGAGCGAGAGAGCGCTCGGCCTCCGCGTTGCGGCGGCCGGCGGCGTGGCCCGCGCGGTTCACCGACACGCGCCACCAGCCGGCGGGGCGCCAGAGCAGCGGCTGCTCGATGCGCAGCGCGTGCACCCGGCCCGGCGGCAGCGCCTCCGTGCTGGTGCTGACGAGGCCGCTCGCGATGCGCACGCCGTCGGGGGTCGACACGACGGCGAAGCGGAGGTTCCGGCCGATGCGGCGGACCAGCACGGTGATCGAACCGATCATCAGCGGCACGAAGGAGGCGGTCGCGGGGACGCCGGCGCCGAGCGCGACGGAGACCGGCAGCACGACCGCGGCCAGCACGACGAGCACCACCACCGTCTCCGACAGCAGCACGGACCCGATGGCCCGGCCGGGGGTGACCGTGAGCACCGGCGTGCCCGTCTCGGTCAGCACGGCCACCTCCGCGGTCGGCGGCTCCCCCTCCCGCTCGCGGCGACCGGAGGCGAGCAGCAGCACGTCGCGCCGGAGGTCCTCGGCGGCGGCGTTCGCCAGGTACTCGAGGCGGACGTTGGCGTTCTGGCCCGCGACGTCGAGCTCGACCCGGGCTGCGCCGAGGATGCGCGCGAGCAGCGGGCGGGCGATCGTGACCCCCTGCACCCGGTCCAGCTGGGCCGTGCGGGTGCGGCGCAGCAGCACGCCGTACTTCACCGTGACGGCGGAGCCGTCGATGCGGAACTCGCTGGTGCGCCAGGACAACCAGAACAGGCCGACGCCGATGAGCAGCACGGCGAGCACGATCAGGGTCGCCGGGCCGACCAGGTGGTGCCGGCCGATCTCGTCGACCGGGTCGCCGCCCACGTCGGGCAGGCCGAACAGCAGACCGACCAGCCGCTCGCGGAACGTGCTGGCGACGTAGAGCAGCACGGCGACGAGGCCGATGCCGCCCCGCAGCAGCGGGGTCGCCGGGTGGAGGCGGTGCCACAGCCCGTCGACGTAGCGGCTCCGCGGCGGCGCGGCCGGGGTCGTCATGGACCTACAGTCCCACGCGGCGCTCCTCCGCCCGCGCCACGAGCGCGTCGCGGAGCTCGGCCGCCTCCTGCTCCGGCAGCCCGGGCAGCGTCACGTCGGAGGTGGCCGCCGCGGTCACGAGCCGCAGCTCGGCGAGGCCGAGGAGGCGGGCGACCGGTCCGCGGTTCACGTCGACCAGCTGCATGCGGCCGTAGGGCACCGCGACCAGCCGGGACAGCAGGATCCCCCGGCGGACGACGAGGTCGTCCTCCCGCAGGATCCAGCCGATCGCGCGGACCCGCCGGGGCGCGATCACGAGTCGGACGACCGTCGACACCACCACCACCGCGAGCACCACCGCCCCGAGCCAGTACCCGGGGACGAGCAGCAGCAGCACGACGCCGACGACGGCGCCGAACAGCGCGGACATCAGCACGGCGGCGACGTCCACCCAGACGAGCCGGTGCGAGACCCCGCGCCAGCCCGCGATGCCTGCGTCGAGCGCCCGGGGCGGCAGGACGGTCATCGCGTCTCCACCGAGCGGCCGGGCTGCTCGGCGCGGTCCTCGGGCGGGATGCGGCACCAGGACTCGACGATCAGGCCGGCGACGCCGAGCACCAGCGCACCGACGCCGGTCAGCACGTCCGGCCAGAACCCGGGCGTCGCGACCCCGGTGACGCGGGTGACGGTCCAGACGACCAGGGCGGCCGCGGCGCCGACGAGCAGCGCCCCGGTGAGGCTCGAGGCCTTGGCGAGCACGAGCACGCGCATCGCGAAGAACGGATCGACCCGACGCCGCGCCGTGCCGCGCACGAGGCGCCGCACGGGCCGCCCGAGCAGCAGCAGGCCGAAGGCGAGGATGAAGAGCACCGAGTACAGCGTCGCGGGCGGGATGAGGGACGGCGAGCCGCCGGCGACGAGGCCGACCTGCAGCAGCCATCCGATCACCGCGCCCGCCACCGCGATGCCCACGAGCGCGAGGGGGCTGGTCCGCTTCACGGCCGCTCAGCCCCCGGTGCCGGGCTCGAGGGCCGCGCCCGGCACCGCCATCAGGCGGTGGCGGGACGCGGCTTGATGCGCGGGCTGCGCTTGCGCGCCGGGGCCCCGCTGCCGTCCGAGTCGATGCCGCCGTCGACCGCTCCGGGGTCGATCGGCGCCTGCGGCTTCGGCATCGCGACCGCGGGCAGGTCGGACACGGGTCGGCGGTCGCTCGACAGCCACTGCGGACGCGGCGGCAGCTTGTTCACGTCCTTGAAGATCTCGGCGAGCTCGTTCTGGTCGAGCGTCTCCTTCTCCAGCAGGGCCGTGGCGAGCCGGTCGAGGACCGCGCGGTTCTCGAGCACGAGCTGGTACGCCTCGTCGTGCGCCGCCTCGATGAGGTTGCGCACCTCCTTGTCGACCTGCTCGGCGAGCTCGTCGGAGTAGTCGCGGCTGTGGCCCATGTCGCGGCCGAGGAACATCTCCCCGGAGGCGGCGCCGAGCTTGACCGAGCCGATGAGGGCGCTCATGCCGAACTCGGTGACCATGCGCTTCGCGGTGGCGGTCGCCTTCTCGATGTCGTTCGAGGCGCCGGAGGTGGGGTCGTGGAACACGACCTCCTCCGCCACGCGGCCCCCCATCGCGTAGGCGAGCTGGTCGAGCAGCTCGTTGCGGGTGACGGAGTACTTGTCCTCGAGGGGCAGCACCATCGTGTAGCCGAGCGCGCGGCCGCGGGGCAGGATCGTGACCTTCGTCACCGGGTCCGTGTGGTTCAGGCTCGCCGCCACCAGGGCGTGGCCGCCCTCGTGGTACGCGGTGATGAGCTTCTCCTGGTCCTTCATCACCCGGCTGCGGCGCTGCGGACCCCCGATGACGCGGTCCACGGCCTCGTCGAGCGCGCGGTTGTCGATCAGCTGCGCGTTGCTGCGCGCGGTGAGCAGCGCGGCCTCGTTGAGCACGTTCGCCAGGTCGGCACCGGTGAAGCCCGGCGTCTTGCGGGCGAGGATCTCCAGGTCGACGCCGGCGGCGAGGGGCTTGCCCTTGGAGTGCACGGTGAGGATCTGCTGGCGGCCCTTGAGGTCCGGGGCGTCGACGCCGATCTGCCGGTCGAAGCGGCCCGGGCGCAGCAGCGCCGGGTCGAGGATGTCGGGGCGGTTCGTCGCGGCGATCAGGATGACGTTCGTCTTGACGTCGAAGCCGTCCATCTCGACCAGCAGCTGGTTCAGCGTCTGCTCGCGCTCGTCGTGCCCGCCGCCCATGCCGGCGCCGCGGTGACGGCCGACCGCGTCGATCTCGTCGACGAAGATGATGGCCGGCGCGTTCTGCTTGGCCTGGTCGAACAGGTCGCGGACGCGGGAGGCGCCGACGCCGACGAACATCTCCACGAAGTCCGAGCCGGAGATCGAGTAGAACGGCACGCCCGCCTCACCCGCGACCGCGCGGGCGAGCAGGGTCTTGCCGGTCCCCGGAGGGCCGTACAGCAGCACGCCCTTCGGGATGCGGGCGCCGACGGCCTGGAACTTCGCCGGCTCCTTCAGGAAGTCCTTGATCTCGCCGAGCTCCTCGATGGCCTCGTCGGACCCGGCCACGTCGTTGAACGTGACCTTCGGGGTCTCCTTCGACACGAGCTTCGCGCGGGACTTGCCGAACTGCATCACCCGGTTGCCGCCGCCCTGCATGGACGACATGAGGAACCAGAAGATGATGCCGATGATGAGGAACGGCAGCAGGATCGAGCCGATCGACAGCAGCCAGTTGGGCTGCGGGACCTCGTCGGTCCACTCCGTGCCCTTGTTGCCGGCCGCGTTGACCGCGTCCACGATCTGCTCGCCGCGGGCGGTCACGAAGTTGAACTGCACCTGCGTGCCGTTGTTGTCGGCCGCCTTGTTCAGCACGAGGTCGACGCGGTTGTCCGTGTCGACGATCTTCGCGGTCTTGACGGCGCCGTCGTTGAGGTACTTGAGACCCTGCTCGGTCGACACGGAACGGAACCCGGTACCGGTGAGCAGGCTGCTGCCCACCCACACGACCACGATCGCGATGACGATGTAGACGAGGGGACCGCGGAAGATGCGCTTGAGGTCCATAGTCCGCTCAGGGTAACGCCCTGATGCGGGGCCTCAGGCGGCTGTTCGCCGCAGGGGGACGCTGCGATCCCTGCGCTCAGGACCCTCTTGGCCCGGGCACAGGCTGCGGGGGCCGGATCGCCCTCGCGGCGCCCTACTCGTACACGTGCGGGGCGAGCACCGCGACGTCGCGCAGGTTGCGGTACCGCTCGGCGTAGTCGAGGCCGTAGCCGATGACGAACTCGTTCGGGATGTCGAAGCCGCAGTACTGCACGTCGACGCGGATCTTCACCGCCTCCGGCTTGCGCAGGAGGGTGCACACCTCGACGCTCGCCGGCCCGCGGGAGCGCAGGTTCTCGACCAGCCAGGACAGGGTGAGGCCCGAGTCGAGGATGTCCTCGACGATCAGCACGCGCCGCCCCGCCAGCTCGGTGTCGAGGTCCTTGAGGATGCGCACGACGCCCGAGGAACGCGTGCTGGAGCCGTAGGAGCTGACGGCCATCCAGTCCATCTGCACGGGGACGCGCAGCTCGCGAGCCAGGTCCGCCATGACCATGACGGCGCCCTTCAGCACGCCCACGAGCAGCAGCGGCGTGCCGTCGGAGGCCGCGGCGTCGGCGGCCTCGATCTCGCGGCACAGCTCGGCGATGCGCTCGCGGATCCGCTGCTCGGGCAGCAGGACCTTCGCGAGGTCTCCCCGGATGTCGTCGGAATCCACGGCGGCCCTCCCCCTCAGGCGCCGGTGAACTCCAGCCGGCCGCCGGCGCGGACCACCCTAACGCCGGGCAGGTCGACGCCTCCCTGCCCGTGCCAGTCGAAGACCAGGCGGGCGACCGCCAGCGTCTGCGCCCGGCTGAGCGTGCGGCCGAACTCGTCCTCGACCGCCAGGCGGATCAGCCGGTGCACGACGGCGGGCGGGTTGGCGGCGAGCGCGGCCACCGGCAGCGCGATCCCGCCCTCGGCCAGCTCCGCCAGATCGGGCGCCAGCTCGGCGGCGAGCGCGTCGAGCGCCTCCGCGTCCTCCTGCACCTGGTCGGCCGTGCGGGCGAGCGCCTCCGCGACCCCCGGGCCGATCGCCGCCTCGAGCGCGGGCAGCGCCGTGGTGCGCAGCCGCACCCGGGGATGCCGGTCGACGGCGTTCATCGGGTCGTGCCAGGGCTCGAGGCCCTGGTCGGCGCAGGCGGCGACCGTCTCGGCCCGGCGCAGGGCGAGGAGGGGGCGGAGGTAGGGCGGCGCGTCCCGGCGCATCCCCGCGATCGCGTCGGGCCCCGATCCCCGGCCCAGGCCCAGCAGCACGGTCTCGGCCTGGTCGTCGAGCGTGTGCCCGAGCAGCACGCGTGCGGCGCCGGTCTCCCGCATCGCCTCCGCGAACGCGGCGTACCGGGCGGTGCGCGCGGCCGCCTCCGGCCCGCCGGGCCCCTCCACCCGCA
The DNA here is from genome assembly GCF_039544415.1 of Amnibacterium soli. NCBI lineage: Bacteria > Bacillati > Actinomycetota > Actinomycetes > Micrococcales > Microbacteriaceae > Amnibacterium > Amnibacterium soli. The sequence goes on along the minus strand of NZ_BAABLP010000004.1, from coordinate 287,987 downwards.
CGCGGCGGACCAGCACCGGGTCGAGCCCGAGCGCCCGCGCCGCTGCGGCGGCCCGGTCGGCGACCCCGGCCGACCCCTCCTGCATGCCGTGGTCGACGACGACCGCGCCGATGCGGACGCCCGCCCGGGAGCCCTCGAACGCCGCCGCCGCCGCGAGCGCCAGGGAGTCCGGGCCGCCGGAGAGCCCGACGAGCGCCGGTGCGCCGCCGAGCAGGGGCAGCGCGTCCCGCACCGCGCTGCGGGTCGCGGCGACGGCCGGCGTCAGGCGTGGCCGATCGGGCATTCGCTAACGTTATGGCCGCTTCAGCCAGAGAGGACGAGCGCACATGGCCGCGTACGACGTGATCATCGAGATCCCCAAGGGGAGCCGCAACAAGTACGAGGTCGACCACGTGACGGGCCGGGTGTACCTGGACCGCGTGCTCTTCACCTCCTTCGTCTACCCGACGGACTACGGCTTCTTCGAGAACACCCTCGGCCTCGACGGCGACCCGGTGGACGCCCTCGTGCTGCTCGAGTACCCCGCCTTCCCCGGCGTCGGCGTGAAGGTCCGCCCCGTCGGCGTGCTGAACATGAGCGACGAGGCCGGCTCGGACGCGAAGGTCGTCGTGGTCCCGCACAAGGACCCGCGCTGGCAGCACATCCAGGACATCGCCGACGTGCCGGAGCAGACCCGGAACGAGATCGAGCACTTCTTCCGCCGCTACAAGGACCTCGAGCCCGGCAAGTTCGTGAACATCGAGGGCTGGGGCGACGCCGCCGAGGCCGAGCAGATCGTCAAGGACGGCTTCACCCGCCTGCAGGACGCGGGCGCCGACCACTCCTGATCTCCATCCCGGAGGGGGATCAGGCCGCCGCCGGCAGCCGGATCCCCTCCGGGAGCGGATCAGGAGGCGGTGGCGGTCGGGCGCGCGACCTGCGACACGCGGTCGCCCGCCCGCACGGGCACCTCGCGCACCGGGACGCCCGGGTAGGGCGCCTCGATCATCATGCCGCCGCCGGAGTAGAGCGCGACGTGGTACATGTCGCCGCCGCCGTCCGTGTAGAAGATCAGGTCGCCGACGCGCACCTGCGCGTACGGGACGAGCTTGCCCTGCGACCGCGCCAGCGCGTACTGAGCGGTCGCGGAGTGCCCGCCGATGCCGATGCCGACCGACGAGTAGGCCTGCATCGTCAGCCCGCTGCAGTCCCAGCTGTCGGGGCCCGCGCCGGCGAACCGGTAGGGGTCGCCGATCTGGTCGCGGGCGAAGGCGACCGCGCTGGCCGCCTGCGCCGAGTTCGGCTCGCCGACGGGACGCGGCGCGGGTGCGGGCCGCGCCGGCTCGACCGGGGCCGGCGCTGCGCTCGGCGGCGACGCGGCCGGCGGGCGGGGCGACGCGGAGGGCGTCGGGCGCGACGAGGAGGTCGGGCGGGACGGAGGAGGCGCGGCGGCCGGAGCGCTGCTCGAGCCGCCTCCTGAGGCCGTCGTCGGCGCCGCTGGCTCCTGCGGCTCGCCCGGGCCGGCGTCGGCCGCCCGGCCCTGCGCCTGCTCCGCCCGGACGCCCGCCGCGTACTGCGCCGCCACGCGCTTGGAGGTGCCGCGCAGCTCCGCCAGCTGGGACACGAGCCGGTCGGCGTGCTGCTGCTCGGCGCCCACCGCGGTCGCCGCGACGGCGGCCGCCTGCTGGGCCCCGTCCAGCGCGGTCTTCGCCGCCGCCGCGCTGCGCGCGAGGAGGTCCGCAGCGGCGTCCGCCTGCTCGCCGAGGGCCGTCGCCTCGTTCTGGTCGGCCAGCGCCCGTCGCGTGATCTCCTGCGACTGCGCGGACAGCTGCGACACGGTCGCGAGCCGGTGCAGGAAGTCGGTCGCGCCGCCGGCGTCGAGCATCAGCTGCAGGTCCGTGCCGCCGCCGCGGGCCACGGAGGCGGCGAGGAGGCCTGCCCGCATGCGGGAGGTGCGCGCCGTCGCGGCGGCGGTGTCCGCCTGCGCGGCGAGCGCGCGGTGCCGGTCGCGCGCGGCGTCCTCGGCGAGCTTCGCGCGATGGAAGCGCTCCGCGGCGATCGCCGCCGTGCGACCGGCCGCGTCCGCCTTGTCCTGCAGGCCGCCGAGCAGGGCGGTGATGCGCGCCGACTCCGTCTCGGCCGCCGAGCGGTCCGCCTTCGCGCGCTGCACGTCGCCCCAGCTCGGGTACTGCGGGTCGTCCGCCACGGCGGGCGCGGCGACGAGCGTGGCGGTGACGGCGCCGAGCGTCACGGCGCCGACCAGCCGCGCGCCGTCCCGCCGCCGCCGAGGCGTGTCAGCCACCGAGGACGATCCCCCTCGCGGCCATGAACGGCTGCGCGTTCACCGCGACCTCGTGGAGGCGGACCTCGAAGTGCAGGTGCGGGCCGGTCGCGGCGCCGGTCGAGCCGACGGACGCGATGTTCTGCCCCGCGCTCACGCGCTGGCCGACCCGGACGAAGATGCCGCCCGGCCGGATGTGCGCGTAGCCGGTCTGGATTCCGTCGCCGTCGTCGATCTCGATCCAGTACCCGTAGGTGCCGAACCAGCCCGCGTAGGACACGGTGCCCGCGTGCGCGGCGTAGATCGGGGTGCCGAACCCGGCGGCGATGTCGGTGCCGCGGTGGAAGAGGTTCGCACCGGCGGGCTGGTCGGGGCGCGGACCGAACACGCCGGTGATCGGCCCCGGCCCGCACGGCCGCGACCACCCGGCGCCGTTGACCGACGCCGCGCCGCCCGCCGAGGTCTGCGCGGCCTTCCGCGCGGCGACGCCGGCCTGGAAGCGGCGCGCGACGGAGTCGGAGGTCGCCTGCAGCGCGTCGAGCCGCGCCTGCAGCTCCACCTGCTGGGCCTGCTCGCGCTGCACCTGCGCGTTCGCCTGCTCGCTCGCCTGCACCGCGGCCTGGAGGGCGATGCGCGCCTTCTCCTTGAGCCCGACGAGCTGGTCCTTCACCTCCTGCATCTGGGCCTGCGTGGCGGCGGCGGCGTTCTTCGCCGCGGCCGCCTCGTCGGCGATCGCGCCGTTCGACTCGGTGAGCTTCGAGAGCCGGCCGAGGCGGGCGAGGAAGTCGGAGGCGCTCGCGTCCGTGCCCGACAGCAGCAGGCTCGTCTCGACGTCCGCCCCGCCGGTGCGGGAGAGCTGCGCCGCGAGCTGGCCCGCCCGCTGCTTCGCCTGCGCGGCGCGCTCCTCGTCGGCCGCGACCTGCTTCTCGATCGTCCGGAGGTGCTGATCGGCCGACTCGACCCGGGCCTGCGCGGCCTGGTACTCGGTGCCGCGCTGCTCGGCGATCTTCTGCGCGCGCTCGGCCGCGGCCTGCGACTTCGCGAGCAGCCCCTGCAGCGTCGCGATCTCCTCGCGCTTCTTCTTGACGTTCCCGCGGGCGGCGAGCACGTCCTTCCAGCTCGGGTAGCCGGCGGCCTCGGCCGACATCGGCACGGCGACCGCGGTCACCACGCCGGCGGCGCCGAGGGCGAGCAGTCCGCGGCGGGTGTACGCCCGGCGCTGCTGGTGCGAGAGGGAGGACAGGGTGCACACCTCCTGGTCGCCGCGAGCACGCCGCGGCCGTCGGGCCCCGCGGCCGAAGCGGCAGGCTAACCCGGCGCCCGCGGTTCCCCGGGCAGGCGCCGCCGCGTGGCGCGGTCCCACCCCTCCCCCGGACCCCGCGTTCCAGCTCCGCGCGCGTCCGGTTTCGCCTTCGCCCGCGGATCACGTATGCTTTCCGATCGGTGAGCCCGGCAACGGGGGAATCCGGCCCCATCGTTTAGCGGCCTAGGACGTCGCCCTTTCACGGCGGTAGCACGGGTTCGAATCCCGTTGGGGTCACGATCCCGACGGGTCGACTCACCGGAACGGTTTCACCAGTTTGGCCCTGTAGCGCAGTTGGTTAGCGCGCCGCCCTGTCACGGCGGAGGTCGCCGGTTCAAGTCCGGTCAGGGTCGCGAAGGCGCGGCGCGAGCCGTCCCTCGGCTCTGTAGCTCAGTTGGTAGAGCGTTCGACTGAAAATCGAAAGGTCACCGGATCGACGCCGGTCGGAGCCACCAGCGAAACCCCCGGGTCTCCCCGGGGGTTTTCTCGTTCCCGGGCCGGCCTGCGCTCCCGGCAGCGCGACCTCCTGATCGCCGACGTCCTGCGCGGGCGGCCACGGCGAGCGCGGCCTCTCCTCCGTCAGCCGCCCGATCGCTCCTCCGCGCGGCGCAGCTCCGCCGCCTCCACCTCCGCGCGCAAGGCTTCACGGTCGCTCGATGCCGGCAGCAGCGCGTCCGACTGCCGCATCCGGTCGATCCAGATCGTCTCGGGATGGGTGTCGATCCCGGTCTGCACGTCGAACGCGGTGCGCAGCTTCGCGACCCTGTGCAGCAGGACGCCGAATCCGACCTTCGCGACCACGTCCGCCGCGCAGAGCAGCAGCTGACCGGTCACCGCCCAGCCGCCGCCCGAGGTCATGCCCTGCAACCCGTAGACGACGGGGTAGACGAACCACGTGATCATCAGCACGAGCATGGCCGCCCGGTACGGCGGCCGCGCCGCCGAGGGCAGCGCCGGCAGCGACGCGAGCACGGTCCTCAGCACCAGGACGTAGACGACGACGAAGAACGCCGAGCTGACGACGCCCCACACCAGCAGGGCGGTGCGGTCCTCCCCGCCGCCGATCGCGACGCCGCCGAGGTACCCGGTGGCGATCATGAGGAAGGCCGCGACGACCGCGATGCTGCGCGTGCGCTTCATCGCGGCGCCCTGCAGGTTGCTCACCGCGATCAGCTCGACGACGAGCAGCGGCACCGAGACGGCCCAGTCCAGGTACCGCGTCGACCACGCCGAGGCGGCACGGATCCCCGGGACCCAGACCGACCCGTTCCAGCTGTAGGCGCCGTCGAACTGGAAGTAGATGAGCACGTAGGACAGCGCAGCGACGGTGGTCAGCCCGAGGCTGGCCGCGATCGCGGGCCGGTAGCGGCCGCTGACCTCGCCGCGGGTCACCCAGGTGCGGACGAGCATCGCGAGCAGCGCGAACCCCGCGACCACGATCCCGAACGCGATGAGATCGTGCTCGGTCCCGGTCAGCGGCGTCCTCCACGGAGCCGTCATTTCGTGCACGCCGTCGACCTTCTTCCCGACGCGCAGAGGCGCCGGGTCATCGTACGTGCACGCCGCGCGGAGGTCCGAGGCGTCCAGTGCCCCGTGTCACTCCTCGTGCGCGAGGGGACCCGGCCAGGACCGGAGCACCCGCGATGCCGCACCGGCTCACCCCAGGCGGCGCGTCGGCCAGCGGGCCAGATCAGCGGCGAGGATCGCGGGGTCCCGGTGCGGCGCGGTCTCGTCGAGCACCTCGAGCCGCGTGATGCGCTCCAGGCGGAAGCCCCGGATCGCGCCGCGCAGCCGGCACCAGCCGACCAGCAGCCAGGACTCGCCGGCCCGGAGCAGCCCCATCGTCTCGACGTCGCGGACGGTGGTGCCGCCGCCCGGCGCGTCGTCGCGCTCCTCGCCCCGGTACTCGATCCGCACGACGCGCCGGGCCTCGACCACCTCGGCGATCGCACCGAGCGGCACGGCGCCCTCCGGGGCCTCCGCGTCGATGACGTGCATCATCGAGAGCAGCTCCTGCACCGGCGCGCGGTGCGCCTGGTCCATGACCGCCGCGATCTTCATCCGAGCGCGACGGGCCGCGCCCGCGTAGGGCGACGACTCGAGCAGGGCGAGTCCTGCCAGCACGGCCAGCGACTCGGTCCCGGTCAGGGCGAGCGGCGGCAGGGAGTAGTCGCGCAGGATCGAGTAGCCGCCCGCGGCACCCGTGTCCGCGTAGACGGGGACCCCCGCGTGCTGCAGCGCGACGACGTCCCGCTCGATGGTGCGGGAGGAGACCTCGAACTCGGCGGCGAGCCGGGAGGCGGACCACGGCCGGTCCGCCGCGCGGAGGAGGTCGACCAGGGCGTAGTGCCGCTCGGCGCGCTTCACCGGGGTCCTCCTGCCGGATGCTCGGCCATCAGTCGCGCATGCTGCGCCGGCCGCCGGCGGACCAGACCCGGCGGACCCGGCCGTCGTCGGCGAAGTCGAACACGTCGATGCCGCCCGCCCGCACACCGTCCGCCTCCACGTCCCAGATGAGCCGCCCGTGGTCGCCGTCGATCGCGTCGGCGACCGTCTCGAAGACCGTGTGCGGGTTCTGCCCGTGCCACCAGGAGAGGTACCGCGCGAAGTCCTCCGCGCTGCGGATGTCGTCGGCGGGGGCCGACCCGTCGGGCTCGGTCACCGCGAAGCGGATCCGGAAGTCGTCGGCGCAGATCCGCCGCGCGAGGTCGCCGTCGGTGTTCCACATCGTCAGCCAGAGGTCGAGGGAGCGGCGGGCGGCGGAGGGCTTCGTGTGCTCGGTCATGTGTCCACTCTCCGAGTGCGGGGCGACACCGGTGTGTCGGTGTTCCGGCGCTCAGGCCACGACGGGATGCTCCTGCGCCGGGGCCGGCTCCTCCGTCGCGCGCGAGTCGGTGAGGGACAGCGCCCCGATCGCCCCGATCGCGGCCACCAGGGCGGCGACGGCGAGGAACACGACCCGCTCGCCGGAGAAGAAGCGCTGGACGAGTGCCAAGGTCCAGGCGCCGGTCGGCAGCGCGTTCGTGACGAGGGCCGCGATCAGGGTGCCGACCACGGCCGTGCCGAGGCTGGTGCCGATCTCCTGCGCGGTGTCGTTCAACGCAGCGCCGATCGAGGTCCGGTTCGCGGGCATCGCGGCGACGAGCGCCACCGCGCAGATCGTGAGGATGGTCCGCAGCCCGACGGTGAGCACGACCATCATCGCCGCGATCGCGAGGTAGCCGCGGTCGACCGCCCAGGCCATGCCGAGCAGCGAGCCCGTCAGCAGACCGATGCCCACGAGGCAGGCCAGGCGGTGCCCGAGCCGCGCCGCGAGCTGCTCGGCGATCGGCGTCGCGGCGATCATGGTGACGATCAGGGGCAGGTTCGCCAGGCCGGCGACCATCGGGCTCCAGCCGTAGGCGTACTGGAAGTGCAGCGTGAGCCCGAAGAGCACGCCGGCCATCGCGACGTTCGCCGCGAGCTGCGTGAGCGCCGCGCCCCGCACGGGTCCGGTGCGGAGCAGCGCGAGGTCGATCATGGGCGACGCCGCGCGCCGCTCGCGGAGGACGAAGCCCCCCGCGGCCGCGACGGTCGCGAGCGCGCAGGCGAGGGTGAGCGGCGCGAGCCAGCCGTCCTGCACACCGCTCGTGAGCGTGTAGCAGCCGAGCCCGATGGCGGCGACCGTGAGCGCCGCACCGGGCAGGTCGAGCCGTTCGCCGGTGAGGTCGGCGCGACGGTCCGCGGGCACGCCGAGGCGCACGCCGATCCACGCGATCAGCGCGACCGGCGCGTTGACGACGAGCAGCCACTGCCAGCTGAACGCGCTCAGCACGGTGCCGCCGAGGAGGGGGCCGAGCACGAAGCCGGACATGCCGACGACCATCACGATCGTGATCGCACGCATGCGCAGCTTCTCGTCGTCGAACAGCCGGAAGATCAGCGACATCGTGACCGGTGCCATGGCGGCGGCCGCGCAGCCGAGCGCCGCGCGCAGCACGATGAGCTGGCCGATGTCCGTGACGAGCACGACGGCGAGGCTGATCAGCCCGAAGGCCGCGAGGCCGATGAGCAGCACCCGGCGTAGGCCGAAGCGGTCGGCGGCCGAGCCGGCGGTGAGCAGCAGGCCGCCGAAGGTGAGGGAGTAGGCGCCCGTCACCCACTGCAGGCCGGTGGTGCCGCTCTGGAGCGACCTCCCGATCGTCGGCAGGGCGATCTGCAGCAGCGTGTTGTCGATCATCTCGACGAAGAACGCGAGGCAGAGCGCCGCGAGCGGGACGGCCGCCGCACGCAGGGAGGCGTGCGCACGGGACGGGGCGGTGGTCGTCGTCGGTGTGCTCATGCGCCCGGCTCCTCTCGAACAGCGTTCGAGTCTCGAACGGTGTTCGAGAATATAGAACAGCGTTCGATACGATGCAAGACGTGTCTGCGGATCGATCGACGGAGACCGGCGCACCGAGCGGCCGGGGGCGGCGACGCGCATCGCACTCGCTCGACACCGTGCTGCGCGAGGCGATCGCGATCCTCGACGAGGCGGGCGAGCCGGCGTTGACGTTCCGCGCGCTGGCAGCGCGACTCGGCGGCGGCGTGGCGAGCATCTACTGGTACGTCGGCAGCCGCGACGAGCTCCTCGAGCTGGCGACCGAGGACGTCATGGGCGGGGTCCTCGCCGAGAGCGAGCCGCTCACGCACGGGACCGATCCGGTGGCGAACGTGCGCGCGATCGCGCTCGCCCTCTTCGACGAGTTCGTCCGGCGGCCGTGGTTCGGCCAGTTCATGCTGCGCAACAGCGGACTGCAGCCGAACTCGATGGCCATGTTCGAGCGGCTCGGCCAGCAGCTGATGCGGCTCGACCTGACGCCGAAGCAGCGGTTCCACGCCGTGTCGTCCGTCGTCAGCTACGTCGTCGGGGTCGCGATCGACCTCGCCGAGCCGCCTCCGAAGGAGTACCTGGAGAGCGGGCTGGCCCCGGCGGAGTTCCTCCGCGTGCTCGGCGACCGCTGGCGGGCGCTCGACCCCGAGGCCTTCCCGTTCGCGCACCAGGTCGCCGACGAGATGGCGACGCACGACGACGTCGACGTCTTCCGGTCCGGGCTCGACCTGCTGCTCGACGGGCTGCGCCTGCAGGCCGGGCTGCGGCCGGCGCCCCTCGACGTCGGGCGGGAGCCGTCGCGCTGAGGCGGGCCGAGGACGCCGCCGACCTCCGTCAGCTCGTGACGGCGCCCCTCGCGATCAGCAGGCCCTCGTAGTAGGCGGCGAGCGGCCGCGCTTCGATGCCGCCGATGTCCCCCTCCGCCATCGCCCAGTCCGGGAACCGTCGTGCCCGGACGATCTCGTCGGCGAGCACGGTGACCTGCTCGTGCCGCGGATCGCGCGCGATGGAGGCGAGGAGGCGCCGGACGACCGGTTCGGGTCCCTCCAGCGCCTGGAGGAACCGCCCGTCCTGCGTGAGCAGCATCCCGGTGATGCCGGACGCCCGGTTCGCGCGGCGGGCGGCGGCGAGCAGCGCGGGGAGGTCGACCTCGGGCGCGCCGGCGGCTCGGACGCTGCGGTACACGACCGACAGCAGCGGCCGGTCGACGCGGAACCGCTCGGGGTGGTGCGCGACGTTGTGCTCGCGGCAGGCGGCGACCGCGACGGCGTGCGCGGCGCCGAACGGGACCCGCAGGCGGTGCTGGGTGCAGACGACGAAGCACCCGGTGTCCGCGTGCCCGGTGTACGTGTCGGGCCGACAGGCGATGTGTGCAGCCATGACCGCCTCCAGTGCATTCGATGTCGGGTCCGAGCGGACGACGGCATCGTGCCGGAGGGAACTGCGCAGCGACTGATGGCGGCGCGCAGCCCGTCCTCAGGCGTCGTGCCGCGCGCGGAACCAGGCGATCAGCGCGCGCAGCGCCGGCAGCGACCCGCTGGTCGAGCGGTCGGAGTCGATGTCGTCGAAGGTGCGCCGGTGGCCGGGGATGTCGGCCGCCCGCGCATCGGTGTCCTCGAAGCCCATCGTCCAGTCCGGGAACCGCCGCTCGTCGATCTCGTCCTCGAGCAGCACCCGGACGGCGCCGTGCCGGTCGTCCGCCTCGATGACGCCCATCCGCTGCCGGACCGCGGCGTCCGGCCCCTCCAGCAGCTGCAGGAACCGGCCGTCGCGGTACACGAGCAGACCGGTCAGGTCGTCCTCCGCGTTGGAGCGGCGGCTCTGCTCGAGCAGGGCCGCGAGGTCGTCCCGGGAGAACCGGCGCGACGCCGCGCTGGAGTAGACGATGGAGAGCATGAGCGGGTCCTTCCGGGGCGGGGAGTAGCGAAGTCTGCAGCACCGCCGCCGGTGCTCCGATGGACGCGAGCAGCCCGACGGCGGAGGCGTCGATGCCAGGACGTCTCACAGCCCGCGCTCGGCCGGGTCCCGGCGCCGCCAGGGGCTGCTCGCAGCAGGACGGGGTCTACTCCCGAGAGGCTCCTGAGCGGAGCTCGTCACGACCGTCGACGGAGCGCACCGATGTTCACAGTCCCCGCGGGCAACGCCCTCGTCTTCTCCGACGCGGACGGCAACGTGATCGAGTCGCCCACGACCGCGCCGCTGACGCGCACGGTCACGGCCGGGTCCTCCGCCGTCCTCGACGCCTGATCGGTCAGAGGCGCCAGGCCGCGCACAATTCGCCGGCGACCTGATCGGCCCAGCGCAAGTAGGTCTGCCCGGAGAACGCGGGGCCGACCCACTCCTTGTGCATCACCGGGCCCTGCAGGCGCAGCGGCAGGGCCTGCTGGTCCGGCGTGAGCACCGACTCGGCGATCTCGGCCACCGCCCTGACCCGGTTGCCGAAGAGGCCGCCCCAGTGCAGGGGCGCGTCGCGGGCCGCGTCCTGCCACGGCAGCGAGAGGACGCGGATGACGGGCTCCGGGCCGGTCGCGCGCACCAGGGTCGCGCGGAGCGCCGCGGTGTACGCGGCCCAGTGGTCGAGCGGGATCTCGGCGAGCTGCGGACGGTAGGCGGCGGTGACGACGAGCGCGTCGTGCCGGTGCAGCTGCTCGTCCTTCAGCTGCTGCTCGAGGGCCGGCAGGTCCCAGGCCGATCCGAGCAGCGTCTTCACCTCGACGCGCCGGCGGGTCCGTGCAGCGACGGCCTGCGCGAGGTGCATCGGGAAGCCGGCTGCGCCGGAGGCCGCGCCGGGGCTCTCGGCGGGTCCGTTGCCGAGCAGGACGATCCGCAGCGGCGCGCCGGCCCCGCTGCCCGCGGCCACCTCGCGCAGCGTCTCGGGCAGGGTCCGGGACGCCTGGAGCGCGGCCTGCCGGCTCGCGGTCGTGACCACGCCCGCTCGGCGTGCCGCCCGGTAGAACCATCCGGTGCCCGCCGCGACGGCCCTGCGGATGTTCACGCGGCGAGACCACGCGCGTCCGGTCGGCGTCGCCGGCCTCCCGGACGACGGGCGGGGCCGGGGCGAGCAGACACGGAGGGGAGTCAAGCGGGCCGAGGGCGTGCCCGGCGGAGGCCGCGCCGCACTCCGCCGCAGCGGAGCGGGAGCGGGAGCGGGACGACGATGCGGAGTCCACCCCGAACGCGGGATTCTCGCGGCGCCGGAAATCGGGGGAGATTGGGTCCGGGTCGACGGACCGACCCCTCTCCGCCAGGAAGGCACCCCGGCATGCACCTCTACGAGCTGCTCAGAAGCTCGATGCGCCTCTGGTACGCGCGGATGCTGACCTACGCACCGACGACCCCGTCCCCGCGCACCTCGCCGACGACGACGGTCGGCATCGGCGACCCCGACCACGTGCTGGTCATCGGCAACGGGCCGCTGCACGGCTGGGGGGTCGCGTCCCACGGCGTCTCCGTGGTGGGGCACCTCGGCCGCGACCTCTGGACCCGGACGTCGCGCCCGACCCGCGTCGACCTCGTTGGGGACGAGCGGATGACCGCCGCCTCCGCGACCGCATGGGTGAACGGGCGGATCGACGAGCGCTACGACGCGGTCGTCGTAGCGCTCGGCATGAACGACGCGCTGCGGCTCGAGCCCGTGGACCGGTGGGCGGCGTCGCTCGACCGACTGCTCGACGACATCCGCGCCCACGTCGACCTCGCGACCCCGATCGTGCTCGTCGAGCCGCCGCGCATCCGCGCATACGTGATGGCCCGCGGCCTGCTCGGCGTGATCGCCGAGCACCACGCGCGACGGCTCGTCGACGTCCTGCACCGCGCGGCGGAGCGGTCGTCGCGCATCACCGTGATCCCGGCCCCGGTCGAACGGTTCGAAGCCGACCGCCCGCTCGGCTCCAGCGAGGGGTACCGGCACTGGGCCGCGCAGCTCGGCGAGCGGCTCGCCCCCGTCCTCGACGCCGTGCGCACCGCGCGGCCCGCCCATCCGGCCGTCGCCGCCGCCGAGCACGACTGGGCGGGCACCGCGCGTGCCCTCGAGTCGGCCGTCGCCCCGAGCGGCGACGACGCGCTGCAGGGGGTCACGCGACGGGCGCAGGAGTACTTCGGCGTCGCGCTCGCCGCGGTCAACCTGGTCGACGGCGGCCGCACCTGGTTCGTCGCCGAGACGGGCGGTGCGCCGGTGTCGGCACCGAGCGAGCTCACCTACTGCGCCACCACGGTCGCGCAGGACGCGCCGCTGGTCGTGCCGGACGCGCAGCGCGACGCCCGGTTCCGCGACAACCCGTTCCTCGACGTCGTCCAGCTGCCGTTCTACGCAGGGGTCCCCCTCCACGGCACGGACGGCCGCGCGATCGGGACCCTCTGCCTCCTCGACTCCGAGGCGCACGACAGCGGCTTCGCGCCGGTGGCCGACCTCCAGCGCTACGCGGACGAGGCCGAGGTGCTGCTGCAGGCGATGGAGGGTCCGGCGCCGCACGAGTCGGCGCGCGCCGTTCCGACTCCGCAGACCGTCTGAGCGGGGCCGCTGACGACGACGTGGTCGCACCCGCGCAGCCGGCTCACGCACCCAGCAGGACGCGTCAGCGACCGGCGGCCCGCCGAGTCGTGTACTGCTGGAGCTGCTCGGCCAGCGTCTCGGGGCCGGTCCGCCGCGCTCGGCGGACCCGGCGGACCGCTCGCGGGATCAGCAGGAGCAGGGCGACCAGGCCCAACCCGCCGGTGACGGCGGGCAGCACGTCGATCGGGACGCCGCTGCGCAGCGAGAGGACCACCCGCAGGACGGATGCGATCACGAGCCAGACGGCCATCACCGCGTAGACGATGAAGAACACGTGCCGCACGACCACAGCCTCCCCATGAGGGTCGACTTCCCGCAAGGGCTTGTGCGCGGGCGATCCGGCTGATCCCGTTCCGCCTCGTGCTGCAGCGCTCAGTCGCCGGCTCCCGTGGCGTCGCCCCCGTCCCGCGTCAGCAGCTGCTCGCGGCGGTCGAGGAACTCCGCGTCGTCGAGCTCGCCGCGGGCGTGCGCCGACGAGGTCTCCACGAGCTCCTCGGCGTTGTCGATGTCGATGCGGACGCTGCGGCCGTCGTCCGGCTGCGCCGTTCCGTGATCCGTCATGTCCCGTCCCTCCGACGTCGGCGCCCCGACGCTGGAGCGGGCCGTGCGCTCAGCCTGACGCCGGGCGGCTGGAACCGCCATGTCCGTGTGCGGATCGACCGGGTCCGGTCAGACGCCCGCTCGGTAGTGCTGCTCCACCTGGGTCTTCGTGAGGGACGACGTGTAGACGGCCGCGAACCGGAGGTCGCCCGTCAGGTACTGCGCGCCGGCGGAGGGCCAGGTCGGCGTCGTGGCCGAGCAGCCGACCCGCCACGACCCGGCGCTGACCAGGCTGGTGGCGCTGCTCATCGAGCTCACGGAGCCGGCGAGGACGCCGTCCACGTAGAGGGCGGTCCCGGTGCTGGGCGTGAAGACGAGGGTCGCCAGGTGCCACTGCCCGTCGTCGACCCGTGCGGTGGAGACGACGGTGTCGGCGCCGCCGATCCAGCCGCGCGCCTTCCCCCCGTTGTCGACGTAGAGCGCACGGTTGGTCGCGCCGAAGGCGACGAGCGTGCCCGACGCACCCGTGCCGCTCGTCCGGAACCACGCCTCGACGCTGAAGGCGGCGGGGGTCAGCACGCCGACCGCGATGGTGTTGGCGGCGCAGTCACCGGTCCCGTTCAGCCGCCAGACGCCCTCCGGGTCGCGCGGGCACCCCGGCGCCTTCGCCGCGAGGACCGTCGCCGGCGCGGTGTACGCGCCGTTCCGGCCGTTGCCGCTCACATCGGTCGGACCGGCGGCGCTGCGGAACGCGAGGGCGAACAGCGGGTTCGCTCCGTCGTTCAGCCCCGGCGCGACCGTGTCGGCGCACGTGAAGAACGTCGCCGTGCCCGCCTGCCAGCTCGGGCCCGCGACGGAGGCGGACCACGCGCCGAGCGTCGGGCCGGACACGGCGGCCAGCGCAGCCGCGGCGGTGAGGACCGCGCCGACCAGGAGGCGCACGGCGGCCGCGGGGCTCATCGGTGCCGTCCGCGCCGTCGGCCGTTGATGACGGCGAGCGCTGCGGGCACCGCGCAGAGCAGCCCGACGGCGACCCAGCCCCACGCCGGGAGCGCGAGCGCCGAGGACATCCAGAAGTGCCCCTGCTGGTCCGACCTCGCGAGCCACAGGTCGCCCACCTGACCGCTCGAGAGGCGGATGCGCGCGCCGCCCTGCTCGCTCACCTCCACGGGCAGCAGGCCGGTCGAGACGATGCGCGCCATCGTCCGGCCGTGCTGCGAGTCCGTGAGCAGCACCGCGGTGTTGACGAACGGCTTGAGCCACAGCAGCACGGCGGACACCACGAGCGGCACGCCGATCAGCCGCAGCGCGAAGCGCCGGTGCGGCGTGCGGACCGCGCCCGACAGCAGCCAGACGAGGGCGAGGCCGCCGATGAGGACCGGGAGGCTGCGGACCAGCCAGCCGACCCCGGGCAGCACGACCGCGACGCGGCCGATCAGGTCGCGGCCGCGCAGGGTCCACGGGTCCTCCGCACCGTTGATGTCGCCGCGGGTGCGGATGCCGTCGGGCCCGATCGCTCGGATCCGGTGCGTGTACACCTCGTCGGGGGACGCGGGCGGGCGGAAGGAGATCAGGTCGCCGCGCTGCAGGTCCCCCGGCGCGGCCGCGACGTCGACCACGAGCGATCCGACGGGCGCGGCGGTGCCCATCGACGGCGTCTGCACGATGAACCAGCTGCCGCCCGCGAGGCGGAACCCGACCGCGGCGAGCACGGCGACGAGCAGCAGGGCGGCGAGGGCGCCGCAGACGACGACCGTGCGCGACCGGCGCCGCCGCGTTCGCACCGTGGTGCGCAGGGCCCGCCGTCCGGGCGCCCGCACCGCCTCCGCCTGCGCGGTGCTCAGGCGGTGAAGGTCCACGTCACCGGCATGGAGGCGGCGAGCCCCTGGTACGTGTTGTCGGCGCTGGAGGGCAGCCCCACGGTGAAGGTGAAGGTCTCCGAGGTGTTGGCCGCCAGCTGGGCGAGCGGCTTCGTGACGGAGGCCAGGCCGCCGACCGTGCCCGTGTAGGCGTTCGGATTGTTCGGCGAGCTGATCACGAGGGTCATGGTCGAGCAGATGTTCGTCGCCGCACCGTGCGGGGTGCCGGTGAAGGAGGGCGTGCAGGCGCCGCCGGCGACGCTGAAGGTCTTCGCGGTGACGTTGCCCGTGTTCTTGATGACGACCGTCGTGCTCACGGTGTCGCCGGGCGTCAGGGTGGTGCCGCCGCCGAACTTGTTCACGCCGGCGCAGCTCGCGGAGTTCGTCGAGGTGATCGAGGTGCCGTCGGTGGAGGAGCACAGGACGGTGCCGGTCGTGGTCTGCTCCGCCATCGTGAGCACGCCGTCGCCGGCGGAGTTCGTGGTGCCGGTGACGGAGGCGACGAAGCCGGAGAGGGTGCCCGTCGTCGAGCCGGCGAGCAGCGCCGCGCCGAGCACGCCGGCGGCGAGCACGGTGGGCACGACCGCGAAGCGGCGCGACGTGCGAGCGAGAACGGCGTGGCGTCCCATGTGTCCCTCCCCCTGCGGGCGCTCGAGGAGCGTCCGTCCCGGATCCCCATCGGTCCGGCCTTTCGATTGAGGCGATGCTGAAAGGTGCGGGGCCCGCGCTCAACGCCCGACTACGGGGGCATCAGCGATTCGTGCAGTCCCCTTACGGAGCCTGCCGTTCGCGCATCCGGCCTCAGCAGCGGGGTTCGAGGGGGCTCGGGAGCGGGAAACGGTCGCTCTCGAGCACCGCACCTCGACGAATCGTGCACACGGATGCCCCTGGAGGACGGGGGCACTCAATGGTTCGCGGCATCCGAGGCCTCGGCCGCCCGGACCATCCGCGGCGCGGCCTGCGCACACACGGCACGGGGACCCTCCTGGACCGGCCCGAGGCGGTGACGCCGTTCGATCGCCTGCGCGACGGCGCTCGCGATCAGGATGACGGCGGCGCCGCAGAGCGCGACGGGTCCGATCGCCTCCCCGGCCAGGACCACGCCCACGAGCAGCGCCCAGACCGGCTCCGTGCCCATCAGGACGCTCGCGCGCGTCGCCGACGTGCGCCGCACCGCCCACAGCTGCACGACGAAGGCGAAGACCGAGCAGAGCAGCCCGAGGAACAGCACGTCGGCCCAGCCGGCCGCGCCCAGGCCGGCGACGGCCGACGGGAGGCCCGCGGCGCCGACTCCCGAGAAGACGACGGCGCAGACCGCCATCTGCACCAGCACGACGCCCGGCGAGCCGTCCGAGCGCCCGCGGGTGAGGTGACCGCTCGCCGTCACGTGCACGGCCCGCACGACCGCCGCCGCGAGGACCAGCAGGTCTCCGGCCGTCGGCGCGCGGAAGCCGCCGTCGGACACGAGCAGCGCGACGCCGGCCACGGCGGCGACCGCGACGACGAAGAACCGTCCGGGCAGCCGGTCGTGCGAGACCAGGCTCTCCAGGACCGGCGTCGCGACCAGGGCGAGGCTGATGAGCAGACCGGCGTTCGTGGCCGACGTCAGGTGCACGCCCCACGTCTCCAGCCCGATCACGGCGGCCTGCGAGCCGCCGAGCAGCGCCGCGATCGTGAGACCCCGGCCGCGCGGGAGCCGCTCGCGGCGCAGCAGGCAGAGCAGGCCGAGGGCCGCCGCGGCCACGAGGAAGCGGAGCGCGATCGCCGCGGGAACACCCGTCTGCGCCGAGAGGTCCTTGGCCGCGAGGAAGCTGGCGCCCCACACGGCCGCCACGGCGATCAGCAGGACGTCGGCGACCGGAGGGCGGGAGGGGAGCACGGACGCCACTCTGCGGCGTACCGTCGATGAAGAACAACGGCCACCTCCTTGATCGATGGTTGAGCAGACGCTTATGGATACGAACCGGCCGATGGATCCGGCGAGGCTGCGCCTCCTGCGCGAGCTCGGCGATCGGGGCAGCGTCGCCGCCGTCGCCGCGGCGATGCGGGTGAGCCCCTCCGCGGTCTCGCAGCAGCTCGCCGCGCTGCAGGCGGGCGTGGCGGTGCCGCTGACGGTCCGCCGCGGCCGCGCCCTCGTGCTGACGGAGGCCGGCGAGGCCGTCGCGGTCGCCGGCGCCCGCGTGGAGGAGGCGATGGCCGCGGCCCGCGACGCCGTGGGCGCGTTCCTCGACGACGGAGACCGGGTGGTGAGCGTCTCCGCCTTCCACAGCGCGGGGCACGCCCTGTTCGGCCCGCTGCTCGCGGCGCTGGTCGACGAGCCGCGGGTCTCGCTGCGGGACGCCGACGTGGCCCAGGGCGACTTCGCGGGCCTGACCGCCGACCACGACCTCGTCGTGGCGCACCGTCTCGCCCACCATCCCGAGTGGCCCACCCGGCGGCTCGCCGTCGCGCCGCTGTTCGTGGAGCCGCTCGACGTCGCCCTCCCGAGCGGTCACCCGCTCGCCGCACAGGCGGCGCTCACGCCCGAGCAGCTGGCCGACGAGCCCTGGATCGCGGTGCACGACGGCTTCCCGCTCGGAGGCGCGCTCGACCTGCTCGCCGCGCGGGCGGGCCGGCCGCTGCGGATCGCGCACCGCATCAACGAGCTGTTCGTGGCCGCGGAGGTCGTGCGCGGCGGCGCCGCGCTCGCGATCATGCCGCGCATCACCGCCGCGCCGCTCGCCGTGGACGGGCTGGTCCTGCGCCCGATCGCGGGGCTGGAGGCGGTCCGCCACGTCGACGTCCTGGCCCGGCCGGACGCGCTGGCGCTGCGACCGGTGCGCACGGTCCTCACCGCGCTCCGCGCCGTGGCCGCGGAGCGCGCGGCGAGGTCGGCGCACGCCCCTTGACGTCCTACTTGTCTATTGCAAGTGTGGACGCCGTCCACTTCCGGACCGAGGCCGAAGGAGCCCGCTGGTGCCCACGATGTTCGTCAACCTGCCGGTGACCGACCTGGAGCGCGCGAAGGCGTTCTACGAGGCCGTGGGCTTCCGGATCAACCCGCTCTTCACCGACCACAACGCGGCCTGCGTCGTGGTGGAGGAGGACCACAGCTTCTTCATGATCCTCACCCGCGAGTTCTTCCAGTCGATGACGGAGCTGCCCGTCGGCGACCCGGCCGTCAGCCCCTCCGCCTCGACCGCGATCTTCCTCGACAGCCGCGAGGAGGTCGACGCCACGGTCGCCGCGGGGCTGGCCGCGGGTGGTCGCGAGCTCGGGCAGCCGCAGGACTTCGGCTTCATGTACCAGCGCGGGCTCACCGACCCCGACGGCAACGTGATCGACTTCGGCTGGATGGACCCGGTCGCCGCCGCCCAGGGCCCCGAGGCCGCGATGCAGCAGCAGGGCTGACCCGTGGCAGCCCGCGACTACGGGCAGCACTCGGGCGTCGCACGGGCGATGGAGCTGGTCGGCGAGCGCTGGGCCCTGCTCATCGTCCGCGACCTGCTCGTGGGGCCGCGCCGCTACGGCGAGCTCGCCGCCGGCCTCCCCCGCATCCCCACGAACATCCTCGCCGCGCGGCTCAAGGAGCTGCAGGCCGCCGGGATCCTGCGCCGAGCCCCGCGCTCCCGCGTGATCGTCTACGAGCTCACGCCGTTCGGCCGCGAGCTCGAACCCGTGGTGCTGCTGCTCGGCGCGTGGGGCATCCGGGCGCTCGGCGAGCCGAGGGAGGAGCAGGGCATCACCCCGGAGTCGATGACGATGGACCTGCGCAGCGCCTTCCGGCCCGAGGTCGCAGCAGCGCTGCCCGCGACCTCCTACGCCGCGCATCTCGGCCCGGCCGCGCTGCGGATCCGGGTCGAGGGCGGGACCCTGGAGGTGGATCGGGTCGACGGCGCGGTGGACCTCGCGTTCTCCACGGGCCCCGGCATCCACCGGCTGATCTCGGGCGAGCTGCCGCCCGAGACCGCGATCGCGACCGGGGTTGTCGCGGTGCTGCACGGGCGGCAGGACCTGCTCGGCCGGTTCGCGACGACCTTCCACCTGGCCGCCTGACGCGGGCGACCCGGGCGGGAGCCGCTCAGGGGCGGGTGAAGATCAGGCTCGTGTTCTGACCCCCGAAGCCGAAGGAGTCGCTGAGCGCCGCACGGACCTCCTGCTCGCGCGGTGCGCCACGCACGACGTCGAGCGGCACGGCCGGGTCGAGCTCGTCGAGGTTGCGCGTGGGCGGCACCAGCCCTGCGGTCATCGTGCGGATGGCGAGGATCGCCTCCACCGCGCCGGCCGCGCCCAGCAGGTGCCCGATGGCGCCCTTCGGCGCGGTCACGGACGCGGTCGTGCCGAGGCTCTCGGCGATCGCGGCCGCCTCGGTGGTGTCGCCCACCGTGGTGCCGGTCGCGTGCGCGTTGACGTGGTCGATGTCCTCGGGCGCGAGCCCGGCCATCTTCAGGGCGTTCCGGATGGCGCGCACCTGGCCGCGGCCCTCGGGCTGCGGCGCGGTGATGTGGAACGCGTCGGAGGTGACGCTCCACCCGGCGAGCACCGCGTGCACCCGGGCACCGCGGCGCTGCGCGTGCTCCTCGGTCTCGAGCACGAGCATCCCGGCGCCCTCGCCGAGCACGAACCCGCGGCGCGCGGCGTCGAACGGGCGGGACAGAGCGTCGACGGGGCCGCCGTCGGGCTTCGCCGCGGCCTGCGCCTGGGCGAACGCGGCGAGGGTCAGCGGCGCGATCGACGCCTCCACCCCGCCCGCGAACACGATGTCCGCCTCCCCGGTGGCGAGCAGCCGGGCGGCGTCGGCGATCGCCTCGGCACCGGAGGCGCACGCCGCCGCGGTCGTGTAGACGCCGGCGCCCGCCCCGTAGGCGATGCTGACCTGCGCCGCGGCGCCGTTCGGCATGAGCATCGGCACCGCGCGCGGCGACACCCGACGCGCGCCGGACGCCTCCAGCACGTCGTCCTGCCCGAGCAGCGTCTCGAGGCCGCCGATGCCGGTGCCGACCACGACGGCGAACCGGTCGCCGTCCACCTCCGGGGTCCCGGCGTCGGCCCACGCCTCCGCCGCGGCGATCAGCGCGAGCCGCTGGCTGCGGTCGAGGCGCTGCGCCGCGACCCGGCCGAGCTTCTCGTCGACGTCCACCACCGCGGGCGCCGCGATCGGGATCGGCAGCGAGGCGAACCGCTCGCCGTCCGAGGAGAAGTCCCGCACGCCGCTGCGCCCGGCGAGCATCCCGCTCCAGAGCGCCTCGACGTCGTCCCCGAGCGGCGAGACCGCTCCCATGCCCGTGATGACGACCCGCATGACGCTCCTGATTTGTACGGCGAACAACTTCACCTCCAGTTGTACCACGTACAATTCGAGAGTGGCGGGAACCGGGACTCCGCGCGGGGCCGCGACCCGCGCCCGGATCCGCACGGCGATGATGCGCCTGCTGCAGACCGGCCCCGACGTCCCCACGGTCGCCGAGATCGCGAGCGCCGCCGACGTCTACCCGAATCAGATCACGCACCACTTCGGGTCGAAGGACCGCCTGTTCGTCGAAGCGGCGTTCGCCCTGCTGCTGCGGGACACCGATCGGCTGCAGGCCGCCGGCCGACGCATGCAGACGGCGGAATCCTTTCGGGCGGCCCTGGCCCGCACGGCCCTCGCGATGCCGTCGCTGCGGCACGTCGTCGTCGCGCTGTCCCTCGCGCGGGAGAACGAGGACGTGCGGGAGGAGGTGCGGCGCGCCATCGGCATCCTCTTCCGGCAGTCGGAGCGCTACCTCGACCGCATGCTGCAGCGCCACGGCTGGCGCAGCGAGCACGGGACGGCGCGCGACGTGACGACCTTCTGGAGCGCGACCTTCGGCGCGGTCCTGCTCTCCGCGGGCGGCATCCCCGGCGGCCCGTCGGAGGTCGGCCTCGCGGCGACCATGACCATCCGCGCCGACGCCTGAGCGCTGCCCGCAGCAGCGGGCCCGCGGCGCCGCTCCCCGCCCGACCTAGGGTGCAGGGGCGGGCGCCCGATCGCGCCGCGGAGGGGGACGTCCATGGTGGAGATCCTGTTCGTGCACGGCGCGCTGGTGCGCAACGGCGCGTGGTGGTGGCACGCGGTCGCCGAGCTGGTGGAGCGGGACACCGGCGTCACCAGCCGCGCGGTCGCGCTGCCGTCGTGCGGCGAGGGCGCGGCGCCCGGCACCAGCGGCCTCGTCGAGGACGCTGCCGCGCTGCACGCGGCGCTGGACGCGGCCGGCGACGCGATCGTGGTCGGGCACTCCTACGGCGGCACGGTGATCGCCGAGGGCGCGGACCACCCGGCGGCGCGCCACCTGCTCCTCATCTCGTCCTACCTGCCCGAGCCCGGGCTGTCGCAGGGCGCGATCATGAGCGGCGAGCAGGACCCGGTGCGCGTCGCGGACCTCGGCGACGGCACGATCGGCGTCACCGGCTACGACGAGGCGGCGTTCGGCGCCCGCTTCTGGGCCGACGTCACCGACCCGAGGACCCGCTCGGAGGCATGGGCGCGGCTGACCCCGCAGTCCGTCGCGGCCTTCGGCACGCCGACCACCCGGGCCGCGTGGCGGGGCCGCCCCTCCACCTACCTCGTCTGCACCGAGGACCGCAGCACGTCGCTCGCCCTGCAGCGGGAGCACGCCGCCCGCGCCACGCGGTCGGTGGACCTGCCGACGGGCCACCACCCGTTCCTGTCGCGGCCCGATCTGGTGGCCGCGGAGCTGGGCGCGCTCATCGCCGGCTGACGGAGGAGGGGGCGAGCGCCGCAGCGCTCGCCCCCTCCTCGTCGGGCTCGATCAGGCGGTGCGGAACGACTGCGCCGCCGGGCAGTCGAACGGGTCCGCGTGGCGGATGCCGACGCGGTGCAGATAGGTCAGCACGACCCGCCAGGCGGTGGGCAGGGCGTTCTCGACGTAGGGCACCCCGAGCTCGGCGCAGTACTCGCGCACGATCGGGCGCACCTTGCGCAGGTTGGCGCTCGGCATGTTCGGGAACAGGTGGTGCTCGATCTGCAGGTTGAGGCCGCCCATGACGTGCTCCATCGGGCGACCGCCGCGGATGTTGCGGGACGTCAGCACCTGTCGGCGCAGGTAGTCGACCTTCTCGCCGCGCTCGATGACCTTCATGCCGGTGTGGTTCAGCGCGAACGTGCCGCCCATGTAGATCCCGAACGACGCGATCTGCACGACCATGAACACGAGCCCGAGCACCGGGCCGAGCAGGAGCAGGACGACCGCTGCGAAGCCGATCAGGCGGATGCCGATCAGCACGCCCTCCTGCACGCGGTGCGGGACCTTCTCGCCGCCGAGGATCGCCTGGATCGACGACTTGTGCAGGTCGAGGCCGGCGAGCGCGAGGATCCCGACGAACCAGAAGCCCTGACGGCGCGTGAACCATCCGGCGACGCCCGAGCGCTCGGGGGCCTCGTTCGGCACGAACACGACGGCGCCGGGGACGATGTCGTTGTCCTTGCCGACCGTGTTCGGGTTCGCGTGGTGCCGCGTGTGCTTGTTCATCCACCAGCCGTAGCTGAGGCCGACGAACAGGTTGCCGAACACGCGGGAGAACGCCTCACCGCGGGGCCCGGACGTGAAGATCTGCTTGTGCGCCGAGTCGTGCGCCAGGAACGCCGACTGCGTGAACAGCACCGAGAAGTAGACCGCGACGAGCAGCTGCCACCAGGTGCGGCCGAGGGTCGCGAGCAGCACGAACCCGACGGCGAACAGCAGGACCAGCACGGTCATGCGGAGCGCGTAGGACCCCGGGCGGCGGCGGAGCAGGCCCGCCTCCTTCACCCGGCGCGTCAGCTCCGTGTAGTCGGTGGCGTGGCTCGACTGCGCACGCCCCACCGGTGCCGTGCGCGGCGTGGTGGTGCGGACGGGTCGTGGTGCCACTGCGGTCATGGGTCAAGGCTAGGAATCCGAGGGTTCCGGCACGTCCCCCGCCGGAGCCAACTCCTGCCCCGTACCCGGGTACGGGTCGGCGGTTCCGCGGGCGGTCCTGCGTAGATTCTCGGGGCCCGGGAGCGCCCCGCCCCGGCGCGGAAGGACGTCGGCATGCGGTTCGAGCACGTGATCCTGTGGCACGTCTACCCGCTGGGGTTCACAGGGGCCGAGCAGGAGCAGCCGGCGGGCGGCGCGGTGCAGCACCGGCTGCCGCGCATCGAGCGCTGGCTCGACCGGATGATCGAGCTCGGGGCGAACGGGCTGCAGCTCGGGCCGGTGTTCGACTCCGAGACCCACGGGTACGACACCCGGGACCACCTCCGGATCGACCCGCGGCTCGGGGACGAGCAGGACCTCGACGCGCTGATCGCGGCGGCGCACGCGCGCGGGATCGAGGTGGTGCTCGACGGGGTGTTCAACCACGTCGGCCGGTCCTTCCCGCGCTTCGTCCAGGCGGAGCGGGGGGACCCCGCGGCGGCCGCTTGGTTCCGTCGGGAGGGGGACGGCTGGGCGGTCTTCGAGGGCCACGGCGCACTCGTCGCGCTGAACCACGACGAACCCGAGGTGCTGCGGTACGTGATCGACGTGATGCGGCACTGGCTCGACCGCGGCGTCGACGGCTGGCGGCTCGACGCCGCGTACGCAGTGCCGACGGCGTTCTGGCACCGGGTCGCGGAGGCGGTGCACGAGACGCACCCGCACGCCTGGCTGCTCGGCGAGGTGATCCACGGCGACTACGCGCAGTGGGTGGCGGACTCCGGGCTCGACTCGGTGACGCAGTACGAGCTGTGGAAGGCGATCTGGAGCAGCCTCAACGAGCGGAACCTCTGGGAGCTCGCCTGGACGCTCGGCCGGCACCGGGACCTGGTCGCGTCCTTCCTGCCGGCCACTTTCGTCGGCAACCACGACACGACGCGCATCGCCAGCCGCCTCACCGACGAGCGGCACCTCGCGCACGCCCTCACGGTGCTCTTCACGGTGGGCGGCGTCCCGGTCGTCTACAGCGGGGACGAGGAGGGGTTCCGCGGCGTGAAGGAGGACCGCGCCGGCGGCGACGACGCGGTGCGGCCGGCGTTCCCCGACTCCCCCGACGAGCTGTCCCGCCTCGGCGAGCCGATCCTCCGCCTCCACCAGCGGCTCATCGCGCTGCGCCGCCGCAAGCCGTGGCTCGCCCGCGGGCGGTACGAGCAGGTCTCCGTGGAGAACGACGTGCTCGTCTACCGGATGTCGTCGCCGGAGGGGGACGACGCGATCACGGTCGCCCTGAACGTCGGCGATGGGCCGCTGGACCTGGCACCGGCGAACGGCGAGCGCGTGCTCGAGGGCGGACTCGGCCCCCACGAGGCCGCGGTCCTCGGCCGCGACTGACCCGACTCCTCAGAAGTCGCCCCTTCGGGTCCAGGTCGGGCGCCACCTCCTCGACGATCGCGGCGATGCGCCGTGCCACGGTGCGCTCCGGCTCCGCGAGCTCGTCGATCTTCGCGGCGACGTCACGGGCGCCGTCCTCGCGGCTCGCCTGCCGCGCGCCTCACCTCCTGCGCGCGCTCCTTCGTGGCGGCGCGCTCATCGGCGGAGGACGTCCCGGTGCGGTCGGTCATCCCCGCACGCCGGGCCGTGCAGGGGGCGGCGCGATGCTCGGATCCGGCCGGCCCTCGGCGCTCAGCCCTGCGTCGCCGCCTCCGCCACGTGGTGGCGGCCGATGGGCAGCACCATCGGTGCGCCCGACACGGGATCGGGCAGCACGCGGCTCTCGAGCCCGAACACCTGCCGCACCACGTCGGTCGTCAGCACGGCGCCGGGCGCGCCCGCGGCGTGGACGCGGCCGTCCGCGACCGCGACGAGGTGGTCGGCGTACCGCGCGGCCAGGTTCAGGTCGTGCAGCACCATCACCACCGTCGTGCCGCGCTGCCGGTTGAGGTCGGTCAGCAGGTCGAGCACCTCGACCTGGTGGGTGATGTCGAGGAAGGTCGTCGGCTCGTCCAGCAGCAGGATGTCGGTCTGCTGCGCCAGCGCCATCGCGATCCACGTGCGCTGCCGCTGACCGCCGGACAGCTCGTCGACCGCGCGGTCGGCGAGGCCGACGATGTCGGTCATCCGCAGCGCCTCCGCGACCGCCTCGTCGTCGGCGGCCGTCCACCGCGTCAGGAACCCCTGGTGCGGGTGCCGGCCGCGGGCGACGAGGTCCGCGACGGCGATCCCCTCCGGCGCGCTCGGCGACTGCGGCAGCAGGCCGAGGGTGCGGGCCACCTGCTTCGTCGGCAGCCGGTGCAGGTCCTTGCCGTCGAGCACGATCCGTCCGGTGCGGGGCGGCAGGAGGCGGGCCATCGCGCGCAGCAGCGTCGACTTGCCGCACGCGTTCGCGCCGACGATCGCCGTGATCCGGCCGGGCGGCAGCGCGAGGTCGATGCCCTCCGCGACGACGCGGTCGCCGTAGGCCAGGGTGACGCCGTCGACGGCGAGCGTGTGCGACTCGGTCACAGGGACCCTCCCGCGCGATTGGTCCGGATGAGGAGGTAGACGAGGTACGGGGCGCCGAGCACGCCGGTGACGACGCCGACCGGGAAGCGGTTGCCGGTCGCGAACTGGCCGATCAGGTCGGCGCCGAGCACGAGCGCCGCGCCGACGAGGGCGGACGGCACCATCAGGCCGCCGCCCCCGCCGACGAGGCGCGCGGCGATGGGGCCCGACAGGAAGGCGACGAAGGCGATGGGCCCGGCCGCGGCGGTCGCGAAGGCGATGAGCAGCACCGCGGCCACGATGACGACGACGCGCGTGCGCTCGACCCGCACGCCGAGCCCCGCCGCGGACTCGTCGCCGAGCTGGAGCAGGCCGAGGTCGTGCTCGCGGGACAGCAGCACCGGCCCGACCACCACCACGGCGAGCGCCAGCGGCAGCAGCTGGTCCCAGGTCGCGCCGTTCAGGCTGCCGGTCAGCCATCGCATCGCGGTCTGCAGGTCCCAGGTCGCGGCGTGCAGCAGCACGTACGAGACGACGCTCTCGAGCATCGCGGAGACGCCGATGCCGATCAGGATCAGCCGCGTGCCCGCGACCCCGTCCCGGTAGGAGAGCAGGTAGATCACGGCCGCGGTGGCCAGCGCGGCGACGATGGCGACGAGGCTCGTCGCCGCCTCGTCGAGCTGCAGCAGCACGATCGACACCACGGCGGCGGCGCTCGCGCCCGAGCTGATGCCGATCACGTCCGGCGACGCGAGCGGGTTGCGCAGCATCGTCTGGAACGTCACCCCGGCGACCCCGAACGCGAGCCCCGCGAGCGCACCCATGCACGCCCGGGGCAGCCGCAGCTCGCCCACGGTGAAGGAGGCGCCGGGCACGGTCTCGCCGAGGATCGTGCGCAGCACCTCCGACGGCGTGTAGAAGGTGTCGCCCACCATCAGGCTGACGGCGAAGAGCACGAGGACCACGACGGCGAGCGCCGCGCCGGTCGATCGGCGGCGCAGCGCTCGGCGGCGGCGGCCCGTCGCCACGCGCCCCGCCGGGCCCGCCTCCCGGACGGCGACGGCGGTCACAGCGCCCGCACCTTCTGGCGCCGGACGATCCAGATGAAGATCGGCGCTCCGATGATCGCCGTCACGATGCCGACGTCCACCTCCGCGGGACGCGCGACGAGGCGCCCGATCACGTCGGCGGCGGTGAGCAGCACCGCGCCGACGACCGTCGAGAACGGCAGCAGCCAGCGGTGGTCGACGCCGACCAGCAGGCGGCAGAGGTGCGGCACGGCCAGCCCGACGAAGCCGATCGGCCCGGCGACGGCGGTCGCCGCCCCGGCGAGCAGGATCGCGCCGGCGGCCGCGAGCACCCGGGTGCGCGCCACGTGCTCGCCGAGCCCCGCGGCGACGTCGTCGCCGAGCGCGAGCGAGTTCAGGCCCCGCGCGGTGACGACGCACACCAGTGCGCCGACCGCGAGGAACGGCAGCACCTGCAGGATGCGGGAGAAGGAGGCGCCGCCGACCCCGCCGATCTGCCAGAAGCGGAAGTCCGTCAGCGCGTCGACGCGGGGCAGCAGCACCGCGCTGATCAGCGAGCTGAACGCGGCGGAGGTCGCGGCACCGGCGAGGGCGAGTTTCAGCGGCGTCGCTCCGCCGCGCCCGAGCGAGCCGATCGAGTAGACGAGCACCGCGGCACCGGCCGCACCGAGGATCGCGACCCAGATCACCGTCGTCGGGGCGGCGAGGCCGAAGAACGCCAGCCCGACCACCACGGCGAGGGAGGCGCCGGTCGTCACGCCGAGGATGCCCGGGTCGGCGAGCGGGTTGCGGGTCACGCCCTGCATCACCGCCCCGGCGAGCCCGAGCGCGGCGCCGACGACCATCGCCAGCACCGTGCGCGGCACCCGCTGCAGCACCGCCGCCTCCGCGAGGGTGTTCGAGGCGCCGCCGACGCCGGCGACCACGTCCGGCCAGGTCACCGCGCGCACGCCGAAGGCCACCGACGCGGCGCCCACCAGGGCGAGCGCGACGAGGGCGGCGGCGAGCCAGGCGACCCGGACCGGCACCGGCCGACGGGCCGACGCGGCGTCCTGCGCCGTCCGGCCGCGGACGGCGGTCGTCACCCGACCTTGTCCGCGGCGGCGCCGAGGACGTCGAGGTACTTGTCCAGCCCCCAGCCGATGGACAGCGGGGTCGGGTTGGCGTCCGCCGCGAGGGGCGTGCTGTCCGGCAGCAGGACCACGGAACCGCGCTTGATCGCGGGGATCTTCCCGATGAGTGGATCGGCCTGCAGCTTCTTGAGGAACGCGGCGTCGCCGTAGAGCACGATCACGTCGGCGTCGTCGAAGCGGTCGGCGTCCTCAGCGCTCACGGTCAGGTAGAACTGCGACGACTTCGCCGACTCCTCCTTCACCACGGCCGGTGCCGTCATGCCGAGCTGCTCGAGGAACCGCGCGCGCTGGTCGAGGGTCGAGTAGAAGCCGATCTTGCTCAGGTCGCTCGGGTCGAAGTACCCGAACATCGCCGTCTTGCCCTTCAGCTGCGGGTGCTTCGCGACGTCATCGGCGACCTCGCCGTCGAGGCGCGACTCGAGCTGCTTCCCCTCCGCACCGAGCCCGATCGCCTCGCTGTCCATGGTGATCATCTCGTCGAGGGTGGTCCCCCACGCGGTCTTCGGGAAGGCCACGGTCGGCGCGATCTTGCTGAGCGTCTCGTAGTCGCTCTTCGACAGGCCCGAGTAGGCCGCGAGGATCACGTCCGGCCGGGTGTCCGCCACGGCCTCGAAGTCGATGCCGTCGGTCTCGTCGAACAGCACGGGCGTCTTCGCCTTCAGCTGCGTCAGCCGATCCTCGACCCACGGCAGCACGCCGTTCCCGTCGTCGTCGCCCCAGGTCGCCTTGCTCATGCCGACGGGCACGACCCCGAGCGCGAGCGGGACCTCGTGGTTCGCCCAGGCGACGGTCGCGATCCGCTTCGGCTTCGACTTGATGACCGTCTCGCCGAACGCGGTCTTGATGGTGATCGGGAACCGGTCGGCGCCGGTGCTCGACGACGACGCCTCCGTGCCACCGCCCAACGAGTCGGAGGACTGTGCGCAGCCGGCCAGGGCGACGAGCAGGGCCGCGGAGGCGGCGATGGACATCAGACGCGAGGCGCGCATGGGCAGGGCTCCTTCTCGAGCGGTGCAGGTTAGGGAAGCCTAACCTTCTTCTCGCTCCTCCCGCCTCCGCCCTGCGGATCCGCAGACGACGACGCCCCCGGCCGCACGGCCGGGGGCGCTCGTCAGGCGTCGAGCAGGATCAGCGGAAGACGTCCTTGACGTCCTCGCCGACCTTCTTGGCCTTGGCGGAGGCCTGGTCGCCCTGACCATCCGCCTCGAGCCGCTCGTTGTCCGTCGCCTTGCCGGTGGCCTCCTTGGCCTTGCCGGCCAGGTCCTCCGCCGCGTTCGAGATCTTGTCTCCGAGTGCCATGACGGCCTCCTTCCGATCGATGGACCGACCGTGGCACTCGCGCCTCAGAGCGGGCCGAACGTTCCGCAAGCCCATCGACAGCGCGCCGCCGCACGAGTGGAACAGATCCTTGCCGTTCTAGGTTCACCGATATATCGTGATGCGTCACGACAACAGAACCTGAAGGAGAACCACCATGGATCACATTCACCACGACCACCAGCACGGGGCGCCCCTCCGCGGCCGCTTCGACGGCCCATTCGGCCACCGCGGTCCCCGCGGCGGCTTCGGCGGCCCCTGGGACGGTCCCGCGGAGGCGCTGCGCGCCTTCAAGGGATTCGGTCCCGGCCCCGGCTTCGGCCCGCACGGACCCCGCGCCCGCCGCGGCGACGTGCGCAGCGCGATCCTCGGGCTGCTCGCCGACGGTCCCTCGAACGGCTACGGGCTGATCAAGGCGATCGGCGAGAAGACGGAGGGCGCCTGGACCCCGAGCCCCGGCTCGGTCTACCCGACGCTCGCGCAGCTCGTCGACGAGGGCCTCATCAGCCAGGAGGGCGGACCGCGCGGCGCGTACCAGCTGACCGACGCCGGCCGCACCCACGTGGAGGCCCACGCCGAGGAGATCGACGCCGCGTTCCGCAGCGCGGGTGACCGCTACGCGGGCGGCGACGCCCTGATGACCGCCTTCGGCAAGCTCGCCGGCGCGGCCATGCAGTTCCGCGGCGGCGTGACCGCCGAGCAGCGCGCCCGCGCGACCGAGAAGGTCGACGAGCTGCGCCGCGAGCTCTACCGCATCCTCGGGGAGTGAGCTCCACCCCTGCATCGCGCACCCCGGTGCGCGCGGACGGGCCCGGACCGGTTTCGGTCCGGGCCCGTCTGGTTGCATGACCGCGTGGACTCGCGCAGCTACATCGACGACCTCGCGGCTTTCGTCGCCGCCGCACCGAGCTCGTACCACGCGGCGGCGGAGGTGCGCAGGCGGCTCGAGGACGCGGGCTTCACCGCGGTCGACGAGACGGCGGACTGGTCCGCGGTCGCCGTGCCCGGCGCCCGGCTGGTGCTCGTGCGGGACGGCGCGGTCGTCGCCGTCGCGATCCCGGCCGACGCCGACGCCGCGACCCCGTACCGCGTCCTCGGCGCGCACACCGACTCCCCCGGGTTGAAGCTGAAGCCGAAGCCGACCATCGGCGGCGGCGGGTTCCTGCAGGCGGGCGTCGAGGTCTACGGCGGACCGATCCTCGCCTCCTGGTTCGACCGCGAGCTCGAGTTCGCGGGCCGCGTGGTCGACTCGGCCGGGGTCGAGCACCTCGTCCGCACCGGCCCGTGGGCGCGCGTGCCGCACCTCGCCATCCACCTCGACCGCGAGCTGAACAGCGGGTTCTCCCCGGACCGCCAGCGCGACCTGCAGCCGGTGCTCGGCACCGCCGGAGCCGAGAGCGACGTGGTCGGCGCGCTGGCCGCGCTGGCGGGCATCGCGCCCGAGGACGTCGCCGGGTACGACCTCATCACCTGCGACACCCAGCCGCCCCGCCGCTTCGGCGTCGCCGAGGAGCTGTTCGCCTCCCCCCGCCTCGACAACCTCACCTCCGTGCACGCGGGCCTGCGCGCCATGGAGGCGCTCGAGCCGCACGGCGCCGTCGCGGTGCTCGCCGCCTTCGACCACGAGGAGGTCGGGTCGGAGAGCCGCTCCGGCGCCGCCGGGCCGCTGCTCGTCGACGTGATCGAGCGGGTGAACGCCGCGCTCGGCGGGGGCCGCGAGCAGCTGGCGCGCGCGATGGCGGGCTCCTGGTGCTGCTCCGCCGACGCGGGGCACGCGGTGCACCCGAACCGGCCGGAGAAGCACGACCCGGCGAACCGCCCGGTCGCGGGCGGCGGCCCGCTGCTGAAGATCAACGCCGTCCAGCGGTACACCACCGACGCGAGCGGCGCCGCGCTCTGGGGCCGCGTCTGCCGCACCGCAGGCGTGCCGTGGCAGGAGTTCGTGTCGAACAACGACGTCGCCTGCGGGTCCACCATCGGGCCGATCACGGCGACGCGCCTCGGGATCCGCACGTTCGACGTCGGCACCCCGCTGCTGTCGATGCACTCCGCCCGCGAGCTGTGCCACGTCGACGACCCGGGACGCCTCGCCGACGCCGCGGGCGTCTTCCTCGCCGCGGCCGAGTGAGCGCCCAGGTCGGCGGCGGCGGGGCAACGTAGCGTCCCCCTCGCTCGATCCCGCAGCCGAGGAGGCCCCATGCCCGCGCTCACCGACACCTTCACCCTCGCCGGTGACGTCGCGATCCCGAAGATCGGGTTCGGGACGTGGCAGATCCCCGACGGCTCGGAGGCGTACGACGCCGTCCGGGCCGCCCTCGACGCCGGCTACCGCCACATCGACACCGCCCTCGCCTACGGCAACGAGGAGAGCGTCGGCCGGGCCGTCCGCGACAGCGGCGTCGACCGGGGCGAGATCTTCATCACGACGAAGCTGCCCGCCGAGATCAAGGACGCGGAGGGGGCCCGGCGCGCGTTCGAGAAGTCGCAGCGCGGCCTCGACCTCGGCGTCGTCGACCTGTACCTGATCCACGCTCCGTGGCCGTGGGACGCGATCGGCACCGACCACCGCGAGGGCAACATCGAGGTCTGGAAGGTGTTCGAGGAGCTGTACCAGGGCGGCCGCGCCCGCTCGATCGGCGTCTCCAACTTCTCGGTCGACGACCTCGAGTCCCTCACCGCCGCGACGGACGTCGTGCCCCACGCGAACCAGATCCGCTGGTTCGTCGGCAACACGCAGGACGACGTGACCCGCTGGTGCCAGGACCGCGGCGTGCTCGTGGAGGGCTACTCGCCGCTCGCGACGGGGCAGCTGCTCGAGGGCGGCGTGCTCGACGACATCGCGAAGCGCGTCGGCCGCACGCCGGCGCAGGTCGCCATCCGCTACCTGCTCGAGAAGGACGTGCTGCCGCTGCCGAAGTCGGTCACGCCGAAGCGCATCGCCGAGAACGCGGACGTCGACTTCGAGCTGGACGCCGACGCGATCGCGGAGCTCGACGCCATCGACGACTGACCCGTGCTCCATCTTCACGGAGATCCGGCCCGCCGGATCTCCGTGAAGATGGACGAGCGTCAGGGGCGGCGGAGGCGGTAGAGCACGTGGCGGAGGAGGGGGCTGTCCTGCTCCAGCGCCGGGTGGTCGAAGTCCTCGGCGGGGTCGCGCGTCATGCCGATGCGCCGCATCACCGCCTGGGACCGCTCGTTCGGCACGGCCGTGAAGGAGACGAGCTCGGGCAGCTCGAGGTCGTCGAACGCGACGGTCAGCACGCCGCGCGCCGCCTCCGTCGCGAAGCCGGAGCCCCACGCGTCGCGGCGCAGCCGCCAGCCGATCTCGACGGCCGGGGTGAAGTGCGCCTCGAAGCCGGGCTCGTTCAGCCCGGTGAAGCCCAGGAACCGGCCGGTCTCCCGCTCCTCCACCGCCCACAGGCCCCATCCGCGCTCCTCGAGGGCGGCACCGGCCCAGTCGACGAACGCGTCCGACTCCTCGCGCGTCAGCGTCTTCGGGAAGTGCTGCATCACCTCGGGATCCGCGCCGAGCTCGGCCCAGGGGTCCCGGTCCTCCTCCCGCCAGTGCCGGAGGACCAGACGCGGCGTGCAGAACTCGGTCATTCCCCCAGTATCGCCAGCACGTCCGCGCCGTAGCGCTCGAGCTTCGCGGCGCCGATGCCGCTGATCGCGGCCAGCGTCGACTCGGACCGCGGCCGCTGCGTCGCCAGCGCGCGCAGGGTCGCGTCGCCGAAGACGACGTAGGCGGGCACGCCCTGCTCCTTCGCCTGGTCCGCACGCCACGCGCGGAGCCGCTCGAACAGCTCGCGCGACGCGTCGTCGAGGTCGGCGGCGACCGTCGCGCTGCGCTTCGATCCCGAGTGCGCGGCCGCCGCCTTCTCGAGGTCGTGGCGGAGGCGGACGGGGTGCTCCCCCTTCAGCACGGCGGGTCCGAGGCGGCCGAGCCCG
The DNA here is from genome assembly GCF_039544415.1 of Amnibacterium soli. Taxonomy (NCBI): domain Bacteria; kingdom Bacillati; phylum Actinomycetota; class Actinomycetes; order Micrococcales; family Microbacteriaceae; genus Amnibacterium; species Amnibacterium soli. Next base: position 255,317 of record NZ_BAABLP010000004.1, on the reverse strand, counting down.
AGCGTGCCGTAGTCGTCGGCGACCTGCACCACGCCCTGCGCGATCAGCTGCCGCAGCACGCTGCGCCAGCCGCGGTCGCTGATGTCGGAGCCGATGCCGAACACGCTGAGGTCGTCGTGCTGGTGCTGCTCGACCCGCGGGGTGCGCTTGCCGCGCAGGATGTCGACGATCTGGCCGGCCCCGAAGCGCTGGTTCCGCTCCCGCTGCAGCCGCACGATGGTGGACAGCAGCTTCTGCGCGGCGACCGACCCGTCCCAGGTCTCGACCGGGTTGAGGCACGTGTCGCAGTTGCCGCAGTCCGTCTCGGTCGGCTGGCCGAAGTAGGCGAGCAGCTGGCGTCGGCGACAGGTGACCGCCTCGCACAGCGCGAGCATCGCGTCGAGGTTCGCGGACTGCTTCCGCTTGTGGGCGGCGTCGCCGACGCTCTGGTCGATGAACCGGCGCTGCTGCACGACGTCCTGCAGGCCGTAGGCGAGCCAGGCGGTCGCGGGCAGGCCGTCGCGGCCGGCGCGGCCGGTCTCCTGGTAGTACCCCTCGACCGACTTCGGCACGTCGATGTGGGCGACGAACCGCACGTCGGGCTTGTCGATGCCCATGCCGAACGCGATCGTCGCCACGACCACGACCCCGTCGTCGCGCAGGAAGCGGGACTGGTTCGCCGCGCGGATGCGGGCGTCGAGACCCGCGTGGTACGGGATCGCGTCGACGCCGTGCTCCGCCAGCCAGGTCGCCGTCTGCTCGACGGCGTTGGGCGAGAGCGCGTAGACGATGCCGGCGTCGCCGCGGTGCTCGTCGCGGATCAGCTTGAGCAGCTGCTGCTTCGGGTCGTCCTTCGGCACGATCCGGTACTGGATGTTCGGCCGGTCGAAGCTCGCGACGACGTGCGTCGCCCCCTCGAGGTGCAGCCGCGTCGTCAGCTCGCGGTGCGTGGCCTCGGTGGCCGTCGCCGTGAGCGCCATCGTGGGGACGCCGGGCCAGCGGCCGACGAGGTCGGCGAGCGCGAGGTAGTCGGGGCGGAAGTCGTGCCCCCACTGCGACACGCAGTGCGCCTCGTCGATCGCGAACACCGAGATGCCGGGCCCGGCCGCGACCCGGTCCAGCAGGGAGCGCACCGAGCCGCCCGACAGCCGCTCGGGCGCGATGTAGATCAGGTCGACCTCGCCCGCGAGGAGCGCGCGCTCCACCTCCGCCCGCTCGTCGGGCGACTGGGTGGAGTTGAGGAACTCGGCCCGCACGCCGGCGGCGCGCAGCGCGTCGACCTGGTCGTGCATCAGGGCGATCAGCGGGGACACGACGAGCCCGGTGCCGCGGCGCACGAGCGCGGGCACCTGGTAGCAGAGCGACTTGCCCGCACCCGTCGGCATGAGCACGACGGCGTCGCCGCCGCCGATCACGGCGTCCACGACCTCCGCCTGCCGCCCGCGGAAGGACTCGTACCCGAAGACGCGACGCAGCACCTCGAGGGCGGCGTCCGTCCCGGGAGGCGCGGCGGGCAGCACGTCGGTCACGGCGGGCAGGGTAGTCGGCCGCTCGGACATCCGGCGTCCCTGTCCACAGGCCTACTCCTCGTGGAAGGTGCGCTCCCCGACCGGGACCTCGACGGCGAGCCGGTTCCCCGCCGGTGCGAGCGGGCAGGCCCACTCCGGGTCGTAGGCGCAGGACGGGTTGTAGGCGAAGTTCAGGTCGAGCACCAGCCTGCGGCCCGACAGCCCGAGGTGGGCGCCCTTGACCGAGTCGATCAGGTACCGGCCGCCGCCGTACGTGCCGCCCGGCTTCCCGGCCGTCGCGTCCTTCACGGGGATGAACAGCCCGCCGCCGTAGGACCCGAGCCACCAGACGTCGAGCGCGCCGACGCCGTCGAGGCGGACGAGGCCGATCCGGTCGAACGGCACGACGCCGTCGGTGCCGGTCGGCACGTCGAGGTGCGCGGGCTCCGCGTCCTCCACCTCCGCCTCGAAGCGCCAGGCGGGGTCGTAGTCCGGGAAGGCGAGGCCGGTGAAGCCGTCCCGGTCCTCCGGGAGGAGGGGCGACGCGGGGTGCTCGAGGAACATCGCGTCGCGCCCGGCCCGCCACGCGGTCCACGCCGCGACGGGGTCGGGCGCCTCCTGCGCGGTCCGGTACAGCGCGTGCGTGCGCTGCCGCCAGTCGGCGACCGCGAGCACGGAGTCGGCGCTCATCGGCCGATCGCCGCGACGGGGTCGTCGCCCTTGCGCAGCACGACGAACTCCGCATCGATGCCCGCGCGCTCGAGCAGCTCGGTGAAGCCGCGGCGGCGGCGCGCGGTGATCAGCGTGACGACCGTGCCCGTGGCGCCCGCGCGGCCGGTGCGGCCCGAGCGGTGCAGGTACGTCTTGTAGTCCTCCGCCGAGTCGGCCTGCACGACCAGCTCGACGTCGTCGACGTGGATGCCGCGGGCGGCGACGTCGGTCGCGACCAGCGCGGCGACCTTGCCCTCGCTGAAGCGCCCGAGGTTGCGGGTGCGGCGCGCCTGGTTCAGGTCGCCGTGGAGGCTCTCGGTGCGGATGCCCTCGGCGTCCAGCGCGTCGGCGAGCTCCTCCGCGAAGGAGCGGGTGCGGGCGAAGACGAGCGAGCGCTCCGAGGAGGCGAGCAGCGCAGTGAGCACCGGCACCTTCTCACCCTGCTCGATCACGAGCACGCGGTGGTCGGCGGTGGTCGCCCCCTCCGCCTCCGCGACCTCGTGCACGTCCGGGTCCGGCAGGAACTCCTGCACCAGCTGCGAGACCGCGGCGTCGAGCGTCGCGGAGAACAGCAGGCGCTGACCGACCTCGGGCACCCGGCGCAGGAGGCGCTGGATCGGCTCGACGAAGCCGAGGTCGGCCATGTGGTCCGCCTCGTCCAGCACCGAGATCTCCACCGCGGAGAGGTCGAGGCGGCCCTGCTCGACCAGGTCCTCCATGCGGCCCGGGGTGCCGATCACGATGTCGACGCCCTTCGCGAGCGCGCCGACCTGTCGGGCCTGCGGCACGCCGCCGAAGATCTGCGTCGTGTAGAGGCCGACCGCGCGGGCGATGGGCTGCACGGTGCGGTCGATCTGCAGCGCGAGCTCCCGCGTCGGGGCGAGGATCAGCGCGCGCGGCGGGCGGCCGACGCGACGGCCGCTGCCGGTGCGCCCCGACTCCGCCCAGTTGCGCAGCAGCCGCTCGACCAGCGCCGCGCCGAAGGCGATGGTCTTGCCGGAACCGGTTCGTCCGCGGCCCAGCACGTTGCGGCCCCGCAGCGCGGCGGGGATCGTCGCGGCCTGGATCGGGAACGGCTCCTTCGCGCCGAGCTCCGCGAGCGCCTTCGTGATCTGCTCGCCGAGCCCCAGGTCGGCGAAGGTTCGGCCGGCGACGTCCTCGGCCGTCACCACGTCGCCCTCGAGGCGCTCGAGGACCTCGTCCTGCGGGGCCGTGAAGCGCGGCGCGCGCTCGTCGCGGCCGGACCGCTGGGGCTCGCGGCCGCGGAAGGGGCGGTCGGCGGAGGAGGCGCGGTCGGGGCGCTGCTCGAAGCGACCGCGGCGCGGCTCGTCGGTGCCGGAGGACCGGCGCTCGGGGCGGGCGCCGCGGGGCTGCTCGTCGCGGAACGAGCGCCGCTCGTCGCGCTGCGGGCGGCGGTCGTCGCGCTGCGGACGGCTGTCCCGGTCGAAGCGGTCCTGCCGGGGCGCGCGGTCGTCACGGTCGCGCTGCGGGCGGCGGTCGTCGCGCTGCGGCCGGGCGTCCCGGTCGAAGCGGTCCTGGCGCGGGGCGCGCTCGTCGCGGTCGCGCTGCGGACGGTCGTCGCGCTGCGGGCGCGAGAACCGGTCGTCCCGCTGCGGGCGGTCGGCGGCGGAGCGGCGCTCGGGGCGCTCGAACCGCTCGCCGCGCTGGGGCCGCTCGAAGCGGTCGCCGCGCTCCGGGCGGTCGCTCCGCTGCGGGCGGTCGTCGCGCGGGAAGCGGTCCTGCCGCGGTGCGCGGTCGTCGCGGTCGAAGCGGGCGCCCCGCTCGGGCCGGTCGCCTCGCGAGAACCGGTCGTCGCGGGGAGCGCGGTCGGAGCGCTGCGGGCGGTCGTCACGGAACCCGCGGTCGCCCGCGTTGCGCTGCGGGCGGTCGTCGCGGAACCCGCGGTCGCCCGCGTTGCGCTGCGGGCGGTCCGGACGGTCGCCGCGCTCGAAGCGGTCGCCGCGCGGGCCGTCGCCGCGGCCGCCTCCTGCGCGCTCGTCGCGCTTGTTGATGCGGGGGCCCGGATACCAGTCGATGCCGCGGTTCGGGCGCTGCGAGCCGCGCTCCTCCTCCGCGCCGCCGCGCGGGTCGCGTCGGCCTGCGCGGGCGCCGCCGCGGGCGGACGAGGCGGAGGCGCTGCGCGCGGCGCGCTCGTCGGGGCTCCAGCGGCGCTTCTCGCCGTCGGGGGTGCGGTTGTCGCGGGGACGTGCGGGCATGCGGATGATCCGTCCGATCAGGGCGCTGCGCGCTTCTCGCGTCTGCAGCGGGCCGTGGGTGCGCGCGCCGGATGCGGCGCGTCGACGGCCGTTGGACTCCACGAACGGTCCGGGCCGACCCCCGATCATACAGCCGGAGCGGCATCCGGCCAGGTGTTCGCGGATCCGGAGTTCTCGACCGACACGCCGCTCGGTGGAGGTGCCGCAACGGCGTGTCGGCCGGTTTCTCCGGATCCGCGCACGAAGTGCGGATCCGCGCGGCCCGTCAGTCGGGGCGGCCGGCCGCGCGGGCGGCGTCGACCGCGCGGCGGGCGCCGGTGCGCCACGGGTCGCCGTGACCGGGCAGCACCACGCGGGCCTCCGTCGCGGCGATGGCCTCGAGGGACGCGAGGGCCAGCGCCGAGTCCGCCGTCGCCGCGCCCGCGACGATGCGCGGGCCGGTGCGGGCGTTGTAGGGGTCGAGCGTCACGAGCGCGTCCCCGACGAGCACCGCGTCCCGGTCGGGCAGGTGCAGCGCGCAGTGCCCGTAGGTGTGTCCGGGGCTGAACACGACCACCGGCGAGCCCGGCACGTCGAGCACGTCGCCCGGCGCGATCGGGTGCAGCTCCCCGATCGGCGGCACGGTCAGCGCGCCCGCGACCGCCATCGTTGCGAGGATCGGCAGCCCGGCCGGGTGGGTCAGCGGGTAGAGCAGCCGCGGGTCCTCGTGGGCGTAGTCGTACGGATGCGCCGCGAGGTGCTGCTCGAGCGGGTGGCCGAGCACCGGCACGCCCCACTCCCGCTGCATGCGCCGGCCGACGCCGATGTGGTCGAAGTGCGCGTGCGTGAGCACCAGGGCGCGCACGTCCCCCGGCCCGCGGCCGAGCGCCTGCAGCGCCTGCTCGAGGTACCGCCACACGGCGGGCAGCCCGGCGTCGACGACCGTTACGGCGTCCCCCTCCTCCACGAGGTAGAGGTTCACCGCCGCGTGCGCGAGGCGGTGGACGCCGGGTGCGACGTCGCGGGTCAGGACGGCGCGGGGACGCGCGCGGGAGCGGCTGGGCACGCCGCGCGACGCTAGGCGCCGCGGCTGCCAGCCGCCCGAGCGGTGCCTGCGCCCGACGTGCGAGCGGCCTTCGCCTTCGCCTGCCCGGTGCCGCGCCGCTCCCGGCGCTCGTCGCGCCGCTCGCGCCGCCCCTCGACCAGGAAGTAGAGCGTCGGCAGCACGATCAGCGTCAGGACCGTGGAGGACACGAGCCCGCCGATCACCACGATGGCGAGCGGCTGCGAGATGAAGCCGCCGTGCCCGGTGAGGCCGGACGCCATCGGGACGAGCGCGAAGATCGTGGCGAGCGCCGTCATGAGGATCGGCCGCAGGCGGCGGGTGGCGCCGTCGAGCACCGCGTTCCGCACGGTCTCGCCGCGCTCCCGGTACTGGCGCACCAGATCGATGAGCACGATCGCGTTCGTCACCACGATGCCGACGAGCATGATCAGGCCGATGAAGGAGGCGACGCCGAGCGGGATGCCGGAGGCGAGCTGCAGCAGGATCGCGCCCGTCGCCGCGAACGGCACCGAGATCAGCAGCAGCAGCGGCTGCCGCAGGCTGCGGAACGTCGCGACCATGATCGTGTAGACGATCAGCACCGCGGCGAGCAGCGCCAGGAACAGCTGCGAGAACGCGTTCGTCTGGTCCGAGGCGAGGCCGCCGAGCGACGCCGACGCACCGGCGGGCAGGCGCACGCCGTCGACCGCGCGCTGCACCTCCGCGATCGCGGCGCCCGTGTTCGTGCCCTTCGGCGTCGCGGTGACCGTGGCGCTGCGGGCGCCGTCCGTCGTGGTCACCGCGGCCGGCTCGGTGCTGAGGGCCACGGAGGCGAGGGACGACAGGCGCTTCTTCCCGGTCGGCGTGGGCACCTCGAGGCGCTGGAGGTCCTGCAGCGTCTTCGGCGGGTCCTGCTGCTCGAGGTAGACGGTGATGCTGTCGTTGCCGACGGTGATCGAGCCGATGTCGGTCGGCTGGGTGCGGCCCGCGACGTACTGCGCGAGCGCCGCCTCCGTGAAGCCGGATCCGGCCGCCTCATCCGCGTCGATCTTCACCGCGAGGTACTGCTGCGAGGCGGAGAGGTTGCTGCTCGCCTCCGCGACGGTGCCGAGGCCGCGCACCTTCTCGAGGATCCGGTCGGCCGCCGCGTTCAGGGCGTCGGCGTTCCCGGCCGTGATGTCGACCGAGATGTCCGTCGAGGTGCCGAAGCCGCTGCCGGAGGAGACCTCGAACTCGCCCTGCGAGCCGCCGAGGCGCGAGCGGATCCGCTGCTGCAGCGCGTCCTGGTCCGCGCTCTCGTCGGTGGTGAGCGAGTAGGTGATCTGCGAGCCGGCCCCGCCGACGAAGGCGTCGCGGGCGGCGTTGCCGCTCGTGCCGATGGACGAGCTGACGATCTCGACGCCGTCGACCGACCGCAGCGCGCGATCCGTGCGCCGGGCCGCCGCCGTCTGCTGCTCGAGGCTGGTGCCGTCGGTCACCGTCTGGGTGACCGTGAGCGTGTTCTGCCCGGTGGAGCCGAGGTAGTTCGTCTGCAGCGACGGCAGCAGCGCGCCGGTGCCGCCGAGCACGAGCAGGGCCGCGAGGACCGTGAGCCAGGGGTGCGCGAGGGTGCCCGACAGGATCGGCCGGTAGGCGCGCTGCAGGGGAGGCAGGCGCTTGCCGGACTCGCGCTTGCTGCGGCCGGGGCGGAGGAACCAGTAGGCGAGCACCGGCACGATCGTCAGCGCCACGAACAGCGACGCGGCGAGCGCGATCGCGACGGTGAGCGCGAAGGGCCGGAAGAGCTCGCCCACCGTCTCCTGCACGAAGGCGAGCGGCAGGAACACCGCGATCGTGGTCGCGGTGGACGCGGTGACGGCGCCCGCGACCTCGCGCACGGCCTCGAACACGACCTTGCGACGGGCGTCGGGCGCGATCCGCCCGCGGTCCTCCTTGCTGTTCGCGAAGCCGGGGAAGTCTTCGCGGAAGTGCCGCGCGATGTTCTCGGTGACGACGATGGAGTCGTCGACGACGCGGCCGATCGCGATGGTGATCGCGCCGAGCGTCAGGATGTTCAGCGAGTACTGCGCCGCCTGCATCCCGATCAGGGTGATGAGCACCGAGGTCGGGATGCTGATCGCGGTGACGAGCGTCGCGCGGACGCTCAGCAGGAACAGCAGGATCACGATGACCGCGAACAGCAGGCCGAGTCCGCCCTCCTGCAGCAGCGACTCGATCGACTGCGAGATGAAGGGCGCCTGGTCGAAGACCGGGGTGAACGCGCCGCCCGCGCCGAGCGCGGCGCGCAGGCCGGGCAGGGCGTCCGCGACCTCGCGCGACACCTGCACGGTGTTCGCCTCGGGCAGCTTCGTCACGGACAGCGTCAGCGCCGGCTTGCCGTTGACGAGCGCGACGGTCGAGACCGGGTCCTTGCCCTCCGCCACCGTCGCCACGTCGCCGATGCGCGGCGGGCGGTCCAGCGAGCCGCCGCGGGCGTTCCACTGCTGCTGCGTGACGCCGCTCAGCGGCAGGGCCCTGATGTCGGCGACGTCGCCGAGCTCCGTGCCGATCTCGATGGAGCGGGTGCGGCCGTCCTGGGTGACCGTGCCGCCCGGCACGAGGGCGCCGGAGGCCTGCAGCGTGTTCGAGATGACGGAGTCCTGCAGCCCGTGGTCGGCGAGCGCGTCCTTCGGGGTCACCGTGATGCGGGTGCCCGGGGCGCCGGCGAGCGTCGCGGCGCGGACGCCGTCGAGCTTCTCGAGCTTCGGCAGCACCGAGTCGTTCACGCGCTGCGCGAGGTCGGTCGTCGAGGCGTCGCCGCTGACGGACAGCGCGACGATCGGCAGGTCGTCGAGGCTGCCCGCGACGACCTGCGGGTCGACGCCGTCGGGCAGCCCGGAGCGGATGCCGTTGATGGCCGCGCTGATCTTCTGCTCGGCGTTGTCGAGGTCGGTGCCGTAGGCGAAGCCGATGCTGACGGTGGAGCTGCCGCTCGCGGAGGTGGAGGAGGTGTCCTCGACGCCGCGGATGCCGCGCACCGCCTGCTCGATCGGTCGACTGACGCGCTCGCTCACGATCTGGGGGGAGGCGCCGCGGTAGGTCGAGATGACGGCCAGCTGCGGGAACTGCACGGAGGGGATCAGCTCCTGCCGCAGCCCGGTCGTGGCGAGGATCCCGAAGAACGCGGCGACGATCGTGACCAGCGCGATCAGCGCGCGGTTGCGGAGGCTGAAGGCGGCGAGGAGCTGCACGCGTCGATTATCGCTGACCGATCGGACAGTGCCGCGCCGCCGGCGACCGGGACCCCGCGTGTTGACAGGCGGAGGGCTCCGAGTACTGTGCTGCCCCGTGACTTCGGCGCCCGACGACGACGGCCGTCGCGTCAAACGCCTGATCCTGGGCGAGAAACTGCCCTCGCACAAGCTCGACGACCAGCTGCTGCCGAAGCACCTGGCGCTGCCGATCTTCGCCTCCGACCCGCTCTCCTCGGTGGCCTACGCGCCTCAGGAGCTGCTGCTGATCCTGCTGCTCGGCGGCACGGCCTTCCTCGCCTTCGCCCCCTGGGTCGCGGCGGTCGTCGTGCTGCTGCTGGCGGTGGTCGTGCTCTCCTACCGGCAGCTGATCAAGGCCTACCCGTCCGGCGGCGGCGACTACGAGGTCGCGCAGCGCAACCTCGGCGAGAAGCCCGCGCTCGTCGTGGCGTCCGCGCTGCTCGTCGACTACATCCTCACCGTGTCGGTGTCGGTCGCCTCCGGGGTCGACAACATCATCTCGGCGCTGCCGGGCCTCGCCGGGGTCCGGGTCGAGCTGGCGCTCGCGATCGTCGTCGTGCTGGCCGCGGTCAACCTCCGCGGGGTCCGGGAGTCGAGCAAGGCCTTCGCGCTGCCCACCTACGTGTTCATCGCGAGCGTCGCGCTGATGGTCGTCGTCGCGCTGGTGCGCACGGTGCTCGGCCAGCCGCCGGTCGCCGCGAGCTCCGCCTACGGCGTGCAGGCCGACCAGGTGACGCAGGTCGGCATGGTGCTGCTCGTGCTGCGCGCCTTCGCGAGCGGCTGCTCGGCGCTGACCGGCGTGGAGGCGATCGCGAACGGCGTGCCCGCCTTCCGCCGCCCGAAGGTGCGCAACGCGCAGTCGACGCTCACCTCGATGGGCTTCATCGCGATCTGCCTGTTCGTCGGCCTGCTCGCCGTCGCGCTGATCGCGCGGGTGCACTACGCGGAGGACCCGTGCGCGCTGATCGGCTGGGAGGCGTGCGCCACGGCGCCGCAACCGAGCCTGATGGCGCAGGTCGCCGGCGCCACCTTCGGCACCTCCTCGCCCCTCTTCTACCTGGTGCAGACCGCGACCGCGCTGGTCCTGCTGCTCGCGGCGAACACCGCGTTCAACGGGTTCCCGCTGCTCGGCAGCGTGCTGGCGCGCGACGGCTACGCGCCCAAGGCGCTGTCGACCCGCGGCGACCGCCTCATCTTCAGCAACGGCGTCATCGTCCTGTCGCTGGTGGCGGGCCTGCTGCTGCTCGTCTACCAGGCGAGCGTCACGAACCTGATCCAGCTGTACATCATCGGCGTCTTCGTCTCCTTCACCCTCGGGCAGACGGGCATGGTCCGGCACTGGATCCGCCTGCTGCGCCGCGGTGCGCCCGGCCGCAGCGCGACGATCCGCAGCCTCGCGATCAACCTCGTCGGCGCGACGATGACCGCGACGGTGCTCGTGATCGTCACGATCACGAAGTTCACCCACGGCGCCTGGCTCGTGTTCGTGATCATGCCGATCCTCTGGGTCCTCATGCTCGGCGTCCACCGCTACTACCGGGACGTGGAGAAGGAGATCGAGGTCGACCCGCACACGACCTTCGGCTCGAAGGGCGACCACGCGATCGTGCTGGTCGGGCGCATGCAGAAGCCGGTGCTGAAGGCCATCGACTACGCGATCGCGGCGAAGCACGACTCCCTCGAGGCCGTGCACGTGTCGATCGACGACGCCGCGACGAAGCGGCTCGAGGACGAGTGGGCGCTCATGAACATCTCGGTGCCCCTGACCGTCGTCCCCTCCCCCTACCGCGACATTAGCGTGCCGCTGATCAAGTACGTGAAGGCGCACCGGGCGACCCACGGCGCCGAGGTCGTGACCATCTACACGCCCGTGTACGTCGTGGGCCACTGGTGGGAGCAGCTGCTGCACAACCACAAGGCGCGGCGCATCCGGCAGAAGCTGATGCTCGTGCACGGCGTGACGCTGGCGCTCGTGCCCTGGTTGCTCGACTCGTCGCAGCTGATCTACGGCCGGCGCTCCCGTCCGATCCCCGGTCAGGACCGCCGCGGCGAGCCGATCCGCCCCCGCATGCCCGTCCGCCGCCACGTGAAGGACGGCGCACCCGCGGCGCCGCCCGCCTCCCTCCGCGCGGAGCCGCCGGCCCCGGAGAAGGACCTCACCCCCCGCTAGCCCACCTCGCTCACGCTTCGTGCCGCCTCGACGGCGTCGGGGCGGCACGAAGCGTGAGCGACGTTCAGGCGTCGGTGAAGAAGCGCGCCATCAGCTGGGCGACGTGGTCCTGCTGCTCGTCGCGGGGCACCTCGAGCACCGCCGGCTGCGGGTCCGTGTCGACCGGCACCGTGGTGTCGCCGAGCGCCGCGAACACCTGGCGGGCGAGCGTGCGCCCGGCGCGGTTCGCGCCCACCGTGCTCGCGGTGGGGCCGTAGCCGGCGAAGAAGATGCGCGGGTCCCGCTCCGCCGCCCCGCTCGTGACCTGGACGCCCCCGACCTTCTCGTGGAGGCGGAGGGGGCTCAGGTGCCGGATGTCGGGCCGGAACCCGGTCGCCCAGACGACGGCGTCGATCGGCTCCCAGGCGCCGTCCGGCCAGACGACCGCGTGCGGCTCGAGGTGGTCGAACATCGGCCGGGGCGCGAGCACGCCGCGCTGGATGGCGGAGGCGATGCGCCGCGTCTTCGGCACGCCCGTGCCCGACACGATCGACGGCAGGGCGCGACCGGTGCGGGCGGCCTCGTCCTGCTGGTCCACCGCGTTCACCGCCGCCTCGAGGTCGAGGGTGCCCTGGTCCAGGTAGTCGACGGGCCGCCTGGTGGCCCACCAGGTCTTCGCCGCGACCCCCTCCAGCTCGAGCAGGAAGCCGATCGCCGAGGTGCCGCCCCCGACCACGAGCACCCGCTGCCCCGCGAAGTCCGCCGCGTCGCGGTAGGTGGCGGTGTGCACCTGCAGCCCGGCGAAGTCGCGCACGCCCGGGTAGTAGGGCACGAACGGCGAGCCCCAGGTGCCGGTGGCGTTCACGACCACGCGCGCCGTGATCTCGCCGACGGTCGTGCGGACCACGAGGTCGGCGCCGCGGTCGAAGACGGCCGCCACGGTGACCGGCCGGCGCACGTCCAGCCCGAAGAAGCGCTCGTAGTGGCCGTAGTACTCGGAGACGACGTCGCGCGCCGGGCGGGTGCGGTCCGCGGTCTCGAAGGTGATGCCCGTGCGACGCATGCCGGGCAGGTCATGGACGCGGTGCGCCGATCCGAGGCGCAGCGCGGGCCAGCGGTGCTGCCACGCGCCGCCCGGTCCCGGGCCGCGGTCGAGGACCACCTGGTCGACGCCGCTGCGGACGCCGAGGCGCTGCAGGTAGTAGGCGACCGAGAGACCGGCCTGGCCGGCGCCGATCACCACCACGTCCGCCCGCGCGGGTACAGCGACCACGGCGATCCCCCTCCCCCGGAGGGCGCGAACGCCGACCGCGCCTCCATCCTGCCGCAACGGCGCGTGTTACGATGAGCGCCAGTTTTCGCACTTTTGCCGCCACATCACCCGCCGCGGCGAACACGACGTGAGGGGGTCCCGCATGGGGCGAGGCCGTCAGAAAGCGAAGCACACGAAGATCGCTCGCGATCTCAAGTACTTCAGCCCGGACACGAACTACAACGCCCTCGAGGCCGAGATCGGCAGCCACTCGAGCGAGGCGCACGCCGGCTGGTCCGAAGAGGACTTCGCGGAGAAGGACGCCAACCGCTGAGGCGGTCCTCCTTCTCCGCGCGCACGGTCGAGTCGAACCGCGGGTCCGCTCCGGCGGACCTGCGGTTCGGTCGTTCCGGCCCTGTCGTGCGCCGGCCGGCCGTGAGCCGCTCCTGAGGCGTCCCGCCTAGGAGGCGTAGGCCCCGACGAGGCGCACGGCGCCCCCGTCGACGCCCTTCGCCCCCGCGACGAACCCGTCACCGGACGCGGCGCCGAAGCGCACCGTCCCGGCGCGCCAGGCGTCCACGCCCGCCGCGGTGAGCGCCGCGCCGACGCGGTCGGCGCCGTCGGCCGCGACGACGGCGAGCATGCCGACGCCGAGGTTCCAGGTGCCCTCCGCGTCCTCCAGCGCGAAGCCGCCGGCCTCCGCCAGGCTGCGGAACACGGGCTGCGGGCTCCAGGTGGCGCGGTCGAGGTCGACGACCGCGCCGACGGGAAGCACCCGCGCCAGGTTCGCGGCGATGCCGCCGGTCACGTGCCCGACCGCGTGGACCGCGCCGCCGTCGGCGCCGTCGAGCAGGTCGAGCAGCGGGGCCGTGTAGAGCCGGGTGGGCTCGAGCAGCTCCTCCCCCAGGCTCCGCGACGACCACCCGGAGGCGGCCGTCAGCGACAGCCGGGCGTCGCGGACGATCCGCCGCACGAGCGAGAACCCGTTGCTGTGCAGGCCGGAGGAGGCGAGCGCGAGCACCACGTCGCCGTCGGCGACGCGATCCGGGCCGAGGAGGCGGTCCGCCTCCACGGCGCCGACGGCGGCGCCCGCGAGGTCGTAGTCGTCCGGCGCGATGAGGTCGGGGTGCTCCGCGGTCTCCCCGCCGACCAGCGCGGTCCGCGCCTCCGCGCAGGCCCTCGCGATGCCGCCGACCAGCTCCGCGATGCGCTCGGGCACCACGCGGCCGCAGGCGATGTAGTCCGTCATGAACAGGGGCGCCGCGCCGACCACGACGATGTCGTCGACGACCATGCCCACCAGGTCCTGACCGACGGTGTCGTGCTTGTCGAGCGCCTGGGCGATCGCGATCTTCGTGCCCACGCCGTCGGTGGACGTCGCGAGCACGGGCCGTCGGAACGCCGTGAGGGCCGACGCGTCCCACAGGCCGGCGAAGCCGCCGACCCCGCCAAGCACCTGCGGACCGTGCGTCGCGGCGACGGACCGCTTCATCAGCTCGACCGCGGTGTCGCCGGCGGCGGTGTCCACGCCGGCGGTCGCGTACAGGTCCGTCACGGTGCGGGTCCTCCCGTTGAACAGGGGGCCGACCGCCGCATGCGAGACTGTCGGCTGCTTGCTTCGAGCCTAGGCCAGGGGGATCCACACCCGAATGTGCGGCATCGTCGGCGTCTCCGCCGCCCAGCCGGTCAACCAGCTCGTCTACGACGCCCTGCTGCTGCTGCAGCACCGCGGTCAGGACTCGACTGGGATCGCGACCGATGAGAACGGGACCTTCCACATGGCGAAGGTCAAGGGCCAGGTCAGGGAGGCGTACCGCACCCGCGACATGCGCTCCCTGCTCGGCAGCACGGGGCTCGGCCACGTGCGCTACGCGACCCGCGGCTCCGCCGCGAGCGAGCAGGAGGCCCAGCCGTTCTACGTGAACGCGCCGTACGGCATCGTGCTCGTGCACAACGGCAATCTCACGAACACGCGCGAGCTGACGGCGGACCTGTTCCACGTCGACCGCCGCCACCTCAACACCGACTCGGACACCGAGCTGCTCGTGAACGTGCTCGCGCACGAGCTGCAGGCGCAGGTCTCGGGCCCCGAGCTCGACCCCGACCACGTCTTCACCGCCGTGCGGCGCGTGCACGAGCGCGTCGAGGGCTCCTACGCCGCGATCGCGCTCATCGCCGGCCGGGGCCTGCTCGCGTTCCGCGACCCCTTCGGCATCCGGCCGCTCACCCTCGGGCGCCGCACCGCCGACCACCTGCCCGGCGTGCAGCGGGACGAGTGGATGGTCGCCTCCGAGTCCCTGGTGCTGGAGGCGAACGGCTACGAGGTCGTGCGCGACATCGCCCCGGGCGAGGCCGCCTTCATCACGCCCGACGGGGAGCTGCACCTGCAGCAGTGCGCGGCGGACCCGCGCCTCGTCCCGTGCTCGTTCGAGTACGTCTACCTCGCCCGCCCCGACTCGACGATGTCGGGCATCTCCGTCTACGAGGCGCGACTGCGCCTGGGCGACCGCCTCGCCGACACCGTCGCGAAGTACACGCCCTTCGGCGACGTCGACGTCGTGATGCCGATCCCCGACTCCGCCCGCCCCTCGGCGATGCAGCTCGCGCAGCGGCTGAACGTCACCTACCGCGAGGGGTTCTACAAGAACCGCTACGTCGGCCGGACCTTCATCATGCCGGGGCAGGCGGTGCGCCAGAAGAGCGTGCGGCAGAAGCTGAACGCGCTCGGCTCCGAGTTCAAGGGCAAGAACATCCTGATCGTCGACGACTCGATCGTGCGCGGCACCACCAGCGCGCAGATCGTCGACATGGCCCGCGCGGCCGGCGCGAACAAGGTGACCTTCGCCTCGGCGGCCCCGCCGGTGCGCTTCCCGCACGTGTACGGCATCAACATGCCGACGCGGCAGGAGCTCGTCGCCTCCGGCCGGAAGATCCCCGAGATCGCCCGCGAGATCGGCGCCGACCACCTCATCTACCAGGAGGTCGCGGACATGCGCGACGCGATCCTCGAGGGCTCCGACGTCACCGAGCTCGAGATGAGCTGCTTCACCGGCGAGTACGTCACCGGCACCGTCACCGACGAGTACCTGCGCTGGGTGGAGGCCAACCAGCTCTCCTGAGCCCGGCCGCGTCCCCCCGGCACTCGTCCTGTCCCCCGTTCTGGGGAGGCGAAACAGGGGGACAGACAGGTTGTTCTGTCCGCACCTGCTGCTATGGTCGGTCTCGGCGGCACCCACCGCTGCACTACCCGAACAGACCGAAACGGTCCTGCGCACCCTTCCCCCGAGGGTCCCGGGACCGGCAGGACCACACTTCCCCCCGCGTGTTCCTGCCACGGTCATCCCGGATGACGACGCCGGGCAGCGACTCCCCCGCACTGGCTGCCCGGCGTCGGTCCGTATTCATGGACCTTCGATCCGCGGGCGGATCGAAGGTCTGTGTCGCTTCGCGCCTCGTGGACCGAGGCGCGGCACGCGACATCGGGGACTTCCGCAGGCGGGCTCCTCCGGCAGGGGCGACCCGCGGCTCGGCTTCTCGACGCGCTGCCTCGCCCTCGTGGGCCCTACTCGGACTCGGCGAGCTGCTCCCCCACGGCCGGTGCGACTCGTCCCGCGTCGACCCTCGCCGGGCGATGCACCTGCGGACGGATCGCGTCCTCGCGTGACCCCGGGGGCGCGGCTGGCGCAGACTGAGCGCATGCACGACCACGGGCACGAGGCGCACGGGCACGGCGCGCCCACGCGGGCGCTCGCCGTCGTGTTCTCGATCACCCTGGTGCTGCTCGTCGTGGAGGTCGCCGGCGCCGTCCTCACCGGCAGCCTCGCGCTGCTCGTCGACGCCGCCCACGTGCTCACCGACGTGCTCGGCCTCGGGCTCGCACTCGTCGCGGCCCGCCTCGCCACCCGCTCCGCCACCTCCCGCCGCACCTACGGCTGGGCCCGCGCGGAGGTGCTCGGCGCCGCCGCCCAGGCCGCCGTGCTGCTCGGGGTCGGCGTCTTCGTGGTGGTCGAGGCGGTGCGCCGCTTCGTGGAGCCGGCGGACGTGCCGGGCCCCGCCCTGCTCGTCTTCGGCGGCATCGGGCTCGCCGGCAACCTCGCCTCGCTGCTCGTGCTGCGCCGGTCGGGCGGCGGCGACCTCAACAGCCGCGCGGCGCTGCTCGAGGTGCTGAACGACGCCCTCGGCTCGATCGGGGTGCTCGCGGCCGGGCTCGTGATCGCCCTCACCGGCTGGACCCGCGCCGACGCCGTCGCTGCGGTGCTCGTCGGCGCCCTGATCGTGCCGCGCACCCTCCTGCTGCTGCGGGAGGCCCTCGAGGTGCTGCTGGAGTCGGTGCCGCGCGGGGTCGACCTGCAGGAGGTGCGGGGCCACCTGCTGCAGCAGGAGCACGTGCTCGCGGTGCACGACCTGCACGTCACGCGCGTCTCCTCCTCCCTCCCCGTGCTGTCGGCCCACGTCGTGGTCGAGCCCGCCTGCTTCCGCAACGGCTCCGCGCCCGCCGTGCTCGACGCGCTGCAGCACTGCGTCGCCGCCCACTTCGCGGTGTCGATGACGCACTCGACGTTCCAGCTCGAGCCGCCCGCGCACACGGAGCACGAGGCCGGCACGCACGCCTGATGCGGCAGGATCCAGGCGTGAGCCTGCTGCCTCCCGCCGCCGAGCCGAAGCGGGTCATGGCCTCGGACGGCGTGCCCCTGGCGACCTACGACCTGGGCGACCCCGATGCGCCGGTGGTGCTCGCGGTGCACGGCTTCGCGTCGTCCGCCTACGCGAACTGGATCGTCACGGGGTGGGTGCGGGAGCTGGAGCGGGCCGGGTTCCGCGTGATCGCGCTCGACCAGCGCGGGCACGGCAGCAGCGGCAAGCCGCACGAGCCCGGCGCCTACTCGATGCCGCAGCTCGTGACCGACGTGCAGACGGTGCTCGACGCCTACCTGGTCGACGAGGCGGCGTACGTCGGGTACTCGCTCGGCGCCCGCGTCGGCTGGCACGCGGCCCTCGGCACCACGCATGCGATCACGCGGGCCGTGCTCGGCGGCATCCCCGACGGCGACCCCCTCACGCGATTCCAGGTCGACGAGGCGAAGGCGTACGCCGCCGGTTCCGCACCCCTGACCGACCGGCTGACGCAGGCCTACGTCTCGATGGCGGAGGGGATCCCCGGCAACGACCTGTCGGCGCTCATCGCGCTCGTCGAAGGCATGCGCGGCGGCGAACAGCCCGACCCGGCGGATCCGCCGCAGCAGCCGGTGCTGTTCGCGACGGGCACCGAGGACCCGATCCTCGCGGCGTCCGAGCGGCTGGCCGCCGCCGCACCGGGCGGCGAGTTCTTCGCGATCCCCGACCGCAACCACTTCAACGCCCCGACGGCGCGCGCGTTCCGCACCCGGGCGCTCGAGTTCCTCCGCGCGTGACGCCGGGGAGGCGGCGGCTCGAGACGCTCGGCGCCGGTGCCGGCGGCTTCCTGGTCGGCACCTTCGGCGTGCTCGTGGTCCCCGGCCGGGCGGTGCCCGTGCCGCCGACCCCGCCGCTGCTGGCGCTCGCGCTCGGCGTGGGCCTCGCGTGCGCCGCGGCGCTCGCCGCCCTCGTGCTCGCCGTGCGGCGGAACCGCGGCGGCGAACGGGAGCTCGTGCGGCTGACGATCGAGCGCGGGGTGCTGCCGGAGGGGGTGGCGCGGACCCGGATGCGGAACGCGCTCGAGTCCCGCTTCGACGTGCTGTCGAGCTGGCGCTGGCTCTGGCCGCTGCTCGCCGGCGTGCAGCTGCTCACCGCGGTGTCGAGGGTGCTCGACGCCGGTCAGACCCCCTACGCGCGGGTCTTCTGGTCGATCGCCGTCGTGTTCTGGGTCGCGGTCGGCGTCTCGCTGCCGCTCCGGGCCCGCCGCGAGCGCCCGGTCGTGCGGCGGCTGCTCGTCGAGCTCGACGGCCCGCAGGAGGCCGACCCGTCCCGCCGCGGCTGAGCGCGGCGTCGGCCCCGGCAGCGCTCGTCCGCTTCGGCAGCCCTCAGGCGCCCGCAGCGCTGCCGGGGGCGAGGTGTGCGGGGGCGAGCGCCGCCGAGCAGCGGGTCAGCGCGGGTCGTCGGCAGACGGCGCGGGGTCGACCGGTCGGTCCGCCGCCGGCGGCTCCTGGCCTGCGACCGCGTCCTCCGGGCGCACGTCGTCCGGCGCCCGACGGCCCGACTCGATCAGCTCGACCTCGACGGTGCGCGCCCTGCGCTCCGCGATGCGGTCCAGCACCAGCGCGAACACGCCCACCACGAGCGCGCCGACGGGCGCGAGCAGCAGGATCAGGAACCCGATGGCCTGGATCTTCGGCACCGTCGCGTCCGGCGGCGTCACGTTGACGGCCACGATCGCGATCAGGGCGCCGAGCACGGCGCCGATGAGCAGGAAGACGCCGACCTTCGGCGCGCGGCGGACGCGCACCGAGCGGCGCTGCGGGTCGCTCATCGCATCACCGCCGGTCGCCAGATCGGCAGCCGGCCGGAGAGGTCCGCCCGGGAGCCCGAGGCCTGCACCGCGCCCGCCTCCATCGCGTCCGTCCAGCCGCGACGGCCCGTCGCCACGTGCAGCCACACCTCTGCCCCCATCTCGACCACGTTCGGCGGGGTGCCGCGGGTGTGCTTGAGCCCCTCGATGCACTGCACGGCGCCGAAGGGCGGCACGCGCACCTCCACCGCGCCGCCGGGGTACCGCTCGCCGAGCAGCTGCAGCAGGTAGCGCACCGCCGTGGCCGTCACCGCGCGGTCCGCGTCGCCGCCGATGGCGGCGGCGACCGCCTGGTCGCCCTCGCCGTCCGGGATCCGTGCTCTCGCCACGATGAGAACGGTACGCGCCGCGCCGATAGGTTGGACGCCGTGCGGATCCTCATCGTCGGTTCCGGTGCCCGCGAGCACGCGATCGCCCGGGCGCTGGCCGCGGAGGGCGCGGGTCACGACCTCGTCGTCGCGCCGGGCAACGCCGGGATCGCCGAGCTCGCCGAGGTGCGGCCCGTGCAGGCGACCGACCCCGCGGCGGTCAGCGAGCTCGCGCTGCAGCTGGGCAGCGAGCTCGTCGTCATCGGCCCGGAGGCGCCTCTGGTCGCGGGCGTGGCCGATGCGCTGCGGGAGCGGGGCGTGCCCGTGTTCGGGCCCGCGCAGGAGGCCGCCGCCCTCGAGGGCAGCAAGGCGTTCGCGAAGCGGATCATGGCCGCGGCCGGCGTGCCCACCGGCCGCGCCGTGGACGTGCGGACCGCGGCCGCGCTCGACGACGCGCTCGACACCACCGGCTCCCCCTACGTCGTGAAGGCCGACGGGCTCGCCGCGGGCAAGGGCGTCCTGGTCACCGAGGACCGGGAGGCGGCCCGCGCGCACGCCCTCCGCTGGCTCGAGACCGGCCCCGTGCTGCTGGAGGAGTTCCTCGGCGGGCGCGAGGTGTCGCTCTTCTTCGTCAGCGACGGATCGGTGGCCCTGCCCCTCAGCCCGGCGCAGGACTTCAAGCGCCTCCAGGACGGCGACGGGGGACCGAACACGGGCGGCATGGGCGCCTACTCCCCCCTCCCCTGGCTCGCGGAGGCGTTCGGCGGCGAGGACCGGTTCGTCGAGCAGGTGCAGGAGACGATCGCCGAGCCCGTGATCGCGCAGCTCGCCGCGGAGGGCACCCCCTTCATCGGCCTGCTCTACTGCGGCCTGGTGGTCGACGGCACCTCGATCAAGGTCATCGAGTTCAACGCGCGGTTCGGGGACCCGGAGACGCAGGTCGTGCTGCCGCGCCTCGCCTCCCCGCTCAGCGGTCTGCTGCACGGTGCCGCGATCGGCGTGCTCGCCGGCGTGGACGCGCCCGCCTTCCGGCCCGAGGCCGCCGTCGGCGTGGTGCTGGCGAGCGCCGGCTACCCCGACGAGCCCGAGCTCGGCGCCCCGATCGGCGGGCTCGACGAGGTCGCGGCGCTGCCGGGCGTGCACGTCGACCACGCGGCCACGGCCCTCGACGAGGCCGGGCTCGTGGCGACCGGAGGCCGGGTGCTGACCGTCGTCGGACTCGGGACCGGCGTCGAGGCGGCGCGAGCGGCCGCATACGCGGGCGTCGACCGCATCGCCTTCCCCGGCAACCAGCACCGCACCGACATCGCGAAGGGGATCGGATGACCGCCGACCTGCCCGGCTTCACGTTCCTCACCGCGGGCAAGGTGCGCGACCTCTACGCGCCCGAGGGGCACGACGACCTGCT
Source organism: Amnibacterium soli (assembly GCF_039544415.1). Classification (NCBI taxonomy): domain Bacteria; kingdom Bacillati; phylum Actinomycetota; class Actinomycetes; order Micrococcales; family Microbacteriaceae; genus Amnibacterium; species Amnibacterium soli. Next base: position 235,027 of record NZ_BAABLP010000004.1, on the reverse strand, counting down.
GCTCCTCGTCGCGGACGACCGCGTCAGCGCGTTCGACCAGGTGCTCTCGCGCCCGATCCCCGGTCGTGCCGCGCTGCTCACCCGGCTCACGCGCTGGTGGTTCGACCGCCTGCCCGAGGTGCCGAACCACCTCGCCGACGCCGACGACGTGGTCGTGCCGGCCGAGGTCGCCGACCGGTCGATGCTCGTCGAGCGCCTGTCCATGCACCCCGTGGAATGCGTCGTGCGCGCCTACGTGACCGGCAGCGGCTACGCCGAGTACCGGCGCACGGGGTCCATCAGCGGCGTCCCGCTGCCCGAGGGCCTGCAGGACGGCGACCGCCTGCCCGAGCCGATCTTCACGCCGGCCTACAAGGCCGAGCAGGGCGAGCACGACGAGAACATCCCGTTCGAGAAGGTGGTCGACCTGGTCGGCGCCGAGACGGCGGAGGCGCTGCGGGCGACCTCCCTCGCCGTCTTCGCCCGGGCGACCGCCCTGGCGGAGGCGAAGGGCGTGCTGCTCGCGGACACGAAGCTCGAGTTCGGCGACGACGAGCAGGGCCGCCTGGTGCTCGCGGACGAGGTGCTCACCCCCGACTCGAGCCGCTACTGGGACGCCGCCGCCTACGCCGAGGGCCGCCGCGGGGTGAGCTTCGACAAGCAGATCATCCGCGACTGGCTCGCCGCGCACTGGGACGGCCACGGCACCCCGCCCGACCTGCCCGACGAGATCGTGCAGCGAACCGCCGACCGCTACCGCGAGCTCGTCGACCTCCTCCCCGCCTGAGCTCCTCGCGCTGGCGCAGGTGCCGCCCTGGTCCCGGTCTCGGCGGCGCGCTCGCGCGCGACCCGGACAGGCGTGCGCTCCTGCGTCCCCGTCCTCGAACCGCTTGGACCAGCACAGTGGCGCATCACGGTCCCAATTGCGGTCGCTCGCTCGCGCGCAGCTGGGACTGCATCGCACAGATGCGGTCGCTCCCGACGGCCGACGGACCTTCCGATTGGATGGTTGACGCGTCATACTCCTCGCATGACCGACGTGCTCGCACCCGCGACGCTGATGGGCGCCGTCACCCTCGACGTCGCCGATCTTGACGCCATGACCCGCTACTACACCGAAGGCGTCCTGCTGGAGGTGCTCGAGGCCGCACCCGGCCAGGTCACGGTGGGCCGGGCGGGCGTGCCGTCGCTGGTGCTGCGCCACTCGGCGGCGCTGCGCCATGCGCCCCGTTCCGCCGCCGGGCTCTACCACACGGCCGTGCTGTTCGACTCGCGGGCCGCCCTCGCCGCCGCCGTGCACGCCGTCGCCACGCGGTACCCGCGGTCCTTCACCGGGTCCAGCGACCACCTCGTCTCGCAGGCGTTCTACTTCGACGACCCGGAGGGCAACGGCGTCGAGCTGTACTGGGACCGTCCGCGCTCCGGCTGGCAGTGGGACGGCTCGACGGTGCGGATGGGCTCGCTGCCGCTCGACCCGAACGCGTTCCTGCAGGAGCACCTCGACGAGCGCGCCCGGCTCGGCGGCGCCGCCGAGGTCGGCCACGTGCACCTCAAGGTCGGCGACATCGCCACGGCGAGCGCCTTCTACGTCGACGTGCTCGGCTTCGAGACCACGGCCCGCTTCGGCGACCAGGCGCTGTTCGTGTCGGCCGGCGGCTACCACCACCACGTCGGCATGAACACGTGGGAGAGCCGCGGCGCCGGCCCCCGCACGCCCGCGCTCGGGCTGGGGCAGGTGGCCCTCCGCCTCCCGGACGCCGACGCGCTCGGCGCGCTCGCCGACCGCCTCCGCACCGCGGGCGTCGCGGTGCGGGACGACGGGCGGGAGCTCGTGTTCGAGGACCCGTGGCGCAACGCGGTGCGGGCGGCGCTCGCCGACTGACGCCGCGGGCCGGAGGCGCCGTGCGACTCGGTACGCTCGACCGGTGCCCGTGATCGTCGTCGAGGTGATGCCCAAGGCCGAGCTGCTGGACCCGCAGGGGAAGGCGGTCGCCGGAGCCCTGAACCGGCTCGGGAGGTCCGCCTACAGCGGCGTCCGCGTCGGCAAGCGCTTCGAGCTGCACGTCGACGGCGAGGTGACCGACGCCCTGCTCGCGGAGGCGCGCGACGTGGCGGAGACGCTGCTCGCGAACCTCGTGATCGAGGACGTGGTGAGCGTGCACGAGCTGCGCGACGCGGAGGCGCTCGCGTGACCCGCGTCGGCGTCGTCACCTTCCCCGGCTCGCTCGACGACGGCGACGCCCGCCGCGCCGTGCGGCTCGCGGGCGCGGAGCCCGTACGGCTCTGGCACGGCGACCACGACCTGCAGGGCGTGGACGCCGTGGTGCTGCCCGGCGGCTTCAGCTACGGCGACTACCTGCGCTGCGGCGCGATCGCCGCGCGGTCCCCGCTGATGACCGAGGTGATCGCCGCCGCCGAGCAGGGCACCCCGGTGCTCGGCATCTGCAACGGCTTCCAGATGCTGACGGAGGCGCACCTGCTGCCCGGCGGGCTGGTGCGCAACGACCACGGCGCCTTCGTCTGCCGCGACCAGCGGCTGCGGGTCGAGCAGACCGGCACCGCGTGGTCCAGCGCCTTCGCGTCCGGCGAGGAGATCGTCATCCCCCTGAAGAACGGGGAGGGCGGCTACGTGGCCGACGCGGACACGATCGCGCGCCTCGAGGGGGAGGGCCGCGTCGTGTTCCGCTACCTCGAGGTCGACCCGAACGGCTCCGCGAACCACATCGCGGGCATCGCGAACGAGCGCGGCAACGTCGTCGGCCTGATGCCGCACCCCGAGCACGCCGTCGAGCCCGGGTTCGGCCCGGACACCCCCGCGGCGATGCGCTCCGGCGTCGACGGCCTGCGCGTCTTCCGCTCCGCGCTCGAGGCGCTGCTCGCCGCCTGAGCCCTCCCGCTCAGTGGAGGGGGAAGCGGACGGAGGCCGCCGCGCGGACGTCCTCCGTCAGCACGGTGAACGGCACCGCCTGCCGGCCCGCCGCGTGCACCAGCACGAGCAGCCGGTCGCGGATCAGCCAGACGTCCTCCGGACGCGCCCGCGACGACACGTGCATCGCCTCGCGCCACTCGTGCTCGTCGAGGTCGGTGCCCGCACGGGCCCGGGCCTCGGTCACGCCGGCGAGCGCGAGGTTCGCGTGCAGCTCCGCCGCGGTGCGGTGCCGCTGCTCCGGCGTCAGGGACATGCGCACACCCTCCTCCTGCCGCGGTCGCGACGGAGTCGGCGCGCGGTGGGCGGTCGCGCGGATCCCGCGAGCGGAACCGGGCCGCCGGAGGCCCCGTACAGTTGGACGACGTGACGAGCGACGCTCCCGCGAGCCCTGCGACCACCGCCCACGTCGACTCCGTCGAGCGCGCTGCGGCGACGCCCGACCGGGAGCAGCCGTACGCGGCGCTCGGCCTCACCGATGACGAGTACGCGAAGGTGCGCGAGCTGCTCGGCCGCCGCCCCACCTCCGGCGAGCTCGCCATGTACTCGGTGATGTGGAGCGAGCACTGCTCGTACAAGTCGAGCAAGCAGTACCTGCGGCGCTTCGGCGACAAGGTGTCGCCGAAGATGCGCGAGCACCTGATGGTCGGCATGGGGCAGAACGCCGGCGTGGTCGACATCGGCCGCGGCTGGGCCGTGACGTTCAAGGCGGAGAGCCACAACCACCCCTCCTACATCGAGCCGTTCCAGGGCGCCGCGACCGGCGTCGGCGGCATCGTGCGCGACATCATCGCCATGGGCGCCCGGCCGGTCGCCGTCATGGACCAGCTGCGCTTCGGCGACCTCGCGGAGGAGGACACGCTGCGGGTCGTGCACGGCGTCGTCGCCGGCGTCGCGCACTACGGCAACTGCCTCGGGCTGCCGAACATCGGCGGCGAGACGGTGTTCGACGCCGTCTACCAGGGCAACCCGCTCGTGAACGTGCTCGCGGTCGGGGTGATGCGGCACGAGGACCTGCGCCTCGCGAACGCGACCGGCGCTGGCAACAAGGTCGTGCTGTTCGGCGCCCGCACCGGCGGCGACGGCATCGGCGGGGCGTCGATCCTCGCCTCCGACACGTTCTCCGCCGGCGGCCCGACCAAGCGCCCCGCGGTGCAGGTCGGCGACCCCTTCGCGGAGAAGGTGCTCATCGAGTGCTGCCTCGACCTGTTCCACGGGGACCTCGTGGAGGCGATCCAGGACCTCGGCGCGGCCGGCATCAGCTGCGCGACGAGCGAGCTCGCGGCGAACGGCGACGGCGGCATGCAGGTCGACCTCGACTCGGTGCTGCTGCGCGACCCCTCGCTGACGGCGGAGGAGATCCTCATGTCCGAGAGCCAGGAGCGGATGATGGCGATCGTCCGCCCCGACCAGCTCGAGGGCTTCCTCGCCGTCACGTCCCGCTGGGACGTGGAGACGAGCGTGCTGGGCGAGGTCACCGACACCGGCCGCCTCGTCATCACCTGGCACGGCGAGACGATCGTCGACGTCGACCCGACGACGGTCGCCGTCGACGGCCCCGTCTACGACCGGCCGGTCGCGCGGCCCGCCGGGCTCGACGCCCTGCAGGCCGACACCGCGGCGGCGCTGCCCCGGCCGACCGAGGGCGACGAGCTGCGGGCGCAGGTGCTGTCGCTGCTCGCCTCCCCCTCCCTCGCCAGCCCAAGCTGGATCACCGACCAGTACGACCGGTACGTGCTCGGCAACACCGCCCTGTCCTTCCCGGACGACGGCGGCATGATCCGCGTCGACGAGGAGTCGGGGCTCGGCGTCGCCGTCGCGACGGACGCGAACGGCCGCTACTGCGCCCTGGACCCGCGTGCCGGCGCGCAGCTGGCGCTGTCGGAGGCGTACCGGAACGTCGCCGTCACCGGAGCGACGCCGCTGGCCGTCACCGACTGCCTGAACTTCGGCGCCCCGACCAACCCCGAGGTGATGTGGCAGCTCTCCGAGGCCGTCGACGGCCTCGCCGACGCCTGCCTCGCGCTCGAGGTGCCCGTCACCGGCGGCAACGTCTCGCTGTACAACCAGACCGGCAGCACCGCGATCCACCCGACGCCGGTCGTCGGCGTGCTCGGGGTCATCGACGACGTCGCCAAGCGGATCCCGTCCGGCTGGCAGGACGACGGCCTGAACCTGTACCTGCTCGGCACGACCGCGCTCGAGCTCGACGGCTCGGCCTGGGCGGGCGTCGTGCACGACCACCTCGGCGGTCGGCCGCCGGTCGCCCGGCTCGAGGCCGAGCGCGACCTGGCCGGCCTGCTCGCCGCCGCGCGCGACGAGCAGCTCGTGTCCGCGGCGCACGACCTCGGCGAGGGCGGCCTCGCCGTCGCGCTGGCGGAGGGGGTGCTGCGCTTCGGCGTCGGCGCCCGCGTGTTCCTCGGCGAGGTGCTCGAGCGCGACGGCGTCGACATCGCGACCGCGCTGTTCAGCGAGTCGACCGCGCGCGTGCTCGTCGCCGTGCCGCGCGAGGAGGACGTGAAGTTCGTCGGCCTGTGCGCCGGCCGTCGCGTGCCCCGCCTGCGCATCGGCGTCACGGACGCGGAGAGCGGCACCCTCGAGGTGCAGGACCGCTTCGAGGTGCCGATCGGCGACCTGCGCTCGGCCTACGAGGGCACGCTTCCGGCCCGGCTCGGCCCGCGCGTCGGCGCCTGACCCGCCTCTGAGCGGCTGCTCCGCCCGCACCAGCGGGCGGAGCAGCCGCTGACGGGCGGAGGAGGCTCAGCCGCCGGCGACGTCCTCCGCGATGCGCTCGTGGTGGTGGATGACCTCCGCGACGATGAAGGCGAGGAACGCCTCCGCGAACGCGGGGTCGAGGTGCGAGTCCTCGGCGAGCGCGCGGAGGCGGGCGATCTGCTGGCGCTCCCGGTCCGGGTCGGCGGCGGGCATGCCGGCGGTGGCCTTGAGGTGCCCCACGCGCTGCGTGCACTTGAAGCGCTCGGCGAGCAGGTGCACGAGCGCCGCGTCGATGTTGTCGATGCTGCTGCGCAGCGACTGCAGCTCCGCGGCCTCGTCCTCGCTCATGCTCCGACCCTAGGGCTCCCCCTCGTCGCTCACGCTTCGTGCCGCACGACGACCGGGCGCGCGGCACGAAGCGTGAGCAAGGACGGGGATCAGGCGCGGAAGTAGGCGTCGGTCGCGAGGTCCTCGAGCAGGGTCGGGCCGGAGGGGGTCCACCCCAGCTCGCCCCGGGTGACCTCGCTGGTCGCCGCCAGGTCCATGCCGAGGACGTGCCCGATGAAACCGAGGCGCCGCGTCGCCTCCTCCTGATCGACGGACCGGGTCGGCAGCCCGAGGCCCCGCCCGATCGCCTCCGCGATCTCCCGCGTCGGGACGCCCTGCTCCGCGACGACGTGGACGGCGGTGCCGCCGTGCGCTCGCTCGACGGCGCGGGCGACCGCGTCCCCGGCATCGGAGACGTGGACGGCCGACCACGCGTTCTCGCCGTCGCCGACGAACAGCGCCGCGCCCGCCTGCCGCGCGGCCTGCACCAGGAAGGCGATGAAGCCGTGGTCGCCGGCGCCGTGGACGGTCGGTGCGAAGCGGAGGCTCGCGGCTCGCAGCCCCGTCCCGGCCGCGGCGTCGAGGGCCAGGTTCTCGGTGCCGCCGCGCATCGCCTCCGGGCCCCGCGCGTCGATGCGGTCCGTCTCGGCGATCGGCCGCCCGAGCCGGTACCCCGCGAGCCCGGAGGCGAGCAGGAACGGCTTGTCGGTGCCGGTCAGGGCGTCGACGAAGGTCTGGACGGCCGCGCGGTTCGTGCCCGTCGGATCGCTGAAGTCGTGCTTGTTCGCGAGGTGGACGACGGCGTCGGCCTCGAGGGCGGCGGCCCGCAGGCCCGCCAGGTCGTCGAGGTCCGTGCGGCGGACTGCGGCACCGAGCCGCTCGAGCTTCGCGGCGGACGCGTCGGACCGGGCGGCGCCGACGACCTCGTGACCGCGGGCCAGCAGCGAGGCGGTGGTGGCCGATCCGATCCAGCCCGATGCTCCGGTGATGAACACGCGCATGCGCTCCTCCTTCTTCGTCAGTGACTGACATCACTGTACACTCCGATGTCAGTCGCTGTCATGGGTACCCTCGGACCGTGACGCGCTGGGAGCCGGGGACGAAGGACCGCCTGCAGGCGGCCGCGATCGCCCTGTTCCTCGAGCGGGGGTACGAGGAGACGACGGTCCAGGACATCGCCGCGGCGACGGGCCTGACGGAGCGGACGTTCTTCCGGCACTACGCCGACAAGCGCGAGGTGCTCTTCAGCGGCGGCGAGCAGTACCGCCAGGGGTTCGTCGACGGCGTGCGCGCCGCCCCCGAGGGCGCAGGTCCGCTCGAGCTCGTCGAGGCCTCCCTCGTCGGCGCCGCCGACTTCTTCCCGCCCGAGCGGCGACCGTGGTCGCAGCGGCGGCAGACCGTCATCGACGCGAATCCCGCACTGCGGGAGCGGGAGTCGCTGAAGCGCGCCGCGATCACGGACACCATCGAGACCTGCCTCGAGGAGCGCGGTGTGACGGCACCGGAGTCCCGGCTCGCCGCCGAGGTCGGCGGAGCCGTCTTCACGACCGCGTTCCGCCAGTGGCTCGCCGACGACGAGGAGCGGCCGCTGCAGGACATCGAGCGCGAGCTGCTGCGCCGCCTGCGGGCGCTCGTCCCGGCCGATCCGGGCACCTGATGGGCGCGACCCTCCCGGTATCCTCGACGGGGATGGAGCACGCCGCGGGAATCGACTTCGGCGTCATCGAGGTCGTCGGCGTCATCGGCATCGTCGTGATCGTGCTGGTCGCCGCGTTCTCGCGCCGCCTCGGCATCGCCGCCCCGATCTTCCTGGTCGTCATCGGCGTCGGGATCTCCTACGCGCCCGGGGTCCCGGAGCTCGAGGTGCCGCACGAGTTCGTGCTCGACGTGCTGCTGCCGCCGATCCTGTACGCGGCGGCGATCCGGCTCTCCTTCGTCGACTTCCGGCGCAACCTCGGCACGATCGTCAGCCTCTCGGTGGTCCTCGTCGTCGTGACCGCCTTCGGCACGGGGTTCGTGCTCTTCGACAGCCTCGACCGGCTCGACCTCGCCGCGGGCATCGCGCTCGGCGCGGTGCTGAGCCCGCCGGACGCGGTCGCGGCGACCGCGGTGGGTCGACGGCTCGGGCTGCCGCCGCGACTGCTCGTGGTGCTCGAGGGCGAGGGCCTCGTCAACGACGCCACCGCGCTCGTGCTGTTCGGCTCCGCCGTCGCGCTCGTCGGGGCGAAGGCCGAGGTGAACCTGCTGCTGACGGCCGAGCAGTTCGCCTTCGCGGTCGTCACGGCGGTCGTGATCGGCTTGATCGTCGGCGTCGTCACGGTGGCCGTCCGCTCGCGGCTCGACGACTCCGTGCTCGCGACCGCGATCTCGATCACCGTGCCGTTCCTCGCCTTCGCGCCGACGAACGCGATCGGCGCCTCCGGCGTGCTGGCCGTCGTCGTCGCCGGGCTCTACACCGGGTACGCGAACCCGGGGTCCGTCTCGGTGCTGACCAGGACGAGCGACCGCATCAACTGGAGCACGATCCAGTTCCTCCTCGAGAACGCCGTCTTCCTGCTGATCGGCCTGCAGATCCGGTCGCTGGTGGAGGACGTGGACGCGAACTCCTCGGAGCTGTCCCTGACGTCGACGATCGCGCTCGGACTCCTCGCCACCGTCATCCTGATCGCGCTCCGGTTCCTGTGGGTCGGCCCGCTGGTGCTGCTGCTCAAGCTGCGCGAGCAGCACGCCGAGGCGCGGACGCTGCGCTCCCTGCAGTTCCTCCAGGCGCGGCTGCGGGAACCGGCTGCCGGGTTCCGCCGGAAGCGGATCAGCGCCCTGCGGCGTCGCTACACCCGGCAGCGGGCGGACCTCGAGCAGCTGCGGAGCCAGTCGATCGACTGGCGCGGCGGCGTCGTGCTCGGCTGGAGCGGCATGCGCGGCGTGGTGACGCTCGCGGCCGCCCAGTCGCTGCCGGACGTGCCGTACCGGTCGCAGCTGATCCTGATCGCCTTCGTCGTCGCGGTCGTGACGCTGCTGCTGCAGGGCGGCACCCTCCCCGCACTGATCCGCGCGCTGCGGATCAGCGGCATCGACGAGGAGGAGGACCAGCAGCAGCTCGCCGCCCTGCTCGACGAGCTGAGCTTCACCGGCCTCGCGGTGCTCGACGACCCGTCGGGGGTCGTGGACAGCACGACCGACGTCGACCCCGAGGTGATCGAGCGGGTCCGCCAGGCCTCCTACCTCCGGGCGGAGGCCGCGTGGGAGCGCAGCCACAGCGGTCACCTGCCGCTCGAGGCGACACCGCACCGGCTCTTCCGCCGGCTCCGCCTCGCGGTCGTGGAGGCCGAGCGCGAGCACCTGCTCGAGCTGCGACGGCAGGGCCTCTACCCGGCCCGCATCGAGGACCGGGCGCAGGCGCTGCTCGATCTCGAGGAGGCCCGCCTCCGTCCCGCCCGCAGCGACCACTGACCCTGTTCACGGATCAGGGGATCCGGTCTGCCGGATCCCCTGATCCGTCAACGCGAGAGCGTCAGCCCAGGAGGTCGCGGCGGACGATGACGCCGTCGCGGGCGGGGCCCACGCCGATCACGGAGATCGGGGCGCGGCTCATCTCCTCGAGCGCGAGCACGTACTCCTGCGCCGCCCTCGGCAGGTCGTCGAACGAGCGGGCGCCGGTGATGTCCTCGTCCCAGCCCGCGAACTCCTCGTAGACCGGGGTCGCGTGGTGGAAGTCGGACTGGCTGACGGGCACCTCGTCGACGCGACGGCCGTCGACCTCGTACGCGACGCAGACCGGGATCCGCTCGAGGCCGGTGAGCACGTCGAGCTTCGTGAGCACGAAGTCGGTGACGCCGTTGATGCGCTGCGAGTAGCGGGCGATCGGGGCGTCGAACCAGCCGGTCCGCCGGGGGCGCCCCGTGGTGGTGCCGAACTCGAACCCGCGCGAGCGGAGGAACTCCCCCGACGCGTCGTGCAGCTCGGTCGGGAACGGCCCGGCGCCGACCCGGGTCGTGTAGGCCTTCGCGACCGCGATGACCCGCTGCATCCGGTTCGGCGCGACCCCGGAGCCGGTCGCGGCGCCGCCGCTCGTCGCGTTGGACGAGGTGACGAAGGGGTAGGTGCCGTGGTCGACGTCGAGCATCGTCGCCTGGCCGCCCTCGAACAGGACGGTGCGGCCTTCGTCGAGCGCGGTGTTGAGCTCGAGCGCGGTGTCGGCCACCATCGGCCGCAGGCGGTCGACGTACTGCAGCAGGTCGGCGACGACCTCGTCGGCACCGATCGCGCGGCGGTTGTAGACCTTCAGCAGCAGGTGGTTCTTCTGGTCGAGGGCGCCCTCGACCTTCTGCCGCAGGATGCCCTCGTCGAACAGGTCCTGGATGCGGATGCCGACGCGGTTGATCTTGTCCGCGTAGGTCGGGCCGATGCCGCGGCCGGTGGTGCCGATCTGGCGCTTGCCGAGGAAGCGCTCGGTCACCCGGTCGATCGTGCGGTGGTACTGCGTGATGACGTGCGCGTTCGCGGAGACGCGGAGGCGGGACACGTCGACGCCGCGCGCGGTCAGCGCCTCCAGCTCGGAGAAGAGCACCTCGAGGTCGATCACGGTGCCGTTCGCGATGACGGGCACGACGCCGGGGCTGAGGATGCCGGAGGGCAGCAGGTGGAGCGCGAACTTCTTGTCGCCGATCACGACCGTGTGGCCGGCATTGTTGCCGCCGTTGAACTTGACGACGTAGTCGACGCGGCCGGCGAGCAGGTCGGTCGCCTTGCCCTTGCCTTCATCGCCCCACTGGGCACCGATCAGGACGATTGCGGGCATAGGAGGATCCCTTCCTCTTGAAGTGCAACCCTATCGAGCCGCCGGACCCCCTGTTCAAGTTGCACGCACGTGTGCAAGTTAAGGCGTAGCCTGGTGACATGAGCGACCCGGTCCGCACGCGCGCCCCGCGCAGCGACGCGGCGAAGAACCGCACGGCGCTGCTCGACGCCGCCCGGATCGAGCTGAACCGCGATCCCGACGCCTCCCTCGACACGATCGCGGCGGCTGCAGGGCTGAGCCGCCGGTCCGTCTACGGGCACTTCCCCTCCCGCGACGCGCTGATCGCCGAGCTGGCCGCGCTGGGCGCCGCCCGCGTGGCCGCCGCGGTCGACGCGATCCACGACGCGGACCCGGTGCTCGACCTCGCGCTGGTCGGCCGGCTCGTCTGGGACGACGTCGAGCACGTGCGCGCCATGACCTGGTCCGTCGTGCGCGGGCCGCTGCGCGAGCAGGTGCTGAGCGGCGCGCTCGGCCCGCTGCACGAGCGGATCGTGGCGGACGTCGAGGCCGCAGCCCGGAACGGCACCGGCCGCACCGACCTGCCGCCGCAGGTGGTGGCGCGGCTCGTCGAGGGCGCGGCCTTCGCGGTGCTCGACGAGAGCGTCCGCTCCCCGCTCGGCCGCGCCGAGGGGCGGCGGCTCGTCGTCCTGGCGGGCCTCGGCGCGCTGGGGCTCTCGTGGCGGGAGGCGCAGGACGTGCTCGCCCGCCACGCCGCACGACTGGTCGAGGAGGCCGCCCGATGACCCTGCTCGAGATCACGGACGCCCGCGTCGGGGAGGAACGCGTCCCCGCGCTCGCCCCGTTCAGCGCGCGGCTGGGCGAGCACGCCGCGGCCGTCGCGGTGGCGGAGGGCGACCGCGGCCCCATGCTCGCCTCGCTGATCGCCGCCGGCCGCCTCGTGCCCGACGGCGGCACCGTGCTGCTCGACGGCAGCGCCGACCCGGCGGCCCTGCGCCGCGCGGTCGCGCTCGTCGACACCCCCGTCGTCGCCGAGCCCGCCCCCTCCCTGCCCGTCCGCAGCGTGGTGCGGGAGGAGCTGCGGTTCGCCGGGCGACCGAGCCGGCGGCGGGACGCGGACGCGCTGCTCACCGCCCTGGACCTCGACCGGTGGACCCGCGCGCCGATCCTCGACCTGCCGCCCACGGACCGCATCCGGCTGCTGCTGGAGCTCGCGGCGCTGCGCGACGGCGTGCGCGCCCTCGTGCTCACCTCCCCCGAGCGGCACGGCGGCCACGCGCGGGAGTGGCGCCGCGTCGCCGAGGACCTCACCGCCCGCGGGCTGCCCGTGCTCGTGATCGGCGGCGCCGCCGTCCGCGAGTCCATCCCCTCCGCCTCCGAGAACGACCCGATCCGAGACCTGGCATGACGATCCTGACCCTGCTGCGCACGGAGCTGCGCCGCCTCACCTCGACGAAGCTCGGGGTGCTCGCCTTCGTGGCGCTGATGACGGTGCCGCTGCTCTACGGCGGCATGTACCTGTGGGGCAACCTCGACCCGTACGGCCGCTTCAGCAGCGTGCCCGCCGGCATCGTCGTCGCCGACACCGGCAGCACCGACGACGGCACGACCGTGAACCGCGGCCGGCAGGCGGCCGACGACCTCGTGAAGGACGGCTCGTTCGACTGGCACGTGCTGAGCGCCGCGGAGGCGCAGCGCGAGCTGCAGCACGGCGGCGTCGACTTCGTCGTCACCTTCCCGCGCGACTTCTCGAAAGACCTCGCCTCGGTCGGCACCACCGACCCCACGAAGGCGCAGCTGCGCCTGACGACGAACGACGCGAACAGCTACCTCTCCTCGACCATCGCGAAGCAGGTGACGACGGAGGTGCGCGACCGCATCGCGTCGCAGGTCGGCCGCACCGCCGCGAAGCGGTTCCTCGTGTCGCTGTCGACCATCCGCGGCGACCTCGCGAAGGCCGCCGACGGCGCCTCCTCCCTCGCCTCCGGCGCCGGGTCGGCCGAGTCGGGCGCGGAGCAGCTGGCCTCCGGCACGGCCACCCTCGCGTCCGGTGCTCGGTCCGCCGCGTCCGGTGCGGCGAGCGCCGCCTCCGGCGCGGACCGGCTCGCGGCCGGCGCCTCCTCCGCCTCGTCCGGGGCCGCGACGCTCGCCTCGGGCGCGAAGCGGACCGCGAGCGGCGCGTCCTCCCTCGCCTCCGGCCTGCACACGCTGGCGAGCAGCAGCGCGGCCCTGCCGTCCGGCGCCTCCTCGGTCGCCTCCGGCGCGAAGCAGGTGGCGTCCGGCAACGCGGCGCTGGCGTCGGCGCTGCGCCAGGCCGCGGGCTCGACCGCCGCCGGAACCGCGCTCGCGCAGCAGCTCGCCGCGGACGGCCTCTCGCCCGCGCAGATCCAGCGCGCCCTCGCCGTGCTGCAGCCGGGTCAGGCGGCGCTCGGACGGGCGGCGGCCTCCGCCGAGTCGCTCTCCTCCGGCGCCTCGTCCGTCGCCTCCGGCGCGAGCCGGGTGAGCACGGGCGCCGGGCAGGTCGCGGCGGCCGCGAAGCGCGCGGCGAGCGGCGCCGACCGGGTCGCGTCCGGCACGCGCTCCGTCGCCTCCGGTGCCTCGAGCCTCGCCAGCGGCACGAAGCAGGTGGCGTCCGGCGCCTCCTCCCTCGCCTCGGGCACCGACTCCCTCGCCGCGGGCACGAAGCGGCTCGCCTCGGGCGCCGCGTCGGCGGCCAGCGGCAGCAGCTCGCTCGCGAGCGGCACCGCGGAGCTCGCCTCCGGTGCCTCGTCGCTGCGCGACGGCCTGTCGAAGGGGGCGCACGCGATCCCGGCCACGACCGCCCAGCAGCGCACCGCCCAGGCGACGGCGCTCGGCGACCCGGTCGCCGTGCGGACCACGGACACCGCGAGCGCCGGCACGTACGGCGCGGGCCTGGCACCGCTGTTCCTCAGCCTGTCGGCGTGGATCGGCTCGTACGCCCTGTTCCTGATCCTGCGGCCGCTGTCGCGCCGGGCGATCACCGCCGTGCGGCAGCCGATCCGCGTGGCGCTGGCCGGCTGGCTCACGCCCGCGCTGCTCGGTGCCGCCCAGATGCTCGCGCTGTTCCTCATCGCGACCGGGCCGCTCGGCATCTCGATCGTCCACCCCGTCGCGACGATCGGGCTGCTGCTGCTCACCGCGGCCACCTTCGCGGCGATCCTGCTGCTGCTGAACGCCGCGCTCGGCAGCGTCGGGCAGTTCCTCGGCCTGATCCTGATGCTCGTGCAGCTCGTGACCGCGGGCGGCACCTTCCCGTGGCAGACGCTGCCCGGACCGCTCGCCGCCGTGCACCACGCGCTGCCGATGGCCTACGCCGTCGACGGGCTGCGGCAGGTCATGTACGGCGGCGACCTCGCCCTCGCCTGGGGCGACGCGGGCGTGCTCGCGATCTGGCTCGTCGCCGCGGTCGCCCTCACCTCCGCGGTGGCGGCCCGCATGACGCGGCACCGCACCCTGCGCGACCTGCAGCCGAGCCTCATCGGCGGTTGAGCCGTCCTGACGTTCACGGATCAGGGGAAGCGCTTCGTGATCCCCCTGATCCGTGAACGCCGTCAGCTTCCGTCGAGGACGTCGACGAGGCTGCCCTGCAGCCAGGTGAGCCAGGCGTAGACCATGCTGTGCGGCTGCGTCACGTCGTGCTGCAGCGCGTCCATGCCGACGCGCTCGGCGAGCGCGAGCCGCAGGTCGCCGAGCACCCGCAGCCAGACCACGGCGCCGTCCTCGTCGAGCCGGACCAGGCCGTTGGGCGCGGCCTCGAGGTCGGCGGCGACCCGGCGCGCCGTCTCCTGCTTCGCGGTCGCGAGGCGCTGGCGCGTCGCGGACGCCCACTGCGCCCCCGCCTCCGGGTCCTCCGGGTAGGCGTTCGGCAGCAGGCGGCGCAGCACGGCGTCCTCGTAGCCGGCCAGCTGGTCGGAGCGGTCCAGCGTCTCGTCGAGGCCGCGCAGCAGGTTGCCGATCATGCGGCGCTCGGCGGGCGTGAAGCGCCGCTCGATCCGGCCGTGCTTCCGACGGAACTCGCCCAGGATCCTCACGCCTCCACCTTCGCATCCCGGGCGGACGCAGGAACGCCCGCGGCACCGATCGGTGCCGCGGGCGTCCCGGTGGAGCGGTGGAGCTAGGACTGCAGGTTCTGCCGGGCCTCCTGGGCCTGGCCCTGCAGGTCGTCCTTGGCGCCGGCGGCCTGGTCCTGCACCGTGCCCCTGGCGTCCTGGGCGGTGCCCTTGACGTCCTGCGCGGCGGACGTGCCCTGCTCCTTGACCGTCGAGGCCGCGTCCTGCGCGGTGCCCTTCAGGTGCTGGGCGGCGTCCTGCGCCGGCTCCTTGAGGTGCTGGGCGACCTCCTGGCCGGCCTCCTTCGCCTTCTCCTTGACCTGACCGGCCAGGGGCGCTGCCTTCTCCTTCGCCGTCGAGGCGAGGTCCTGCTCGGCCTGCGAGGAGGGGAGGAGGCTGGACAGCAGCCAGCCCGCGCCGAACGCGATCAGGCCGACGACGACCGGGTGGCCCTTCGCCGACTGCACCGTGCTGGACGCGGCGCCGGAGACGCCGTCCGCCGCGGAGCCGGTGCCGCCGCGCACGCCGTCCTTGACCGAGCCGACCTTGTCCTGCGCGTCGTGCGCGACGCCCATGATGGACTCGCGGACGTCGGTCAGACGGCCGCGGACCTTCTCCTTCTGGCGCTCCGCGATCTGCTGCGGGCTCACCTTGTCGGCGAGGGCGTCGACGTCGGTCCCGAGGTTGGCTCGGGTCCGCTCGATCTCGGCGCGGATGGTGTCGGGGTCGCTCATGCTGTGCCTCCAGGCTTCAACGTTTCGGGGATCTCCTTGAGGGAGTCGACGGTCTGGGGCGCGCCCTGGATCGTCTTGAACTGCTTGCGTCCGCGCAGGAACAGCACGAGCGCGACGACGGCGTAGACCACCGTGACGGCGAGGGCCGACCACGCGTTGCCGATCAGGTACCCGAGCGCCCACCAGACGGTGATCGACAGGAACAGCAGTGCGAAGTAGCCCGCGACCGCGGCGCCGCCGAACATGCCGGCGCCCTTGCCCGCCTTCTTCGCCGAGTCGGTGAGCTCGGCCTTGGCCAGCTCCACCTCCTGCCGGAAGAGGGTGGACAGGTCACGCGTCACGCCGGCGAGCAGCTCGCCGAGGCCCGTGTTGGCCGCGCGCTCGGCCGCGGGGTCGGGATGACCCGCGGCGTGGGCGGAGCCCGAGGGGATGCTCATCGAACCCCACCGGTGGTGCCGAGGTCGCCCGTCTCGCCGTAGCCCGGTGCGGTGCCGTAGCCCGGCGTGGTCGGCTCGACGAAGGGGTCGTCGCCGACGTAGGCGCCCGGCGTGTAGCCGGTGCCGTAGTCGACGCCCCGCGTCGTGCCGTTCGGGAACGCGGTGCCGGCGCCGGAGGTGCCGAGGTGTCCGCTGTCGACGACGTCCGTCCCGGCCTCCGACTTCGCGTCGGCGACGAGCGCCTTCGTGAGGCGGGCGCCGACGATGCCGGCGGTCGCGGCCAGGGCGATGAAGAGGCCCGGTCGGCGTGCCGCGAACTGCTTGACCTCCTGCAGGACGTCGGCCGGCTCGCGCTGCTCGAGCCACGTGGCGACGCCGCTCGCGCGCTGGGAGAGGTTCTGCACCAGCTCGGTCGCGAGCCCGCTGTCGACGCTCTCGCCGCGGCCGAGCTTCGACAGGTCGGCGCCGAAGGTCTGCAGCGTCGAGGCCGCCTTGCTCTGCTGCGTCGAGGCCTGGCTCGAGAGCTCGCTCGTCGCCTGGCCGTACAGCTCGCGGGCCTGGCCGAGCGCGTCCTTCGCGACGCGGGAGGCCTGCTCCTTGGTGGTGCCGGCCACCTGGCCGGCGGCGTCCTTGGCGGCACCGGCGACCTGACCGGCCTGCTCCTTCGCGACGCCGGCGGTCTCCTTCGCCGTGTCCTTGGCCTGTGCTGCCGTCTGCTTCGCCTGGTCCTTGGCCTGATCCGTCTTCGAGCCGGACCCCGTCTCGTCGTCATCGGTCGGGTGCACCGCGGTCGCGGTCACCGTCTCGTCGAAGATGGGGGTCGTGGGCTGAACGGAGTCGTCGGTCGGATAACTGCTCATGGTTTTCCTTCTCGTCGTCCATCGGCGGCCGTAGCGGCCACAGGTCGAGCGGAGCACGCACCGACTGGGCGTTGCCCCCGTTTCCAGGGTGCACGCCGGGGACGCGCGGCCGCTTCCCAGAGTGCGGGAGGGGGGTTGACCCGACCCCCTCCGCTGTGCTGGAAGGCGGGTCAGGACTGCTGGAGCGTGGCCTGCAGTCCGTAGCCGTGCATGGCCTCGACGTGCCGCTCCATCTCCTCGCGGCTGCCCGATGCGACGGCCGCCCTGCCCTCGGTGTGCACCTGCAGCATCAGGCGCTCGGCCTTCGGCTTGGAGAACTCGAAGTAGGTCGTGAACACCCACGTCACGTAGGTCATCAGGTTCACGGGGTCGTCCCAGACGACGAGCGTCCAGGGCTTGCCGAGCAGCAGGTCCTGGTCGAGACGGATGTCCTCGAGCACGTCGGTCACGCGTCAAGCGTGCCACCGGTCGCGACCTCCGCGCTCGGAGGAGGACGAGCGGGTACTTCCGCGGGAGTACGGGCCCGCTTCCCGGGATGGCTACGGTCGGACGGTGACGCGAGCGGTCCCCGGGCACCGGTTCCGCCATCGCGCCGTGGTCGCGCTGGCGCTCTCCGCCGTGCTGGTCGGCGCGGTCGCCGGCAACCTCGCCCGGCTGGGCGACCCGGTCCGCGGCCTCGCCTACCTGCTCCTCGGCTGGTCCTCGGCGCTCGTCGTCGGGCTGCTCGCGCGCCGCGCGCCGGGCCCGGCCGTCGCCGTCGCGGCGGCGCTGTCCACCGCGGCCGCCGTGGTGCAGCCGGTGCCGCCCTTCGCGCTCCTCCCCTTCGCCGTCGCGATCGTGCTGGCCTTCGTCGGGGGCGCCGCGGTGTGGGCGCTCGTCGCCGTCGGTGCCGCCTACGCCGTCGCGCTGACCACCGTGTTCGTCAGCGACTCCCCGCCCCAGGCCGTGCGCGGGTTCGGGACCATGGCGATCCTGCTCGTCGCACTCGGCTCCGGGGCGTTCCTCCGCTCCCGCCGGGCGCGCGAGGAGGAGGAGGCCCGGCTGCAGGTGCAGCGGCAGCGGACCGCCATCGAGCAGGAGCGGCTGCGCATCGCGAGAGAGCTGCACGACGTGCTCGCCCACTCCCTCTCCTCCATCACCGTGCAGGCCGGCGTCGGGCTGCACCTGGCTCCCGGCCGCCCCGAGGCCGCCACCGAGGCGCTCGAGACGATCCGCACCGCCAGCCGCGAGGCGCTCGACGAGGTGCGGAGCGTGCTGGGCGTCCTCCGCGGCGACGAGGACGCGCCGCTGGCGCCCGGCCCCGACCTCGACGCGCTGCCGCTGCTCGTGGAGGACGTGCGGCGCACGGGCGCCCGCGTCGTCCTGGACGACCGCCTCCAGCCCCGCCCGAGCCGGCCCGTGCAGCTCGCCGTGTACCGGGTCGTGCAGGAGGCGCTGACGAACGCGCGGCGGCACGCGCCGGGTGCAGCCGTCGAGGTCGCCCTCGCCCGCGACGGCTCGGTCGTCACCGCGTCGGTGCGGGATCGACGCCCCCGAGCGGAGCCGCCGCCGCTCGTCGCCGGCAACGGGATCACGGGCATGCGGGAGCGGGCGGCATCGCTCGGCGGCTCGCTCGAGGTGACGGCGCACGACGACGGCGTCGAGGTGGCGCTCAAGGTGCCGACGACGGAGGGGACCGCATGATCCGGGTGCTGCTCGCGGACGACCAGGCGCTGATCCGCGCGGGATTCGCCGCCCTCGTCGACGCCGAGGCGGACATGACCGTCGTGGGGCAGGCGAGCACGGGCCGGGAGGCGGTCGCGCTCGCCCGCCGGAGCCGCCCCGACGTGGTGCTGATGGACGTGCGGATGCCCGACGGCGACGGCCTGCAGGCGACGCGCGAGATCGTCGGCACCGCGGGCCTCGAGCGGTGCCGCGTCGTGGTGGTGACGACCTTCGAGCTCGACGAGTACGTCGCCGAGGCCGTGCGGGCCGGTGCCAGCGGGTTCCTGGTGAAGGACACGGAGCCCGCCGAGCTGCTGCGCGCGGTCCGCGTCGCGGCGGCGGGCGACGCGCTGCTCAGCCCCGGCCCCACCCGGCGCCTCCTCGCCCGCGTCGCCGGCGGGCTGCGCCGCGCGGAGGCCCCGGAGCGCCTCGCGGTGCTGACGGACCGCGAGCGCGAGGTGCTCGTGCTCGTCGCCGGCGGCCTGACGAACGAGGAGATCGCGGAGCGCCTGTTCCTCAGCCCGCTGACCGCGAAGACGCACGTGTCCCGCGTGATGGGGAAGCTGGGCGCGCGCGACCGGGTGCAGCTGGTCGTGCTCGCGTACGAGACGGGGCTCGTCGCGCCGGGCTGGCAGCCCTAGGCCTGCTGCCCAGGGAGCAGCGCGAGTGCCTCCCGAGGGCGGACGCGCCGCGGACACGATTGGCGGAGTGTGGGAGCACGGTCCGACCGGATCCGTTCGACCCCGACCTTGGAGGCATCGTGCTCACCGCACTCGCCGCTGCTGCGCCCTGGACCGACCCGAACCGCTTCGGCGGCCCCGGCCCCGGCTTCCCGTTCTTCTTCCTGATCCCGCTGCTCTGGCTCGCCGCGTTCGTCGCGCTGGCCCTGCTGTTCCGCCGGGGCGCCCGCCGCCGCTGGGAGGCGTACGGCGGTCCCGCCTCCGGCCCGAACCGCTCCCCCGAGGCGACGCTCTCCGAGCGGTTCGCGAACGGCGAGATCGACGAGATCGAGTACCGCGCCCGCCTCGAGGTGCTGCGCGCGAACCGCCCCCAGCGGCGCTGACCCGCGATGGTGCTCCGGATCCCTGCCGCGCCGACGTCGACGGCGCGGCAGGGATCCGGAGCACGTCACGACGGGGCCCAGCGGCGGACCCACTCGTGCATGACGATCGCGGCCGCCGCGGACGCGTTGATGGAGCGGGTGGAGCCGAACTGGCGGATCTCCACCACGGCGTCCGCGCCCGCGAGCGCCTCCGCGGTCAGGCCCGGCCCCTCCTGCCCGAAGAGCAGCAGGCAGGCCTCGGGCAGGTCGAACGACTCGATCGGCACCGACCCGGGCACGTTGTCCACCGCGACGACGGGCAGCCCGCGCTCGCGGGCCCACGCGAGCAGCCCCGCGACGTCGTCGTGGTGCACCACGTGCTGGTAGCGGTCGGTGACCATCGCGCCGCGCCGGTTCCAGCGGCGCCGCCCGACGATGTGCACGGTCTCGGCCAGGAAGGCGTTCGCGGTGCGGACGATCGACCCGATGTTGAGGTCGTGCTGCCAGTTCTCGATCGCCACGGAGAAGGGGTGCCGGCGCCGGTCCAGGTCGGCGACGATCGCCTCCATCCGCCAGTAGCGGTAGCGGTCGACCACGTTCCGGGCGTCGCCCCGCGCGAGCAGCTCGGGGTCGTACCGCGGGTCCGTCGGCCGCTCCCCCTCCCACGGGCCCACGCCGACGGACGCGCGCTCGACCTCGGGGACCGCTGCGGCGCGACGGGGCGTCGGCTCGTGCTCCGGAGGGGGCGGGGCGACGATGTAGCCGCCGGCCAGGTCGCCGTACACGGTCAGGGCGCCCGGCCGCTGCTCCCACAGCCAGGCGAGGTGCGCGCAGAAGACCGCGTCGACCTCGTCCTCGAGCACGTCGAGGTGCACGAGCCGCTCCGCGGCCGCGAAGCGCTCGCGGATGGACGCCCAGGCGTCGCTGCGCCGTAGGGCCAGCACCTCGATCGACTCGAGCAGCGCCAGGAGGCGCTCGAAGGCCGCTCGACGGTCCGCGAACGCGCCCTTCTTGTACGGCAGCACGCGGCCGAGCCGGAACAGGCCGACCATGCCCGGATGGGGGTACACCTCCAGGCAGAGGGGCTCCTGCTCGGTGCCGCGGTGCGCGGGATCGATCGACCAGCAGTGCCGCTCCGCGAGGCGCAGCCCCCGCGGCGGGTCCATCCAGGGCCGCGACCGGTTGGTCGGGTGCGCGCCCGCGTCGAAGCGGGCCCAGGCCTGCCCGAGCAGCCGCTCCGCCTCCCGACGGCCGGTCGCGTTCGGCACGATCAGCGGCGCGTCGACGCCGACGACCACCGCCGGGCCGTGCTCCGCCAGCCAGCCGTCGATCTCCGCGTCCGCCCGCACGCTCGTGGAGGCGACGAGGGCGCCCGTCGGATCGAGCGCGGCGAGCCCGGTGCGGCCGTTGGCGCCCCAGGCGAGGTCGATCCCGATGAACACCCGCGCAACGCTAGGCGGCGGGACGGACCCCGGTCACTGCACGGCGGAGGTCAGCCGCGCGACGCCGTCGACGAAGGCGTGCACCGGGCCGCGGCGCTCCCATCGCTCGAGCGTCAGCTCCTTCGACCGCGAGCGGTACTCGTCCTCCACCGCCTGCAGCTGCTTCGAGAACGAGCGCCCGGACACCAGCATCATGACCTCGAGGTCGAGCTGGAACGACCGGATGTCCATGTTCGACGAGCCCACGACCGAGACGTGGTCGTCGACCGACATGTGCTTCGCGTGCAGGATCGTCGGCGCCGCGTACTCGTGGATCCGCACCCCCGCCTCCAGCAGCTCCCGGTAGTAGGAGTGCTGCGCGTGGAACACGAGGAACTGGTCGCCGATCTCGCCGACGAACAGCTCGACGGCGACCCCGCGGCGTGCGGCGGTGAGGATCGCGCCGAGCAGGGACTCGTCGGGCACGAAGTACGGGCTCGTGATCGAGACGCGGTGCTCCGCCGCGTAGAGCAGGGAGTTGAACAGCGCCAGGTTGTTCTCGCTGTCGAACGCCGGCCCGGACGGAGCGATCTGCGCGAGCAGCGTCCTCGCGTCCTCGTCGTCCGCGGCCGCCTCCACGGCGGTGCTGCCGGGGATCTCGTCGGTCTCGCTGAACCAGTCGGTGTCGAAGAGCGCGTCGATCTCCTGCACCACCGGGCCCTCGACGCGCGCCATCAGGTCCCGCCAGCGGAGGTGGCGCCTGCGGCTGCTCCAGGTCTCGTAGCCCGGGTCGATCATGTTCAGCGAGCCGACGAAGCCGATCCGGCCGTCGATCACCATGAGCTTGCGGTGGTTGCGGAGGTCGGGCCGCTGGTACCGCCCGCGCAGGGGCTGCACGGGCAGCATCAGCCGCCACTCCGCACCGATCCGCGTGAGCTCCTTGCGGGCCCGCCGGAAGCCGGGGTACTTCAGCGAGCCGAGGTGGTCCACGAGCACCCGCACGGCCACCCCGCGGGCGACCGCCCGTTCCATCGCCGCGAAGAACGGCCGCGTGGTCGCGTCGAGCGCCAGGATGTAGAACTCGACGTGCGCGGTCCGCTCGGCGGCGTCGACCGCCTCGACCAGCGCGGCGAGCTGCTCCTCGAAGTGCGGCAGCAGGAGCGCGCTGTTGCCGTCGACGAGCGGCATCGCGCCCGACTCGCGGTTCAGCCGGGCGATCGGCGCGAGCCAGCGCGGCGCCCCGTGCGTGTGGGCGACCTGTTCGACCGCGCGGGAGCGGTCCTCGATGCGCTCGTTCATCGACCGCTGCCGGTCGCGACGGCGCTTCGGCAGCTTCGGCGACCCGATGACCGCGAAGAGCACCAGGCCGATGAACGGCAGCACGACGATCAGGAGGATCCAGGCGAGCGCCGACGACGGCCGGCGGTTCGGCGGCGCGACGGCCAGCGCCACGAGCAGCAGCGCGACCTCCAGCACGACCACCGCGGCCGCGGGCAGGACGCCGGAGAGCCAGTCGAGCACGGTGCATTATTTCGGGAACGGCGCGGTGCGTGCACCCCCGCCGCGTACCGTGCACGGTGTGAGCAGGCGCTTCGCCGGGGTGGACGCGGCCCGCGGGCTGGCGATCCTCGGCATGCTCTGGGCGCACACGGCCGCCGACGGCACCCGGCAGTCGCTCGCGGACGGCCGCTCCTCCGTGCTCTTCGCGACGCTGCTCGGCTGCTCCGTCGGCCTCATCACCGGCGGTGCACGACCGCGACGGGGCGCGGACCGGCGGGAAGCGGTCGCCTCCGTCGCCCTCCGGGGGCTCGCGCTGATCGTGCTCGGGCTGATGCTGTGGACCCTCGGCACCCCGGTCGCGGTGGTGCTCGACACCTACGGCGCGCTGCTGCTCGTGCTGCTGCCGATCGTCTTCGCGCCGACCGCGGTGATCGCCGCCGTCGGCGTCGTGGCCGCGCTCGCCGGGCCGCTCGTCGTGCAGGCCGTCGGGGAGGACCTGAGCACGCCGTTCTCGCCGCAGCGCCTCCCCTCCCTGCTCGGCGAGTGGTTCGTCACGGGCTACTACCCGGGCGTCGTGTTCGCCGCGTACCTGTGCGCGGGGCTGGTCGTCGCCCGCGCGGACCTGGCGCGGCGCGCGACGCTCGTCGCCATGCTCGGCGGCGGGGCCGCGGCGAGCGCGCTCGGCTACGGAGGCGCCGCCCTGCTCGGCCTCGACGCCTCCGCGCACGCGAACTCGACGGCGGAGGTGCTCGGCTCGGGCGGGCTCGCGATCGCGGTGGTCGGCGGCCTCGAGCTGCTCTGCACCGCGGAGGCGACCGCCCGGCCCGCGCGCACGGTGCTCGCACCGCTGGTGGCGGCGGGCCGGATGCCGCTGACGATCTACACGGCGCAGCTGATCGTGCTGACCGTCTGGCTCGCGACGCCCGCCGCGGGGACCCCGCCGTGGATCGAGTCCTGGGCGCTGCTCGGCGGCCTCGCCCTCGCCTCGGTCGTCGCCGCGATGATCTGGCAGCGGTTCGTCGGCAAGGGCCCGCTCGAGCGGGTGCTCACGCGGCTGACGACGTTCCCGGCACGGCGGGCCTGATCGGGCGGCACCGGTTCGGGGCGTCGCCCTGCGGCCCGGCGGGTCCTAGCCTGAGGCCGTGCCCGGAACCCGCGCCGACGTCGACTGCTGGCTCACCGACATGGACGGCGTGCTCGTCCATGAGAACCAGGCCATCCCCGGCGCAGCCCAGCTGATCCAGCAGTGGACCGACCAGGGCAAGCCCTTCCTCGTGCTCACCAACAACTCGATCTTCACGCCGCGCGACCTCGCCGCCCGTCTCCGCGCGTCCGGCCTGTCCGTGCCGGAGGAGTCGATCTGGACCTCCGCGATGGCGACGGCCGACTTCCTCGCCTCCCAGATCCCCGGAGGCAGCGCCTTCGTGATCGGCGAGGCCGGGCTGACCACCGCCCTGCACGAGGCGGGCTACATCCTCACGGACACCGCCCCCGACTACGTCGTGGTGGGCGAGACGCGCAGCTACTCCTTCGAGGCGATCACCAAGGCGATCCGGCTGATCGGCGGCGGAGCGCGCTTCATCGTGACCAACCCCGACGCGACGGGCCCGTCGAACGAGGGGCCGCTGCCCGCGACCGGCGCCGTCGCCGCGCTGATCGAGCGGGCGACCGGCAAGTCCCCGTACGTGGTCGGGAAGCCGAACCCGATGATGTTCCGCTCCGCGATGAACCGCATCGGTGCGCACAGCGAGAACACCGCGATGATCGGCGACCGGATGGACACCGACGTGGTCGCCGGCATCGAGGCGGGGCTGCACACGATCCTCGTGATGACCGGCATCGCCGACCCCGCCGAGATCGAGCGCTACCCGTTCCGCCCGGACGAGGTGCTCTCCTCCGTCGCCGACCTGATCGACCCGCAGCCGACGCTCACCACCGGCGCCGAGGACTGACCGCCCGCCTCCGGCCGAGCACGACGGCAGGACGAAGGACGTTCAGCAGGACGGAGCGGCCTCTCCTGTCCTGCTGACGTCGTCCCGTCCTGCCGACGTGCTCGGAGGGCGGGTCAGACGAGCACGCGCACGTGGCCGACCTCCGCGCCGCCGCCGAGCACCGCGAGCGCGGGGTCGGCGAGGAACGCGTCCGCGCCGGCGCGGTCGACCGCGCCGACGCCGGCCAGCAGCGACACGGCGACCGCCGCCGCGGCGCGGTGGGCGCCGTCCAGCACCTTGACCGCGGTCGCCGTGCCGTCCGGCGCGATCGCGCACCACACGCCCTCGGCGCCCGACTTGGCGAAGACGCCGAGCGCGGCGACCGCCCGGGTCGTCGCGGTGCCCTCGCCCTCGATCAGCTCGGGATCCGACCGCACGGCGGCGAGCAGCGCCGGCTCCGCGGCGCCGAGGGAGGCGTAGCCCCGCGCGAGCGCGACGAGCGGCACCGCCCAGACGGGACCGCCGCAGCCGTCGGTGCCCGGGTGGAGGGGGTCCGCGCCGCTGTGCTCGTGCAGCACCTCGACGGCCAGGGCGTGCACGGGGCTCGACGGGTCCAGGTAGTCCGCGACGGGCCGGCCGAGGGCCAGGGAGGCGGCGATCATGCCGGCGTGGTTGCCGGAGCAGTTCATGGCGATGCGGCTCGGGCCCTCGCCCCGCCGCACGGCCTCCTCCATCGCCGTCCGCGACGACGGCCATGCGGGCGGGGTCCGCAGGTCCTCCTCCGAGGCGCCCGCACCCTCGAGCACCGTCCGCACGGCGTCCACGTGCCGCGGGCTGCCGACGTGGCTCGAGGTGACGATCGCGAGCCCCGTCGCGTCGAGCCGCACGCCCGCCCGCAGCGCGGCGACCGTCTGGAACGGCTTCAGGGCGCTGCGCGGGTAGACGAGCGCGTCGGCGTCCCCGGAGGCGGTGAGCACCCGGCCGCGCGGATCGACGACGACCGCGGCGCCGAGGTGCTGGGACTCGGGGAAGCCGCTGCGCTCGAGGGTCGCCAGCGGCACCGCCCCCGCGCTGCTCAGGGCGCTCATGCCTGCACCGGCATGCTCAGGCGAGGCCGAGGTCCGCGAGGTCGAGCGCAGCCAGGTAGCGGTACCCGGCGCCCTCGATGACCTCGCGCGCGCCGGTGCTGCGGTCGACGACGACGGCCACGGCCGCGATCTCCGCCCCGGCCTTCTCGAGCGCCTCGATCGCCTTCAGGGGGGAGCCGCCGGTGGTCGAGGTGTCCTCGACCACGATCACGCGCCTGCCCGCGACCTCCGGGCCCTCGACCTGCCGGCCGCGGCCGTGGTCCTTGGGCTCCTTGCGCACCACGAAGGCGTCGAGCGCGCTGCCGCGCGCGGCGCCCTGGTGCAGGATCGACGTCGCGATCGGGTCCGCGCCCATCGTCAGGCCGCCGACCGCGGCGACGTCGGGCACCTCGGCGATCAGGTCGAGCATCACCTGGCCGATCAGCGGGGCGACCCGGTGGTCGAGGCTCACCTTGCGGAGGTCGACGTAGAACGTCGCCTTCTTGCCGCTCGTGAGGGTGAAATCGCCGTGGAACACGGCGTCGGCCTTGATGTGGTCGATCAGCTGATCGCGGGCGCTGGGCACGGTCCCCCATCGTATGCAGCGGTGCCCGGCGGCCGGAACGCCGGATGCACGTGGATCGCGCTCCTCAGCGCAGCGCGTCGACGAAGGCGCGACGCGCGGGACGCGCCTCCGGGATCGGCAGGAGGGGGAAGTTGTGGAGCAGCCCCTCCCCCACCAGCACGCGGACGGGGCTCGGGCACCGCTCCTCCAGCCGCAGCGCGTCGCGGTGCAGCACGTCGCGGGTGCCGCTGGCGACGACGATCGGGCCGAGCCCCGTCAGGTCGCCGAGCAGGGGGCTGACGAAGGGGTGCTCCATGGGAAGCGCACCGCGGTACAGGTCGGCCGCGTGACGGAGGCCGGGCGCCGCCAGCCACGGGTCGCGGGGCGCGGTCCAGGGCTCGGGCACCCGGCCGTCGAGCCACGGGGCGCTCAGCAGCAGCGGGACCGGGTGCCCGTCGACCGCGAGCAGCTGCGCCGCGGCGAGCGCCATGCCGCCGCCCGCGGAGTCGCCGAGGAGCGCGACCGGTCCCTCCTCCGCGAGCGCGCTCGTGAGGCGCGCGACGTGCGGCACCGCTTCGGCCGCGGTGCCCTCGGGGGCGAGCCGGTAGAGGGGCACCACCACGGTGCGGCGGCTCGCGAGCGCGATCGCGCGCCAGAACGACCAGTGCTGCGGCTCGGGCCCGAAGACGTAGGCGCCGCCGTGCAGGGCGACCACGGCACCGGAGGCGCGGGGCGGCACGAGCCGGACGACGGGCCAGCCGTCGTCCTCTGTCCTCGCGACGACGACGCCCGGCGAGGGCGTCGGCGCCGTCGCGGGCCAGGGCGCTCGGCGGGCGATCGCCTCTTCGACCGCCTCCGGCGAGCGCCAGGTCCGCCCTCGGCCGCTCAGCGTGATGAAGGCCCGCACCGCGTCGTGTCGCACGCTCATCGGCCGCGCCCTCCTCCCGCGGAATCCTCCGCTGCGATGGGTAGCGTTGCATCCCGTGCGGATCGCCACCTGGAACGTCAACTCCGTCCGGCTCGCGTCGGCCGCGTGACCGACTGGCTGCAGCGCGCGGACATCGACGTCCTCGCCATGCAGGAGATCAAGTGCAAGGACGCCCAGTTCCCGCACCAGGCGTTCGAGGACGCCGGCTACGAGGT
This sequence comes from Amnibacterium soli, assembly GCF_039544415.1. Taxonomy (NCBI): domain Bacteria; kingdom Bacillati; phylum Actinomycetota; class Actinomycetes; order Micrococcales; family Microbacteriaceae; genus Amnibacterium; species Amnibacterium soli. The sequence continues at coordinate 207,850 of NZ_BAABLP010000004.1, read as the reverse complement.
CGTCACCCACGGGCTGTCGCAGTGGAACGGCGTCGCCTTCGCGAGCCGCATCGGCCTCGACGACGTGCAGCGCGACTTCCCCGGCATGCCCGGCTTCGGCAAGCCGCTGGACGACGGCGGCCTGCCGCTCGAGGCGCGGGCGATGGCCGTGACGGTGGGTGAGGGCATCCGGCTGTGGAGCCTCTACGTGCCGAACGGCCGCGAGCTCGACAACCCGCACTACCCCTACAAGCTCGAGTGGCTGAGCGCGCTCGCGGACGTCGCGCAGGGCTGGCTGGCGGACCACGAGGGCGAGCCGCTGGCGATGATGGGCGACTGGAACATCGCGCCGCTCGACAGCGACGTGTGGGACCGCTCGGTGTTCGAGGGCTCGACCCACGTCTCCGAGCCCGAGCGCGACGCGTTCCGGCGGTTCGAGCGGCTCGGCATGGCGGACGTCGTGCGCCCCCTGGTGCCGACCGGCTACACCTACTGGGACTACAAGCAGCTGCGCTTCCCCCGCAACGAGGGCATGCGCATCGACTTCGTGCTCGGCTCCCCCGCGTTCCAGGAGCTGGTGTCGTCCGCCTCCATCGAGCGGAACGAGCGCAAGGGCGAGGCCCCGAGCGACCACGTGCCCGTGGTCGTGGAGGTCGACGCGGACTCGCCGCTCGACGACGACCGGCCGATGATCTTCTGATGGCCGAGGCGCCGTACCGGATCATGACCGTCTGCACCGGCAACATCTGCCGCTCCCCCATCGCGGAGGTGGTGCTGCAGGACCGCTTCGCCGCGGCGGGCCTCGGCGACCGGGTCGTCGTGGACTCCGGCGGGATCTCCTCGGAGGAGCTCGGCAACCCGATCGACCCGCGCGCGGCCCAGGTGCTGCGGGAGGCGGGCTACGCCGTGCCGCGCCGGACCGCGCACCAGGTCACCGGGCGCGACATCGCCGAGCGCGACCTGCTGCTGCCGATGACCGCGCAGCACGCGCGACGCCTCCGCACGCAGGCGCCGACCGATGCGGACGCGGCGAAGGTGCGCATGTACCGGTCGTTCGACCCGGCCGCGCCGTCGCTCGCGGTGGTCGACGAGTCCGCGCTCGACGTCGAGGACCCCTGGTACGGCGGCCATGACGACTTCGTCGCCACACTGGAGCAGGTGGAGGCCGCGGCCGACGAGATCGTCGCGCACGTGCGCGAGGAGCTCGCCGGCCGCTGAACCTCCGTCTCGCAGGACGGAGGTCCCTGCAGGACGGAACGGGCCGTCAGCGCGCGGCGCGGGCCAGGTCGCTGAGGCGGTCGAAGTCCGGTCCGGAGGTCGGCACGTCGATCCGGAAGACCTCCTTGACCGCCTGCAGCCAGCCGTGCACGAAGTACGTCCAGCCGTCCTCGGCGCGGACGCCGCGGGAGCCCTCCTGGCGGATCGCGGTCTCGAGGAACCGGAGGTCGCCGCGGTAGTTGAGGTCCCAGGCGATCGCGTCCTGCGGCAGCAGCGCGTCCTCGCCGATCGGGGAGCCCGGCAGGTCCTTGCCGAGGCCGGTCGCGTTCACGACCAGGGAACCGGCGGGCTGCGCGGCCAGCACGGCGTCCGTCTCGTCGGCGGACGCCACCTGCACGAGCTCGAGCGGCACGTCGGGCCCGACCTCGCGGGCGATGGCGGCCAGGTGCTCCAGGCGCTCGGCGCTGCGGTCCGTGACGACGAGGGTGCCCGGGCGGTCCTCGCCGAGCTCGCGGCGCACCAGGCACCAGGTCAGCGCGGTGCCCGCTCCACCCGCTCCGAGCACGACGGCGCCGGCACCGGTCGACCAGTGCCCGGTCGGCACGATCGCGTCGAGCGCGAGCGCCCCCGCCACCGGGTCCTTCGCGAAGCCGGTCAGGCCGCCGTCCTCGTCCTTCGTCACGCAGCTCACCTCGCCCATGAGCGTGGCGAGGGGGCGGAGGTGCGTGAACAGGTCGCGCGCGGCCGTGCCGACGCCGATCTTGTGGCTCGTGATCTGCATGCCGACGCCGAGGGCGTCGTCCCGCAGGAACTCGACGATCCGGCGGGTGTGGTCGGCGGGCGCGCCGACGGGCAGGTCGATGCCGCGCAGCACCGCGTCGCCGAGCCCGAGCTCGGCGGCCCAGCTCGGGAAGACGCGCTGGATGGAGGACGAGCCCGTGGAGACGCCGAGGAAGTAGATCGTCGGCTGCTCGGCGGGCACGAGGGTGTCCGGGGTCAGCACCGGCAGCGGTGCCGCAGCGGGGACGTCGATCGCGGTCATGGGACCTCCTAGGTGGAGCGCGGGTCGCCGCGTCAGCGTAGGTGAACCCGGTAGCCGATCAGGGTCTTCCCAGATGTCGGGGTCGGGCCGGGATCACGGCACGAGCAGCAGCGAGACGACCAGCAGCACGGGCACCGCGGCGATCGTCGTGATGAGCCCGGTGTCCCGGGCGATCGGGATCCCGGTGCCGTAGCGGCTGGCGAAGTTCAGCACGTTCTGGGCCGTCGGCAGGCCCGCCAGCACCACGGAGGCGTGCAGCTCGGCGGCCGGGAGGTGGAGCACGAGGGCGCCGACGGCCCATGCCACGAGCGGCATGCCGATCGCCTTGAGGAACGACGCGAGCAGCACGTCGACGCGCCCCTCCCCCGCCGCGAGCGGCCGCGCACCGAAGAGCGACAGCCCGAACGCGCTGAGCATGAGGGGCACGGACGCGCCGCCGAGCAGGCGCAGGGGCTCGAGGACCAGCGCGGGCACCCGCAGGTGCGCGAGTGCCACGACGGTGCCGAGCACGGAGGCGATGATCAGCGGGTTCCGCAGGGAGGTGAGCACCGTGCCGGCGACGCTGCGCCGTCCCTCGTGGGTGGCCGCGTCGAGGATCACCAGCGCGGTGGGCGCGAGGACCATCAGCTGCAGCAGGATGATCGGCGCGGTGTATGCGGCGTTCCCGAGCAGGTAGACCGCGACGGGCAGCCCGATGTTGTTGCCGTTGACGTAGCCCGACGACAGCGCGCCGACGGTGAGCGGACCGAGCGGCCGGTGCCAGACCAGGCGGGCGACGAGCACGTAGACGCCGGCCACCGACAGCGCGGAGATCGCGGCGACCAGCAGGATCGGGGAGAACAGCACCGCGGTGTCCGCGGTCGCGATCACGGTGAAGAGCAGGCACGGCGCCGCGACGAAGAACACGAAGCGGTTCAGGACGAGCTGCGCGCCGGGGCCGAGCAGGTCGAAGCGCCCGAGGAGGTAGCCCACGAGCACGATCACCCCGATGACCGCGAACCCCTGGAGCACACCCGCCACGGGTCGAGTCTGCCGGTGACGCCCGGGCCGTTCCTCCTGGAACGGCCCGGGCGGCGTGCTCAGACGGCGACGGGCTCGGTCACCCGGTGCTGGACCGCCTGCGCCTCGGCCTCCGGAGCCGCGATGCCGCGCGGTGCGCGTCCGGCGGGCAGCAGCAGCGCGAGCAGCGCGCCCAGCGCGACCGCCGCCGCGCCCACCAGGACGGCCGGCTGCGCCGCTGCGGCGAAGCCGGAGGGGGTGAGGGTGCCGTTCGCGCCCGTGAAGACGGCCGTGAGCACCGCGGTGCCGAGGGCCACGCCGATCTCGCGCAGCGTGGAGTTGGTGCCGTTCGCCTTCGCGTGGTCGGCGGGCGCGACGGATGCGAGCACCGCGTTCGAGAGCGGCGAGAACGTGAGCCCCATGCCGATGCCGGCAGCGATGTAGGCGGGCAGCTGCTCGCCGTAGGTCGCCGCACCGGGCAGGATCACGCCGAGGTAGGCGATGCCGCCGGCGAGCAGGCTCGCCCGCGAGCGGGGCGTGCACCTGTCCCTGCTGCAGGCCTTCGTGCAGGGGGCGGACCCGGTCGTGGGCACCGCCGCGCGGGCCGGCTACCTGGAGATCTGGCGGATGCTGCGCGACGAGGCGGGGCTGAGCACGGAGCAGGCCCGCGACTTCCTCGGGCAGGGGATGCTCATCAGCGTCCTGCTCGCCGTCGACATGCCCGTCCTCGACGGACTCGAGCCCGACGCGCACGCACTGCTGCAGGCCGCGTGCGGCGACAAGCTGACCGAGCTGCTCGAGTCCGCCTGACGGAGCCCGGGACCCCGTTCGGGTTCCCGCGGGACGACGCACTCCCCGTTCCGCCGGTCGGTCGGCCCTGCGGGACGGGGAGTGCGGACGTCGTCCGCTCAGCGGACGAGCGCGAAGCCGCCCTTCGGCAGCGCGACCCGGCCGGCACGGACCGTCACCGGATCGAGGGAGGACCCGTCGGCGCGGTACCGCTCGACGCGGGCGCCTCGGTCGACCGCGACGGTGCCGCCGCGGCCGGAGTCGACGAGCAGCGTCGGCCCTCCGTCGAAGGCCACCCGCTGCACCGCGGGCCGGACGAGCAGCGCGTCGATCCGCACCGCTCCGCCGAGCGCTCGGACGGTGAGCACGTCCCCCCGCACAGCGCCGATCGTCTGCGGCGCGAGCGCTCCGGAGGTCGGCGTGATCCCCCTCGCGCCGACCGTCGAGGTGAGGGTGCGCCGGACGCCGCCGCCCCTCCAGCGCGAGACCGGCGGGGTCGCGGTGCCGCGCTCGACCTGCTGCACGACGGCCTCGACCTCGTGGAGGCCCGCGCCGAGGTGGAAGGTCGCCGACTGTCCCTTCCGCAGCAGCAGGCCCTTGCCGCTCCACGCGGACTCCGCCGTGGAGGCCGGGTCCGGGGTGAACACGGCACCCGTCGTCGACGCGCCCTCCGCCTCGATCACGCGCAGCCCGTCGCGGGCGCCGAGCCCCCGGATCGCGGTGGCCGCCCGTGCGACGGACGGGTGCGCGTCGAGCGCGAGCATGGTGAGGAGGCCGTGGATCGTGCTCTCGGCGCCGCTGTTCCGGTTGACCGTCCCGTCGGCCTGCACCCCGTCGAAGGTGACGCCCGTCGCGGGGTCGTAGACCGGCGAGCCGCTCGCGTTCGCGCCGAAGAACCACGAGGCCTGGAGCGCGGCGAGCGCACGCACGCCGCGGGAGCGGGTCCGGTCCGCCACGGCGAGGAGGCCCTGCACCCGGGAGTCGACGCCGTAGGCGATCTGCGTCCGGTCGCTCGGCGTCGGGCCGAGCAGGTCGTCGGCGCCGCCCGCGGCCAGCAGGTCCGGCTCGAACCCGGCGGTGTCGCGGACGGCGGACCGCAGCAGCGATGGCCGGTGCAGCGCGGACGAGGCGGCCGCGAGGGCGGCGCTCGTCTGCGACGCCCACGCGTGCCAGCTCGTCCTCGAGGCGGCGGAGGGGAGGATCGCGCCGTACGGCCAGGAAGCGGTCTGCGGGGTGGTGGCCGCGAGTCGTTCGATCGACCCCGCGAGCGCGGTGAGCGCCCGACGGGGCGCCGCGTCGTGCGGTGCCGCCTTCGAGTAGGCGGCCAGGCCGAGGACCGCCTCCGCGCTGGCGCCCGCGTCGTCGACGATCAGGCGACCGGGGACGCCGACGCCGTCGGCGGTCTCGGTCGCGGCCCCCGTGCGCAGGGTCTCGCGGTCGAGCGCGCGGACGGCCAGCCGGAGCCGGCCCTGGAGGAAGCGGGCGAAGCCGGGATCGCGGTCGCGGAAGGCCGCGTACCCCTCCCCGTACGCCCAGACGGTGCGCGCGAGCCAGTAGCTCGGACCGGAGTCGCTCGGATCGGGCAGCTCGACCGGGTCGGCGCTCGGGTTCAGCGTGCCGTCCGGCTGCATCCAGAGCACGGGGTTCCCCGCGTGCGGACCGGTCGTGGTCTGGAAGACCGCGAGACCGCGCAGCACGGCCTCCGCGCGCTCGCGGCTCGCCGCCCTGCCGGTCTGCCGCCAGTCGCGGACGTAGACGACGGCCGCCCGGGCGACGTCGTCCGTGTTGAAGGCCCCCTGCCCGTAGGTGTTCGTCGCGGCGTCGTAGGTCCCGCCGCCGACCCGGCGGTAGGACCCGTCGGCGTTCCGGTCCGCGTAGGTCCAGGGCAGCTCGACGGCCGCCGAGCCGTACGTGCTGTGCCCCGGGACGGCCGGCGGCCGCACCTCCTGCAGCAGGAGGTCGAGGTGGGCGGTGTTCGTCAGCCGCGCCGGGGCGGCCGGCGGCGGCGCGGCGTCGGCGGGTGCGGCGACGAGCGCCGTGGCGAGCAGAGCGCCGGCGGACGCCGTCGCGAGCAGATGCTTCAACACGCGTGAACTCCTTCGTTCGGGTGCTTCGCGGATCCGCAGCTTCCCCGCGGATCCGCGAAGAGGGATCAGTCCTTGAGCAGCCGGGCGGCGCCGATCTTCGTGTCGGCCATGCCGTAGAAGACGAACGGCTGCCCGTCGATCTCCTCGATCGCCGTCGGGAACACCACGTTCGGCACGATGCCGCTCTTCTCCCAGTCCGTCTCCGCCGTGAGCACGGGGACCGGAGTGCGGGCGAGGACGCGGGAGGGGTCGTCGCCGTCGAGCAGCATCATCCCGGCCGCGTAGTTCACGTGCTTCTGCTGCGCGAAGGCGTTGTCGATGCGGCCCGTCACGCCGTGGTGCAGCAGCAGCCAGCCCTCCGGCACCCGGTAGGGCGCTGGCCCGCCGCCGATCTTCAGCTCCTCGAACGGGAACTCCGGCCCGGCGAGGAACCGGTTCCGCGTCCACCGCGTCAGCAGCGAGAGGTCCCGGGCGACGTCCTCCACCGGCACGTACCCGATCCAGATGCTCTCCCGGGCGTCCGGCAGTCCGGCCGGCACCTGCGGCGACTCCCCGGGCACGGTCTCCCCCACGTTCCACATCGGTCGGTGCAGCACCGCGAAGCAGCGCACCCCGTCCGGCGACGTGACGGCCTCCGGGAAGAACACCGTGTCCTTGTTGAAGACGATGCCGAGATCCGCGTCCTGCGCGTCGTCGTACGCGAACGTGACCGGACCGAGGCGGCGCCAGGACCGGAGGTCCTCCGAGACCGCGACCGCCGTCCGCGGACCCAGCGGCCCGTACGCGACGTAGGTCATGACGTGCAGCCCGAGCTCGTCGATCCGCGTGATCCGCGGATCCTCGACGCCGGCGTGCGTGGCGCCGCGCTCCCACTGCCGGTCCGGTTCGAGGACGATCCCCTGGCGCTCGACCCCGACGGGCACGCCGTCCTCGACGAGCACGCGGGCGAGGCCCACGCGGGAGACGTTGCCGGCGGCGACGACCCGCGGCAGCAGGTAGAGCTCGCCGTCGGGTCCCCGACCCGAGCCGGGGTTGAGCACCCCTTCGAACTCGAGGTCGTTCCCGGGCTCCGGCTCCATCACGAGTCCGACGCGCTCGAGGCGGTAGCCGACGTCCGTGCGGGTGGAGGAGGTGGTCATGGGGCTCATCCCTTCACGCCCGAGCCGAGGTCGCTCGAGACGAAGTAGCGCTGGAACACGATGAACAGGACGACGACGGGCACGGCGAGCACGAGCGCGCCGGCGGTGACCGCACCGAAGGGGTTGGCGGTCGACGAGGCGACCGAGGTGATGTAGTTCGCGAGGGAGACGGCCAGCGGCTGCCGGTCCGCCTGCTTCGTGATCAGGAACGGCCAGAGGAACTCGTTCCACGGTCCGATGAAGGTGAGCAGCACGCCCGTCACGAGCGCGGGCCGCACCAGCGGGATGGCGACGCTCCACAGCAGGCGCAGCTCCCGGGCGCCGTCGATGCGGGCGGCCTCGAACAGCTCCTTCGGCACCTGGAGGAAGTACTGCCGGAACAGGATGACCGCCGTCGAGTTGATGGCGAACGGCAGGATCATGCCGAGCACGTTGTCCGCCAGACCGTAGTTCCGCGCGACGAGCACGTAGAGCGGGATCTGCAGCAGCTGGAACGGGATGACCTGCACCAGCAGCACGATCGCGAACGTGGCGCCGCGGCCCCGCCACTCGAGCACCGCCAGCGCGTAGCCGACCAGCACGCCGAACACGAGGGTGCAGATCAGCACGCCGCCGGTGAAGAGTCCGGAGTTCAGCAGGCCGGAGAGCAGGCTGATGCGGCTGTTCACCGCGGCGAAGTTGTCGAGGGTCAGGTTCGACGGGTCGGGGATCAGACCGGACAGGGTCTGGTCCGGCTTCTTCTGCAGGGAGCCGATGACCATGTAGTAGAAGGGGAAGAGGAAGGCCACGGCGCCGATCGCGAGGACCGCCCCGCGGAGCACGGTCTGGGTCCGCGTCCATCCCGTCGATCGCCGTCCGGCCGGGCGGCTCGTCGTCGGCGCACCGCTTCCGGGCGCGGCCTCCTGGGCCTGCTGGATCGTCATCGGTCCCTCTCTCCGGCGAATCGGTTCTGCAGCCACGCGATGATCAGGACGCCGATGACGAGCACGATGCCGATCGCGCTGGCGACGTCGGGGAGGCCCTGCTCCACGCCGAGCTGGTACATCAGGTAGACGGGGGTGTTCGACGCCCCGTTCGGGCCGCCTCCGGTGAGGAGGTACGGCTCGGTGAAGAGGTTCGCGCCGGTCACCGTCGAGACCAGCAGCACGAGCAGCGTCGCGGGCCGGACGCCCGGGACGGTGACGGACCGGAACTGCCGGATCGCGCCGGCGCCGTCGGTGGAGGCCTGCTCGTAGAGCTCCTTCGGCACGTTCTGCAGCGCCGCGAGATACAGCAGGATGTAGAAGCCGAGCTGCTTCCAGGTGACGTAGATCGCGATCACGGGCATCGCGAGCGACTGGTTCACCAGCCAGGACGGGGCCGGCGCGAGCGGCCCGAGGGTGGAGTTCACGAGGCCGTCGCCGCCGAAGAGGAACAGCCAGACGCCGACCAGCGCCACGGAGGCGGTGATGTACGGCACGTAGAAGCTGATCCGCAGGAAGACCCGCAGGTGGATCACCCGGTTCAGGGCCGCCGCGAGGAGCAGCGACAGCACCACGGTGAGCGGCACGTTGATCAGCAGGAAGACGCCGACGTTGCCGAACGACTGGATGACCTGCGCGTTCGAGAAGGCGTAGACGAAGTTGGCGAAGCCGACGAACGGGTAGGAGACGTCCGCGCCGGGAGCGGCGAAGAAGAAGTCGTGGAACGCGATCCAGACCGCGTAGACGACCGGGGAGGCGAAGACCGCGACCACGAAGACGAGGTACGGGGCGCTGAACAGGAGCCCGAGGGGGTTCCTGCCGAGCACTCGATGGCGGAGGCGGTCGTTCGGGTTGCGGCGGTCGATCCTGCCGACCGGCGTCGGCGGGGCCGGCCTGGTCACGGCGGTCACGGCTGCTGCTCCAGGGTGTCGATGGTGGCGGCCGCGTCGTCGAGCGCCTGGGCGGGGCTCGCGCCGCCGAAGATCACGGACGACGTCCACGCGTTGCGGAAGGTCTGCATCTGCTGCACCGTGTTCGGCCCTGCGGGCACCTCCACCGTGCGCGTCGCGAGGGAGCCGAAGAGCCGGTACTGCGGGTGCTTCGCGAAGTAGTCGGCGTAGGTGGAGGCGAGATCGGGCCGGATCGGCATCTGCCCCGTCGTGTCGAGGAACCTCGCGTCCTGGTCCTCGCTCGTCGCGAACTTCAGGACGTCCCAGGCCGTGCCCTTGTGCTGGCACGCGGTGTACATGGCGATGTTCTTCGCGTCGCTGAACGTGTGGATGTCATCGGCGGGCGTGCCGTCCGGCGTCGGCACCGGGACTGCGCCCCAGTCGACGTCCTTGTAGTAGCTGACGGCCCAGGGCCCGACGATCGCCATGGCGGCGTAGCCGTCGGCGAACGCGTCTCCCTGGTACTGCTCGGGGCTCGACAGCCCCTCCTGGTAGAGCGTCCGCCAGAAGTTCGCGACCTCGTCGCCCGTCTTGTCGTCGAAGGTCGCCTCGCCGTCCTGGATCAGCGGCGTCCCGCCGCTCGCGGCGACGTACAGCGGGTAGAAGTCGGTGTCCATCTGGAAGAACTCGCTGGTCGGCGCGGGCTGGATCGCGACCTTCGCCGCGCCGGTCTTCACGACCTTCCGCGCCGCGGCGAGGAACCCGGCGTAGGTGCCGAGGCCCGGGTCCTTCGTGTCGATGCCGGCCTTCGCGAAGAGCTTCTCGTTGTAGAAGATCACGACGGGGTTCGACTTCCAGGGCAGCTGGTAGTAGTCGCCGTCGACGCTCGACCGGTACTGCTTCGCGAGATCGCCGCTGCGGCCCTCGATGTAGGAGTTCCCGTCCGGGAACTTCGACAGGTCGACGAGGCCGCCCTGCTTCTCGAACTGACCGGCCGCGAAGGGCGCGGTGTTCAGCACCAGGCACGGAGCGTTACCGGCAGTGATCGCCGCCGAGATGACGGACTCGCTGGTGCGGCCGGCGGGGATCTCCTGGGCGGTGACCTTCTCGTCGGGGTGGTCCCGGTTCCAGGCGGCGACCATCTGCTTGCCCCAGGCCACCTCCTGCTCGTTGTTCGAGTACCAGATGGTGATCGGGCCCTTCGAGGTCAGGCTCGGGTTCGCGACGTTCCCCTGTCCGCAGGCGGTCAGGCCGACTGCGAGGACCGTCGCGACGGCGGCAGCGGCGATGCTGCGCGCCCGTCGGTGGTGCTGCATGGGGGTGTTCCTCATTCCTGGGTCTCGTGCCCCGCGGGTACGGGGCCGGTCGAGCGGCGCACGACGAGCCGCGCGGGCCCGAGGTCCTGGTCGGTCGCCGGCTGCCCGGCGAGCAGGTCGAGCAGGGCGCGCGCCGCGGCCGCGCCCCACCGCCCCGGGTCGGTGCTGACCGTGGTGAGGGCCGGCACGGTCCAGCGGGCGATCTCCGAGTCGTCGAAGCCGCACACGGAGATCCCGCGGGGCACGTCGAGCCCGTGCTCGCGGAGCACGCTGATGCCGGCGGCGGCGGCGACGTCGTTGCCGTAGACGATCGCCGTCGGCGGGTCCGCCGCCGCGAGCAGCGCCTCCGTGGCCCGCGCCGCCGCGAGCGGTGAGAAGTCGGTCTCGACGACCGTCGGTCCGCCGACCCCGGCCTCGGTGAGCACCCGCCGGAGGGCGTCGGCGCGGCGAGCGCCGTGCACCAGCTCGCGCGGACCCGCGACCATCGCGATGCGCCGGTGCCCGAGGTCGAGCAGGTGCCGCGCGGTCGCGACGACCCCTGCGGCGTCGTCGATCGTGACGGCCGGGAACCGCGCGTCCCCCGTGCTGCCCAGGGTGACGGCGGGCAGCTCCAGCTCGGCGAGGAGGTCGAGCCGCGAGTCGTCGGGCCGGATGTCGCCGATGATGACGCCGTCGACCCGGCGGTCCGCGACGAGCGCCCGGTAGTGCGCGGCCTCGTCGCGCTCCCGGCCCAGCACGCTCAGCGTCAGGGTGCGGCCCGCATCGACGAGCACGCTTTCAGCGCCGGCGATGAAGGGCGGGTAGAAGGGGTCGGCCGCGACCAGATCGGCGTCCCGCGCGATGACGAGGCCGACGGAGTAGGCGAGCCGGGTGGACAGCGAGCGTCCCTGGACGCTCGGCCGGAACCCGAGCTCCTGCGCGACGTCGAGGATGCGGCGTCGTGTGGCGGGGGCCACGCCGGGCCGGTCGTTCAGGGCGAAGGATACGAGGCCCTTGCTCACGCCGGCCGCCTGGGCGACGTCCGCGATCGTCGGCTTGCCCGCCATCGCGCCTCCCGTCGTCTCTGAACCGGTTTAGTCACCGTAGGACCGCTGGCTGCCGCAGTCAAGGGCCCCCCGAATGCACAGCCCCTTGCGAGCGGACCGGAGGGGCTGCACGCAACATCTGTGCGCAGACGGCACGTCCGTGCACGGGGTGCGCACGCAAACGGCGCGCGGTGCGCCCTACCGTCGGTCGGGAACGAAGGAGGCGCACTGTGTCGCTGCTCGAGTCGACCCGTCCGACCGTCACCGCCGAGTCCCCCGACTGGCTGGCCCTGAAGGCCGTCGTCACCTCCTTCCGCGCGCTGCAGCAGCGCGACGGCACGCTCGCCGAGGGCGCGGACGCCGCCCTCGCCGCCCGCCTGATCGACGAGGTGCGCGGGTCCGTCCGGGCGCTCGCACCGGCCTTCCCGCACGACGCCGCCTACCTCGCGGCGCTCGACGAGGACCTGGCCGCCTGGGCCGCCTCCGGCTTCGCGGTGCCCGACTTCCGCGCCTCCCTCGCGGCGTTCAACCCGCAGCGCGACCGGACCGACGGCCTGCGGCACCTCGTCGTGTTCCCGATGACGACGCAGAACGGCTCCCCCGACCGGCTGCTCGAGGCGCTGCTCGTCGACGTGATCTGGCCGGACTTCATCGACGCGCTCGAACGGGACGCCTACTCGAACCCGCTGTTCGTGCCGATCCGCTTCGTCGACTTCACCGGCGGCTACGACACCGACTCCGCGGTCCTCTTCCCCGAGACCGTCGCGATGAAGGAGCTGATCCCCTTCACCTGGGGCGCGATCCTGCAGGACCGCGAGGCGGCCCGCTTCCGGCGGGTGGTCGCCGCGGCCGCGGAGATCACGAAGCTCGACCTGCCCGAGGACGCGCAGCGGCTGCTGCAGGACCAGCAGCTCGCGGAGCGCGCCTTCGTGCTGTGGGACCTGATCCACGACCGCACCCACATGCGCGGGGACCTGCCGTTCGACCCGTTCATGATCAAGCAGCGGATGCCGTTCTTCCTCTACTCGCTGGAGGAGCTGCGCTGCGACCTGACCGCGTTCCGCGAGGCGGTGCGCCTCGTCCGGGCCGAGGACACCGACGACGAGACGCGGGACCACGCCCGGCTCGCGCAGTACACGATCCTGTTCGACCGCATCTTCCGCTTCCCGCTCACCGGCTCGCGGGTGCGCAACTACGACGGCCTCGGCGGGCAGCTGCTGTTCGCCTGGCTGCACCAGCACCACGTGCTGCACTGGACGGACACGAGCCTCGCGATCGACTGGGAGCAGCTGCCTCACACCGTCGTGGCGCTGTCGGACGCGATCAACGACCTGTACTGGGCCTCGATCGACCGACCGAAGACGGCGCACTGGCTCGCGGCCTACGACCTGGTCCGGTCGACCCTGACCCCGAACCCGGCGTCGCGCTGGGCGCGGGGCCTGCCCGACGAGATCCTCAGCGGGGCGCCGAAGGGCTTCACGGACGCCGTGCTCGACGACGAGTTCCCGCTGTCGATGTTCTACGAGGCGCTCGGCAAGAAGCTCCGCCCGACGATCGAGTCGACGAAGGGCATCACGGGCGCGACCGCCTGACGGGGAGTTCCTCCGCGGGCGGACCGTCGGTTCCGGCAGCACCGGTCGGCTGCGACAGCGCGGCGGCACCGAACCGGCTGCCGGATCCGACGGAGCGCTGCGGGAACCGACGAGCGCGCGGCTCGGGGAGGATGGGGGCGTGAGACTGCACGATCCCGACCGCCGCACCTTCGCCTCCGACAACTACGCGGGGGTGCTGCCCGAGGTGCTCGCGGCCGTCGCCGACGCGAACGGCGGCCATCAGATCGCTTACGGCGAGGACGTCTACACGGCCCGCCTCGGCGAGGTGGTCAAGGAGCGGTTCGGCGAGCGCGCCGAGGTCTTCCCCGTCTTCAACGGCACCGGCGCCAACGTCACGGCGCTGACCGCGCTGCTGCCGCGCTGGGGCGCGGTGATCGCCACGGGCTCCGCGCACATCCACACCGATGAGGGCGGTGCCCCGGAGCGGGTCAGCGGCCTGAAGCTGCTCGTGGTCCCCGCCGAGCACGGCAAGCTCACGCCCGCCGCGGCGGAGACGGAGGCGTGGGGCTGGGGCGACGAGCACCGGCCGCAGCCGCTCGCCGTGTCCATCACGCAGTCGACCGAGCTCGGCACCGTCTACACGCCCGACGAGGTGCGGGCGATCGCCGACTTCGCCCACGAGCGCGGCATGGCCGTGCACATGGACGGCGCACGGATCTGGAACGCCGCCGCGGCGCTCGACATGCCGTTCGCGGCGTTCACGAAGGACGCGGGCGTCGACGTGCTCAGCCTCGGCGGCACGAAGAACGGGCTGCTCGGCGCGGAGGCGATCGTCGTCCTCGATCCGGAGCGGGTCAGCGGCCTGCACTTCCTCCGCAAGCTGAACATGCAGCTCGCCAGCAAGATGCGGTTCGCGAGCGCCCAGCTGCTCGCGCTGTTCGAGGACGACCTCGGGCTGCGCACCGCCGCGCACGCCAACGCGATGGCCGCCCGCCTCCGCGCCGGGCTCGAGCAGGTCGAGGGCGTCGGCTTCAGCCACCCCACCCAGGCGAACGCGATCTTCGCGGAGCTCGACCTCGACGCGGCCGACCGCATCCGCGAGCGCTACCGCTTCTACGACTGGGACCGCGCGAACCGCCAGGTGCGGTGGATGTGCGCCTTCGACACCACGGAGGCCGACGTCGACGACTTCGTCGCCACGGTCAAGGCCGCGCTGAGCTGATCGCTGCGCCGCCGCTGCGACGCTTCGCGGCCCTGAACGGGTCGCGCTCCGCGTCCTGCCGCGCGGCACGCACCGGACGGGGCGGTCTCGGGACAGCATGGCGTCCGTGATGGGCGTCAACCACGCGACCAGCGGCGCAGCCGTGTGGTTCGCGGCGACCGCGGCGCTGCCGTCCTTCGGCACGCACGCCTACCCCCTGTCGCCCGCGGGCGTGCTGTCGGGAGCCGTCGTGTGCGCGGGGGCGGCCCTGCTGCCCGACGCGGACCACCACAGCGGCACCATCGCCCACTCGGTCCCCGTGATCGGCAAGCTCGTGACGAGCGGCATCGCGGACACCAGCGGCGGCCACCGCCACGGGTTCCACACGATCCTCGCCGGCGCGATCGTCACCCTGCTCGCCGTGCTCATCGGCCGCTTCACCGCGGACGTCCCGACGCTCGGCGTCGTGCCGATCGGCCCGGCGATCGCGACGATCGCGCTGATCTGCTTCGCGGTGAAGGCCCGCGAGCTCGTCCCCTCCTGGGCCGCGGCCTGGTTCATCGGCCTCCTGGCCGCCGCCGCGGTGGTCGTCTACGCGCCGGACAACCCGACCTGGTTCCCCATCGCGGTCGGGCTCGGCTTCCTGACCCACATCGCGGGCGACCTGCTCACGAAGGAGGGGGTCCCGTCCCCCACCTGGCCGATCCAGATCCGGCCGCCCCGCTCCTGGGCCCGCACGCCGGGCCTGCGCGCGATCTGGAAGCGCAACGGTTACATCGCGGTCCCGGTGCTCGGCCACGCGGGCAGCTGGCGCGAGGCGCTGCTCGGGTCCCTGCTGGGGCTGTACTGCATCTACGCGATCGTGATCGTCGTCGCGCGGGCGGCGCACGTCTCGCTCACCGCGCTCGGCTGACCCCGGTCCGGGTCGTCTGCTGCGGAATCCGTCGTCGAAGCGCACTGCGCCTGCCGGATCGCGCACTTCCGGCGTCGAACACCGACGATCGCGCCGGTGCGGAGCTCGATCGTCCTTATGCTGACGCCATGACTCGGATGGAGCGGGACGTCGTCATCGTCGGCGCCGGCGCCTGCGGCCTCGTCGCGGCGAACCGGCTGAAGGAGGCGGGCGTCTCGGTCGTCGTGCTGGAGGCGCGCGACCGCGTCGGCGGGCGGCTGCACACCGACGCGTCCTCGGGCGCGCTGCTCGAGCTCGGCGGCCAGTGGATCTCGCCGGACCAGACGGCGCTCAGCGAGACGGTCGCGCAGCTCGGCCTCGAGACCTTCGCCCGCTACCGCGAGGGCGAGAGCGTCTACGTCGGCCCCGACGGCGCCGCGAAGCGCTTCACGGGCGACATCTTCCCCGCGTCCGCGACGACGGAGTCGGAGATCGAGCGGATGATCGCCGTGCTCGACGGCCTCACCGCGGAGATCGACCCCGACGCGCCCTGGGAGCACCCGCGGGCCCGCGAGCTCGACGGCATCACCTGGCGGGGCTTCCTCGAGCAGCTCTCGGACGACGAGGAGGCGCGGGCGAACGTCGCGCTGTTCACCGCGGAGGCGATGCTGACGAAGCCGTCGCACTCCTTCTCCGCGCTCCAGTCGCTGCTGATGGCCGCCTCGGCCGGCAGCTTCTCGAACCTCGTCGACGCGGACTTCATCCTCGACCGCCGCGTGGTCGGCGGCCTGCAGCAGGTCCCCCTCCGGCTGGCGGAGGCGCTCGGCGACGACGTCGTGCTCGACTCCCCCGTGCGGCGCATCACGTGGGGCGACGACGGCGTGACCGTCGAGGCGGACGGCGACCTCACCGTGGTCGCGCGCCGCGTCGTGCTCGCGGTGCCGCCGAACCTCTACGACCGCATCGACTACGTGCCGACGCTGCCCCTGCGCCGCCACGTGATGCACCAGCACCTGTCGCTCGGGCTGGTGATCAAGATCCACGCCGTGTACGACGAGCCGTTCTGGCGCGCGGACGGCCTCTCGGGCACCGCCTTCAGCCCGTACCTGCCGGTGCACGAGGCGTACGACAACTCGAACCACGGCGACCCGCGCGGCATCCTGGTCGGCTTCGCCTCCGACACCCGCGCCGACGCCCTCCTCGCGATGGACCCGGAGACGCGGAAGGCCGCCGTCCTCGACTCGCTGGCGCACTACTACGGCGAGCGGGCCCGCACGCCCGCGATCTACTTCGAGAGCGACTGGGGCAGCGAGGAGTGGACGCGCGGCGCCTACGCCGCGAGCTTCGACATGGGCGGCCTGGAGCGCTTCGGCGCCGACCTGCGCACGCCCGTCGGGCCGATCCACTGGGCGTCCAGCGATCTGGCCGGAGCGGGCTACCAGCACGTCGACGGCGCGATCCGCATGGGCCGCTGGGTCGCCGACCGCGTGCTGAGCGCCCTGGCCCCCGTCCCCGCCTGACCCTCACGACCGACCCGACCACTTCCCGACGCGTACCGCGGCCCGTTCAGGGCCGCGAAGCGTCACAGCTGCGCCGCAGCGGCGGCGGCGCAGCAGTCAGTGCAGGTACCGGTGCATGACGTGGAGGCCGACGAGGCCGTGCGTGCGGCTGTCGAACGCCTCCGGGACCGTGCCGATCACCGTGAAGCCGAGCGAGCGCCAGAGGTGCACCGCGGCCGTGTTCGTCTCGACGACCGCGTTGAACTGCACCGCTCGGTACCCCGCCTCCGCCGCCCACGCCAGCACGTGCTCGCCGAGCGCGCGGCCGACGCCCCTGCCCCGCGCGGCGCCGCCGACCATGAAGCTCGCGGTGGCGACGTGGGAGCCGCGGCCCGGCCGGTTCGGGCCCATCGTCGCCGAGCCGAGGACCTCGCCGCCCTCCTCCGCGACCACGACCCGGTGCTGCCCCATCCACAGCGCCTCCGCCTCCGCGGACGACAGGCCGGGCGGGTAGGCGTAGGTCTCGCCGTCCTCGACGATCGCGGAGAAGAAGGGGAGGATCGCGGGCCAGTCGGCGGGCACGGCGGGGCGGATCGGCATCCCCCACGGTACCGGGGCGCCGCTACCCTGTTCGCGCCCATGCCGCAGCCCAGCACCGACCCCGTCGTGTTCGGCGTCCTCAACGTGACGCCGGACTCCTTCAGCGACGGCGGCCGCTTCCTCGACCCCGACGCCGCCGTCGCGCACGGCCTCGAGCTCGCGCGGGCGGGTGCGGACGTCGTCGACGTGGGCGGCGAGTCCACGCGGCCGGGCGCGCAGCCCGTGGACCCGGACGAGGAGACGCGGCGCGTGCTGCCCGTCGTCGCGGGCCTCGTCGCGGCCGGCGTGCGGGTGAGCATCGACACCCGCCGCGCGACCGTCGCCGCGGTGGCCGTCGAGGCGGGCGCCGCGATCGTGAACGACGTGGACGGCGGCCGGGACCCCGGCCTGCTCCGGGTCGCGACGGAGGCGGACGTCGACCTCGTGCTGATGCACTCACGGGGCCCCTCCGCATCGGCCGGCGGCTACGGCGACGTCGTGCAGGAGGTCGCCGCGGACCTCCGCGCCCGGGTCGACGCCGCGCTGGCGGCGGGTGTGCCCGCGGAGCGGCTCGTGGTCGACCCCGGCATCGGGTTCAGCAAGACGGGCGCCGAGAACTGGCGGCTGCTCGCGCACCTCGAGGCGCTGCGGATCGACGACCTGCGGATGCTCGTCGGCGTCTCGCGCAAGCGGTTCCTCGGCGAGCTGGTGGAGGGCGACCCCGAGGAGCGGGACGGGGTCACCGCCGTGCTCTCGGCCCTCCTCGCGGAGCGCTCGGTCTGGGGGCTGCGCGTGCACGACCCGGCCGCCACGCGCGCCGCGATCGAGGTCGTGCGCCGCATGCGGGTCGCGGCATGAGCGGCGCGGACCGCATCGTGCTGACCGGCGTGCGCGCCTTCGGCCGGCACGGGGTGCTGCCGGAGGAGCGCGTCGCGGGACAGGACTTCGTCGTCGACCTCGAGCTGCACCTCGACCTCGACGTCGCCGCGGCCACCGACCGCGTCGCGGCGACCGTGCACTACGGCGAGCTCGCGCAGCAGGTCGCGGCGGTGATCGGGGGCGAGCCCGTCGACCTGATCGAGACCCTCGCGCAGCGCATCGCCGACACCGCGCTGGCGTACGACCTGGTCGACCGGGTGGCCGTCACCGTGCACAAGCCGGCCGCGCCGATCCCGGTGCCGTTCGGCGACGTCGCCGTGCGCATCGAGCGGGAGCGGTCCGCGCCGGCCGAGCACGTGGTCGTCGCGCTCGGCACCAACCTCGGCGACCGCGACACCACCCTCGACGACGCGGTCGCGGCGCTGCAGCGGCTGCCCGGCCTGGTCGTGGAGGGGGTCTCCGCGATCCACGAGACCGTCGCCGTGACGCTGCAGGGGCCCGACCCGTCCCGCCCGCGCTACGGGAATCGGGTGGTCGTGGGCCGCACCGCCCTGCCGCCGCAGCGGCTGCTCGACGCGCTGCTGCGGATCGAGCGCGTGTTCGGGCGCGTGCGCACCGAGCGCTGGGGCGACCGGACCCTCGACCTCGACCTGATCGTGCAGGGCGACCGCGTGCTCGACGAGCCGGGCCTCGTCCTGCCGCACCCCCGCGCGCACGAGCGGGCCTTCGTGCTGCTGCCCTGGCTCGAGGTCGAGCCCGACGCCGTGCTGCCCGGTCGCGGCCGGGTCCGCCACCTGGCCACCGGGCTGGAGCCGTCGTGACGCCGGACCTGGAGCGCGCCCGCCGCGCGGTCGAGGAGTACCTGCGCGCCTACGGCCTCGACCCGGCCGACCCGACGCTCGACCGCACCCCGGACCGCGTCGCCCGCCTCGGCGGCGAGCTGTTCGCCGGCGTGGGCGTGGACCCCGTGCCGGCGCTGCGCGACTCGGCGGTCGCCGACGTCGACGCCCGCGGCCCGGTCGCGTTCCGCGACGTGCCGTTCCGGTCGACCTGCGAGCACCACCTGCTGAAGTTCGCGGGCACGGTCTCGGTCGTCTACCTGCCCGGCGAGCGGGTCGCGGGCCTCGGCGCCATCGTGGCCCTGGTCGAGACGATCGCCGCGCGGCCCCAGGTGCAGGAGCGGCTGACGGACGAGGTGGCCCTCGGGCTCGAGCACGCGCTCGGCGCCGTCGGCGTGCTCGTCACCGCCACCGCCGAGCACAACTGCGTGGCGATGCGGGGTCCGCGCATCCGCGGCGCCTCCGTGACGACGCTGGCGGCCCGCGGCCGCTACGCGACCGAGCCGGCGGCCGCCGAGGCGAGGGCGCTCGTCGGCCTCGGCTGACCGCAGGAGGCGTCGTGTGACGGGCGGGAGCGCCCGTCCTGCCGCGAGCGCCTAGCGTCGATGCGCCATGTCGACCGTGCACATCAGCGAACTGCTGCCCGAGACCCGCGTCTTCCCGCCGAGCCCGGAGTTCGCCGCCGAGGCGAACGTGCAGGCGGAGGAGTACGACCGCGCCGCCGCCGACCCGGTCGCGTGGTGGGAGGAGCAGGCCGAGCGCCTGCGGTGGACCGAGCGCTGGCGCACCGCCCACCGCTTCGTGCCCGCGCAGCGTCCCGACGGATCGCTGCAGCCGCCCGAGATCGCCTGGTTCGAGGGCGGCAGGCTGAACGTGGCCGTCAACTGCGTCGACCGGCACGTCGACGCCGGACTCGGCGACCGCGTCGCGTTCCACTTCGAGGGCGAGCCCGGCGACCGCCGCAGCCTCACCTACGCCGAGCTGCAGCGCGAGGTGTCGCGCGCCGCGAACGCGCTGGAGGCGCTCGGGGTGGGTGCGGGCGACCGGGTCGTCGTCTACCTCCCGGTGCTGCTCGAGACGGTCGTCGTCACGCTCGCGATCGCGCGCATCGGCGCCGTGCACTCCCTCGTGTTCGGCGGCTTCTCGGCCGAGGCGCTGCGGTTCCGCGTCGCGGACACGGAGGCGAAGCTCGTCGTCACCACCGACGGCCAGCACCGGAGGGGGCGCGCGGTGCCCGTGAAGGCCGCCGTGGACGAGGCGGTCGCCGGGCTGGAGCACGTCGAGCACGTGCTCGTGGTGCGCCGCACCGGCGACGACGTCGCCATGACCGCCGGCCGCGACGTCTGGTGGCACGACGTCGTCGACACCGCCGACGACGTGCACGAGGCGCCCTCGTTCGACGCCGAGCACCCGCTCTTCGTCATCTACACCTCCGGCACGACGGGCAGGCCGAAGGGCGTCGTGCACACCTCGGGCGGCTACCTCGTGCAGGCGTCCTGGACGCACTGGGCGCTCTTCGACGCGAAGCCCGACGACGTGTACTGGTGCACCGCCGACCTGGCGTGGGTGACGGCGCACACCTACGCGCTCTACGGGCCGCTGTCGAACGCGGCGACCTCGGTGCTCTACGAGGGCACCCCCGACACCCCGCGGCGCACCCGCCACCTCGAGATCATCGAGCGGTACGGCGTCACCACGTACTACACGGCGCCCACGCTCATCCGCACGCTCGCGACCTGGTTCCCGGACGGGCCGCCCGCGGGGTCCGACCTGCGGTCGGTGCGCCTGCTCGGCACGGTCGGGGAGGCGATCAACCCGGCCGCCTGGATGTGGTTCCGCGAGCACCTCGGCGGCGGCAGCGCTCCGGTGGTCGACACCTGGTGGCAGTCGGAGACCGGCGCCGCGATCGTCGCCCCGCTGCCCGGCGTCGTCCCGGGCAAGCCGGGCTCCGCCACCCGGGCCCTGCCCGGTCTCACGGTGCGGGTGGTCGACGAGGGCGGCGCGGAGGTCGGCCCCGGTCAGGGCGGCCTGCTCGTCGTCGACGGGACGTGGCCCGCGATGGCGCGCACCCTGTGGCGGGACCCGCAGCGCTTCCTCTCCGCCTACTGGGCCCGCTTCGCGGAGCAGGGGTGGTACGTGGCGGGCGACGGCGCCCGGAAGGACGCGGACGGCGACCTCGTCGTGCTCGGCCGCATCGACGAGGTCGTCAACGTCTCCGGGCACCGGCTCTCGACCATCGAGATCGAGTCCGCGCTCGTCGCGCACCCCGCCGTCGGGGAGGCGGCCGTGACGGGCGTCGCCGACCCGCTGACCGGGGAGGCGGTCACCGCGTTCGTCATCCCCGCCTCGGACGCGCGGGACCTCGAGGCGGTGCTGCGCGCGCACGTCGCCGCGGTGATCGGGCCGATCGCCAAGCCGAAGCACGTGCACGTCGTGCGCGACCTGCCGAAGACGCGCTCGGGGAAGATCCTGCGGCGCCTGCTCCGCGACCTCGCCGAGGGCCGTCCGCTCGGCGACACGACGAGCCTGCAGGACCCCGAGGGACCGCGCCGGATCGCCGAGCAGCTCGCCGCGGAGCGCGGGGAATAGCGGTGCGCCGCCGCGTGCTCCACCGGACGGCCCGATGACGTGCTGCAGCCCTCGATCCCGCTCGGAGGAACCATGACGCTCATCACCGACGACCGCCGCGCCACCACCGCCGCACCGATCGAGGAGATCCTCTCGATGCGCTGGTCGCCGCGGTCCTTCGACGAGACGGCGACGGTGACGGACGAGCAGGTCACCTCCATGCTCGAGGCCGCTCGCTGGGCCGCCTCCGCCTCCAACGCGCAGGGCCGCCGCTTCATCGTCGGCCGGCGCGGCACCGAGACCTTCGACCGCCTCGAGCGGCACCTGATGGGGTTCAACCGGATGTGGGCGCCGAAGGCGTCCCTGCTGGTGCTCGCGATCGTCGTGACCCCGGAGGGGGACCAGCCCGCCGGTGCGCTGCGCTGGGCCGAGTACGACGCCGGGCAGTCGATGGCGAACCTCGCGAGCCAGGCCCACGCGCTCGGGCTGCACGCCCACCCGATGGGCGGCATCGAGGTCGAGGCGCTGCGCGACGAGTTCGACCTGCCGCAGCACCTCGTGCCGATCACGGTCACCGCGATCGGCACCGTCGCCTCGCCGGACCTGCTGCCGGAGAAGTACCGCGAGCGCGAGACCGCGGTGCGCACGCGGCTGCCGCTCGACGAGCTGGTGCTCGTCCGCGACTGACCTCAGCCGCGCGCCAGCGCGGCGAGCAGCCGCGGCGTGAGCTCGGTCGGGGGCATCTCCGCCGGCCACTCGTCGAGGGCCGTGTTCCACGCGGCACGTGCGACGAACGACGCGACCACCTCCGGCTCGCCCCCGCCGTGCCCTCCGCCGTCGAGGTGACCGTGGTCCGTCGTCACCGCGACGAGCCACGGCTCCCCCTCCCGCGCCCTGCGGTCGACGACCGCGAGCAGTCGGCCGAGGTGCACGTCGATGCGGCCCACCGCCTCCACGTACGGGCGGCTGACCGCGCCGTACACGTGGGCGGCCTCGTCGGCGCCGGAGAAGTACACGAAGGAGACGTCGGGCCCCGCCGCGTGCAGCCCGGCGACGGCGAAGTCCGCGATCTCCGCGTCCGTCGTGCGGTAGCCGTAGGTCTCGCCGTCCCGGACGACGACGCGGTGCCGCTCCGCGCGCCGCTGCTCGTCGCGGGTGTGGATGATCGGTCCGACCCCCGCCGGGTCCACCAGGGGCGGCCAGGCGGCCGCGGCGAAGGTCGTCCGCGACGGGTCCGCGAAGACCGCGCGGCTGAGCAGGTCGGGGAACGACGCGAGCCGGCTGCCGACGAAGCGGTTGTCGACGACGCCGTGCTCCTCGTGCGAGGCGCCGGTCAGCAGCGTCGCCCAGCCGGGCCCGGAGATGGTCGGCACCGGCATCGTCATGCGCGTCTCGGCGCCGCGCGCCAGCAGCGCGTGCAGGTGCGGGGCGCGGGCGCGCGTGGCGAGGTCGAGCCGCAGCCCGTCGACGCCGACGAGCAGCAGGTGCAGGCGGTCCACCGGGCCTGGCTACCGACCCCAGGTGTCCGGCAGGCGACCAGCAGGGGTCGTCCCGGATCCGGTGGTGCGCCGCAGCACCGGATCCGGGAGGGTCGTCAGGCGACCGGGACCTCGAAGCGGCCGACGACGAGGGCGTCGTCCACCGGGTCCACGTCCACCCGCACGGCGTCGCCGTCGCGCACCTCGCCGGCGAGCAGCGCCCGCGCGAGGCGGTCGTCGATCTCCCGCTGCATGAGGCGGCGCAGCGGCCGGGCGCCGTACATCGGGTCGTAGCCGCGCTCCGCGAGCCAGCGCCGCGCCTCCGGCGTCACCGCCAGCTGCAGCCGCCGGTCGCTGAGCCGGCGCGACAGCCGGTCGATGTACAGCTCGACGATCTGCGCGAGGTCGTCCTCGGTCAGCGTCTGGAACACCACGATGTCGTCGAGGCGGTTCACGAACTCCGGCTTGAAGGCCTGCCGCACCATCGCCTGGACGGCCTCCTCCTTCTGCTCCGCCGACAGCGACGGGTCGGTGAGGTACTGGCTGCCGAGGTTCGACGTGAGGACGAGGATCGTGTTGCGGAAGTCGACCGTGCGGCCCTGGCCGTCGGTGAGGCGGCCGTCGTCCAGCACCTGCAGCAGGACGTCGAACACCTCCGGGTGCGCCTTCTCGACCTCGTCGAGCAGGATCACCGAGTACGGACGGCGCCGCACGGCCTCCGTCAGCTGGCCGCCCTGCTCGTAGCCGACGTAGCCGGGAGGGGCGCCGACCAGGCGCGAGACGGAGAACTTCTCGCCGTACTCGCTCATGTCGATGCGCACCATGGCGCGCTCGTCGTCGAACAGGAACTCGGCGAGCGCCCGGGCGAGCTCGGTCTTGCCGACGCCGGTCGGGCCGAGGAACAGGAACGAGCCGGTGGGCCGGCTGGCGTCGGCGATGCCCGCGCGGGTGCGGCGCACCGCGTCCGCGACGGCGCGCACGGCCGCCTTCTGGCCGATCAGGCGCTTGCCGAGCTCGGCCTCGAGGCGCAGCAGCTTCTGCGTCTCACCCTGCAGCAGGCGCCCCATCGGGATGCCCGTCCACTGGGCGACGACCGCGGCGATGTCCTCGTCCGTGACGTGGTCGTTGACCATGCGCTGCACGTCGGGGTCGTCCTCGGCGCGCTCGGCGGCCGCGAGGTCGCGCTCGATCACGGGGATCTCGCTGTAGAGCAGGCGGGAGGCCTCCTCCAGATTGCCCTCGCGCTGCGCCCGGTCCGCGCGCATGCGCAGCCCGTCCATCTTCTCCTTCAGGTTCCCGACGCGGTTGAGGTCCGCGCGCTCGCGGTCCCACCGCGTCTGCAGCTCCTTCAGGGTCGACTCGCGACGGGCGAGGTCCGCCCTGAGCTTCTCGAGGCGGTCGCGGGAGGCGTCGTCCTTCTCGCGCTTGAGGGCCAGCTCCTCGAGCTTCAACCGGTCGACGGAGCGTCGCAGCTCGTCGATCTCGACCGGGGCGGAGTCGATCTCCATCCGCAGCCGGCTCGCCGCCTCGTCGATCAGGTCGATCGCCTTGTCGGGCAGCTGGCGGGAGGAGATGTAGCGGTTCGAGAGCGAGGCGGCCGCGACGAGCGCCGAGTCGGCGATCGCGACCTTGTGGTGCGCCTCGTAGCGCTCCTTCAACCCGCGGAGGATCGCGACGGAGTCCTCGACCGAGGGCTCGCCCACGAACACCTGCTGGAAGCGGCGCTCGAGCGCGGCGTCCTTCTCGATGTACTCGCGGTACTCGTTGAGCGTCGTCGCGCCGATCATGCGCAGCTCGCCGCGGGCGAGCATCGGCTTCAGCATGTTCGACGCCGCGACGCTGCCCTCGCCGCCGCCGGCGCCCATGAGGGTGTGCAGCTCGTCGATGAAGGTGATGATGCGGCCGTCGGAGTCGTTGATCTCCTTCAGCACGGCCTTCAACCGCTCCTCGAACTCGCCGCGGTACTTCGCGCCGGCGACCAGGGCGGCCAGGTCCAGGGAGACGAGCTGCTTGTTCTTCAGCGAGTCGGCGACGTCGCCGGCGACGATGCGCTGCGCGAGCCCTTCGACGACGGCGGTCTTGCCGACGCCGGGCTCGCCGATCAGCACGGGGTTGTTCTTGGTGCGCCTCGTGAGCACCTGGCTCACCCGGCGGATCTCGCTGTCGCGACCGATGACCGGGTCGAGCTTGCCGGCTCGCGCGATCTCGGTGAGGTTGATGCCGTACTGCTGGAGGGCGCTCTTGGCGTTCTCCTGCGGAGCAGCCGCGCCGCGCATGTTGGCCATGTGTCCTGCCTTCAGGAGGAAGCGGATGGAGGAGGTCCGTCGGCGTCCGCTCTCGCGGATCCGACTCCTGCAGAGTTGAGCGCACCACGCTCAGGTGTATTCCGACCCTACTCCGACTCGATGGAGCGAGGGCGCCACACCATCACCTCGGTGCGACGAGCGGCACGGGTGCCGTGCCGCAACGGCACCACGTCTCCCTGGGGGGACGACGCGAACACGCGGGCGCCCGGGCGGGACAGCAGCTCGTTGGCGAGCGCCGTCTCGAGCTGGCGCACCCGGTCGCGCAGGCTCACGACCTCGTTCTCGAGCTCGAGCACGCGCTTGATGCCCTCGAGCGAGACGCCCTCGCTCGACAGGCGCTGCACCTCCCGCAGCTGCGCGACCTCGCGCAGCGAGTAGCGGCGGGACTTGCCGGAGGTGCGGCGCGGCACCACGAGGCCGAGCCGGTCGTACTGCCGCAGCGTCTGCGGGTGCATGCCCGCGAGCTCCGCGGCCGCGGCGATGGGGAAGATCGGGTCGTCCGCTTCCATCACTGCTCCAGCTGTCGTCGGTGTCCGCGGATCGGGGGAATCGGTCCGGCCGATTCCCCTGATCCGTGGACACGACCGGTCATGCGCGGGCCCTGGCCAGCAGGTCGTCGCGCGGGTTGTCGTCGCCGGAGGCGGCGGCGAAGGCGTCGAGCGCCTCCTTCTGCGCCGCGGACAGGTGGCTCGGCACCGCGACCTCGACCCGGGCCAGCAGGTCGCCCGTGCCCTTCGGCGTCTCGACGCCGCGGCCCTTCAGCCGCAGCACCTGGCCGCTGGAGGTGCCGGCCGGCACCTTCATGCGCACCGGGTCGCCGCCGAGCACGGGCACCTCGATCGTCGCGCCGAGGGCCGCCTCCGCGAACGTCACCGGAACGTTCACCCTGAGGTTGAGGCCCTCGCGCTCGAAGACCGGGTGCTTGTCCACGCGGACCGTGAGCACGAGGTCGCCCGGCTCGCCGCCGTCGGGGCTCGGTTCGCCCTTGCCCCGCAGCTTGAGCTTCTGGCCGTCGGTCACGCCGGCCGGGATGCGGACGGTGATCGGCTTGCCGTTGCCGCCGGACAGGGTGACGGTGTCGCCCTTCGTGGCGGTGAGGAAGTCGATGCTCGTCGTGGCGGTCACCTCGCGCCCGGGGGTGGGCCCCCCGAACCCGCGGAACCCGCCCGAGGTCTGGCCGAAGCCTCCCCCGTTGCCGAACATCCCGCCGAGGATGTCCTCGAACCCGCCTCCGCGGGTGCTGGTCCTCGTGCGAGTGCCCTGCCCGAACAGGTTGCCGAACACGTCCTCGAAGCCGCCGCCGCTCTGGCCGCCGGCCCCGCCCGCCGTGAAGCGGGCGCCCGAGCCCATGGCCCGGATCTGGTCGTACTCCTGCCGCTGCTCCTCGTCGGACAGCACGCTGTACGCCTCGGAGATCTCCTTGAACCGCGCCTCCGCCTTCGCGTCGCCGGGGTTCGAGTCGGGGTGGTACTGCCGCGCGAGCTTCCGGTAGGCCTTCTTCAGGTCGGCCTGCGAGACGGACTTGTCGACTCCGAGGACCGCGTAGAAGTCCTTCTCGAACCAGTCCTGACTCGCCACGGCTCAGCTCCCGGAGGGGGTGTCGACGACGACCTTCGCCACGCGGAGCGTCGTCTCGCCGATGCGGTAGCCGCGCTCGACCACGTCGGACACGGTGGGGCTGGTCACGTCGGGGCTCTCCCGCTGGAAAATCGCGTCGTGCTGGTGCGGGTCGAAGAGCTCGCCCTTCTCGCCGTAGGGCGTGATGCCGAGCTTCGCGACGGCGCCGCGCAGCTTCTGCGCGATCGCGGTGAGGGGGCCGCCCTCGGCGAGGTCGCCGTGCGCCTCCGCCCGGTCCAGGTCGTCGAGCACCGGCAGGAACGCCCGCGCGGCGTCGCCCGTGGCACGGTCGCGCAGCGCGTCGCGCTCGCGCTCGGTGCGGCGCCGGTAGTTGGCGTACTCCGCCGTCACGCGGCGCAGGTCGGCGAGGTGCTCGCTGTCCTGCGGGGTGCCGTCCGGCCCGGTCCCGGCGGGGAGGTCGCCCTCCCCGTTCAGGAACGCCTGGTCGGCGTCGTTGAGCGACGTCTCGACGTCCGGCCCCTCGGCCTGGATCCAGTTCTCGTCGTTCTGGCCACCGTCGCCCTGGGGGGCGCCCTCCTCGGGCGCCCCCTCCGGCTGGTTCTTGTCGTCCGTCATCGCTTCGGCTCGTCGTCGTCCACGACCTCGGCGTCCACGACGTCCTCATCGGAGGAGGACGAGGCGGCGGGCTCCTCGGCGCTCGGGGCGGACTGCTCCGCCTGCGAGCTCGCGTAGATGGCCTGGCCGAGCTTGGTCTGGCTCTCGTTCAGCTTGTCGAACGCGGTCTTGACCGCGTCGTCGTCGTCGCCGGCGAGCGCGCTCTTCAGGGAGTCGACGTCGCCCTGCACCTCGTCCTTGACGTCGGCGGGCAGCTTGTCGTCGTTCTCCTTGATGAGCTTCTCGATCGAGTAGACGAGCTGCTCACCGGAGTTGCGGACCTCGGCGGCCTCGCGACGGCGCTTGTCCTCCGCGGCGTGCTCCTCGGCCTCGCGGACCATGCGCTCGATGTCGTCCTTCGGGAGGCTCGAGCCGCCCGTGATCGTCATCGACTGCTCCTTGCCGGTGCCCTTGTCCTTCGCGGACACGTGGACGATGCCGTTCGCGTCGATGTCGAAGGTGACCTCGACCTGCGGCATGCCCCGAGGCGCCGGCGCGATGCCGGTCAGCTCGAAGGTGCCGAGGTTCTTGTTGTCGCGGGTGAACTCGCGCTCGCCCTGGAACACCTGGATCGCGACGGACGGCTGGTTGTCGTCGGCCGTGGTGAAGGTCTCGCTGCGCTTGGTGGGGATGGCCGTGTTGCGCTCGATGAGCTTGGTCATGATCCCGCCCTTGGTCTCGATGCCGAGGGACAGCGGGGTGACGTCGATGAGGAGGACGTCCTTGCGCTCGCCCTTCAGCACGCCGGCCTGCAGGGCGGCGCCGACGGCGACGACCTCGTCCGGGTTGACGCCCTTGTTGGGCTCCTTGCCGCCGGTGAGCTTCTTCACGAGCTCGGAGACGGCGGGCATGCGGGTGGAACCGCCGACGAGGACGACGTGCGCGATGTCCTCGACCTTGACGCCCGCCTCCTTGATGACGTCCTGGAACGGCTTGCGGGTGCGCTCGAGCAGGTCGCTCGTGAGGTTCTCGAACTGCGCGCGGGTGATCGTCTCGTCGAGGTTCGCCGGACCGTTCTCGGTCAGCGACAGGTACGGGAGGGTGATCGAGGCGGAGGTGGAGCCCGAGAGCTCCTTCTTCGCCTGCTCCGCGGCCTCCTTGAGGCGCTGCAGCGCGATCTTGTCCTTCGAGACGTCGACGCCGGTCGAGTCCTTGAAGCGCTTGATCAGGTGCTCGACGACCCGCTGGTCCCAGTCGTCGCCGCCCAGGCGGTTGTCGCCGGCGGTGGAGCGGACCTGGATGGTCGAGAAGCCCTCGTCCTTGCCCACCTCGAGGAGGGAGACGTCGAAGGTGCCGCCACCGAGGTCGAAGACGAGGATGAGCTCGTCCTCCTTGCCCTTGTCGAGGCCGTAGGCGAGCGCCGCGGCGGTCGGCTCGTTGATGATGCGCAGCACGTTGAGGCCGGCGATCTCACCGGCGTCCTTCGTGGCCTGGCGCTCGGCGTCGTTGAAGTACGCCGGCACGGTGATGACGGCGTCCGTCACGCTGTCGCCGAGGTACTGCTCGGCGTCGCGCTTCAGCTTGCCGAGGATGCGGGCCGAGATCTCCTGCGGCGTGTAGGGCTTGCCGTCGATGGACGTGGTCCAGCTGGTGCCCATGTGGCGCTTGACGGAGGAGATGGTGCGGTCGACGTTGGTGACGGCCTGACGCTTCGCGGTCTCACCGACCAGCACGTCACCGTCCTTCGCGAACGCGACGACCGAGGGGGTGGTGCGGAAGCCCTCCGCGTTGGCGATGACCGTGGGGTCGCCACCCTCGAGCACGGCGACCACGGAGTTCGTGGTCCCGAGGTCGATTCCGACGGCACGAGCCATGGGGTGTCTCCTTGCGTTGATTGTCTGCGGCACGACTTGCGTCGTGGCGACTCAACATTAGGAACCCGAGGCGACCGTGTCCAATCGCAGCCCGAGAAGTTGAGTCATAGGTACTCAACTCTCAGGAAGCGCCCGAATTCCCGGTGGATGGGAGCGATCGCCGGGATCAGGCGAGCGCGCGCAGCGCGGCCACCAGGACGAGGCCGACGCAGACCGCGGCGATGATCAGCAGCGGCGTGCGGCTCCTCCAGCCCCGGTCCGGGCCCGATCGGATCAGCCAGAGCGCGCCGGCGCCGCCGACCATGCCGCCGACGAGGCCGGCGAGGCCGTTCCCGCCGAGCACGAGGCTCAGCATGAGGTTGATGCCGATCATGATCAGGATCTGCGTGCGCATCTGCGGTTCGTGCCACACGACGACGAGCAGCGCGGCGAAGCACCCGAAGATCACCGGCGACAGCCCGGCGGCGAAGCCGGCCGACAGCACCAGGCCCGCGCTGCCGACCACCGCGGCGGTGCCGACGACGATCAGGAAGGTCCGCAGGCCGAGCATCCGCTCGAGCTGCGGCGCCGTGAGCCAGAAGAAGACGGCGGACAGCGCGAAGAAGACCGCCGAGGGGAAGCTGAACCCGCCCGACGAGCTGACCAGCGGCGCCGTCAGGTAGCGCCACACCTGCAGCTCCGGCAGCGGGAGCGGCGACAGACCGAGGGAGGAGGACTGCCCCGCGAGGAACGCGAACGGCAGCATCGAGAACGAGCCGACGACCCAGAGCACGATCGCGGAGCCGAGGATCACCGAGCTGGCGCTGAAGCCGACGCCGCGGGGCGCGAGCAGGGACTGCACGCGAGCGGCCGCAGCCGGCCGACGACGGCTGCGCTTCGGCTTCGCGAGCGGGGTGACGGTGTTGGCGGGCCGCCAGGCGACGCCGCCCGAGGTCTCCGCGACGCACTCGGGGCAGTGCACGCCGACCGGGGCCTGGATCTGGCACTCCGGGCACACGGTGCGGCCGCAGCGCTGGCACAGCACCCAGCTCTGCCGCCCCGGGTGGCGATAGCAGACGGAGGGGTCCGTCTCCAGGGCACGCGTTCGATCGGTCACCCGCCGATTCTCCCCGATCCCGCGCGCGTCGCGGGGCGTGCCGCGTCCCCCGTTCTCGGCGGGCGCCCCGCCCGCTCCTCCTCCACAGCCCCGATTCGGGTGTGCGCAACCCGATGCACGTGGATCAGGGCACCAGAGGTCGAACGATCGCGCGTTCCCGTCCCGGTAGCGCACGAGCCCTCGCGCACAACTCGGACTGGAGCCCACGACCACTCCCCGCCGCCGGGACGCGAACGGGGGATCCGGTCCGACACCTCGCGGTCCTACGCTGCGGCCATGACCACGGCACCGCCGCCCGCCGTCCGGCTGCTCGACCGCCGCGTCTTCGCCTGGGCGGCCTGGGACTGGGGCAGCGCCTCGTTCAACGCCGTCATCACCACGTTCGTCTTCACCGTCTACCTCACGAGCGACGTCTTCACCGGGCTGACCCCGGAGGCCCCCGGCTACACGGCGGCGAAGGCGGCGCTGTCCAGCGGGCTCGGCGCCGGGCTCGCGGTCGCCGGCGTCGCGGTCGCACTGATCGCTCCGGTCGTCGGGCGGCGCTCCGACGCCGTGGGCCGACGGCGTCGTCCGCTCGCCGTCGCGAGCGCCGTCGTCGCCGCCGCGATGGTCGGCATGTTCTTCGTCCAGCCGTCCCCGTCCTACTTCTGGTTCGGCGTCGCGCTCGTCGCGATCGGCACGGTCGCCTACGAAGCGGGCGCCGTCAACTACAACGCGATGCTGCTGCCGCTCTCCACCCCGAGGTCGATCGGGCGCATCAGCGCGTTCGGCTGGGCCTCCGGCTACGTCGGCGGCATCGTCCTCCTGGTCCTGCTCGTCACGACCCTGATCCCGCTCGGGGCGTTCGGCGTGCGGCTGAGCGCGCTCGTCTGCGCGATCTGGTTCGCCGTGTTCGCGATCCCGGTGCTGTTCGCGGTCCCCGACGACCGCCGGATCGCCACCGGGGAGCAGCTCGGAGTCCTCGCCACCTACCGGCGGCTGGTCGCCGACCTCGTCGCCCTGCGGCGGAACGACCGCAACCTGCTGATGTTCCTCATCGCGAGCGCCGTGTTCCGAGACGGGCTCACCGGCGTCTTCACCTTCGGCGCGGTCATCGCCGCCGCCGTCTTCGGCTTCACGTTCTCGGAGGTCCTCGTGTTCGGCGTCGCGGCGAACCTCGTCGCCGGGGTCAGCACCCTGATCTCCGGTCGCTTCGACGACCGCTACGGCCCGAAGCCGGTGATCATGACATCGCTCGTCGGCCTCGTGGTCTGCGGCACGATCGCGTTCGCGCTGCAGCACGAGGGCCGGTGGGTGTTCTGGGTCTTCGGCCTGGCGCTCTGCCTGTTCGTGGGCCCGGCCCAGACCTCGAGTCGCGCCCTCCTCGGCCGGCTCGTGCCGGCGGAGCGGGCGGGCGAGCTCTTCGGCCTCTACGCCACGACCGGTCGCGCTGCCAGCTTCATCGCGCCCGCGGCCTTCGCCGCGCTGACCGCGATCGCGCAGGACCAGGGCTTCGGCATCCTCGGCATCGTGCTGGTGCTCGCGCTGGGGCTCGTCCTGATGCTGCCGGTCGAGGGGTCGTCGTCACCAGCCGAGGGTGCCGGGCGCTCCCTTGAAGGGGCCGACCACCTTTGAGGTGACCCAGCCGCCGTAGAAGTCCCCCTCCTGCGGCACGACGGCCTCGCCGTCGACCGTGCAGCGGTCCATCTTCGACGGGTACACGGCGATGCGGCCGGCGATCGCCTCGTAGCCCGGCCACGGCTCGGGGTAGGTCCACGCGGAGCGGACGGCGATCCGGTTCCCGGCGGCGATCGTCAGGTAGTGCGCCATGCCCTTGAACTCGCACATGCTGAGCCCGCCGCCCTCGTGCACGTCCACGACGAAGGCCTCCGGGGGCAGGTAGTACACGGGAGGGTGGCTGGTCTCGAGCACACGGAGGCTGTCGGTCGTCTCCGCGACCAGCACCCCGCCGAGCTCGATCCGCACCAGCTCCGTGGACGGTTCCACGGCGGGAGGGCGCGGGTAGTCCCACACCGACTCCTGACCGGGCCCCGGCTCGATCCGCTTGAACCGCTTCCCCCGCATGTCGCGATCCTCCCCCGGATTCACGCGAGCGCCGACGCGACGATCGCGAGCATGGTGACGGCGAACCCCGCGCCGTAGTTGATGGCCAGGAAGCGGCGCCAGCCCCGGTTCGCGCGCTCCGCGGTGGCGTCGGTGATGCCGACGAACGGCAGCACCATCGCCAGGTAGGGCAGCGCGAGCAGCCCGGCGAGCGCCGTCGGCCACCTGGAGCAGGCGGCGAGGACTCCCGCGGCGAGGTACAGCGCCGCGGCGAACAGCACGGTCGCGCGGGCGCCGAGCACGGTGGCGACCGAGCCGATGCCCGCTTCGCGATCCGACGGCACGTCCTGCACCGCCCCGAAGGCGTGGCTCGCCATGCCCCAGCAGAAGAACGCGGCGAGCAGCAGCACGGCGCGGGCGTCCGGCGCGACCCCGGCCAGCGCGACCGCGTACGCGGCGGGGCTGGCGAAGTGGGTGGCCGAGGTGATCGAGTCGAGCACCGGGCGCTCCTTGAACCGCAGCACCGGCGCGCTGTAGGCGACGACGGCGAACACGCTGATCAGCAGGACGAGCCAGGAGGCGGGGCCGCCGAGCAGCACGAGCACCACCAGGAACGGCGCGTTCGTGACCGCGGCGGCGAGCAGGGTGGGCCGGTGGAACGCGGGGGCGAGCACCGCGCCCTCGATCCCGCCCTTGCGGGGGTTCCGCAGGTCCGACTCGTAGTCGAACACGTCGTTGATGCCGTACATCGCCAGGTTGTACGGCACGAGGAAGTAGAGGGTGCCGACCACCAGCACCAGCGGGTCCACCGGCCGCGCGAGCAGCAGGTAGGCGAGCGCGAAGGGGTACGCCGTGTTGACCCACGAGAGCGGGCGGGAGGAGACGAACAGGTGGCGGATCACCGCGCGCGCCTCCGCTCGAGCAGGACCCACAGCGCGGGCAGCGCGAGCGCCGCGACGATCGCGTAGGAGAAGTCCTCCACCGGTGCGACGCCGAGGCGGATCCCGAGGATGCGCGTGGAGTCGTACGCGACGACGCCCGAGCCGACGATGACGTTGTCGAACACGGCGGTCAGCGCGACGAGCACCACCAGCCCGGCGAGCGCCGGCAGCAGCGCCCGGCGACCCGCCCGCGCGAGCACGACGAGCGCGACCGCGGAGACGGGCACGGCGACGCCCGCGGCGAGCCAGAGGTAGGTGGTCACCGCGCGGAGCCCCGCCCGGCACCTCGATCGACGAGGCGCTGCACGAGCGCGAAGGCCTCCATCGCGCTGAGGCACAGCAGGATCAGGAAGAAGAGCTCCTCGAGCGGGATCTGCGGCGCGAGGTCGATGCCGACCAGCAGGTCGTTCCGGCCCTCGAAGAAGATGCCGAGCGCCACCCCGGCCGCGTCCCAGACCAGGAAGCCGACCACGCCGATCGCGAGCACCGCCGCCGCCCGCCGCGGTGCGGCGCCGAGGAAGAGCTTCGACCTGAGGTCGAGGAACACCAGCCCGGCGATGGAGAGCAGCAGTCCGCCCAGGTACAGCCCGGTCACGGACGGACCAGCGGCTCGGGCAGCGGCCCCGCCGTGGTGTCGTCGTGCAGGCGCTTGATCACGAGCTCGGCGCTGATGAGGCACATCGGCAGGCCGATCCCCGGGATGGTCGACCCGCCCGTGAAGAGCAGGCCGTCGACCTTCCGGCTCGTGTTCCCGGCGCGGAAGAGCGCCGACTGCGCGAGCGTGTGGGCGGGACCGAGCGCCGTGCCCTGCCAGGCGGCGAGGTCGTCGGCGAAGTCGGCCGGGCCGATGGTGCGGCGCACCTCGATGCGGTCGGCGAGGTCGGGCGTCTCGAGCCACCGGGACACCTGCGCGATAGCGCGGTCCGCGATCGCCTCCACGCCCGCGTCGCCGGCGCCGTCGACGCCGCCGTGCCCGATCGCCGGGTCGGCGGTGACCGGCACCAGCACGAAGAGGTTCTCGTGCCCCTCCGGGGCGACCGCGTCCGTGGCGCTCGGCCGGCAGACGTAGAGGGAGAGCTCGTCCGGCAGGGGCGGCGCCGGCCGGTGCGTGGGCATGACCGCTTCGAAGTTCTCCCGCCAGTCGTCGGTGAAGAACAGCGTGTGGTGCAGCAGCTCCGGCAGCTCGCCGCGGACGCCGAGCAGCACGAGCACCGCGGAGGGTCCGGGCGTGCGCTTGGACCACCAGTCGGCGTCGTAGGTGCGGAGGGCGGGCGGGAGGAGGGTGCGCTCGGCCGCCTCGAGGTCCATCGCGCTGACGACGAGGTCCGCGGGGACGACGTCGCCCGCGGCCGTGCGGACGCCGGTGACGTGCGGGGTGCCCGCCGCGGTGCCCTCGGTGAGGATGCGCGCAGCCGGCGTGCCCGTGCGGATGTCGACGCCCCGCTGCTCCGCCTGCTTGCGGATCGCGTCGATGACGGCGGTGATGCCGCCGCGCGGGTAGAGCACGCCGCCCTCGAGGTCGAGGGTGCTCATCAGGTGGTACATCCCGGGCGTCTTGAACGGCGAGCTGCCGAGGAACACCGCGGGGTACTGCAGGATCTGCGCCAGCCGCTGGTCCTTGAACCGACGGGTCACGAAGCGGTGCAGCGACTCGGTCAGCATCGGCACGAGGCGCGGCAGGCCGCGCACCACCTCCCGCACCATCAGCGGCTTGAGCTTCTGGAAGGTCGTGTAGAGGAAGTACCGCTTGGCGGTCTCGTACACCCACCGCGACGAGTCGAGGTAGCGCGACAGCTGCTCGCCGGCACCGGGTTCGAGCGACTCGGCGAGCGCGATGTTCGCCTCGCGGCTCGCGGCGATGTCGACGACCTCGGCGGCCGCACCGGGCTTCGGCTCGAAGACGACCCGGTAGCCGGGGTCGAGCTGCTGCAGGTCGAGCTCCGCGTCCGCGCTCGAGCCGAGCAGGCGGAAGAAGTGGTCGAACACCTCGGGCATCAGGTACCAGGAGGGGCCGGTCTCGAACCGGTAGCCGCCGCTGTGCCACTGCCCTGCCCGGCCGCCGACGTCGTCGCGCGCCTCGAGCAGCACGACGTCGTGCCCCTCCTCCGCCAGCAGCGCCGCGGTCGCGAGACCCGCGATGCCGCCGCCGATGACGACCGCGCGGCTCATCGTCGCCTCGGCAGGCGCCCGGCGACGGCGAGCGCCGCCAGCCGCGCCTTCGCCGGGTCGGGCACCCGGATGCGGGTGGTGCGCAGGGTCTCCGCCGGCGTCGCGCGGATGCGGACCGCGAGTTCGGCGAACAGGCCGTGCGCGAGCGCCACCGCGCGCCGTGGACCGGGTTCCAGCAGCGGCAGGGCGGCCGCCGCGGCCGCGAGGTCCGCGTCGATGTCGTCCAGCAGCCGGTCCTTGGTCGATTCGTCGAGACGCGTCACGTCCACCCCCGGGAAGTAGGCGCGCCCCAGTCCGTCGGAGTCGGCGGCGAGGTCGCGCAGGAAGTTCACCTTCTGGAACGCCGCACCGAGCCGGCGCGCACCGGTCTCGAGCGTCGCGAGCTGCTCGGGCGAGCGCGGCGGCCCCTCGGCCGTGAACGCGCGGAGGCACATCAGGCCGACCACCTCCGCGGACCCGTCCACGTACTCGGCGAACGAGGCGTCGGTGTGCGTCGCGCGCTGCAGGTCCATGCGCATCGACGTGAAGAACGGCGTGACGATCCCCCGCTCGATCCCGACGGCGCGGGCGGTCGTCGCGAAGGCGTGCACCACGAGGTTCGTCGAGTACCCGGTCCCCATCGCCTCGTAGGTCGACGACTCGAGGTCGTCGAGCGCCGCGGCGATGCGATCCGCGGGGACGCCGGCCGCGGCCGCCACCCCGTCGACGACCTCGTCCGCGAGGCGAACCAGCGCATAGACGTTGCGGATGTGTCCCCGGGTGCGGGGCGGCAGCAGGCGCACCGCCAGCCCGAACGAGGTCGAGTACTCGCCGATGACGACGGCGGAGGAGCGGGCCGCGGCGCGGTCGTAGCGCTCGAGCGGTCCGGCGCTCACGGGCACCGGCTCCACGGGTCGACCGCGCAGGTTCGAGCGCCGCCTGGCTCTAGGCTGGCGGCCTCTCGGCGCCCCCGAACGGGGGCGTCTCGGTACGGCACGACGGCAAGGGTACAGCGCAGCGGATGACGGACATGGACGAGCGCGTGGTGCTCCTCGACGACGACGGCACGCCGATCGGCACGGCCCCCAAGGCGACCGTGCACGACGAGGACACGCGCCTCCACCTCGCCTTCAGCTGCCACCTCCGCGACGCCGACGGCCGCCTGCTCGTCACCCGCCGCGCGCTCTCGAAGCGCACCTGGCCCGGCGTGTGGACCAACTCCTTCTGCGGGCACCCGGCACCCGGCGAGGACATGGCGACGGCGATCGCTCGCCGGGCGAACGACGAGCTCGGCGTCACGGTCACCGATCTGCGGCTGGTGCTCCCCGACTTCCGGTACCGCGCGACCGACGCGTCCGGCGTCGTGGAGAACGAGATCTGCCCGGTCTACGCCGCCGTGACGCTCGACGAGGTGCAGGCCGACCCCGACGAGGTCGCCGAGTACCGCTGGATCGAGTCGGACGACCTCGAGGTCGCCGCGAGCATGGCGCCCTGGGCCTTCAGTCCCTGGTTGAACCTCCAGCTCGCGGAGCTGGCGGCCGCCCGCGCCTGAGCCTGTTCCACGTGAGCAGGACGCTCAGGCTCCGGAGGCCCCCGCGTCCGTGACGGAGACGTCCGCCTTCGTGAAGTTCAACCAGGACCGGGAGGCGGTCGGGCCCCGCTGGCCCTGGTACCGCGACGCGTACTCGCCCGAACCGTACGGCTTCTCGGCCGGCGAGCTCAGGCGGAAGAAGCACAGCTGCCCGATCTTCATCCCCGGCCAGAGCTTGATGGGCAGCGTCGCCACGTTGCTCAGCTCGAGGGTGATGTGGCCCGTGAACCCCGGGTCCACGAAGCCGGCCGTCGAATGGGTGAGCAGGCCCAGGCGGCCGAGGGAGCTCTTGCCCTCGAGCCGGGCGGCGATGTCGTCGGGGAGCGTCACGGCCTCGAAGGTCGCACCGAGCACGAACTCGCCCGGGTGCAGCACGAAGGCCTCGCCGGGCTTCGTCTCCACGAGGCGCGTCAGGTCCGGCTGGTGCTCCGCCGGGTCGATCACCGCGTACTTGTGGTTGTCGAACAGCCGGAAGTACCGGTCGAGCCGCACGTCGAAGCTGGACGGCTGCAGCAGACCCGGATCGTAGGGATCGAGCACCACCCGACCCGAGGAGAGCTCAGCGGCGATGTCCCGATCCGACAGCAGCACGGCCCCGACCCTAGCGGGGCGACGAGACGCCGATCCCCCTTGCTACACTCGCCGGGCGCGCTCGACGCGCATCGCGGGCGTAGTTCAATGGTAGAACTCCAGCTTCCCAAGCTGGTAGCGCGGGTTCGATTCCCGTCGCCCGCTCCGCATCCATGGTCCTCGAAGCGCGAGCGCTTCGGATCCTGTGCCGCTTCGCGGCTCGTGAACCGAGCTGCGGTACGCGACCACTCGCCGCCGGGTCGGTCTCACGGCCTCTGCCGCGCAGGCGCTCCGATGTCCGCGGCGACCGTGCACGCCGTCGTGTCGGTGGCTCAGCGGTGATGGCGCTCCGTTCGACTGCGCGCAGGTCGACGTCCCCGGCCGCCCTGGTTCAGGGGTGGGGGAGCCACGCCTCCGGCGGCTCGGAGCGGCCCGTCTCCTCCAGCCACTGGTCGGCCTGCGTCTGCAGCGCCGCGATGATCTGGAACACCTGCTCCGCCGGGATGCGCACGCGGGCGGCGACGCGCGCCGGCATCGCGCCCACGATCTCGCCGTCGCCGTCCAGCTGCGGCTGCGGGCCGGGCGACGTCAGCGACAGGAAGTCGAGCACGAAGGTGTTCGGCGTGTGCCAGATGCCGGCGAAGTCGGCGAAGACCCCGACCTCCTGCTTCGGGGGCACCGTCACGGCGATGGAGGGGGTCGCGGCCTCGTCGGTCATGGCTCCACGCTAGGACGCGGGACGAGCTGCGGCGTGGACGGACCCTCCCCCGCTCGCGGAGTGGCGAACTCCCGGCGGAGCCTGACATCGTGGGTGCCGGTCCCGACGCGGGACCGAGTGACGAGGAGGCGCGCGAGCGTGCAGATCAACCAGATCAACCCCGGGACGGCCTTCCACAAGTCCCCGAACCGGATCATCGCGACCCTGTTCGGCGCGGTCTACGTGCTGGTCGGGCTCCTCGGCTTCTTCTGGGTCAACGGCGTGCCCTTCGCCGGTCCGGGCGACGGCAGCAACGCGATCCTCGGGATCTTCGAGGTCAACCCGCTGCACAACATCGCGCACCTGCTGATCGGCTCCGCGCTGCTGATCGCCGGCGCCGGCACCGCCGCCTCCGCGCGGGCCGCGAACAGCACCGTCGGCGCCCTCTACCTGCTGCTCGGCATCGTGGGCTTCTTCCTCACCGCGCCCGACGGCGGCCGGTCCCCCGTGAACTTCCTGTCGCTCAACGTGCCGGACCACATCCTGCACCTCGCCTCGGCGCTGCTGCTGCTCGCGACCGGTCTCGGTGCGGACCACGGCGCCACCCGCGACCGCGAGCAGCCGGAGCCCGAAGCGCAGCACGTCTGACCCGGGCGCCTCGTGCGCACCTGGCCGGGGCTCGCCGCCATCGGCGCCGGGCTGATCCACCTCGGCAGCTCCGTCGGCGCGGTCCCGGCCGCCCTCACCCCGCTCCTCCTCCTCGGCGTCGCCGAGGTCCTGTGGGGCGTCCTGGCGCTCTCCCGCACCGCCCCTCCCGCCGCGCCCGCAGCAGCCGGAGGCACCGCGGTCGCACTCGTCGGCACGGTCGTCGGCCTGCTGCTGCCGGGCTCCGCCGCGCGCCACGGGTTCTCCGTCTCGCTGGGCGTCCCGCCCGTCGCTTTCGCCGTCGGCGGGGCGCTCGACCTGGCGGTCGGCGTGCTGCTGGTCGTCCACCTGCTGCGCGGCCGCATCGAGACCCGCCCGATGCGCCCCCTCCGCTTCGTGCTGGAGGCGGGCGCAGCGGCTGCGGTCGTCGCCGTGCTGGTCACGCAGGGCCTCGCCGCCACCTCCGTCGGCGGCTCCATGCCGATGCAGATGCACTGAGCCGGTCCACGGGTTTCACGGCTCGTGGTCGTGCGGGCCGGCTCAGCCCTCGGCTGCGGCCCTTCGGCGCTCCTCGACCCATCGGCGGACGTCGGCGTCGACGATCACGTCGCCGGGGATGAGCGGGCGCGACAGGTAGAGCCCGTCGAGGCTGGTGAGCCGGCTCAGCGCGACGTACGTCTGGCCGGGGGAGAAGGCCCGTCGGCCCAGATCGATGCGCGCCGTCTCCAGCGTCGCCCCCTGCGCCTTGTGGATCGTGACCGCCCAGCCGAGCCGCACCGGCAGCTGCCGGAACTGCGCGACGACCTCGCGCTGCAGCTCCTTGGAGTCCGGCGACACCGTGTAGCGGTGGCGCTCCCACGACACGGGCTCGACCTCGTGCCGCACGCCGTCGATCTCCACCGTCAGCGCACCGCGGGTGAGCTTGGCGACCGTGCCCATCGATCCGTTCACCCAGCGGCCGTCGGCGTCGTTGCGCAGCATCATCACGTGCGCGCCGACCTTCAGCCGCAGCTCCTCGTCAGCGGGGAAGCTGCGGCCGCCGAAGTCGCCGTCCACCTCCGCGAGCGCCGTCGCCTCCTTGCCGGGCAGGTCGGCGAGCGCACGCTTGTTGATGGCGGTCACCGAGGCGTTCGTGCTCGCGAGCGTCAGCGGCGTGTCCGCCGGCAGGGGACGGGCCCCGACCTCGTTCAACCGCTGCGCCATCTCCCGCGTCACGGACCCGTGGCGCACGGCGGTCAGCAGGCGCCGGAACTCCTCGTCCTGCTGGCGGTGGATCAGGTCGAGATGGAGGGTCCGCAGGCCGATCTGGTCCCACACGTGCGCGTCGAAGAACCACAGCGAGCGGTACATCTCGGCGTACCAGGTGCGCTCCTCCGCGCCGCCGGGCACGGGAGCGAGCTGGAACGGGTCGCCGAAGAGCACGAGCTGCACCCCGCCGAACGGGTCCGACCGCCCCCGCGCCTCGCGCAGCGCCCGGTCGATGCCGTCCATGAGGTCGGCGCTGACCATCGAGATCTCGTCGATGATCAGGACGTCCAGCGCCATCAGCAGCCGTCGCAGCTCGCGGTCCTGGTACAGCCGGCTGTTACCGATCAGGCCGACGGGCAGGCGCAGCAGGGAGTGGATGGTCTGGCCGCCGACGTTCAACGCCGCGACGCCGGTGGGCGCTGCGACGGCGACCTTGCGCTGGTCCGCAGCCACGATCCGGTGCAGCACGGTCGACTTGCCCGTGCCCGCGCGCCCGGTGACGAGCAGCGGCGTGATGTCCGCGCCGGCCACGGCCTCGAGCACGGCCTGCTGCGCCGGGGTGAGCGCGACCTCGAGCGCGGCGTTCATGCGGGGACCTCGGATCGTCGGGAGGGGAGCGGCTGAACGGCCGTCGAGGCCTGCGCGTCGGCGGGGCGGCGCAGCGCGACGACGAGCAGCACGAGCGTCGGCGCCGCCGTCACGACCCACGCGAGCACCGCGCCGATGCGCTGGTCGACGAGGGCATCCGTGCCCCAGCCCATCGCGCCGTACCAGTCGGCGAGCAGCAGGCCCGACCCGGCGCCGAGCACGGCGGCAGCAGCGGTCTCGATCAGGAGCAGCAGCACCGTCGCGGCCACCGCCGCCCGTCGCGGACCGCCGAGCACGGCGGCGACGACGAGCGCGCCGGTGACGACGCACTGCAGCAGGGACCACTCCGCGCCGATCGCGTCGGTGACCGACCACCGCAGCAGGGGCGAGCCGTGGAGCGCGAGGAACGCGATCGCCGCGAGCACGGCGACGGGGACCGGGTGCTGCAGGACCCGGGGCAGGTCGCGCTGCTCCGTCCGGTCCGATCGGAGCGCGTGCAGCAGCCGCAGCGGCGCGCCGCCGGCGAGGAGCAGCGGCACGGCGACGGTCAGCGCCGCGTGCTGCGTCAGCTGCGCGCTCAGCAGCACTGGTGCGTAGACGGCGGGTCCCCCGCTCGTGCACCACACGAGCACCAGCACCCCTGCAGTCCAGGAGAGCGTCCGCAGGGCCGGCCACGACCGGCCGCTCCGGCGGAGGCGCACGACGGCGACCAGGTGGGCCGCGAGCAGACCCGCGCCGACGACGAGCCAGATGGCGTCGGGCTGCACGGCGGCCAGCAGCCGAGCGGCGGTCGGCGCCGGCGGCAGCGGGGCGCCCGTCAGGATCGCCGCGGGGGAGGTGCGCGCTGCGGCCGACGTCGGCGCCGCCTGCAGGACCCGGCCTGCGACGCCGAGCCCGGCCGCGACGCCCAGCAGCACGACCGACGCCGACCGGGCCCGCGCCGACCCGGCGACGAGTGCGAGCACCAGCGCGCCGACGACCGCGAGGCCGAACGGCAGCAGGGGCATGCCGCCCAGCAGGAGCGCCGCCACGGCCAGCACCGTGCAGACCGGCGCGATCGCGCGCAGCGCCCGGGACCCGCCTCGTGCTCGGCCTGCGGACAGCACCGCGGTCGCTCCGATCCACGTGCTCGTGCTCAGGAGCACGACGAACGCCGCGGCGCCGGTCGATCGCGTGCCGGCGAGCGTGCCGTCGGGCGTCGCGCTCTGCAGGGCGACGGGCACCAGGCAGGCGGCGGTGAGCAGGGCCAGCACGACCAGCCCGGGAGCCGAGCGGACGGCCACGAGCGCAGCGCTGAGCACCGCTGCGAGGATCGCCGCGATGAGCCAGGTGCGACCGACCGGGATCTCGGCGACGAACGTCACCAGGCCGGGCCCGAACGAGGGCGAGGACACCGCGGGCGCCTGCCCGACGTAGAGCAGGAACGCCGTCAGCGCTGCGGCGACGGCGGCGACGCCGGCGGCCACCGCCGCGGCGTCGAGCAGCGCCCCGCGACGGCGCTCCGCACGGGGCGCCGCGAGGAGCAGCACGGCGAGGATCCCGAGCACGGCGGCCCAGGACAGGTCCAGCGCGAGCCGGGCACCGACCCGGGCGAGCAGCAGCGGCGCGGCTCCTCCCGCACCGGCGACGGCGGCGATCACGGCCGCCGCGACGGCGGCGACCACGAGGAGGAGGACCGGGAGCGCGGCGGGCCGCCGGTCGTCGTCCGCGCGGCCGGCCGGCCGGCCCGGAGCACGGCGAGCGGACGGAGCAGCGGACATCATCCTCTTCAGGGTAGGCGGGCGAGCGCGGCGCAGCGGCCCCGCGGGCCTGCGGGAACGAGAACGGCGCCCGTCCTCCCCGGGGGAGGAGCGGGCGCCGTGCTCGTGCGGAACGCGGTCCTACTTGACGGCGGCCTTCAGCTTGCTGCCGGCGCTGATCTTGACCGACTTGCTCGCGGCGATCTCGATCGGCTCGCCCGTCTGCGGGTTGCGGCCGGTGCGGGCGGCGCGGGACGTCTGCTCGACGGCGAGCCAGCCCGGGATCGTCACCTTCGTGCCGTCGGCGACGGACTTCGCGAGCGTCGAGAACAGCGCGTCGAGCACGCCGTTCACCGTCGCCTGCGACTGGTTCGTCTCGTTCGCCACTGCCTGCACGAGCTCGGTGCGGTTCAGGGTGTCTGCCATAAGAGTCGTCCTCCTCGAGTCGGACGGGTAGGCCGCGGTCAGGCGGCGGTTCGGTGGGTGAGGTCCTGCGTGGTCCCCGGCGTGTCGCCCGGAACCACGCGGAAACCTACCAGGAGGACTTCGTGATGCCGGGGAGTTCGCCGCGATGCGCCATGTCGCGGAAGCGCACGCGCGAGATGCCGAACTTGGAGAGGTTGCCCCGGGGACGCCCGTCGACCGCGTCGCGGTTGCGCAGGCGGACCGGCGACGCGTTGCGGGGCAGCTTCTGCAGACCCACGCGCGCCTCCTCGCGGGACTCGTCGGTGCCGTTCGGGTCGACGAGCGCCTTCTTCAGCTCGAGCCGCTTGACGCGGTAGCGCTCCACGATCACGGCGCGCTGGTCGTTGCGCGCGATCTTGCTCTTCTTCGCCATGTCCTGTTCCTTAACGCTCTTCGCGGAAGTCGACGTGCTTGCGGACCACGGGGTCG
This sequence comes from Amnibacterium soli, assembly GCF_039544415.1. Lineage (NCBI taxonomy): Bacteria > Bacillati > Actinomycetota > Actinomycetes > Micrococcales > Microbacteriaceae > Amnibacterium > Amnibacterium soli. Next base: position 164,364 of record NZ_BAABLP010000004.1, on the reverse strand, counting down.
TACTTCTTCAGCACGATGCGGTCGGGGTTGTTGCGGCGGTTCTTGCGGGTCACGTAGGTGTACCCGGTGCCGGCGGTCGACTTGAGCTTGATGATCGGTCGGACGTCCTGCTGGCGGGCCATCAGATCTTCTCCCCACGGGCCAGGATGTCCTTGACCACGCTCTCGATGCCACGGGCGTCGATCACCTTCATGCCCTTCGCGGACACCGTCAGCGTGACGGTGCGCTTGAGGGACGGCACGAAGTACTTCTTCTTCTGGACGTTCACGTCGAACCGGCGACGGTTGCGCCGGTGCGAGTGCGAGATGGTGTTCCCGAAGCCGGGTCCGGCCTGGGTCACCTGGCACACTGCTGCCACGATTTCCTCCTCGGTACCGTGCACGTGCCGGAGCACGTGCACCCAAGATCACTTGTCTGCGATCCCCCCGGGTGCGGGACGACCACTGCCGCGACGCGGCCGATCGAGAACCCTACCAGAGTCCCTCGGCGCAGCCTCCTCCAGCGCGTGAAACCACCGCGCACGTGAATCGCCGAGGTTCGAACACCTGATTGCGTTTCAGAGTCGCATCGGCTGCTCGCGGGCAGTGCAGGCCTCGCAGGTGCCGAACACGTCGACGACGTGCTGCGGATCCCGGAACCCGTGTGCCGCCGCCGTGCGGGCGGCCCACGCCTCGATGTCGTCCGCCTCGATCTCCACGGTGCGGCCGCACGACCGGCAGATCAGGTGGTGGTGGTGACCGGGGGAGGCGCAGGCGCGGTACAGGCTCTCGCCCTCGGCCTGCAGGGAGTCCGCCTCCCCCTCCTCCGCCAGGTCCGCGAGCGCGCGGTACACGGTCGCGAGCCCGATCGGCGAGCCGTCGGCACGCAGCGAGGAGTGCAGCGCCTGGGCGCTCACGAAGTCCTCGCGGCCCGCGAGCGCCTCCTGCACCGCGGTGCGCTGCCAGGTCCGCCGCTTCATGCGGCCGAGCGTACGCGCGCGGACCGGCGGGCCCCGGCGACGCGGCAGACGAGGTAGATGAGGAACGACAGCGACGTGACGAACGGGCTGATCGGGATGGAGGACCCAAGGGCCAGCAGGATGCCGCCGACGACCGACGCGGTCGCGAAGAGCATGCTGAGCAGACTGACCGCGAGCGGTCCGGACGCGACCCGCAGCGCGGCGGCGGCCGGGGTGACGAGCAGCGCGAGCACCAGCAGCGCACCGACGGTCTGCACGGCCACCGAGACCGTCAGGGCCAGCAGCACCATGAACAGCATCGAGAGGGCCCGGGTCGGCACGCCCCGGGCGACGGCGACTTCCTCGTCGACGCTCGCGAACAGCAGCGGCCGCCACACGAGCAGCAGCGTGACGAGCACGACGAGCGACACCGCGATGAGCACGAGCACCTGCGGGCCGTCGACCGAGACGACCTGGCCCGTCAGCAGCCCGAACCGGTTCGCGGAACGGCCGGGGTAGAGCGCGAGGAACAGGATCCCCAGGCCGAGCCCGAACGGCATCAGCACGCCGATGACGGAGTTGCGCTCCCTCGCCCGCGCCCCCAGCAGGCCGATGAGCAGCGCGGCGACGACGGAGCCGACCACCGAGCCGGTCACGACGTCCGCGCCGATCAGCAGCGCGCCCGCCGCACCGGCGAACGACAGCTCGCTGATGCCGTGCACCGCGAACGGCAGGTCCCGCGCCATCACGAAGAAGCCGACCAGGCCGCCGACCACGCCGAGCAGCGCGCCGGCGATCAACGAGTTCGTGACCAGGGACAGCAGCGCCCCGTAGTCGGAGTAGTCGAAGAGGCTCATGACGCCTCCTCGGCGTGCTCGTGCGGATCGTGCCCGGCGCCGACGACGACGATCCGGTCGTGCACGCGCACCACGTCGATGTGCGTCCGGTACAGCTCGCTGAGCACGGGGGAGGTGAGCACCTCGTCGGGCGGGCCGATCCGCACCCGCCCGTCCACGAGGTAGACGACCCGGTCGACGTGCTCGAGCACGGGGTTCACGTCGTGGGTGACGAACAGCACCGCGGAGCCGTGCTCCCGGCGCTGCCGGTCGATGAGCCCGCTGACCGCGGCCTGGTTCGCGAGGTCGAGCGAGATCAGCGGCTCGTCGCAGAGCAGCAGCGCGGGGTGGTCCGCGATCGCCTGCCCGACCCGGAGCCGCTGCTGCTCACCGCCGGACAGGCGCCAGGCGGGGCGGTCGGCGAAGCCCTCGGCGCCCACCTCCGCCACGAGACGGGCCACCCGCTCCCGGTCCGCGCGCCGGCGGAACGGCAGGCCGAGCCGGGGGCCGTCCACGCCGAACCCGACGAGGTCCGCGCCGCGGACCGGCGTCGACGCGTCCAGGAGGCGCTGCTGCGGGATGTAGCCGATGCGACGGTCGCCGCGGGACGGCGCCCGCCCGAGCACGCGCAGCGAGCCGCCGCTCAGGGGCTGGATCCCCAGCACGGCCTTCAGCAGCGTCGTCTTCCCGGATCCGTTCGGCCCGAGCACCGCGACGAACTCCCCCGGCTGCACGTCGAGGTCGAGGTCCCGCCACAGGGTGCGCCCGCCGAAGGCGAGCCGTGCGTCCCGCAGCTCGAGCGAGGCGCTCATCGGCTCACCGCCGCGCGCAGCGCCGCGAGGTCCTGCTGCATCCACGCGACGTAGCCCTTCCCCTCCGGCAGCGTCTCCCGCACCCCGACGACCGGCACGTCGGCCGCCTTCGCCGCCGCCAGCACCTGCTCGGTGGTCGCGCCGGTGGTCTGCTCGTTGTAGGCGAGCACGGCCACGCGGTGCTCGGACAGGAGCGCGAGCTGCTCGCGGAGCAGCGCGGGGGCGACGTCGTCCCCCTCCTCGATCGCCTCGCTGAAGTCGGGCGAGGTGCGGTTCACGAGCCCGAGCGCCTCGGTCATGTACAGCGGCACCGGCTCGGTGATCGCCACGCCCTTCCCCTGCGCGGTGCGGCGGATGTCGGCCTCGGTGCGCTCGAGGCCGTCGAGCTGCTCCCGGAAGCGGTTCAACCGCGAGGTGAAGGTCGCCTTCCGCTCGGGATCGATGCGGGTCAGCTCCCGTGCGATGCGGCCCGCGACCTCCGACACGACCGGCACGTCGTACCAGAGGTGCTCGTTGAACTCCCCCGAGTCCGGCGTCCGGTCGAGCCCCGACACGTCCGCGGCGTCGATACGTGCGGTGGAGTCCGGCGCGTTCTTCAGCAGCTGCGTCAGGAAGTCGTCGTACCCGCCGCCGTTCACCACGACGAGCCGCGCCCGGGACACGGCGAGCTGGTCGCGGGCGTCGGCCTGGAAGTCGTGCGGGTCGCGCGACGGGTCGTCGATCAGGGAGTCGACCTGCACGGCGGACCCGCCGACCTGCCGCACGACGTCGCCCCACACGTCGGTGGAGGCGACGACGCGGATGCGGCCGCCGTCCTCCGCGCCGGCCGACGCGGAGCAGCCGGTGAGGAGCAGCAGTGGGACGACGAGGAGGACGGCGAGGCGCTGCACGGACGGCAGGCTAGCGCTTGATGACAATGATTCTCAAACTCGGCGCCGGGCGCCGAGCCGTCAGTCCAGCAGCAGCGCGGGCTCCTCCATCACCGCGGCGACGTCCGCGAGGAATCGGCTCGCCACGTCGCCGTCCACGATGCGGTGGTCGAAGCTCGCCCCGATCGTGGTCACGTAGCGCGGCACGACCTCCCCGTCGACGACCCACGGCTTCTGCCGGATGGTGCCGAGCGCGACGATCGCGACCTCGCCCGGGTTCAGGATCGGCGTGCCGGTGTCCATCCCGAAGCTGCCGAGGTTCGTGATCGTGATGGTGCCCTGCGCCATGTCGGCCGGCGTCGTCTTGCCGTCGCGCGCCGTGATGACGAGCTGCTCGAGCGCGCCCGCCAGGTTCCGCATCGACAGCGACTGCGCGTCCTTGACGTTCGGCACGATGAGCCCGCGAGGGGTCGCCGCGGCGATGCCGAGGTTCACGTAGTGGTGGACGACGATCTCCGCGTCCGTCCACGTCGAGTTGACCGTGGGGTTGCGGCGCACCGCCCAGATGATCGCCTTCGCCATCACGAGCAGCGGCGAGATCTTGACCGACGCGAAGTCCGGCGAGGCCTTCAGGCGCCGCACGTACTCCATCGTGCGGGTCGCGTCCACGTCGACGAAGAGGCTGACGTGCGGCGCGGTGAAGGCGCTGCGCACCATGGCGCTCGCGATCGCCTTGCGGACGCCCTTGACCGGGATCCGCTCCTCGCGGTCGTCCGGCCACGCCGGCGTCTCGACGTTGCGGAACACGCTCTCCTGCTGCTTGCTGCGCAGCACGTCGTCCCGCGTCACCTCGCCCGAGGGGCCGCTCGGCGCCACGCGGGCGAGGTCGACGCCCAGGTCCTTCGCGAGCTTGCGGATCGGCGGCTTCACCGGAGCGGCGACGGCGGGCTTCGTGGGCACCGGGCTCGCGACCGGGCCGCGGCGCTGCCCGCGCCGGCTCTTCGCCCGCGCGTCCACCCCGTAGCCCACCAGGACGGCGCCGGAGCGCTCCTCCGCCGGCGGCTCGACCTGCTCGGCCGGCTCGCGGACCTGCACCTCGTCGGGGGAGGCGGCCTGCGCCGGCGTCTGCAGCGGCGCGGCCAGCTGCTCGGCGGTGCCGGAGGCGACCGCGAAGATCGGCGTGCCGACCGCGACGGTGTCCCCCTCCGCGACGAGCAGCTCCTCGACCGTGCCCGCGTACGGCGACGGCAGCTCGACGAGCGACTTCGCGGTCTCGATCTCGACGACCACCTGGTTCACGGTGACCGCGTCGCCGGGCGCGACCTTCCACGAGACGATCTCCGCCTCCGTGAGTCCCTCGCCGACGTCGGGCAGGGAGAAGTGGGACGTGGTCACGGTTCTCCTAATGCGGCTTCGTCAGTAGCCGAACGAGCGGTCGACGGCCTCGAGCACGCGATCCGCGTCGGGCAGGTGGAGCTTCTCGAGCTTGGCGGGCGGGAACGGGATGTCGAAGCCCCCGACCCGCAGCACGGGCGCCTCGAGCGAGTAGAACGCGCGCTCGGTGAGCGTCGCGGCGATCTCCGCACCGAGGCCGAGGAAGCCGGAGGCCTCGTGGGCCACCACCGCCCGGCCGGTCTTCTCGACGCTCGCCAGGATCGGCGCCCAGTCGATCGGGGACAGGGAGCGCACGTCGACCACCTCGAGGCTGCGGCCCTCCTGCGCGGCGATCTCCGCCGCGCTCAGCAGCACGCTCACCATGGGGCCGTAGCCGATCAGGGTGGCGTCGGTGCCGGTGCGGACGACGCGGGAGGCGTGCAGGCCGACGGCCGGGCGCTCCAGGTCGACCTCGCCCTTCGGCCAGTACCGGCCCTTGGGCTCGAAGAACATCACGGGGTCGTTCGACGCGATCGCCTGCTGGATCATCCAGTAGGCGTCGTTCGGCGTGGAGGGGGAGACGACGCGGAGGCCCGCGGTGTGCGCGAACAGCGTCTCGGGGCTCTCCTGGTGGTGCTCGACCGCGCCGATGTGGCCGCCGAAGGGCACGCGGATCACGACCGGCATCGACAGGCTGCCGCGGTGGCGGTTCGTGATCTTCGCGAGCTGCGAGGTGATCTGGTCGAAGCCCGGGTAGATGAACCCGTCGAACTGGATCTCGCACACCGGGCGGTAGCCGCGCATCGCGAGGCCGATCGCGGTCCCGATGATGCCGGACTCGGCGAGCGGGGTGTCGAGCACCCGGCGGTCTCCGAACTCGGTCTGCAGCCCCTCGGTGACGCGGAAGACGCCGCCGAGCGCGCCGACGTCCTCCCCCATGATCAGCACCTTGGAGTCGTCCTCCATGGCCTTTTTCAACCCCGCGTTCAGCGCGCGGACCATCGGCATCGTGGTCATCGGTCGCTCCCGTACGAGGCCTCGTAGTCGCGCAGCCACTGCAGCTGCTCGTCCATCAGCGGGTGCGGCTCGCTGTAGACGTGCTGGAACAGGTCGGCCATCGGCGGATCGGGCAGCTCGAGCGTGCGGCGGCGCACGTCGGCCGCGAGGTCGGCCGCCTCCGCGTCGATCGTGTCGAACAGGTCGGCGCCGACGCCCTCGGTCTCGAGGTGGCGGCGGAGGCGCAGGATCGGGTCCCGCTCGGCCCACCGCTGCAGCTCCTCCTCCGACCGGTACTTCGTCGGGTCGTCCGAGGAGGAGTGGCCCTGGATGCGGTAGGTCAGCGCCTCGATGAGCGCCGGTCCGGCGCCCGCGCGCGCGTCGTCGAGCAGGGCGCCGGTGACCGCGAACGAGGCGAGCACGTCGTTGCCGTCGAGCCGCACGCCGGGCATGCCGAAGCCGGCGGCCCGGCCGGCGAGCGCGACCCTCGACTGCCGCTCCACGGGCACCGAGATCGCCCAGTGGTTGTTCTGGATGAAGAACACCGTCGGCGTGCGGTAGCTCGCTGCGAAGACCAGCGCCTCGTTCGAGTCGCCCTGCGAGGTCGCGCCGTCGCCGAAGTAGACGACGACCGCGGCGTCCGTCTCCGGATCGCCCGTCGCGGTCGCGCCGTCGAGCTGGAGTCCCATCGCGTACCCGGTCGCGTGCAGCGTCTGCGAGCCGATGACCAGGCAGTACTGCCGGAAGTTGCCGGCCGCGGCGGGGTCCCACCCGCCGTGGACCGCGCCGCGGTAGAGCCGGATGATCTCGAGCAGGTCGAGGCCGCGGATCATGCCGACGGCGTGCTCGCGGTACGCGGGGAAGACGGTGTCCTGCGTCCGGGTCGCGCGGGCGGAGCCGACCTGCGCCGCCTCCTGGCCGTAGCTCGACACCCAGAGGGCCAGCTGCCCCTGCCGCTGCAGGTTCGCGGCGGCGACGTCGAACGCGCGCACCCGCACCATGTCGCGGAGGAAGCCGATCCGCTGCTCGACGGAGGTCGCCAGCGCCCGGTCCGCGTACGGCTCGGCCGCCGCGGAGGGGCGGATCGCGCCGTCCTGGTCGAGCACGCTGATCGTCTCGGAGCCTGAGGCCACCTGCGCTCCTCACGTGGTGCGTCGACGCGCACCCGACGGGCCGCGCACGGTGGGCCGCACGGCCCGCCGATCACTGTATCCGTGGACGGTACCCGGCACGGGGCGCCCCACCGCTGGAGGAAGGGCACAAAGCGCGAGCCCGTTCCATGCACGGTTCCGACGAGCGCAGGCGCGCGGGCCTCCATGCCCCCCGGCGCATCCACGACCGCCGGCTGCCATAGTGGTCCGATGCGCCGCTTCGTCGTGCGCGCGATCGCCAACGCGATCGCGCTGTGGCTCACGACCCTGCTCTTCTCGTTCCTCTGGCGCGACGCCGGGGTGCGCGTCGTCTCGTACGAGTCCGGCGACGTGATCGCGACCGTGCTCACCTACCTGCTGCTCGGCCTGATCTTCGGCCTCGTGAACGGGGTGCTCGGCACCGCGATCCGCATCGTCGCCTTCCCGCTCTACCTGCTGACCCTCGGGCTGATCTCCCTGGTCGTGAACGGGCTGCTGTTCCTGCTCGTCGCCTGGATCAGCGACGTCATCGGCTTCGGGCTCGTGGTCGACGGGTTCTGGTGGGGCGTGCTCGGCGCGCTCGTGGTCGGCGTCATCGGCTGGGTCCTCGGTCTCGTGCTCCGTCCGCTGTCGGGCCGGAACCAGGACTGACCCGCCGGGCCCGCCAGCGCGTGGCGGTGCCCTCGCGGCCGTCGAGGAACGGGCCGAGCCGGTCGCGGAAGGCCCGCACCCTCGCGTCGCCGGACGCCTCCGCCTCCGCGGTGGTCCGCCGGTAGGCCCCGAGGTCGTGCGCCGGGAAGGCCGCCGTGGCGGGTGACGTCGGGCGCCCGAACCCGCCGCCGGGCAGCGACCGCCGGATCACGAGCCGTCGCAGGCCGGCGGCGCCGGACGCGGCGGTGCCGCCCAGGACCGGCACCAGGTCCTCGTCGTGCTCGACCGCGAGCACCGGCACGTCCTCCGGCAGGACCACCTGCCCGGTCGGGCCCCCGAACTGCACGACGCCGCCGACCTCGTACCCGCCGTCCTGCGCGACCCGCACCGCGTCGAGCGCACCCTGCGAGTGCCCGACGAGCAGCACCGGCTCGTCGGCGCCGACGCCGGCGGTGCGCATGGCCTGCAGCACCGCCTCCTCCGAGTCGCTGGTGCGGTGGGCGACGCCGAGCACGTCGGACGCGAGGTCGAAGGGCTCGTCCCCGCTGTCGCGGTCGAAGGTGACCGTGCCGGCGATGTAGACGATCCAGCGGGTGCCGTCGGCGTCGTCGTACCGCTCGATCCGCACCTGGCCGCCGGGCTCCGAGCCGTCGGGCAGGCGGTCCGCCAGCTCGGCGAGCCGCCGCGGCGAGCGCACGGCCCGCTCGGAGGTCGGCACCGTGCTGAGCCGGGCTCCCGCGGGATGGAGCAGCAGCGCCGCGAGCAGGGCGCCGATCCCCTCGCTGCCGATCGCCCCCGCCGGGTCGTCGGACACGAGGTGCTGCGGGGTCTCGAGCAGGAGGGCGCCGCGCACGCCGTCGTCGAGGGACGCCGCGGCGAGCGCGAGGGCGCGGAGCAGCACCGGGTCCGACTGCGGTGCCAGCCGGCCGGTCTCGATCGTGCGCTGCACCGTGCGCGCGGCGACGAGCAGCGCCGCGAGCTCGAGCACGCCGCCGGCGACCAGCACCGGCCCCGCCGCTCCGAGCACCGGGACCGACAGGCGCATGAGGGCGCCGGTGACCGCGGCCGCCGCAGCGGCCGCACCGCGCTGCCCGTCGAGGACCAGGTGCTCGACCCCGCCGTACCGCAGCGCGGCGGTGCGCAGGCCGTCCGCGGCGGCCTCCGCCTCCGCGGTCGCCCGCCGCAGCAGCACGACCGCCTCGTCGACGTGCCTGCGCGGGAGACCGTCGGGCAGCCCGCCCGCGCAGGCCGCGGTGCGCGAGGCGATGCCGGCGAGCGCGTCCTGCGCCGTCGCCAGCCGGTGCGCCGCCTGCACCATGGCGTCGGTGTCGACGGCGATCGTGCCGCCGCCGGAGACGGAGGGCCCGCTCATCCGGACGCCCGGGCTGCGGCGAGCGCCGCGGCGATCGTGCCGAGCAGGTCCGCGAGGCGCCGTGCGGCGACCTCGTACTCCTGCGCGGTGAGCGACTGCCAGCCGGGCAGCTCGGGGGACGGCAGCGGCACCGCGCGCACCAGCTGCTCGAGGCGCAGGAGCTCGAGGAGGTCGGCCGCGTCCGGTGCGGCGAGGGAGGGGTCGGGGAGCACGCGGGAATCCTCCGCTCCCGGCTTCGCGCCGGGAGTCCTGAGGGACCGGATCGGGGTGGGGAGGAGCGGACCGCGGCGCCCGGGGAGAATGGGGGCAGCCGAAGGAGGCCCCGATGCCCGCTCCCGCCGACCAGCCGCTCTCCCCGCTCGACGGCCGCTACCGCGCCGCGACCGCGCCGCTCGCCGTCCACCTCTCCGAGGCGGGCCTCAACCGCGCCCGCGTGCGCGTCGAGGTCGAGTGGCTCATCGCCCTGACCGACGCCGGCGTCGCCGGCACGTCCGCCCTCTCCGACGAGCAGCGCGCCGGCCTGCGCCGCGTGGTGACGGAGTTCGGCGCCGACGACGTGGCCGAGCTGGCCGCGCACGAGGCCGTCACCCGCCACGACGTGAAGGCCGTCGAGTACTACCTCCGCGACCGGCTGCCCGCGCTGGGCCTCGAGGGCCTCGCCGAGCTGGTGCACTTCGCCTGCACGAGCGAGGACATCAACAACCTGGCGGTCGCCACGACCGTGCGCACCGCCGTGCAGGAGGTGTGGGTGCCCGCCCTCGACGCGGTGCTCGAGAAGCTCCGCGGGCTCGCCCTGCGCTGGGCGGACGCGCCGATGCTCGCCCGCACCCACGGCCAGCCGGCGACCCCGACCACGATGGGCAAGGAGCTGGCGGTGTTCGTGCACCGCCTCGCCCGCCTCCGCGAGCAGGTGCTCGCCGTCCAGGTCACCGGCAAGGCGAACGGCGCGAGCGGCGACTTCGCGGCGCACGTCGTCGCCGTGCCGGACGTCGACTGGCAGGCGCTGACCCGCCGCTTCGTCGAGGGCCTCGGCCTCGTGTGGAACCCGCTGACGACGCAGATCGAGTCGCACGACTGGCAGGTCGAGCTCTACGGCCGCATCGAGCACGTCGGGGGCGTGCTGCACAACCTCTGCACCGACGTCTGGCTCTACATCGCCGAGGGGTACCTGATCCAGGTGCCGCAGGCGGGCGCGACCGGCAGCTCGACGATGCCGCACAAGGTGAACCCCATCCGCTTCGAGAACGCGGAGGCGAACCTCGAGCTCGCGGAGGGCGTGCTCGGCACCCTGCGCCGCACGCTCGTCACCTCGCGCTGGCAGCGCGACCTCACCGACTCCAGCACCCAGCGCAACATCGGCGTCGGGCTCGGCCACGGCCTGGTCGCGCTCGACAACCTCGCCCGCGGGCTCGGCGAGATCGAGCTGGACCGCGACCGCCTGCTCGCCGACCTCGACGCCAACCAGGAGGTGCTGGGCGAGGCGGTCCAGACGGTGGTGCGCGCGGAGATCGTCGCGGGGCGCAGCGAGGCCGCCAACCCGTACGAGCTCGTCAAGGAGCTCACCCGCGGCCGGCGCGTCACCGCGGAGCGGATGGCGGAGTTCGTGGCCGGACTGGGTCTCGACGACGCCGCGGCGCAGCGACTGGGCGCGCTCACGCCCGCCGGCTACACGGGACTCGCGGAGCAGCTGGTCGACCACGTCCGCTGACCGTCGAGACGATCGCGGATGCGTGCAGCGTGGACCCGTCGGGCCTGCACGGAAAGTTCCCCGAGATCTGGGGCCGCCGTGGACAGGGCGGTTCGGACAGGCTCGTCGGGTGACCATCCAGCGTGCATCGACCTCCGTCCGCCGCCCGGCGGACGGGAGGCGGCACGCGCTGCCTGTCGACGAGGCGGCCGCTCCCGCCCGTCCGGCCGACCGGCGCGACGACCTCGGTCTCGGTCTCCGCATCCTCTTCGTCGGCACGGGGCTCGACCACGGCTGGAACGGCGGTCGCCGGCACGCGCCGACCGCCGCGATCGCGGCGAGCGTGCGCGCGATCACCGGTCGCTCCTGCGAGCTCGACCTCGTGGGCGACCCGACGGCGGACGGGGAGGCCGTCGCCGAGGACCTGCACGCACGAGCCGGCCGGCACTACGACGGCGCCGTCGTCGCGGTGGGGGCCGCGGACGCCATGCGGCTCACCCCGGTCGCCGACTGGGGCGCACGCATCGTCGACCTCGTCGACGTGGTGCAGGCCGCCCTGCCCGCCGGGGCCCCGGTGCTGCTCGTCGGCGCACCCGCGGTGCACGTGCCGACGCGCGTGCAGCCGCTGAACCCCATCGCCCTGCGGCACGCCGCTCGGCTCGACCGGGTCGCGCACCGGCTGGCGCAGATCCGTGCAGACGTGACCTACCTGCCCGCACCGCCGCTCGCGAAGCTGGTCGGCCGGCGCGCGGGCGGCGACCTGCACGCCGCCTTCAGCCTGCCCATCGCCTCCGCGTTCGCGAAGTCCCTGCGCGACCGCGCCGCGGCGGTCGCGGTCGTCCGGCCGGCGCCCGGCCAGCGCGTCGACCGCCGAGTGCTGGTCGACGCCGCGCGCACGGGCGCGCTGTCCGCGCTCACCGACCTCGTGCGGCGGGCGGCGGACGAGTTCGGCGTCGCGGAGGCGGCCATCTCGCTGTTCGACGGCGAGCGGCGCTGGCGCATCACGAACCACGGCTCGGGCCCGGCGGCCGAGACGCAGTCGCTGACCTGCTGCGAGACCGTCGTCACCGCGGGCGAGCCGCTCGTCGTCGCGGTCGACGCGGCACCCTGCTTCCCGGCACAGGCCCGCGCCGGCCTGCCCGTGCCCGTCTTCTACGCCGGGATCCCCGTCCACGCCGAGGACGGCTCCGCGGTGGGCGCCCTGTGCCTCGTGGAGACCGACCCGCGCCTGACGGGTTCGGTGGACGTCGACCGGCTGCGCGACTTCGCGCACGAGGCGGAGCGCGTGCTCCGCGCCGCCACCGCGGGGCCCCTCGTCCGCTAGGAGCGGTCGCGCCGACGGCGGCGCGAGGGCCGCTCGCGGTCGAGCACGGGCCCCTGCTGGTCGCCGTCCTGCGCGGTGCCGCTGGCGAGGGCCAGCATGGCGAGCACGAGCAGCCCGACGATGAAGGCGACGCCCGCGAAGATCAGCGACAGCTCGATGGAGCGGCTGCCGAGGAAGCCGACGCCCCCGGCGAACACGCCGAGCACCGCGGCCATGCCGACGAGCTCGAGCGGCTTCATCCGCTCGCGCCACGAGGGGCCCGTCACGCGCGGACCGCCCGACGACGGAGGTTGGCGGCGGAGATGCCGAGGTACACGGCGACGATCGCGCCCCACGCGGCGAGCACCCCGACCGCGAACAGCGGGTCCGAGTTCAGGATGATCAGCAGCACCCCGACGAGCGCCTGCAGGCCGCCGACGACCACGGCGTCGCCCGCGAGGTCCGCGCGCTCGGAGCGGCGCAGGCCGCCGACGATCTCGAGCGCGCCGAGCAGGAGGAACACCAGCGCCTCGAGCGGGCGCAGCACGTCGATGCCGCCGTCGACCCCCGTGAGCGCGATCACGCCGCCCACGAGCGACACGAGCGCACGCACGAGCACGAGCGCGCGACCGACGCGGGACCAGGCGAGGCCCGGCGCGCAGACGGCGAGCACCACGGCCTGCACGATCAGGTAGCCGCCGAGCACCAGCAGGCCGAAGCGGGCCGGGTCGCCGTGGTCGAGGGCGAAGGTGACGACGATCGCGAGCCCCGCGGCGACGATCGCCCGCACGGCGACCGCGAGCGGCGTCGAGACCGGGAAGCGGGCCGGTCTGGTCGTCGTGCTCACGTGTCCCTCCCGGCCCCGGGGATCCGCGGGCCGAGGATCAAGGGTACGGCCGGGCGGCCGTCCCTCCGCCCGCAGCGCTGGGTCAGACGGCGGCGATGTCGGCGAACCGCGAGTACCGGCCGTGGAAGGCGACCGTGACGGTGTCCGTGGGGCCGGCGCGGTGCTTCGCGACGATCAGGTCGGCGTCGGGGTTCGGCTGGTCGCGGTCGTAGGCGCTCTCGCGGTGCAGCAGGATCACGATGTCGGCGTCCTGCTCGATCGAGCCCGACTCGCGGAGGTCCGAGATCGCCGGGCGCTTGTCCGCGCGCTGCTCGGAACCGCGGTTCAGCTGCGACAGCGCGATGACGGGCACGCCCAGCTCCTTCGCGAGCAGCTTGAGCGCCCGCGAGAACTCGCTGATCTCCTGCTGCCGGCTCTCCACGCGCTTGCCGCTCGACATCAGCTGCAGGTAGTCGATGACGATCAGCTTCAGCCCGTACTTCTGCTTCAGCCGCCGGCACTTGGCGCGGATCTCGACGAGCGTCATGTTGGGGCTGTCGTCGATGAAGAGCGGAGCGTCGTTGATGCGGCCGCGGGTGGCGGCGATCTTCGTCCAGTCGTCGGCGCTCAGGCGGCCCTTGCGCATGTCCTGCATCGAGATGGTCGCCTCGGCGGCCATGAGCCGCATCGCGATCTCGCTCTTGCCCATCTCGAGGGAGAAGAAGATCGTCGGCATCTGCGCCTTGACGCTCGCGTGCCGGGCGAAGTCGAGCGCGAGCGTCGACTTCCCCATCGCGGGACGCGCGCCGATGATGATCATCTGGCCGGGGTGCAGCCCGTTGGTCAGGTCGTCGAGGCCCTTGAAGCCCGTCGGCACGCCGGTCAGCTCGCCGTCTCGCCCGCTCGCCGCCTCCATCTCGTCGATGGCGATGGTCACCGCCTCGGAGAGCGGCGCGTAGTCCTCGGTGGCCGATTCGCGGGCGATGCCGAACACCTCGGCCTGGGCCTGGTTCAGCAGGTCGAGCGCGTCGCCCTGCGCCTCGTAGCCCATCTGCGCGATGTGCGTGCCGGCCTCGACGAGCCGCCGCAGCACGGCCTGCTCGGCCACGATCTGGGCGTAGTACCCGGCGTTCGCCGCCGTGGGCACGATGTTGGTGAGCGTGTGGAGGTAGGCCTCGCCGCCGGCGCGCTGCACGTCGCCGGTGCGTCCGAGCTCGTCGCCGACGGTGATCGCGTCGGTCGGCTCGCCGCGCGAGTACAGGCTCAGGATCGCCTGGAAGATGACCTCGTGCTTCGGCACGTAGAAGTCGGCGCCGACGACGACCTCGAGCACGTCGGCCACGGCGTCCGTCGACAGCAGCATGCCGCCCAGCGCGCTCTGCTCCGCGAGGAGGTTGTGCGGCGGGGTGCGCTCCTTGCGGTTGGACCGCTCGCCCCACTGGTCGTCCGGGGGTGCGGCGGTGTCCCACTCCGTCATCGACATGCGTTCGAGCACCCCTTCCCTGCACGGCTTCCGGGCGGCGACGCCGCCGTTCCGGTCCCACCGTGGTCTAGCACCTGGCCCGGACACACCGACGCGCCGCGGACCCGCAGAACCTACGCGAGGGGGTGTGCACGGCCTTGTGGACGACGCGCGGGAAGTCCGGTCGTGCACATGTGGAACGCCTGTGGACAACCAGTCGCGGAGAACCCTGCGAGCGGGCCGTGTTGCCGGTCTGATCAGGTCCTTCGACAGTGCACAGGGGCACCTGGGGATAAGTGGCGACCGGAGATGGGCCGCCGCTGTCGGCGGGCGTGTCGCGGTCCGACCGCCGTCGGCGGCCCGGGCGGGGGCCGCTGCCCGCCGGGGACGCGAACGGCGCCGGCCCCCCGAGAGGGACCGGCGCCGCGTCGATGCTGCAGCAGGCTCAGCGCTTGCCGACGACCTCCAGCGTGAGGGACGCGGTGACGTCCTCGCGGAGTCGGACGGTCGCCTCGTGGGTGCCGACCGAGCGCACCGGGGAGGTGAACTCGACGGTGCGGCGGTCGATCGAGCCGAGGCCCGCCGCCTCCACCGCGTCCGCCACGTCGGCGGTCGAGACGGAACCGAACAGGCGGCCGGCCTGACCGGTGCGCACCGGGATGCGCACGGCCTGGGCCTCGAGGCGGGCCTTCTGGGCCTGCGCCTCCTCGAGCGACGCCGCCGCGCGGGCCTTGCGGGCCTTCGCGATCTGGTCGACCTGCTTCTGGCCGCCGCGGGTCCACGCCGTGGCGAGGCCCTGCGGGACGAGGTAGTTGCGGGCGTAGCCACCCTTCACCTCGACGATGTCACCCGCGCTGCCGAGGCCGGAGACCTCGTGCGTCAGGATCAGCTTGGTGTTCGACATGTGCCGTCCTCCGATCAGCGGCCGGAGCCGGAGTAGGGGAGCAGCGCCATCTCGCGCGCGTTCTTCACGGCACGAGCGATGAGTCGCTGCTCCTGCACGGAGACGCCCGTGATGCGGCGGGCGCGGATCTTTCCGCGCTCGGAGATGAACTTGCGGAGGGTCGCGACGTCCTTGTAGTCGATCGGCCCGACCTTGATGCGCTTCGCGGGAGCGAGCGGCTTGCCGCCCTTGGTCCGCGGCTTGCGGCTGTCGCCGCGCGCCTTGCCTGCCATGAGGTGTCCTTTACGTCAGAAAGAGTGTGAGAGGGGACGGGAGGCCTAGAACGGCGTCTCGTCGTCGTATGCGCCGGGCGTGGACCAGCCGTCGTTGCCGCCACCGGAACCGCCGCCGGAGCCGCCCGAGGGCGCGCCCCACGGGTCGCTCTGCGGCTGGGACTGCGGACGACCGCCGCCACCGCCCATGCCGCCGCCACCGCCACCGCCACCGCCGCCGACCTGGCCGCGGCCACCGCCGCCGCCGGATCCGCCGCTGGAACGCGTGACCTGCGCGGTCGCGTAGCGGAGCGAGGGGCCGATCTCATCGACCTCGAGCTCGATGGAGGTGCGCTTCTCGCCCTCCTTCGTCTCGTAGGAGCGCTGCTTCAGGCGCCCGGTCGCGATGACGCGGGATCCCTTCGTCAGCGATCCCGCGACGTGCTCGGCGAAGTCGCGCCACACGCTCGCACGGAGGAACAGCGCTTCGCCGTCCTTCCACTCGTTGCTCGCGCGATCGAAGTTGCGCGGCGTGGAGGCGATCGTGAAGTTCGCGACCGCGAGCCCGTTCTGCGTGTAGCGCAGCTCGGGGTCGCTGGTGATGTTGCCGACGACCGTGATGATCGTCTCGCCCGCCACGGCCGACTACCTCGGGGAGGAGGTGCGGGGCGGGCGGGGGCCGCGGGAACCGCGGTCGGGGCGCTCGCTGCGCTCCGGACGGGGCTCGCCGGCGTTGTCGTTGGGCTTGCCGACCACGGCCACGGCCTCGTCGGCGCGCAGCACCTTCGTGCGCAGCACCGCCTCGGACAGGCCCAGCTGGCGGTCCAGCTCCTGCGTCGTCGCGCTCGTCGCGGTCAGCTGCACGACGGCGTAGATGCCCTCGGTGTGCTTGTCGATCTCGTACGCCAGCCGACGACGGCCCCAGATGTCGACGCCGTCGACGGTGCCACCGTCGTTGCGGATGACACCGAGGAACCGGTCGAGACTGGGTGCGACCGTCCGCTCGTCGATGCTCGGGTCCAGGATGACCATGAGCTCGTACTTCTGCGTCACTACCCCACCTCCTCTGGTCTAGACGGCCACGGACGATCCGTGGCAGGAGGGTGTGAAACCGTGCGCGGGCATGCTGACGCCGCCCGGGCAACCGCAACAGGGTACACGGCCGCGTGGTCGCCCGCCTCCCCGGCCCGATCGGCAGGGATCCACGAGCACGGCCGCCGCGGCGCTCGGGACCCCGGGCGGCAGTCGGAAGGCGACGGTTCAGCCGGCCGCGGAGCGCTCCGCCCACCAGGTGCGGAGGCGCCGGACGGCCTCCTCCTCGCCGAGCGGCCCCTCGTCCATGCGCGTCTCGAGCAGGAACCGGTACGCCGCCCCGACGTCGGGTCCCGGTCCCACGCCCAGCTCGCGCATGATCGCCTCGCCGTCGAGGTCGGGCCGGATCGCGTCCAGCTCCTCCTGCGCGGCGAGCTCGTCGATCCGCCGCTCCAGGTCGTCGTACGCGGTCGCGAGGCGCCGCGCCTTCCGCTCGTTCCGGGTCGTGACGTCCGCCCGGGTGAGGATGTGCAGCTGCGGCAGCAGGTCGCCGGCGTCGCGCACGTACCGGCGGACGGCGGAGTCGGTCCAGGCGCCCTCGCCGTAGCCGAAGAACCGCTGGTGCAGCTCGATCAGCTTGGCGATGCGGTCCACCTCCGCGTTCGGGAAGCGCAGGGTCTTCAGGCGCTTGCGGGCCAGCTTCGCGCCGACCACGTCGTGGTGGTGGAAGGTCACGAGGCCGCCGGCCTCGAAGCGCCGGGTCGCGGGCTTGCCGATGTCGTGCAGCAGCGCCGCGAACCGCAGCACGACGTCGGGCGCGCTGCCCGGGAACCGCTCGTGCTCGAGGTCGATCGCCTGCTGCAGCACCTGGAGGCTGTGCTGGTACACGTCCTTGTGCCGGTGCTCGCCGTCCCGCGTCAGCCGCAGGGCCGGCAGCTCGGGCAGCACCAGGTCGGCGAGCCCCGTGTCGACGAGCAGCTCGAGGCCGCCGACCGGGTGGTCCGTGGAGACGAGCTTCACGAGCTCCTCCCGCACCCGCTCCTGCGACACGACCTCGATGCGCGGCGCGAGCGCCGTCATCGCGCGGCGGCCCTCGTCGTCGAGCACGAAGCCGAGCTGCGCGGTGAACCGGGCGGCCCGCAGCATCCGGAGGGGGTCCTCGTCGAAGGACTCGACGGCGGGGGAGGGCGTGGTCAGCCGCCGCTCGAGCAGCGCCGCGATGCCGTCGGTCGGATCCACGATGGCGAGCGACGGCAGCCGCACCGCGATCGAGTTCACGGTGAAGTCCCGCCGGCGCAGGTCGCCGTCGAGGGTGTCGCCGAAGACGACCTCGGGCTTGCGCGACGAGGGGACGTAGGCGTCCTGGCGGTAGGTCGTCACCTCGACCGAGTCGCCCGCCACGCGCACCGCGACGGTGCCGAAGGCCCGCCCGACGTCCCACATGGCGGAGGCGACGGGCTTCAGCACCGCGGCCGACTCCTCCGGCCGGGCGGAGGTGGTCAGGTCGATGTCGGTGACGGCCCTGCCGAGCAGCGCGTCCCGCACCGGTCCGCCGACGAGGGCGATCTCGTGACCGGCCGCCTCGAACGCGGCCACCACCCGGCGGACGGACTCCCGCTCGGCGAGCGCGGTCAGCCGCGGCAGAGCAGCGGCGACCGGATGCATGCCCGCAAGCCTAGGGAACGGGCGCGGCATCCCCCTCTCGGGGGTCGCCTTCCGTACACTCGCCGCCATGTCGGAGCCCCTCGAGCGCGCGCCCGGCATGGAGCGGTGACCGCCCGGCGCCTCCTCGCGGCTCTGCTCGCCGCGGCCACCGCGACGATCGGGCTGGCCGCGCAGCCGGCCGCCGCGGCGACCTCCACGTCCACGACCTCGGTCGTCGTCGCGCCCGACCGGGCCGGCGTCGTCGACCCCGACCGCGGGCTGGGGGTCAGCGTCACCGTGACGAACTCCGGCTCGACGCGCCTCGCCGCCGGATCCCTGGCGTTCTCCCTCGACTACGCGCCGGTCGCCAGCACCGCCACGCTGCTCGGCTCCATCGCGAAGCCCCCGGAGGCGCTGCAGGGCCAGCTCGCCGCAGCGAACGTCGACGTGCCCGCGCTCGACCCGGATTCGAGCCGCACCCTCCGCGCGACCCTCAGCAAGAAGGACCTCTCGACGCTGCTCTCGAGCAGGAGCGGTGCCCGCCGGCTCTACGTGCAGTACCTGACCGGCCAGGACCGCACCATCGCGGTCTCGTCGATCACGAAGATGACGAAGGGCGACGGAGCGACCGTCGGCTTCGGCACCGTCATCCCCGTCGTCGCGCCGAGGACCACCACCGGTGTCGTGGAGGTGACGACCCAGCAGCAGCTCGTGGCCGACGACGGCGCCTGGAGCCGCGCGCTGCTCGCCGCGCAGGCGGCGCCCGCCGCGACCGTCGCGCTCGATCCGGCGGTGCTCGCCTCCATCCGGCTCGCGGGCTCGAGCGCGCCGTCGGACGTCACCGCGTTCCTCGAGCGGCTCGGGCAGCTGCCGAACCAGTTCGTGCGGCTGCCCTACGCGGACGTCGACGAGACGCTCGCGCGCGCCGCCGGCGTCGATCCTCGCGCCGACGTGAGCTTCACCGGGGCGACCCTCCAGACCGCTGCGGGGGACGACGCCGCGCCCGCCCCCGCGCCCACCCAGGGCACCAGCGACGCCGTGCCCACCGAGCTCACCGCCTGGAACTGGTCGGACCAGGCGGTCTCGTGGCCGGTCCCGCACACCGCCGGTCCCGGCGACGTCTCGACGCTCGCCCGAGGCGGGTCGACCCTCCTGCTGCCGTCCGACGACGTGACCGACTCCCCGGCCCGCCGCACCGCCGGTCCGCTGGCCGACGTGCCCGGAGGCCGGGTGCTCGTGTCCGACACCACCGCCTCCTCGCTGCTCGCCGCCGCGAGCGGCGAGGGGCAGTCCGCCGCTTCGGCGCTCGCGACGCTGACCGGCGTGCTGGCGACTGCGGCCGCGACCCGGGAGACGTCGGCGCTGCTCGCCACGACCGGCCGCAGCAGCGACGGCCCGGACCTCGATCGCGCGCTCGCCCTGCTCGGCCGGCAGCCCTGGATCCGCATGCGGTCCCTCGCCCAGCTCGGCGGCCAGACCACCCGCGTCCGCGTCGGGCTGAAGGACGCGACGACGCGCGCCTCGGTCGTCGCGACGGCCCGCTCCCTGACGGAGCGGGAGCGCCCGGTGCAGGAGCTGCGCAAGGCGATCACGGCGAACGCGGGCACCGTGATCGCTCCGCAGCGCCTCGCGCTGCTCGGCATGCTGTCGGCCGCCTGGCGCGGGGACGACTCGGCCTGGCGGGCCGGAGCGGCCGTCGCGGAGAAGGCCTTCACCGACGTCGCGAAGCGGGTCCACGTGCTCAAGGGCTCCGACAGCAACGCGATCGGCACCGACGGGATCCTGCAGGTGACCGTGTCGAACGAGCTGCCGGTGCCCGTGCGGGTCCGCATCGATCCGAGGGTGAGCAACGGCCGCCTCCAGTTCCAGAGCACGTCCGACACCACCGTCGACATCCCCGCGAGGTCGAACAAGCTGAGCAAGCTCGCGTTCAAGTCGATCACCAACGGCAGCACGGACGTCACGCTCTCCCTGGAGGCGCCGGACGGGACGACCATCGGCGACAGCGTCACCCGCCGCGTCAGCGTTACCGCCGGCTTCGACACCGTCGTCGCGGTCGCGCTGATCAGCGCGCTCGGCCTGCTGCTCGCGCTGGGCATCTACCGGAACATCCAGCGCCGCCGCCATCCGAAGGCGGCCGAGGCATGAGCACCGGCGTCGGTCGCGCGAGCGCGCTGCTCGCCTCCGGGACCATCGTGTCGCGCATGCTCGGGTTCGGCCGCAGCTTCGTGCTGACGATCGTCTTCCTCGGCACGATCAACCCCGCCGGCAACGCGTTGACGCTGTCGAACCAGATGCCGACGAGCCTCTACGCCCTGATCGGCGGCGGCCTGGTGAGCGCGGTCCTCGTGCCGCAGACCATCCGCGCGAGCAGGGGTGCGGACGGCGGCGCCGCGTACATCAACAAGCTCGTGACGATCGCGGTGGTCGCGGTCGGCGGGCTCACGGTGCTGCTGACGATCGCGGCGCCGCTGCTCATGCGCCTGACCGTCAGCGACGACACGACCTACGCCATCGCCGTGCCGCTCGCCTACTGGTCGATGCCGCAGATCTTCTTCCTCGGCATGTACGCCGTGCTCGGCGAGGTGCTCAACGCCCGCAAGCGCTTCGGCGCGTACACCTGGGCCCCGGTCGCGAACAACGTCGTCGCGATCGCGGTGCTGGTGCTGTTCCTCGGCGTGTTCGGCACGGTGCCGGCTGACCGCACGACGGCGCTGCCGCCGGCGCAGACCGCGCTGCTCGCAGGCGGCACCACGCTCGGGCTGGTCGTGCAGGCGCTGGTGCTCGCCCTGGTCTGGCGCCGGGCCGGCCTCTCCTACCGGCCCGACTTCCGCTGGCGCGGCGTCGGCCTGCGGGCCACCGGGCAAGCGGCGGGCTGGACCTTCGCGATGCTGGTGCTTACGCAGGCGGCGGGCTTCCTGCAGAGCTTCGTGGTGAGCACCGCGAGCAGTCCGACGACGGCGTCGTCCACCGCGCTGCTGAACGCCTGGCTGCTCTTCATGCTGCCCCACTCGATCATCACGGTCTCGCTCGCGACGGCGTTCTACCCCCGCATGAGCGAGCACGCGGCGGAGGGGGACACCGCCGCGGTCCGTGACGACCTGAGCACCGTGCTCCGGCTCGTGCTGATCACCATGGGTGCCGCGACGGTGGTGCTCGTCGCCGCGGCACTGCCGGTGACCGCGATCTTCAGCGGTGCGACGCAGTACCTGACGATCGCGCAACAGACGTACGCGGTCGCCCCGGTCCTGATCGCCTACGTGCTGGGCCTCCTGCCCTTCACCGTCCTCTACGTCGTGCAGCGCGGGTTCTACGCCCTCGCCGACACCCGCACCCCGTTCCGGTTCACGATCACCCAGCTGCTCGTCGTGGTCCCGGGGATCCTGCTCTGCCTCCTGCTGCCCCTGGAGGTGCGCGCAGCCGGCATCGCCCTCGTGATCTCGATCGGCGGCACGCTGCAGCTCGTCGTCGCCACGCGGCTGCTCCGCCGCCGGCTCGGCCCGCTGCTCGACCCGCACCTTTCGGCGGCCGTGCGCCGCGTCGTCATCGCCGGCGCACCGGCGCTCGTCGTGGGCCTCGCCGTGCTGGCCCTGCTCGGCGGGTTCAGCAGCGGCTGGCCCGTGCAGTCCCGACTCGGCGGCTTCGGCGCCGCGATCCTCGTCGCCGCCGTCTGCGGGCTGGTCTACCTCGGGGTGCTGGCGCTGCTGCGCGCCCCCGAGCTGCGCCTCGTCACCGACGTCGTGCGGTCCCGCATCCGGCGCTGAGGCGGTCGCCCCCGGACCGGGGAGGGCCCGCCCGGCCCGGAATAGGCGCCCGGCCGTTATCGTTCCAGCCCCTGCACGTTCGAGAGCGAGGAGCGAGACATGCGCCAGGTGATCATCATCGGTTCGGGCCCTGCGGGCTACACGGCCGCGATCTACGCCGCGCGCGCCCAGCTGGCGCCCCTCCTGATCGCCAGCTCGGTCGAGGCCGGCGGCGAGCTCATGAACACCACCGAGGTCGAGAACTTCCCCGGGTTCCCCGAGGGGATCATGGGCCCGGACCTGATGGAGAACATGCTCCAGCAGGCCAAGAAGTTCGACACCGAGGTCGTGCTCGAGGACGTCACCGCCGTGGAGCTCGACGGCGACGTCAAGCGCGTCCACGTGGGCGAGGGCAGGTCGCACAAGGTCTACGAGGCGCTCACCGTCATCGTGGCCAGCGGTTCGGCCTACCGGAAGCTCGGCGTGACCGGCGAGGACCGCCTGTCCGGCCACGGCGTCTCCTGGTGCGCCACGTGCGACGGGTTCTTCTTCCGGGGCAAGGAGATCGCGGTCGTCGGCGGCGGCGACTCCGCGATGGAGGAGGCGACCTTCCTCACGAAGTTCGCGGACAAGGTCCACGTCATCCACCGCGGCGACTCCCTGCGCGCGTCGAAGATCATGCAGGAGCGCGCGTTCAGCGACCCGAAGATCGAGTTCCAGTGGAACGCGAAGATCGACGAGATCACGGGCGGCTCGCTCGTGGACGGCGTGCGGCTCGCCTCCACCAACGGCGGCGAGGACCGCGAGCTGCCGTTGAACGGCGTCTTCATCGCGATCGGCAACGACCCGCGGACGGACCTCGTCAAGGACCAGCTCGAGCTGACCCCCGAGGGCACCATCAAGGTCGACGGACGCTCGTCGCGCACCTCGATCCCCGGCGTCTTCGCCGCGGGCGACGTGATCGACCCGACCTACCGCCAGGCGATCACGGCGGCCGCCTCCGGCACCGTCGCGGCGCTCGACGCCGAGCACTACCTGGCGTCGCTGTCCGGCGACCTGCTCGCGCAGGCCAAGGGCGACGCGAAGCCCGGCGAGGCCCCCGCGGCCGGCGCCACGTTCACGCCTGCCGGCGAGCTCGTCGGCCGGGCGTAGAGTTCCCCCTCGTCCCCACCTCTAGGAGTGATAGCGCGATGCGCGAAGTGACCGATGCGACGTTCGAGCAGGACGTCCTCAAGTCCGACAAGCCGGTCCTGGTCGACTTCTGGGCGGCCTGGTGCGGCCCCTGCCGCCGGGTCGGACCCGTCCTCGCCGAGATCGCCGAGGAGAACCCCGACAAGCTCGAGATCGTCAAGCTCAACGTCGACGAGAACCCCGAGACGGCGATGAAGTACCAGATCACGTCGATCCCGGCGATGAAGCTGTACTCGAACGGTGAGGTCGTGAAGACCGTCATCGGTGCGAAGCCGAAGCCGGCCATCGAGGCCGACCTCGCTTCGGTCCTGGCCTGACAGCCCCCACCCGTACGGCCTTCCCTCCGCGACCCCGCGGCGGGAGCGGATCCACGGGCGGGGGCCAGCACCCCGGCAGGACGAATCGCCTTCAGCAGGACGAGACCGTCTTGGATCCCTCCTGCCCTGGTGCATTCGTCCTGCTGAAGCACTGCCTCGCCGAGGATTGAACCAGTGAGCGACCTCCGCCCGACCGGCACCGATCTCGACCCGTGGCTCGCCACGTACGCCGAGCGAGCTTCCGGCCTGGCCGCGAGCGAGGTCAGGGCGCTCTTCGCCGTGGCCTCGCGCCCCGAGGTCGTCTCGCTCGCCGGCGGCATGCCGTACGTCACCGCGATCCCGCGCGAGCTCGTGGCCGGTGCGATCGACCGCGTGCTGCTGACCAGCGCGCCCCAGGCGCTGCAGTACGGCTCCGGGCAGGGGCTGCCGCGCCTCCGCGAGCAGATCGTCGAGGTCATGGCGGAGGAGGGGATCACCGCCTCCCCCGACGACGTCGTGACGACCACCGGGTCGCAGCAGGCGATCGACCTCGTCACCAAGCTGTTCATCGATCCGGGCGACGTGATCCTCGCGGAGGGCCCGAGCTACGTCGGCGCCCTCGGCGTCTTCAAGTCGTACCAGGCCCGCGTGGTCCACCTGCCGATGGACGCCGACGGGCTCGTGCCCGAGGTGCTCGAGGCCGCGATCCACGAGCAGCGCGCGGCGGGCCGCACCGTGAAGTTCCTGTACACGATCCCGAACTTCCACAACCCGGCGGGCATCACCCTGTCCGCGGAGCGCCGCCCCCGGGTCGTCGAGATCTGCCGGCGCCTCGGCGTGCTCATCGTCGAGGACAACCCGTACGGGCTGCTCTGGTTCGACACCCCGCCGCCGCCTCCCCTCCACACGCTCGATCCGGAGGGGGTCGTGTACCTCGGATCGTTCTCCAAGACGTTCGCCCCCGGCTTCCGCGTCGGCTGGGCCGTCGCACCGCACGCGATCCGCGAGAAGCTCGTGCTCGCCGCCGAGTCGGCGATCCTGTCGCCGTCGAGCTTCAACCACCTGCTGATCAGCGAGTACCTGGAGACGGTGGACTGGCGCGCGCAGGTCGGCCGGTTCCGCGACGTGTACCGGGAGCGCCGCGACGCCATGCTCGCCGCGCTCGGCACCCACCTGCCGAACCTCACCTGGAACGAGCCGAACGGCGGCTTCTACATCTGGGTCGGGCTGCCGCAGGAGCTGCACTCGAAGCAGATGCTGCCGCGCGCGGTGCGCGAGCTCGTCGCCTACACCCCGGGCACCGGCTTCTACGCCGACGGCTCGGGCGGCCGCGAGATGCGCCTGTCGTTCTGCTACCCGACGCCCGCGGACATCCTCGTCGGCATCCAGCGGCTGGCCACGGTCGTCAACGGCGAGCTCGAGCTGGTGCGGGCCTTCGCCGGCACCGGCTCCCTGGCGCCGCGTCGCGACGACCGCGCGGTCACCAGCCCACCGCCCGACCTGCGCTGACACCCCTGCGCCGACACCCCGCCGACCCCAGAGGAGTACGAATGGCCGGAACGACCTCCGTGGTGGTGCTCTCGGGCGGCATCTCGCACGAGCGCGACGTGTCGCTGCGCTCGGGTCGGCGGGTGGTCGACGCGCTCGCCCGGCTCGGGTGGCGCGTCACCACCGCCGAGCCCGATGCGAAGCTGCTGCCCGCCCTGCTCGAGCAGCGGCCCGACGTCGTCTGGCCCGCGCTGCACGGCGCGAGCGGTGAGGACGGTCGCTGCGCTCGCTGCTCGACGTCGCGGACATCCGCTACATCGGCAGCCGGGGCCCCGCCGCCCGGCTGGCGTGGGACAAGCCGACCGCGAAGCGCATCGTCGAGGCGGCCGGTGGCGCGACGCCCGCAGCCACCACGCTCACGCGGGAGGTGTTCCGGGAGATCGGCGCCCGCAGCGCGATCGACACGATCCTCGGCTCGATGTCGGAGGGACTCGTCGTGAAGCCCGGCCGCGGCGGATCGGCGCAGGGCGTCACCGTGGTCGAGACCGCCGACCAGCTGCCGCGGGCGCTGATGGACGCGTTCACCTACTCGGACGAGGCGCTCATCGAGCAGCGCGTCGTCGGCACGGAGATCGCGGTCGGCGTGCTGGACGCGGACGACGGCCCCGAGGCGCTGCCCGCGGTCGAGATCGTGCCCCGCAGCGGGTTCTACGGGTTCGCGGAGCGCTACACCGCGGGCGAGACGCGCTTCTTCACACCCGCGCGCATCGACCCGGAGGCCGCACGAGCCGCCGGCGGACTCGCGGTCCTCGCGCACTCGGCGATGGGGCTGCGGCACCTCTCGCGCGCCGACCTGATCCTCGACGCCGAGGGCCGGCCCTGGTTCCTCGAGTCGAACGTGATGCCGGGCCTCACCGAGACGAGCCTGCTGCCGCAGGCGCTGCTCTCCACGGGCCGCGACCTCTCCTCCGCCTACGCCGCGATCACGGAGCGCGCCCTCCGCGACGCCTGACCACGCGCAGTGTTCACGGGTGAGGGGATCGCGCGTTCCCCTGATCGGTGAACACACCGTCGACGAGGCGCGGCACGCCGACGCTCGCGTCGAGCTCCGCGGCGATCGCGACGTCCTCCGCGAAGCCCTGCTCGACGAGCTCCCTGCCGCTCGCCACCTCGGCGAGCGGCAGACCGCTGACCGATGCGGCTCGGAAGGCGTCCGCCGCTGCCAGGGCCTCCGGCGACGCCAGGTCGTCCCGCCCGAGCGCGGCGAGGATCGCGCCGGCGCCCCAGACGTCCTCCCAGGCTGGACGCAACGAATCGTCGGTCCAGCGCTCACCTGCGGCCACCACGGCCACGATCGCGTCGGCCCCACGCGCGAGATGCGCCGCGCAGACCCGCGCGACCGCTGTCGCGTTGCGGAAGCAGCCGGCGATGACCGTGCCGTGCTGCGCGAGCTCGGCCGACAGGGTCGCGCCGTTCGGGGACGGCAGCACGAGGCGCCGCACCCCCTCCGCCCGTCGGACGGATGCGGGGGAGAGGCTGAGCCCGGCGCCGGAGCGGGGTCCCGCGAGCACCGCGTCGTGCTCCTCCGCGAGCGCTGAGGCGCGCTCGTCGCGCCACCGCGCCGGCACCACCTCGATCCCGCCGTCGAGCGCGACGGACACGCACGTCGAGAACGAGAGCACGTCCACCACGACCACGAGCGCGTCGCCGTCGCGCGCGATGCTCCGGCCGCCGACGAGCCCCTGCTCGAACCGGATCCGGTGCACGTGCGGCGTCATGAGACGGCTCTGCTCACGCTTCGTGCCGCGCGCACGAGGCGCAGGCGGCACGAAGCGTGAGCACGGCGGGTCAGGAGCGGCGGAGGGCGGCGGTGCGCTGGGCGAGCATGCGCTCGCGCGCCTCGCCCTCCTCCCACTTCTCCTCGCCGATCTCCTCGAGGATGCGGTTCAGGTCCTGCACCGAGCCGAAGTCGATGACGATGCGGCCGCTCTTCGCGTTCAGGTCGACCCGCACGCGGGTGTCGAAGCGCGAGCCGAGGCGGTCGGCGATGTGGTCGAGCCCCTCGTTGCGGCGCCCCGTCGACTTCTTCGGCTTCGCCGGACCGGCCATGCGGATGGCCGCGGCCTCCGCCTGCCGCACGTTCAGGTCCTCGGTGACGATCTTCTCGACGAGCCGGTCCATCAGCTCCGGATCCACGACCGACAGCACCGCGCGGGCGTGACCCGGCGTGATGACGCCCGCCGCGACCTTGCGCTGGATGGGCTCCGGCAGGCGCAGCAGCCGGATCGTGTTGGTGATCGTGGTGCGGTTGCGCCCGATGCGCTGCCCGAGCTCCTCGTGCGTGATGCCGAAGTCGTCGATCAGCTGCTGATACGCGCTCGCCTCCTCCAGCGGGGTGAGCTGCAGGCGGTGCAGGTTCTCGAGCAGCGCCTCCTGCAGCATCTGCTCGTCCGCGGTGTCCTTGACGACCGCGGGCACGGTGCGCAGGCCGGCCTGCTTCGACGCCCGCAGGCGCCGCTCGCCCATGACCAGCTCGAACTTCGCGTCCTCGCCGGGCGGCAGCGGCCGCACGACGATCGGCTGCAGCACGCCGTTCTCCTGCACCGACTGCACGAGCTCGGCCATCGCCTGCTCGTCGAAGTCGCGGCGGGGCTGCTGCGGGTTCGGGCGGATCTCGTCGGGCGACAGCGCTGCGAGCCGCAGGCCCGGCACGGGCTGCAGGTCGTCCGCGGCTTCGCTCGCGCGGCCGAAGTAGACGTCGGAGGGGCGCGTCTGCTCGAGCGAGCGGTCGTCGTCCGGCATCAGCAGCGCGCCGATGCCGCGGCCGAGCCGCTGCTGGCGGGCGGGGGCGGTCACGCCGCGTCCCCGCGACGCGCGATCTCGCCGGCCGCCTCGAGGTAGGACAGCGCACCGGGCGAGTTCGGGTCGTACGTGATGACGCTCTGCCCGTGGCTCGGCGCCTCCGAGATGCGCACCGCGCGCGGGATCACGCTGCCGAGCACCTGCTCCGGGAAGTGCTTGCGGACGTCGTCGGCGACGTCGTTCGCGAGTCGGGTCCGCCCGTCGAACATGGTGAGCAGGATCGTGGACACCGTGAGCTCCGGGTTCAGGTGCTTCTCGATCAGGTCGACGTTGCGCAGCAGCTGCGACAGGCCCTCGAGCGCGTAGTACTCGCACTGGATCGGGATCAGCACCTCGGTCGCCGCGACGAACGCGTTGATCGTCAGCAGGCCGATGGACGGCGGGCAGTCGATGAACACGTAGTCGAAGCGCTCGGCCGCGGTCTGGAGGTAGGCGTTCAGCGCGGTGCGGAGGCGCTGCTCGCGGGCGACGAGGGAGACGAGCTCGATCTCCGCGCCCGCCAGGTGGATGGTCGCCGGGGCGCACCAGAGGGTGTCGAACTCGGGGCTCTTCTGCACCACGTCGGACAGGGGAGCGTCGCCGACGATGACGTCGTAGACGCTGATGGTGTCGTGCCGGTGCTCGACCCCGAGCGCCGTGGAGGCGTTGCCCTGCGGGTCGAGGTCGATCGCGAGCACGCGCATCCCCGACTTCGCGAGCGCGGCGGCCAGGTTGACGGTCGTCGTCGTCTTGCCGACGCCGCCCTTCTGGTTGGCGACGGTGAAGATGCGGGTGGCGCGAGGCCTGGGCAGGGCGTTGCCCCGCAGTCGTGCACGCCGGGCGGTGAGGTCCGCGAGCTCGCGAGCGAGGGGCGTGGACTCGTCGAATCCCGACCCTCGCGAGTCGAGCGCTGAGCTGGGTGTCACTTCTGTCCTCGGTCGATCGGGTGGTGTCCCCCGGACAGGGGTCAAGACGGCACAGTAGCCACGAGCACGCGGGTTTCGAGTCCCGCCATGCCGCGTCCCGCGATCTCCACACGCACGTCGGTCAGGCGCAGCCGCCGCACGACCTTCTCCGCCTTCGCCAGCTCGGCGTCGACGGCGGCGCCCTTCAGCAGTGCGAGCCGGCCGCCGCGCTTCGCGAGCGGCGCCGTGATGGGCAGCAGCCCGGTCAGCGCGCCGACCGCACGGGCGGTCACGACGTCGAACCGGCCGGGCGCGGCGTCCTCCGCGCGGGAGCGCTCGACGACGACGTTCTCCAGCCCGAGGCGTGCGCGCTCCTCCTCGAGCCACGCGACGCGACGTTCCATCGGCTCGATGAGCGTGACGCGCAGGTCGGGGCGCGCGGCCGCCAGCACCAGGCCCGGCAGGCCGGCGCCGCTGCCGACGTCGGCGACCGCGGCGTCGCGGGGCAGGAACTCTGCGAGCAGCCCGCTGTTCAGCACGTGGCGCGACCAGAGGCGCGGCGGCTCGAGCGGACCGATCAGCCCGAGCACGATCCCGTGCTCGGCGAGGTCCGCGGCGTAGCGGCGGA
This sequence comes from Amnibacterium soli, assembly GCF_039544415.1. Taxonomy (NCBI): domain Bacteria; kingdom Bacillati; phylum Actinomycetota; class Actinomycetes; order Micrococcales; family Microbacteriaceae; genus Amnibacterium; species Amnibacterium soli. Next base: position 135,186 of record NZ_BAABLP010000004.1, on the reverse strand, counting down.
CGACCGGGAGGCGGTCCCCGAAGACGCGGGCGGCCTCGGCCGGCTCCTGCTCGAGACCGTCGCTCACGCCGGGGTCAGCACGATGTGCCGGTCGGCGCCCTCCCCCTCCGAGTGGGACGCGAGGCCCCGCTCCGAGGCGAGATCGTGGATGAGCTTGCGCTCGTACGACGACATGGGGGCCAGGGCCTTGCGGTCCGCGCCCTCGGCGAAGCTCGCGACGGCGGAGTCGACGAGCACCGCGAGCTCGCGCGAGCGCTGGTCCCTGCTGCCGCCGACGTCGAGCGTCAGGCGGGCGAAGCCGCCGGTGCGGGTCTGCACGGCGAGGCGGGTGAGCTCCTGCAGCGCGCCGACGGTCTCGGCCGCGGAGAGCAGACGCAGGTCGCCGCCGGTCACCTTCACCGTGGTGCGGCCGCCCTCGTCCTCGATCTCGATGTCGCCGTCGAGGTCGACGATGTCGAGCAGCTCCTCGACGTAGTCCGCGGCGATGTCCCCGACGTCCTCACCGGAGGCCTCCCCGTCGAGCGCGGCCTGCAGGCCGACCACGTCGTCCTCGACCGGTGCGCTGGCGTCGCTCATGCGCGTCGTTCTCCCGTCCGCTTCGAGCGCGCCTTGCCGACCGGCTGGGTGCGCTGGTTGTTGACCTTCGGCACCACGACGCCGACCTCGGGGGCCTCGAGGGGCGCCCCGCTGCGCTCGCGCTGCCGCTCCGCCTTCTTCGCGAGCCGGATCTCTCGGGCCTTGGCGGCCTCGCTGCCCGGGGTCGGCGAGTTGCGGATGACGATGAACTGCTGGCCCATGGTCCACAGGTTCGAGAAGACCCAGTAGAACATCACGCCGAGCGGGAAGGCGATGCCGGAGAAGATGAAGACGAGCGGCAGGACGTAGAGCAGCATCTTCTGCTGGCGGTACATCGGGCTGGCCATCGTCTCGGCCGACACGTTCTTCGACATGATCTGCAGCTGCGTGATGAACTGCGTGATCGTCATGAGGGCGACCATGCCGATGCCGATGACCGTGACGAGCGCGTCGCCGCCGTTGTTGCTGATCGTCGCGTGCAGCGAGGCGCCGAAGAGGTCGGAACGGCCGAACGAGCCGGACAGGGCCGGCGTGAGCAGGCCGACGCCGCCCTTGGAGGGGTCGCGCTGCGCGGTCTCCAGCACCTGGAACAGGCTGAAGAAGATCGGCATCTGCGCCACGAGCGGCAGGCACGAGGAGAAGGGGCTCGTGCCGTTGTGGCGGTAGAGCTCCATCGTCTCCCGGCTCATCGCCTCGCGGGAGAACTGGTCGCGCTTGCCCTTGTACTTCTCCTGGATCTTCTTCAGCTGCGGCGCGAGCTCCAGCATCTTGCGCTGGCTCTTGATCTGCCGCACGAAGAGGGGGATCAGGGCCGAGCGGACCACGATCACCAGGCCGAGGATCGAGAGGATCCAGGTCAGGCCGTCGTTGCCGTCGAACCCGATCGCGGTCCAGAGGCTGTGGAAGCCGACGAGGATCGCCTCGATGACCCATTTGAAGGGCCAGAGGACGAGACTGAAGAGATCCGCCATGAGTGGTGCTCAGCCTCCCGGCTGCTCTGCCGGCCGAACGAAGCCGTGCGTGGTGATGCGGTACGAGGAGCGCAGTCGTGCGGGCGGGTCGTCCACCCCGCCGCGGGACCAGGGGTTGCAGCGGAGCACACGCCATGCCGCCTGCGCGGTGCCCACGACGACTCCCGACTGCTGCACGGCCTCGAGGGCGTACCGGGAGCAGGAGGGATGGTACCTGCAGACGTCGCCGTAGAGGGGCGACACCGCGACGCGGTACAGCCGCAGCACGGCGATGACCGCGTTGCGGGGCAGGAGCAGCAGGGCGCTCATGCGCGCTCCTGGAGGGTGCCGACCAGTCGGCGCACCTCGATGTCGACGGCCGCGAAATCGGCGCCGGCCGCCGAGGGCAGTGCCCGCACGACGACGTCGAGCCCCTGCACGTCCTGGGCGAGCGCCCAGCCGACCGCCTTGATGCGGCGGCGGACGCGGTTGCGCACGACGGCGTTGCCGACGTTGCGCGCGACGATGACCCCGACCCGCAGCGGCGAGTCGGGGTTGGAGCGGCGCCCGTACGCCAGCGTCAGCGCACCGCGAGCCCGGCGACCCGAACGGACGAGACGCCGGTAGTCGGTCGCCGAGACGATTCGATTCGCCTTCGCGAGCACGGGGAGGGCGTCGAGCCCCTACGCCGAGAGCTCGGTGCGGCCCTTGGCGCGGCGCGCGGACAGGATGGCGCGGCCGGCACGGGTGCGCATGCGCAGACGGAAGCCGTGCACCTTGGCGCGCTTGCGGTTGTTCGGCTGGAACGTGCGCTTCGACACTGCGGTCACCTCTGGATCTCGGATGCACCTCGTCGCCCGGGAACCCGTGCGGGGTGCGAAGTCGTGGGGCGCGAGGAACGCGCCGCGGAACCGGAACACAGTACATCACGCAGCCCCCGTCCCCTGGACGAGGGGCGAATTCCACAGGTGTGATTCGGTGTTGTCCCCAGGTCTGGGCGCGTGTTCCTCGGGTCGCGTCGGCGTTTCTCCACACACAGGATGTGCCCCTGTGGAGACTTGCCGCGTCGAACGGGCGGGCATTACGGTTGGCCCTCGTCGCTCCGGGTACCCGGTCGGAGCAGAGGTCTCGCCAGGCGCCCGCTGCGCCCGTCTTCGTGATGCACGAGCCGAGAACGTGGGGAGGAGAGCCTTGTGACGGATGCCGCTGCCGATGCCTGGACCCGCATCCGCGCCACGCTCTCCGGCGACTCGCGGGTCGGCCCGCAGCTGCAGGGCTTCATCAGCCTCGTCGAGCCCAAGGGCGTGATGGCCGGCGTCCTCTACCTCGAGGTGCCGAACGACTTCTCCCGCTCGATGCTCGAGCAGCGCGGCCGGATCCCGCTCGCCGAGGCGATCGGCGGCCTCGGGTCGGAGTTCGAGATCCACACCTTCGCCGTCACGGTGAACCCCGACATCGTCCCGGACTACGACTCGGCCCCGCCGGCGCCGCAGCCGGCCGCAGCGCCGTCCCCCTCCGTAGCCGCCCGCGAACGGGCTGCGGCGGTGGCCGTGGAGGCCGCGCCCGAGACCCCGGTCATCCCGACGGGCACCGAGTCGCGTCTGAACGAGCGCTACACCTTCGAGACCTTCGTCATCGGCGCCTCGAACCGCTTCGCGCACGCGGCCGCCTTCGCCGTGGCGGAGTCGCCGGCCAAGGCCTACAACCCGCTCTTCATCTACGGCGGGTCGGGCCTCGGCAAGACGCACCTGCTGCACTCGATCGGCCACTACTCGATGGGCCTCTACCCGGGCATCCGGGTGCGGTACGTGTCCAGCGAGGAGTTCACGAACGACTTCATCAACTCGATCGCGACGAACCGCACGCAGGGCTTCCAGGCCCGGTACCGAGACGTCGACGTCCTGCTGATCGACGACATCCAGTTCCTGTCGGGAAAGGACTCCACGCAGGAGGCCTTCTTCCACACCTTCAACACGCTGCACGACCACAACAAGCAGGTCGTGATCACCTCCGACCTGGCGCCCCGTCAGCTGACCGGCTTCGAGGACCGCATGCGGTCGCGGTTCGAGCAGGGCCTGATCACCGACGTGCAGATCCCGGACCTCGAGACCCGCATCGCGATCCTCCGGAAGCGCGCGCAGAACGACCAGCTGCAGGTGCCCGACGACATCCTCGAGTTCATGGCGTCGAAGGTGTCGAGCAACATCCGGGAACTCGAGGGCACGCTGATCCGCGTCACCGCGTTCGCGAGCCTGACGCGGGCACCCGTCGACATGGCGCTCGTGCAGACGGTGCTGAAGGACCTGATCACCCTCGACGAGGACAACGTGATCGCGCCCGGCGACATCATCGAGGCGGTCGCGGCCTACTTCAAGCTCTCCACCGACGACCTGTTCGGATCGAGCCGGTCGCAGCAGATCGCCTCCGCCCGCCAGATCGCCATGTACCTGTGCCGCGAGCTGACCAGCCTGTCGCTGCCGAAGATCGGGCAGCTGTTCGGCGGCCGCGACCACACGACGGTGATGTACGCGAACAAGAAGATCAGCGAGCTCATGAAGGAGCGCCGCTCGATCTACAACCAGGTCACCGAGCTCACGAGCCGCATCAAGCAGGAGCAGCGCTACCGCCGCTGACCCCTCGTCCGACGCCTCGTCCCTCCGTCGACGCCGCGCTCGGTCCGATCAGGGACGGGGCGTCGATCCGACGCGTCCGTGGGCGGCGAGCAGGTGCCAGACGCGCTTGACGAGCTGCGGGTCGAGGCCCTCCACCCGCCGGGCGCGGCCGAGCGATGCCGGGGTCAGCGGGCGACCGCCCGCGATGCGCGTCGCCGCTTCCGCGGCCTCTGGTCCTCGGTAGGCGACGAGGGCCGGCAGGCGTTCGGGCGCGAGCTCGTACCCGGGGTGCCACACGACCGGGATCCCGCTCGCGGCGGCCGCGTCCTCGACCGGCGTGCCGCGGAAGCTCGGGTCGAGCACGATCGCCGCCACGTCCCGCTGCAGGTCGACCCCGCCGTGCACGTGCGCCTCCACGTAGCGGTCGAGCGGATCCCCGGGTCGGATGCGTCGGCGCGCGAGGACGACGGCAGCCGCGCGATCCGCGGTGCCGACCGCCTCCGGCTCGAACACCGAGTCGGGGAAGCAGAGCGTCGTGCGGGCCAGCACCTCCGGCCGCAGGCGCAGGTGCGCCGAGCCGAACCGCGGCGCCGGGCCGTACGGGTCGTCGCTCCCTCGCACGGCGCCGTAGGCGGGGCGCTCGGACGGGTCGGCGTCGTCGTACACCCCGTCGAACAACCGGGACTCCCAGCGCCACCGGTCGCCGCCCGCGACGGCGGTCAGCCCGCCGTTGCTCGTGCCGGTCTCGAACTGGGTGCGCCACCGTCCGTCGTCGGCGATCGCCTCGACGACCGACCGCCCTCCTGGCGTGATCGCGTCGGGCTGGAAGTGCACGTCGACGCCGATCGCCGCAGCAGCGCCGGGCAGGGATCGCCGACGGACCGCCTCGACCGCTGCTCGCGCCCGCTCCACCCGCTGACGGTACTGCCGCACCCACGCCGCTGCGGGGGCCGCCCGCGGCACATCGGCCGGTGCGCATCCGCCCGTCAGCCACGGAGGGCCCCCGGCGCGAGCGTCGGGGCCGGAGCGGGTGGCCCGAGTGCGGGGGGCGGCGCTCATCGGCGGAGGAGCGGTAGCAGCACCCTCCGACAGTCTCCGGACGCGGTGCATCGGGCCCCGACCAGGCAGTTCGTCCGGAGCGGGGCAGGAATCCACCCCCATGTGAGGGACCTGTGGATAACTGGGGGTGGGTCCCCCGTCCGAGGCCCCCTCCCCCTGGGGCGATGTGGAGTTCGGGTCGGGGCGTCAACATGGTGGAGCGCACGAGTCCGCCGTCAGTCCGCACGGTTTCGACAACTGACAGGGATGTAGTTCCCGCTCGCCAGGCCGGTCCACACGAGTTATCCACAGTGTGCACACCTGTTAAGAGTGTGGTTGTCCTTCTCCTTCTCTTCTTCCTCCGACTCGATTCCGCGCTGTGGACACGACCCCCGTCCGGGCGCCAGGGCCCGTGAGCCGGGCCGAGGCCACCCGCTAGCATGCTCAGCGACTTCAACCAGGACAGACACCCGGCACGACTGACGGGACCAACGGAACAGGGAGTGCCAGGGTGCGATTCCACGCGAACCGGGACGTGTTCAGCGACGCCGTCTCGTTCGCCGTCCGGCTGCTGCCGCAGCGCACCACGCTGCCGATCCTCTCGGGCGTGCTGATCGAGACGACGGACGACGGGCTGTCGCTGTCCTCCTTCGACTACGAGGTGAGCGCCCGCGTCCGCATCGACGCGCAGGTGGACGAGCCGGGCCGGGTGCTCGTCTCCGGCAAGCTGCTCGCGGACATCGCCAACCGCCTCCCGGGCATGCCGGTCGAGGTCTCGACGCAGGACAACCGCGTGCTCGTCAGCGCCGGCAGCGCGAAGTTCACGCTGCTGTCGATGCCCGTCGCGGAGTACCCGAGCCTCCCGGCGATCGGCGAGTCCACGGGCGTCGTCCCGGCGGGCACGTTCTCCGGCGCCATCGCGCAGGTCGTCGTCGCCGCCTCCCGCGACGACGTGACCCCGGTCATCACGGGCGTGCAGCTCGAGGCGACCGCGGGCTCGATCTCGCTGACGGCCACGGACCGCTACCGCGTCGCCGTGCGCGAGCTGCCGTGGAACGGCGACACCGCGGAGCCGGTCAGCGCCCTCGTGCCGGCCCGCACGCTGCAGGAGGTCGGGCGGACCTTCGCCGGCAGCGGCGACGTCAGCATCGGCATCACCCGGGGCGGCGACCGCGAGCTGATCGCGTTCGCGTCCGACCGGCGCACCGTCACCTCGCTGCTGATCAAGGGCAACTTCCCGCCGGTCAAGCGCCTGTTCCCCGAGACCACGGAGCACTTCGCCGTGATCGGCACGGCCGAGCTGGTCGAGGCCACCCGTCGCGTGCAGCTCGTGCTCGAGCGCGAGGCCGCGCTCCGCTACTCCTTCTCCTCCGAGGGCCTCACCCTCGAGGCGGCCGGCTCCGAGCAGGCGCAGGCTTCCGAGCAGCTCGACGCGGTGCTCTCCGGCGACGACATCGTGGTGTCGCTGAAGCCCCAGTTCCTGCTCGACGGGCTCTCGGGCGTCCACACGGACTTCGTGCGAATCTCGTTCACGAAGACGGAGAACCCGAACAAGCCCGGTCCGGTGCTCATCACCGGGCAGAAGTCGCGCGAGGACGTGGGGAACGAGGAGTTCCGCTACCTCCTCCAGCCGAACCTGCTGCTGCGCTGACCTGAGCGCGGCCGGACGACCCGTACGACGGATGTGAGGACGGAAAGCATGAAGATCGGTCTCGTTGGCCTGGGCAAGATGGGCAACAACATGCGCGCCCGCCTGAAGAAGGGCGGCGTCGACGTCGTCGGCTACGACACGAACCCCGACGTCAGCGACGTGCCGGACTACGCGGCGCTCGCCGCCGCGCTGTCCACGCCCCGCGTGGTGTGGGTCATGGTGCCGGCCGGCAGGATCACCGACTCCGTGATCGACCAGCTCGCCGAGGTGCTCGAGCCGGGCGACATGATCGTCGACGGCGGCAACACGAAGTTCACCGACGACGAGGTGCACGGCAAGCAGCTCGACGCCAAGGGCATCGGCTTCATGGACGTCGGCGTCTCCGGCGGCGTGTGGGGCCTGGAGAACGGCTACGGCCTGATGGTCGGCGGCAGCCAGGAGCAGGTCGAGCACCTCATGCCGGTGTTCGACGCGCTTCGCCCCGAGGGCCCCCGCGAGGAGGGCTTCGTGCACGCCGGCCCCGTGGGCGCCGGGCACTACACGAAGATGGTCCACAACGGCATCGAGTACGCGATCATGCAGGCGTACGCCGAGGGCTACGAGCTGCTGGCGGCCTCCGACCGCGGCATCGACGTACCGGGCACGTTCAAGGCCTGGCAGCGCGGCACGGTCGTCCGCTCCTGGCTGCTCGAGCTGATGGTCAAGGCGCTCGACGCCGACCCGCAGTTCGCGGACATCGACGGCTACGTCGACGACTCCGGCGAGGGCCGCTGGACCCTCGAGGAGGCCATCGACCACGCCGTGCCGATGCCGGCGATCAGCGCGTCGATCTTCGCCCGCTTCGTGTCGCGCCAGGAGCAGTCGCCCGCCATGAAGGCGGTCGCGGCCCTGCGCAACCAGTTCGGCGGCCACGCGGTCAAGGCCGCCGAGGTCGAGCACGCGCAGGAGATGCACCCGACCAAGCGGTAGTCCGCTTCCTGTGGACCAGGGGATCCTGCGATGCAGGGTCCCCTGATCCATGAAGGGCACGACATCCGATGCGCATCCTCCGACTGCAGCTCACGGACTGGCGCAACTACGCGACGGCCGAGCTGGTCTTCGCCCCCGGCGCGAACGTGCTCGCCGGCAGCAACGGTCAGGGCAAGACGAACCTCGTCGAGGCGATCGGCTTCCTGACGACCCTCGGCTCGCACCGCGTCTCCGGCGACGCGGCGCTGGTCCGCGCGGGTGAGGACGCCGCGGTCATCCGCGCCACCGTCGTCTCGGGCGAGCGGGAGGTGCTGGCCGAGGTCCTCGTCAACCGGGTCGGGGCGAACCGGGCGCAGCTGAACCGCTCCGCGGTCCGGCCGCGGGAGATCACGCGGAACGTCTCGAGCGTGCTGTTCGCCCCGGAGGACCTGGCGATCGTGCGGGGCGAGCCCTCGGCCCGCCGCCGCTTCGTCGACGAGCTGCTCGTGCAGCGCACGCCCCGCCTCGCGGGGGTGGTGAGCGACTACGAGAAGGCGCTGCGCCAGCGCAACGGCCTGCTGCGCGGCAGCCGCGGGATGGTCGACGCGGAGTCCCTCGCGGTCTGGGACGAACGCCTCGTCACCACGGGCAGCGAGCTGCTCGACGCGCGCACCGCGCTGCTGTCCGACCTCGAGCCGATCGTCGCCGAGCAGTACGCGGTCGTGGCCGGCGCCGACCAGCGGGTCACCCTCGAGGCGCAGCGCACCATCGACGAGGAGACGGAGGAGGCGCCGACCGCGGAGCGCTTCACCGCTGCGCTGGCCCGGGTGCGCCGCCGCGAGATCGAGCGGGGCATCACGCTGATCGGCCCGCACCGCGACGACGTGCTGCTGACGATCAACGCCCTGCCCGCCCGCGGCTACGCGAGCCACGGCGAGTCCTGGTCGCTCGCACTCGCGCTGCGGCTCGGCGCCGTGGAGCTGCTGCGGCACGCACTCGAGACCGGCGACCCGATCGTGATCCTCGACGACGTCTTCGCCGAGCTCGACGAGCGCCGCCGGGTCCGGCTGGCGGATCGGGTCTCGCGCTACGAGCAGGTCATCGTCACGGCGGCGGTCGAGGCCGACATCCCTCCGGCGCTCGCCGGTCACGTCACCCGGATCCGCGCCGGGCACGTGCTCGACGACGTCGCTGACGAACCGGGCGCGGCCCCCGTCGATCCGGCAGGATCGGAGGCGTGACGGACGAGGAGGCGAGGACCGAGGCGCAGCGGGTCTGGTCGCGCCTCCGGACCGTCTTCGGCGCACCCCGGTCCCGTCGGCGCGTGCTCGAGCAGCGTCCGGGCAGCACGCCCTTCGCGAAGGGGCGCGATCCGCTGTCCGTCTCGAAGGTGCTCGACGGCGTCACGGACGCGCTCGGCTGGCGCACGCCGCTCGCGCAGACGGACCTCGCCGCGGCCTGGCGGTCGATCGCCGGCGCCGAGACGGCCCGGCACGCGACGGTCGAGGGCTTCGCCGACGGGGTGCTGCTGGTGCGGTGCGACTCGACCGCCTGGGCGACCCAGCTGTCCCTCATGCGCGGCCAGATCAGCGACCGGATCGCCCGCGACTTCCCCGACGCCGGGGTCGACTCCCTCCGCTTCCTCGGGCCCAACACCCCGAGCTGGAACCACGGTCCGCGCAGCGTGCCGGGACGGGGTCCGCGCGACACCTACGGATGACGCGTCCTGCACCCGCGTTCCGCGCCCTCCTGGAACCGCCGCGGAGACGGACGAGAAGCACCGAGCGAGTGCGTGTCGCGGATCAGGACGGGTGATTCGGTACCCCAGGCGATTCTGAGCCCGCAGAAGCCGGAATCCGGCTCGGCGGCGACCGCTCGCACGGTAGACTCGTGCGGTACCGACGACGGGAGTACGGATCAGTGACGAGCGACGCGAGCGGGCCCATCGACGGCGACGAGACGAACGACGCGAGCAGCCCGATCGGCGACGACCTCGGCCCTGAGGCCACGGACGGCGAGTCGATGACCGAGGCCGCCGCGGACGAGTCGGAGGTCGACGACTCCGAGGGCAGCCGCCGCCGCGCGGCCGCGGGCGACGACTACGGCGCCGGCTCGATCCAAGTGCTCGAGGGCCTGGAGGCGGTCCGCAAGCGCCCCGGCATGTACATCGGCTCCACGGGCCCCCGCGGCCTGCACCACCTGGTCTACGAGATCGTCGACAACGCCGTCGACGAGTCGCTCGCCGGGTACTGCGACGCGATCGACGTCCGCATCCTCGCCGACGGCGGCATCCGCGTCGCCGACAACGGGCGCGGCATCCCGGTGGACATCCACCCCGTCGAGGGCCGCTCCACCGTCGAGGTGGTGCTGACGGTGCTGCACGCGGGCGGCAAGTTCGGCGGCGGCGGGTACGCGGTCTCCGGCGGCCTGCACGGCGTCGGCAGCTCCGTCGTGAACGCGCTGTCCCACCGCCTCGACGTCGAGGTGCGCCGGCAGGGCCACGTCTGGCGCCAGCGCTACACGGACGGCGTGCCGAACGAGCCCCTCGCCGAGGGCGAGGAGACCACCGAGACCGGCACGACGGTGGCGTTCTGGCCGAACGCGGAGATCTTCGAGACGACCGAGTTCGACTACGAGACCCTGCGCACCCGCTTCCAGCAGACGGCGTTCCTCAACAAGGGGCTCACGATCGCGCTGACGGACGAGCGCACGACCGAGCGGGTGGAGGGGGAGACGGAGGCGGCGGAGGTGCGCACGAACGTCTTCCGCTACGACCGGGGCCTCGTCGACTACGTCGAGTACCTGAACCTCGCCAGCGCGAAGAAGTCCGACCCGGTGCACGAGACCGTGATCGCCTTCGAGTCCGAGGACAAGGAGAAGGTGATCTCGCTCGAGGTCGCCATGCAGTGGACCGGCTCGTACTCCGAGAGCGTCCACACCTTCGCCAACACCATCAACACGCACGAGGGCGGCACCCACGAGGAGGGCTTCCGCGCGGCGCTGACCGGCCTCATCAACCGGTACGGCCGCGAGAAGGGCTTCATCAAGGAGAAGGACGAGAACCTCACGGGCGACGACGTCCGCGAAGGCCTCACCGCCGTCATCTCCGTGAAGCTCGGCGAGCCGCAGTTCGAGGGCCAGACGAAGACGAAGCTCGGCAACACCGAGGCGAAGCCCTTCGTGCAGCGCATCGTCACGCAGGAGCTGACGCACTGGTTCGACTCGAACCCGAACCAGGCGCGCGACATCGTCCGCAAGGGCATCCAGGCGATGACCGCGCGGCTGGCGGCGCGGAAGGCGCGCGACGCGACCCGGAAGACGGCGCTCGACCGCGCCTCCATGCCGGGCAAGCTCAAGGACTGCCAGACCCGCGACGCGGCGCGCGCCGAGGTGTTCCTCGTCGAGGGCGACTCGGCCGGCGGTTCGGCGGTGCGCGGTCGCGACCCCGAGACGCAGGCGATCCTGCCGCTGCGCGGCAAGATCCTGAACGTCGAGAAGGCGCGGCTCGACAAGGCGCTCGGCAACGCCGAGGTCCAGGCGATGATCACGGCGTTCGGCTGCGGCATCGGCGAGGACTTCAACCCGGACAAGGTCCGCTACCACAAGATCGTGCTGATGGCCGATGCCGACGTCGACGGCCAGCACATCACGACGCTGCTGCTGACGCTGATCTTCCGGTTCATGCGACCGCTGATCGAGCTCGGCTACATCTACCTCGCGCAGCCGCCGCTGTACCGCCTGAAGTGGAGCAACGCGCCCCACGACTACGTGTTCAGCGACCGGGAGCGCGACGCGCTGCTCGCCGACGGCATGGCCTCCGGCAAGCGCATCCCCAAGGAGAACGGGGTGCAGCGCTACAAGGGTCTCGGCGAGATGGACTACTCCGAGCTCTGGGAGACGACCATGAACCCCGAGACCCGCACCCTCCGCCAGATCACGACGGAGGACGCCGCCGCCGCGGACGAGATCTTCGCCACCCTGATGGGCGAGGACGTCGAGTCCCGCCGCAACTTCATCCTGCAGAACGCGAAGGACGTCCGCTTCCTGGACATCTAGCAGCGCTGTTCACGGATCAGGGGGTCCGGGAAGCCGATCCCCTGGCCCGTGCACACCGCCCTGCGCCCGGCACCACCGAGAAGGACTGCACATGGCTGACAACATCGAGCAGGTCGACCTGCAGCTCGAGATGCAGCGGTCGTACCTCGACTACGCGATGAGCGTGATCGTGGCGCGGGCGCTGCCCGAGGTGCGGGACGGCCTGAAGCCGGTGCACCGCCGCGTGATCTACGCGATGTACGACGGCGGCTACCGCCCCGACCGCGCCTTCTCGAAGTGCGCGCGCGTCGTCGGCGACGTCATGGCGCAGTTCCACCCGCACGGCGACAGCGCGATCTACGACACCCTCGTGCGCCTCGTGCAGGACTGGAGCCTCCGGTACCCGCTCGCGCTCGGGCAGGGCAACTTCGGCTCCCCGGGCAACGACCCGGCCGCCGCCCCGCGGTACACCGAGACCAAGATGGCGCCGATCGCCATGGAGATGGTCCGGGACATCGACGAGGACACCGTCGACTTCCAGGACAACTACGACGGCCGCACGCAGGAGCCGGTCGTGCTGCCCGCGCGCTTCCCGAACCTGCTCGTCAACGGCGCCGCCGGCATCGCGGTCGGCATGGCGACGAACATCCCGCCGCACAACCTCCGCGAGGTCGCCGACGCCGCGCTCTGGGCGCTCGACCACCCGGACGCCACCCGCGAGGAGCTGCTCGCGGGCCTGATGGAGCGCATCAAGGGACCGGACTTCCCGACCCACGCGACGATCCTCGGCACCCGCGGCATCCAGGACATGTACCGCACGGGCCGCGGCTCGATCACCATGCGCGGCGTCGTGAGCGTCGAGGAGCTGCAGGGCCGCACCTGCCTCGTCATCACCGAGCTGCCGTACCAGGTCAACCCCGACAACCTCGCCGACAAGATCGCGACGATGGTCAAGGAGGGGCGGATGGCCGGCATCGCCGACATCCAGGACCACACCTCCGGCCGCACCGGCCAGCGCCTCGTCATCGTGCTGAAGCGCGACGCGGTGCCGAAGGTCGTGCTGAACAACCTCTACAAGCACACCGAGCTGCAGCAGAACTTCGGCGCGAACATGCTCGCGCTCGTCGACGGCGTGCCCCGCACGCTCGCGCTCGACGGCTTCATCTCCGCCTGGATCGAGCACCAGCTCGAGGTCATCCAGCGGCGCACGGCCTACCGGCTGCGCAAGGCCGAGGCCGACGCCCACATCCTGCGGGGCTACCTCAAGGCCCTCGACATGCTCGACGAGGTCATCGCCCTGATCCGCCGGTCGCCCACCCCGGACGACGCGCGCAAGGGCCTGATCGACCTGCTCGACGTCGACGAGGTGCAGGCGAACGCGATCCTCAGCCTGCAGCTGCGCCGCCTCGCGGCCCTCGAGCGGCAGAAGATCATCGACCAGGCCGCCGAGCTCGAGCGCCTCATCGCCGACTACAAGGACATCCTCGCGAAGGTGCCGCGTCAGCGCGCGATCGTCGGGGAGGAGCTGAAGGAGATCGTCGAGCGGTTCGGCGACGACCGCCGCACGCAGATCCTCGCCGGCTACGACGGCGAGATGAGCATCGAGGACCTCATCCCGGAGGAGGAGGTCGTCGTCACCGTCACGCGCGGCGGCTACATCAAGCGGACCCGCAGCGACCAGTACCGGTCGCAGCGCCGCGGCGGCCGCGGGGTGCGGGGCGCGCAGCTGCGCGCCGACGACATCGTCGACCACCTGTTCGTCACCTCCACCCACCACTGGCTGCTCGTCTTCACGAACGCCGGCCGGGTGTACCGGGTGAAGACGTACGAGGTGCAGGAGAGCGCCCGAGACGCCAAGGGCCAGCACATCGCCAACCTGCTCGCGATGCAGCCCGACGAGAAGGTCGCGCAGATCCTCGACATCCGCGACTACACGGTGGCGCCCTACCTGGTGCTCGCCACCCGCGGCGGCCTCGTGAAGAAGACGGCGCTCGCCGAGTACGACACGAACCGCTCCGGCGGCATCATCGCGATCAACCTGCGCGAGGACGACGAGCTGATCCAGGCCCTGCTCGTGGAGGACAGCAGCGACCTGCTGCTCGTCTCCCGCAAGGGCATGTCCATCCGCTTCACCGCCTCCGACGACTCCCTGCGGCCGATGGGCCGCAGCACGTCCGGCGTCATCGGCATGCACTTCCGCGGGGAGGACCAGCTGCTGGCGGCCCGCGTCGTGTCCGACGAGGGCTTCGTGTTCGTGGTCACCGAGGGCGGCTTCGCCAAGCGCACGGCGGTCGACCAGTACCGGCTGCAGCAGCGCGGCGGCCTCGGCATCAAGGTCGCGAAGCTGCAGGAGGCGCGGGGCGACCTGGCCGGCGCGCTGATCGTGGGCGAGAGCGACGAGGTGCTCGTCGTGCTCGAGAGCGGCAAGGTCGTGCGGTCCAACGTCTCCGAAGTTCCGGCGAAGGGGCGCGACACGATGGGTGTGGTCTTCGCTCGCTTCGCCGAGAGTGACAGAATCATCGCGATTGCCCGGAACAGCGACACCACCGTGGAGGCGCCTGCAGATGAGCTCGGTGAAGAGCCCCAGTCGTCCGACGGAGACGGCGCAGAAGGATAGCGTGGCCGACAAGCTGTCTGACCGGACCCCGCGTCCGGCCCAGTCCAAGCAGGTCCGGCTGAAGCTCGTGTACATCGACTTCTGGTCGGCGGTGAAGTTCTCGTTCCTGATCGCCGCGGCGGTCGGGGTGATCATCTTCGTCGCCGTGCTGCTGATCTGGACGGTGCTCGCCTCGACCGGCGTCTTCGACCAGGTGTCGAAGCTGATGCAGGACGTGTCGGGTCAGAGCAGCCTCACGGTCAGCAACGTGATCTCGTTCGCGCAGGTCATGGGCTTCACGCTCGTCATCGCGGCGCTGAACGTCGTCGTCGGCACCGTGCTCGGTGCGATCGCGTGCGTGCTCTACAACCTCTCGGTGCGCATCACCGGCGGCATCCTGGTCGGCTTCAAGAACGGCTGAGGGCTGGTACGCTCTTCTGCGGCTCGCAGCACCGGTTCGGTGCCGCGGCCGGGGCCCGATGAGGGCCACCCTCTCGGGGCTATAGCTCAGGCGGTTAGAGCGCTTCGCTGATAACGAAGAGGTCCCAGGTTCAAGTCCTGGTAGCCCCACCATCCGCAGCCCCCGGTCCGCTCGGACCGGGGGCTGCGTCGTTCCCGCCGTACTCCACAGGCGCTGGACGATCGGCCGCGTGGTCGCGGGCACCGAGCGACGTCCTCGACGGTCCACGCCGCAGCGGTGTCGGACCTGCAGGCAGATGCGGCATCTGCAGGACGAGGTGCTCGAACCACGCCTGCAGGAGCCACTGCCGCCTGCGGATCCGACGCCGCGCACCTCGAGCACTCGACTCGCGCCGCGCAGGCCGCGAGCCGTGCACCCCGAGATGGCGCACCCAGCACCGGAGGGACTCTTCGCCTAGGCTGCTGCTCGTCCCATCCGGGGGCTTAGCTCAGTTGGTAGAGCACCTGCTTTGCAAGCAGGGGGTCAGGGGTTCGAGTCCCCTAGTCTCCACAGCGCTCATGGTCTTCGATCCGCGGGCGGATCGAAGCCTGTACCGCTTCGCGGCTCGTGAACCGAGCCGCGGTACGCGGTGCCTTCGGCCCTGGCTGTCCGTTCGCAGGTCGGCGTGCGGCGCCGGCGCGACCCCGCTGCTGAATTGGTTCCACGACCTCCTCCACGTCGTCAGGCGCTGGCGTTCGTCAGCTCCGTGCGGACCGCTGTCGTCGTGTGCGCCAGGCTCGCGCGGGAGGCGCTCACCAGGGCCAGCACGTCGGTCTGCCGGCGGTCGGTCGCGTCGTTCCAGCGCACCAGGTCGTAGGCGCGGGCCGCCGTGACGCCCGGGGGCGTGCCCCAGTCGCTCGAGACGCCGCCGCCGTGCAGCACGTTCCACATGGTGCCGATCGCGCGCTGCGCGACCGGGCCGGTGATGGTGCCCGGCAGCGACTCGATCGCCACCGCGGCGACGAGGCAGGCGCGCTCGCTGCGCTCGCCGTCGTGCGCCCGCAGGGTGCCGACGTGCAGCTGCACCCCCTCGTCGTCGATCGTCGTGAACCACGCGTCCTGCACCCAGCCCGACGCGAGCCGGTCGTGCGCCCGGGCCAGCACCGCGTCCACCGCGTCCAGCCGGGCGAGCCGCGCGCCCAGGCGGTCGACGCGGTGCAGCCGGCGGCGATCGCGCCACCTGGTGCGCAGGCCGACCGGCGCGAGGAGCGGTTGCTGGAGGAGCGAGTCGGGCATGGATGGACCCCTTATCGACGGCACCGGTGTGCGATACGGGCATTCTGGTGATGGACCTGGATTCCGCCTGTGTCCTCCGGTTCCACCTGGGCCCGGACGAGGAGGACGCCGCGCCCCTCGAGGGAGCGCGGCGTCCTGGCCGAACAGGGGCGCGGCGTCAGATGACGCCGTCGGTGAGGCCGTTCGGGGTGCCGAACCGGTGCGCGGTGATGCTGACCGACTGCTCGTGCAGGAACGGCAGCAGCTCCAGCCGACCGGCGGTCGTGACCTCGCTCGACCACACCGCCAGGTCCGGGTCGCCGCCCGCCGCCTCCAGCAGCGCCGTCGCGGAGCCGCCCACGAGCCGCACGCGGCCGGTGAGGACCGGACGGGCGTCGACGCGGTGCGCGACGCCCAGGCCGTCCAGGGCTCCGGTCAGCGGCACGGGGAGCGCGACCGCGGAGACGACGGAGCAGGGAGCGCCGGCCCGCGTCGCGGCGGCGATCACGCGCAGCACGGCTCCGGGTTCCGCGTCCTCGCCCACGGAGACCGTGACGGGCACCGGGCGGTAGCGCAGCAGGTTCCGCTCCACGCCGAGGCCCGCGAGCTCCCGGGTCGCGCCGAACTCGTCCTGCCACGCGGCCTGATCGCTCGCGGCGCCCGCCGACACGAAGGCGCGCGCCTCGTCGCCGAGGGACGACGCCGCGGCCACCACCCGGGCCACCGCCGGCTCGAGGCGGGCGGTCGCCGGAGCAGCCGCACCGTCCCGGACCCAGCCGCCGAGGCCGACCAGGTAGTTGGGGCCGCCGGCCTTGGTGCCCGCGCCGACGGAGGAGCGCTTCCAGCCGCCGAACGGCTGCCGACCGACGATCGCGCCGGTCGTGCCGCGGTTCACGTAGAGGTTGCCCGCCTCGACGCCGTCGATCCAGCGGGCGATCTCGGACGGCTCGAGGGACTGCAGCCCGGCCGTGAGGCCGTAGGAGACCTCGTTCTGGACGGCGATCGCCTCGTCGAGGTCGTCCGCGGCCATGATGCCGAGCACCGGGCCGAAGTACTCGGTCAGGTGGTACGCCGAGCCGCGGCGCACGCCCGTGCGGATGCCCGGCGTCCACAGCGCGCCCTCGGCGTCGAGCCGCTTCGGCTCCAGGAGCCAGCGCTCGCCGGTCCCGAGCGTCGTCAGGCCCTCGAGCAGCTTCCCCGACGCCGGCTCGATGAGCGGGCCCATGCGCGTCGTCGGCACCCACGGTGCGCCGACCTCGAGGGAGCCGACCGCGTCGACGAGCTGACCGAGGAAGCGCTTCGACCGCGCGACCGGTCCGACCAGGATCACGAGGCTCGCCGCGCTGCACTTCTGGCCCGCGTGACCGAAGGCGCTCGCGACGAGGTCCTTGACCGCCAGGTCGAGGTCGGCGGAGGGGGTGACGATCATGGCGTTCTTGCCGCTGGTCTCGGCGAGCACCGGCAGGTCCTGGCGGAAGTCGCGGAACAGGCGGGCGGTCTCCCACGCGCCGGTGAGCACCACGCGGTCGATGCGCAGGTCGGCCACGAGCTGCCGGCCGAGCGCGTCCTCGTCGACCTGCACGAGCGCGAGCACGTCCTTCGGCACCCCGGCGTCCCAGAGGACCTCGGCCAGCACGGCACCGCACCGGCTGGCCGGGCCCGCCGGCTTCAGCACGACGCCGCTGCCCGCGGCGAGAGCGGCGAGCACGCCGCCCGCCGGGATGGCGACGGGGAAGTTCCACGGCGGCGTGACCAGGGTCAGCGCAGCCGGCACGAAGCGCGCGCCCTCGACGTCGTCGAGCTCGGTCGCGCGAGCCGCGTAGTAGTGCGCGAAGTCGATCGCCTCGCTGACCTCCGGATCGGCCTGGTCCAGCGTCTTCGCGGCCTCGCTCGCCATCACCTCGATGAGGCGGCCGCGCGCCGCCTCCATCGCGTCGCCCGCCCGGCGCAGGATCTCGGCCCGCTCGGCGGCGGGGCGGGCGCCCCAGGCGCGACCGGCGGCCTGCGTGCTCGTGAGCACCTCGTCGAGCACCGCCTGCTCGGTCACCGTGTGCTCGGCCAGGGTCCGGACGCCCTCTTCCGAGTGCTCGGCGCGCTGCAGGATCCCTGCGGCCCAGGCGCGGTGCTCGGCCACGGCGGGGTCGGTGTCGACCGCGTTGCGGAACGGTGCGCCCGCCGCGGTCGGCTCGACCGTGCGGGGCACGCGGTGCGACGGCGGCACCGCGGTGTCGAGCGCGGCGAGGGAAGCGGCGAAGCGGTCGCGCTCACGGGTGAAGAGGCGCTCGTTCGACGCGAGGTCGAAGACGCTCGACATGAAGTTGTCCTCGCTCGCGCCCTCCTCGAGGCGGCGCACGAGGTAGGCGATGGCGACGTCGAACTCGCGCGGGTGCACGACCGGCGTGTAGACGAGCAGGCCGCCGACGTCCTTCCGCACCGCGTCGGCCTGGCCGGTGGCCATGCCGAGCAGCATCTCGAACTCGACCGCGTCGCGGACGCCGCGCTCGCCGGCCAGCAGCCACGCGTGGGCGACGTCGAACAGGTTGTGGCCGGCGACGCCGAGCTGCACCGCGTCGACCCGCTCGGGCGTCAGGGCCCAGTCGAGCACCCGCTTGTAGTTGGTGTCGCTCTCGACCTTCTCGTGCCACGTCGCGAGGGGCCAGTCGTGCAGCGCGGCCTCGACCCGCTCCATCGGCAGGTTGGCGCCCTTGACCAGGCGCACCTTGATGCCGGCGCCGCCGCGCGCCCTGCGGGCCGCGCTCCACTCCTGCAGCCGCATCATCGCGGAGAGCGCGTCGGGCAGGTACGCCTGCAGCACGATGCCGGCGCGGTGGTCGCGGAACCGCGGGGCGTCGAGGATCCGCTGGAAGACCGCGATGGTCAGGTCGAGGTCCTTGTACTCCTCCATGTCGAGGTTGATGAAGGTGCCGGTGCGCAGCGCCGCCTCGTAGAGCGGGGTGAGGCGGGTGACGACGTCGTCGACGGCGGCGTCGAACGCCCAGACGGCGTGCGGCGCGACCGCGGCGGACACCTTGATCGACACGTAGTCGACGTCGGGCCGCTCGATGAGGGCCAGGGTGCCCGCGAGCCGCCGGTCCGCCTCCTTCTGCCCGAGCACCGCCTCGCCCAGCAGGTTGAGGTTGAGCCGCACGCCGCGGGAGCGGATGCGGGCGATCGCGCGGCCGAGCCGGGCGGGCGTGGCGTCGATGACGAGGTGGTCCACCATCCGGCGCAGCGCCGTGCGGGCGAGCGGCACCACGAGCCAGGGCAGCAGCGGAGCCGTGAGGCCGCCGAGGCGGACGGCGAAGCGGAGGGGGAGGGGGAGGAAGCGGGGCACGTCGGGCGCGAGCACCGCGAGCCGGTGCGCCGCTGCGCGCAGGTCCTCGGGACGGACGACGCCGTCGACGAACCCCACGGTGAAGGCGAGGCCCTTCGGGTCGCGCAGCACGCCGGCGAGGCGGGCGGCGGCGGGATCGGTGGGCGCGTCCGCGGCCTCCGCCAGCCACCGGCGCACCAGGGTCTCGACCTGCTCGAGGTCGGAGGGCACGGCCCCCGGCGAAGCGGGGACGTCCACGGCGATTCCACTCATCCCCGCAGTATCCGATGTCGGACGCTTCGGCACCGGTGATGATTCATCACGAGTACCGTTCAGCTGCGCTGATGAACAGCGCGAGGATCGGAGCGCCCGTGTACGACGTGCGCAGGCTGCGCCTGCTGAAGGAGCTCGCTGATCGCGGCACCCTCGCCGAAGTGGCCGCTGCGCTGAACTTCAGCCCCTCCTCCGTGTCGCAGCAGCTCGCGCTGCTCGAGCGCGAGGTGGGGGTGCCGCTGCTCGTCCCCTCGGGCCGCCGGGTCGCGCTCACGCCCGAGGCGCAGACCCTCGCCGACCGCGCGGGCGAGGTGCTGTCGCTGCTCGAGCGCACGGAGTCCGAGATCGCCGCGCGCACCGTGACCGCCTCCGGCACCGTGCGGCTCGCCATCTTCCAGTCCGCGGCGCTCGCCCTGCTGCCGCAGACCCTCACCCTCATGTCGGCCGAGCACCCGCAGGTCCGCGTCGAGGTCGTGCAGCACGAGCCCGAGGCCGCTCTGCGGCGCACGGCGACCCGCGACTTCGACCTCGTCGTGGCGGAGGAGTACCCCGGTCACGCGACGGCGTGGCACGAGGGCCTCGATCGGCGCGCACTCGTCGACGACCCCCTGCGGGTCGCGGTGCCGGCCGACTCCGGGATCACCGCGCTCGCCGGAGCGGCCGACGCGGCCTGGGTGCTCGAGCCCCGCGGCGCCGCGTCCCGCCACTGGGCGGAGCAGCAGTGCCGGCTCGCCGGCTTCGAGCCCGACGTCCGCTACGAGTCCGCGGACCTCGAGGTGCACATGCGCCTCGTGGAGTCCGGCAATGCCGTCGCGATGCTCCCGGACCTGGTGTGGAGCGGGCGTGCGGCCCCCGGGCGGACGATCGCGCCGGAGGGGGATCCGCAGCGGCGGATCTTCACGGCCGCGCGCACCTCCGCCGCGGCTCGGCCGGCGGTCGCCGCCCTGCGCGCCGCGCTGGAGGCCGCCGCGTCCTGACGGCCGCGATCCTCCTGCCGGATGCACGAAGGGGACCCGCCGACGGTGCGGCGGGTCCCCTTCGTGAGGCGTTCGGGCGATCAGGCCGTCGGCGTCGTGGAGGAGCCGGTGGTGTCCGGGTCCTCGTCGGCGACCCACAGGTCGTCGTCCGCGCGCAGCGTCTGCCAGACCGCGTAGCCGATGCCGGCGACGACGCCGACGCCGAGCAGGATGCCGAGCGTCCCGCCGACGCCGCCCTTCTTCTTGTTCTTGCTCGCGAGCTTCGCGCCGTGCTTCGCCGCCGCACCGCCGGCCTTTGCGGCGGCACGCAGCTTCGCGCCGCCCTTGGCGCCGTCGCGGTGACCCGACTTCGTCACGGAGTCGAGCGAGTCCGTCAGCTTCTTGCCCTGCTTCGTCACGGTGTCCGAGACGCCGAGGCGGCTGCCGGCCTCCTCCGCCAGCGCGATGGCCGCGGCCGTGGCGCTCGAGATCGCCGGCAGCAGCACGCCGGTGAGGGCGTCCTTGCCGGTCGAGGCCGCGTAGGACCCGGCGGCCTTGCCCGCCTTGCCGACGGCGGGGGCGACCTTCTCCGTCACCAGGGTGGTCGTGCCCGGCACGACCGAGTCGATGCGACCCTTCGCGTAGCGCTGCACGTGCGGGGAGGCGGAACGACCGAGACCGTTCGCGCGCGTCAACAGCGCCTGCTGGTCCGACCAGAGACGCTGCGCGTCCTTCTTCAACCGCTTCACCTGCTTCTCCTGCGAGACCATCGCTGCGCTCCTCGGGGTTCCGTCTGCGGCACGCCGACGATGCCGTCGGCGCAGTGCGAGCCATCCTTGCATCGAGAGCGCTGCGCATGCCCTGAAAGTCCTCGGGGCGAGCCCGCAGAACGAGGTCCGCCGCCTCGGGGTCCGCTGTGCAGCACCGGGCGGATCGCGCAGGACGCCAGGGGCTGCGTGCGGCGATGCCAGACTGGCGGCATGCCCGACGTCACCGCGACCGCAGTCCTCCACACGACGCAGGGGGACATCACCGTCGACCTGTTCGGCCTCCACGCGCCGAAGACCGTGCGGAACTTCATCGGCCTCGCCACCGGCGAGCAGACCTGGCGCAACCCGTCCACGGGCGCCGAGGAGTCCGGCCCGCTCTACAAGGACCTGGTCTTCCACCGCATCATCCCGAACTTCATGATCCAGGGCGGCGACCCGATCGGGAACGGCACCGGCGGCCCCGGCTACGAGTTCGACGACGAGATCGCGCCCGACCTCGACTTCACGAAGCCGTACATGCTCGCCATGGCGAACGCCGGCAAGCGCGGCGGCCGCGGCACCAACGGCTCGCAGTTCTTCATCACGACCGCCGCCACGACGTGGCTGCAGGGCGCGCACACCATCTTCGGCGAGGTCGCCGATCAGGCGTCCCGCGACGTCGTGGACAAGCTCGGCGCCGTGCCCACCGACCGCGCCGACCGCCCGCTGGAGCAGCAGGTGCTCTCCAGCGTCGACGTGCAGCAGCGCACCTGATCCGATGAGCGACGCCCGCGCCGACCTCCGACGCCTCTGGCGGCGGTCCGCGCGGTACCGCCCGCGGACGGCCACCGGCTGGATAGCGGCCGTCACGGTGGCCGCCTATGTCGTCCAGCTGCTGACCCGCGGCGTGCTGCAGCACGTGCTGCAGTACGCCGCGGCGTACTCGCTGCCCGCGACCGGTGCGCCGTTCGAGCCGTGGCGCCTGCTGACGGCGGCCCTGCTGCACCAGCCGATCTCGATCCCGGGATCCCTCATCGGGATCACGCACATCGCCTTCAACATGATCGCGCTGGTCTCGTTCGGCCGACCGCTGGAGAACGTGATCGGTGCGCCCCGCCTGGTCGCCATCTACGTGCTCGGCGCCCTCGGCGGCTCGATCGGCGTGCTCTACGCCTCCCTCGTCGGGCTGATCTCGCCGTTCGACCCGGTGATCGGCGCCTCCGGCGCGGTGTTCGCCGTGCTGGGCGCCGTCGCGGCGGTGCAGCGGCGGCTCGGGATCGACGTCCGCACGCTGGTCGTGCTGATCGCCGTGAACCTCGCGCTCGGCTTCGTCGTCGCGGGCATCGCCTGGCAGGCGCACGTGGGCGGCCTGATCGTGGGCGCCCTCACCGGCTGGCTGTTCGTGACGAACCGCGGGCCGCGTCGGGATCGACGGGCCCGCATCGGCGCCGCCGTCATCGGCGCGGTGCTGCTCGTGCTCGCCGTCGTGCCGGCGGCCGCAGGCGTCTGACGCAGCGCGTCCGTTCGCGTTCCACGGCTCCTCCACCACGAGTCCACGGAGTTATCCACAGGCTTGTGCACTGTGTGGAGAATCACAGGGTTGTGGTTCCCGCACGGCCGCAAGTCCCCGGCAGGGGGTCGGGCCGCAGACGTGCGGGCGCTCCGCCGAGGGCTCGGCGGACGCGGCTCAGCGCGCGGGTGCGGTCAGCGCCACCAGAGGGTCATCAGGAACCCGACGAACGCGATGCCGAAGCCGATCAGGATGTTCCAGCTGGACTGGTCGGCCGGGAACGGGATGGGCAGGGTGCCGCCGGAGATGTAGAAGACGACGATCCACAGCAGCCCGAGCAGCATGAAGCCGAACATCAGGGGCTTGAACCAGACCGGGTTCAGCCCGTCGTCCGCACCGGCTCGGCGATCCTCCCGGCGGGCGGCGGGCGTCTTCACTCGGGCCATGCCCCACAGCGTACCGGGCGCTCGGCCCGGGAACGGGGCGGACGGTGCGTAGGATTCCCAGGATGACCAGGGTGCTCGTCGTCGACAACTACGACAGCTTCGTCTACACGCTCAACGGCTACCTGCAGCAGCTGGGCGCGGACACGCACGTCGTGCGGAACGACACCGTGCCCGTCGACGCGCTGTCCGAGCGGATCGCGGAGTACGACGGCGTGCTCGTGTCGCCCGGGCCGGGCAAGCCCGCGGACGCCGGCGTCTCGATCCCGATCGTGCACGCGGCCGTCGAGGCCGGCGTGCCCCTGCTCGGCGTCTGCCTCGGCCACCAGGCCATCGCGGAGGCGTTCGGCGGCGTCGTCACGAACGCCGAGGAGCTGATGCACGGCAAGACCTCGCGCGTCGTGCACGCCGACAGCACGATCTTCGAGGGCGTGCCGGAGACCTTCACCGCGACCCGGTACCACTCGCTGGCGGTGGTGGACGGCACGGTCCCCGTGGAGCTGTCCGTGACGGCGCGGACCGAGGGCGGCGTGATCATGGCGCTGCAGCACCGCGACGCGCCCGTCTACGGCGTGCAGTTCCACCCCGAGTCCGTCATGACCGAGGGCGGGCACCGGATGCTCGCCAACTGGCTGCAGGTCGTCGGCCACGCCGACGCCGTGCGCCGCTCCGAGGGCCTCAGCCCGCGCATCGCCTCCTGAGCGCTGCGCTCAGCCCGCCGGCGGCGGCGTCGCGCTGTCGGTCGGGACCGGCGTCTCGGACGTCGCGGCGCACTGCTGCAGCGTGACCTTCGAGCCCTGATCCACGGCGCCCGCGCCGGTGACCTGGTAGGAGACCGTGTCGGGCAGCGCGGTGCAGTCCGTGACCGTCACGACGTCGGCGGTGAGGCCGAGGTCGTCGAGGGTGGACCGGGCGTCGGAGATCGTGCGGCCCGTCAGGTCGGGCAGGTCGACCTTGCCGTCCGAGACGACGAGGTCGACCTTCGCGTCCTCGTCGAGCTTCGCGCCCTCATCGCGGGAGGCGGAGATGACGCTGCCCGCCGGCACGGAGGCCGAGTGCGCGGTCGTGACGGCGCCGGCCGCGAGGCCGACCTGGGTCAGCGCCTGCTCGGCCGCGTCCTGCGACAGGCCCTCGAGCTTCGGCACGGTCGCCTGCGGCGTGCCCGTGGACACCCAGAGGTTGACCGTGTCGCCCTTCTTCAGGACGGTGCCGCCGCCCGGGCGCACGCGGATGACCTCGTCCCTGGCGACGGTGGAGCTCGCCTCCTGGTGCAGCACGGGGGTGAGGTCCTGCGCCCGCAGCGCCCGTTCGGCGCTCGTGCTCGTGGCGCTCTCGAGGCCCGTCGGGACCGTGCGGTTGTCGGCGCCGAACCCGCCCGTGGCGAGCGAGACGACCCAGAGCGCGACGCCGAGCACGATCGCGGCGACCACGACCACGCCGGCCCAGATCCAGGCGGCGGGCGGGCGGCTGGAGGTCGACGCGGGGCCGGGGTCGTCGAAGGCGAGCCGTCGAACGGTCGCCTCGGGCGTCGCCTCGCCGGCGCCGAACAGCTCCTGCTGGATCGGGGCGGTGGGGAGGCGGGCGGTCGGGGCGCGGCCGGCGAGCACCGCGTCCACGTCGTCGCGGAACTCCTCGGCCGACTGGTAGCGCTTGGCCTTGTCCTTCTCGAGCGCCCGCAGCACGACGGCGTCCATCTGCTCGGTGAGCGCCGGGTTCAGCCGGCTGGGCACCTCGGGCCGCTCGGAGACGTGCTGGTAGGCGACCGCGATCGCGCTGTCGCCGCGGAAGGGCGCCCGGCCGGTCAGCATCTCGAACAGCACGACGCCGGTGGAGTACAGGTCGCTTCGGACGTCGACCGTCTCGCCCTTCGCCTGCTCGGGGGAGAAGTACTGCGCGGTGCCGAGGATCACGCTGGTCTGCGCGACGGTCGCGGACGAGTCGCTGATGGCCCGGGCGATGCCGAAGTCCATGACCTTGACCTGGCCGGAGCGGGTGACCATGACGTTGCCCGGCTTGATGTCGCGGTGCACGACGCCCGCGCGATGGGAGTACTCGAGCGCGGTGAGGATGCCGCCGATGATGTGCCCGGCCTCCTGGGCGGTCATCGGACCGTCCTTGATGAGGTCCTTCAGCATCTTGCCGTCGACGAACTCCATCACGATGAACGGCAGCTGCGCCTCGCCGCCGCCGGACTCGAGCACCGTCTCCTCGCCGGCGTCGAAGACCCGCACGATCGTCGGGTGGGTCATGCGGGAGGCGGCCTGCGCCTCCTGCCGGAACCGCATGCGGAACGTCGGGTCGTTCGCGAGGGAGGACTTCAGCAGCTTGATCGCGACCTTGCGGCCGAGGCGGGTGTCGGTGCCGACGTGCACCTCGGCCATGCCGCCGCGACCGATGTGCTGCTCGACGCGGTAACGACCGGCGAGCAGGCGCTCGCCGTCCGTCAGGGCGAGGATCGGCCCGGTGACGGCGGCTGCGGGGGTCTCCTCGTCCACGCTCACTGCGTCGCAGCGGTGTCGGTCGGCGCCGGCGAGGTCACGACGGGCGCGGACGTCGCCGGCGGGGCGGCCGGGGCCTTCACGGTGACCTTGAGGGCTGGCGAGTTCGGGGTGTCCCGGGCGCCGCAGTTCGCGGAGTACCGGACGGTGATGGTGCCCGGGGAGCCGCCTGCGGTGATGCTGGTGGAGCGGGGGCTCGCGTCGAGCGGGATCGACCCCGCGTTCGCGGCGGCGCCCGACACCGTGAGCGTCCAGCCGGACAGCGACCCGCCCGCGCCGGCGGCGCAGGTGTACGACGGCCAGGAGACGGTGAACGTCTGGCCGGTCGTGACGGACTTGCCCGCGCTCGACGACGGTGCGGATGCCGGCGCGGAGAGCTCGGTCGACTGCCCGAAGTAGGTCACGGTGACGGAGTCGCCGGACTGCACGTTCAGCGGGTCCAGCGCCGTGACCTTCCCCGAGTCGTCGGGGCTGTCGGCGGTCTGCTCGTCGGGCACGACGTCGAGGCCCTTCGCCTCGAGCTGCGCCTTCACCGTCGAGTACTGCTTGCCGACGTAGTCGGTCGGGTCGAGGGTGATCGTGTCCGCGGTCGCCGATGCCGACGCCTTCGCGGGCTGCGAGCTGCTCGTCGCGGGCTTCGAGCTGCCGGCGCCCTGCGGCGTCGAGCTCTTGGTGAGTTGGTTCACGAGGAAGAAGCCGAGCAGGATCGCGAGCAGCACGATGAGGATGATCAGCGGGATCGTCCAGGCGCTGCGCTTGCGCGGGCCGTCGTCCCGCGGGCCGTCGCCGGTGCCGTACGGCCCCGTGACCGTGGGCGGTCCGGCCTGCGCGGGCGGGTAGGCCGAGGTCGCCGCGGTGGGCGCTCCGGCGGGCACGCCCATCAGCATCGTGTCGAAGCCGGGCGCCTGCGACGGCAGGACCGTCGTGGAGGCGTCGGTCTGCATCGCCATGGTGGGCGCGGCCACGCCGGCGGGCAGCACGGCGGGCACCGCGGAGGCGGCGGCCAGCACGTCGCCGCGGCGCAGCGCCTGGGCGGCGCGGGCGAGCAGCGCCGCGGTGGTGGGGCGGTCGGACGGCGCCTTCGCGATGCACGCGAAGACCAGCCGGCGGATCGGCTCGGGGACCGTGTGCGGCAGGTCGGGGGCTGTGTCGTTGATCTGCGCCATCGCGATCGCGACCTGCGACTCGCCCGTGAACGGGCGGTGGCCGGCCAGCGCCTCGTAGGCGACGATGCCGAGCGAGTACACGTCGGTGGCGGGGGAGGCCGGCTGGCCGCTGGCCTGCTCGGGCGAGAGGTACTGGACCGTGCCCATGACCTGCCCGGTCGCGGTGAGCGGCACCTGGTCGGTGATGCGCGCGATGCCGAAGTCGGTGATCTTCACGCGGCCGTCGGGCGTGACGAGCAGGTTGCCCGGCTTGATGTCGCGGTGCACCAGGCCGGCGGCGTGGGCCGCGTGCAGCGCCATGGCCGTCTGCGCGACGACGTCGAGGACGCGGTCGGGCGTCAGGGTGTGCTGGCGCTCGAGGATCGACGAGAGGGGCTCGCCCGGCACGAGCTCCATGACGAGGAACGCGGAGCCGTCCTCCTCGCCGTAGTCGTAGACGTTGGCGATGCCCTCGTGGTTGACGAGCGCGGCGTGCCGGGCCTCGGCGCGGAAGCGCTCGAGGAAGCCCGGGTCGCCGAGGTACTCGTCCTTCAGGATCTTGATGGCGACGGGGCGGCCGATGACGAGGTCGGTGGCCTCCCACACCTCGCCCATCCCGCCGATGGCGATGCGCGAGGAGAGCTCGTAGCGGCCCCCGAAAGTGAGCCCGGACACGGGTCTCATCCGTTCAGCACCGCCTCCATGACCTGCCGGGCGATCGGGGCGGCGACGACGTTGCCGACCCCCGACTGACCCAGTCCCCCACCGTTCTCGATCACGACGGCGACCGCGACCTTCGGGTCCGACGCGGGCGCGAACCCGGTGAACCAGAGCGTGTACGGATCGTTCGCGCCGTTCTGCGCGGTCCCCGTCTTGCCCGCCACGGCGACCCCCTCGATTCTTGCATTCCTCGCGGCGCCGTTGTCGACGGACGAGACCATCATCGCCTTCACCTGCGACGCCGTCTTCTCGCTGACCGGCCTGCCGAGCTCCTCCGGGGAGAACGGCTGCGTGATCTCGAGCGAGGGCGACACGACCTTCTCGACGAGGTTGGGCTTCATCTCCACCCCACCGTTCCCGATGGCCGCGGCCACCATGGCCATCTGCATCGGCGTGGCCCGATCCTCGTACTGCCCGAAGGCGGTCTGCGCCGTCTGCGCCGAGTCGAGCTGCGCGCTCGGGTAGGTGCTCGGGGTCACCTTCAGCGGGATCGAGAGCGCCTTGTCGAAGCCGAACTTCTCCGCCTGGGTGCGAAGCGCGTCGTCGCCGAGCTTCTGACCGAGCTGCGCGAACGGGATGTTGCAGGAGAGGCTGAGCGCGGTGGCGATCGACGCGGTCTTCTCGGCGCCGCAGAACTCGCCGTCCGCGTTCTGGATGATCGTGTCCGTGCCCGGCAGCCGGTACGACGTCGGGCTCGGGAACTTCGACGAGGGCGTGTACCTGCCGCTCTCGAAGGCGGCCGACGACGTGATGATCTTGAACGTCGATCCCGGCGGGTTCAGGTCGCCGCCGATCGCGCGGTTCACGAGCGGGTTCACGGTCCTCGACGACAGCGCGTCGTAGGCGGAGACGCCCTTGCCGTGGTCCGCGATCGCGTTCGGGTCGAACGAGGGCTTCGACACCAGGGCGAGCACCTTGCCGGTCTTCGGGTCGAGCGCCACGACCGCGCCGCGCTGGTTCCCGAGCGCGTCGTAGGCGGCCTTCTGGATCTTCGGCTGGATCGTCAGCTGCACCGAGGCGCCCTTCGGGTCCTGGCCGGTCACGATGTTCTGGAGCCGGTCGAGCACCTGGTCGCTCGACGTGCCGGCGAGCTGCGCGTTCATCGCGCCCTCGATGCCGGTCGGGGCGCCGATCGGGTTGTAGTAGCCGGTGACGGCGGCGTAGAGCCTGCCGTCCGTGTACTTCCTGTCGAACTGGTACGTGTCGTCGGACTTCGGCGAGGTGACGATCGCCTTGCCGTCCGCGGTGAGGATCTGCCCCCGCTGGATCGAGTACTGATCCGCCTTCGCCCGCTGGTTGCGGGCGTCGGAGTCGAGGTTGTCGGCCTGGAACACCTGGATGATCGACGACGCGACGAAGAGCGCCGTGAACATCACGAGCACCAGGGCGCTGATCCGCTTCAGCTCGCGGTTCATCAGATCACCGTCCTCGGGCCGCTGCGGATGGTGTCGGAGATCCGCAGCAGCAGCGCCGCGATCATCCAGTTCGCGACGAGGGACGAGCCGCCCGCCGCGAGGAAGGGCGTGGTGAGCCCGGTCTCCGGGATCACCCGCATCACGCCGCCGATGACGATGAAGCACTGCAGCGCGAACACGAACGCCAGCCCGACGGCGAGCAGCTTGCCGAAGTCGTCGGGGCCGGAGTAGCCGATGCGGAAGCCGCGCGAGACGAAGAGCAGGTAGAGGCAGAGGATCGCGAAGACGCCGACCAGCCCCAGCTCCTCCCCGAGCGACGCGATGATGAAGTCGCTGTTCGCGGCGGGGGTGATGTCCGGCCGGCCCTGGCCGAGTCCGGTGCCGAACAGGCCGCCGTGCGACAGCCCGAAGACGCCGTTGACGACCTGGAAGCTGCCGCCGGGCTCGTTGTAGAGGTTGCCGTTGAAGGCGTCGAGCCAGTTGGTGATGCGGCCCTGCACGTAGGAGAGGATGCGGCTGGCGGCGTACGCCCCGACGGCGGCGAGCAGCAGGCCGAGCACGATCCAGCTCGTCCGGCCCGTGGCGACGTAGAGCATCGCGACGAACATGCCGAACAGCAGCAGGCCGGTGCCGAGGTCGTGCTCGCCGACGATCACGCCGAGCGCCAGGAACCAGACGACGACGATCGGCCCCAGGTCGCGCGCGCGGGGCAGCTGCACGAACAGGATCCGGCGGCCGACCATCGCGAGGGAGTCGCGACGGGCCACCAGGAACCCGGCGAAGAAGATCGCGAGCGTGATCTTCGCGATCTCGCCCGGCTGGAAGTTCAGCGGGCCGACGCTGACCCAGACGTAGGCCGCGGCGCCGCGCAGGCGCAGGCCCGGCACGAGCGGCAGCAGCAGCAGCACGATCGAGGCGAGCATCGCGATGTACGTGTACCGCTGCAGCATGCGGTGGTTGCGCACGAGCAGCAGCACGAGGATCGCGGCGCCGATGCCGAGCGCGGTCCAGAGGATCTGGTGCGTGCCGTCGTCCAGGCGGTTCCTCAGCCCGAGCGGGCTGATGTCGATGCGGTAGATCTCGGCGATCCCGAGGCCGTTCACGGCCGTCGCGATCGGGAGGATGAAGGGGTCGGCGTCGCGCGCGAGGAACCGCAGCACGACGTGCAGCACGAGCACGAGCGCGGCGAGGCCGGCGGCGAGCGTCGCGATGTGCCCGTCGATGTGGCCGAGCGCCCCGAGCTGCACGAGCACGATCGCCCCCGCCGACACCGCGACGGCGAGCAGCAGGAGACCGAGCTCGATGTTGCGGAGCCGGGTCGAGGGCCGGGCGCCGGAGACGGCGTCCGCCTCCGGTCGCGACAGCGTCGTCGTGGCGTCAACCACCGCTGTCCTGCTTCGCGTTGTCCACGACGGTCTCGGCGGCCTCGAGGGAGGAGGCGGAGATCGTCTCGTCGATCTGCGACCGCGCGTACGAGGTGAGGGTCGAGCGCGTGAGCGCCGTCTCCTGCACGACGTGGCTCAGCCGGATCGGCCCGATCGTGCCCTGCACCCCCTGGTAGATCGCGACGCGGTCCCCGTCGAACCCGACGTAGTACCGGGTCTGCGTGTAGCGGTAGCCGAGCACGGCAGCGCCGGCGATCGCGATCAGCAGCAGGGCGACGGCCGCGAGCCAGGTGAGCCGGCGCCGCCAGAGCCGCCGGCGGTCCTCGCGGATCAGCGCGTCGAGGTAGTCCTCCGACTCCGGCTGGAACCGCGCCTCCGGCGTCGTCGTCCGGATCGGGTGGAGGAGCAGGGCGGGCAGCCGGCTGTGCGCCCTGCCGGACGCGGCGAGCTCGGGGTCGAGCCCGCTCGCCGCGGAGCCGACGAGCTGCGCCGCGGAGGGGCCGCTGCCGGGGCGGTCGATGTCGAGGACGATCGCGGTGACGTTGTCGGGGGCGCCGTGCTCGAGCGCCTCGCCGACGAGGGCGTTCGCCGCGTCGGCCGGCGTCCGCTGGTCCGCCATCGCCGCGAGGATGCGCTCCTGCGGCACGTAGCTCGTGAGGCCGTCGGAGCAGAGCATCCAGCGGTCGCCGGGCACCGTCCCGAGGATCGACGTGTCGATCTCGGGCGACTGGTCGATGTCGCCGAGCACGCGCATCAGGACGCTGCGGCGGGGGTGCACCGCCGCCTCCTCGGGCGTGATCCTGCCGGTCTCGACGAGGCGCTGCACGAACGTGTGGTCGTTCGTGATCTGCGACAGCTCGCCGTCGCGCAGCAGGTAGATGCGCGAGTCGCCGATGTGCGCCGTCGCGATCACGTCGTCGACCCGCACGAGGGCGCTGACGGTGGTGCCCATGCCGGTGAGCTCGGGGCGCTCCTCGACGGCGGCGCTGATCTCCTGGTTCGCGGCGATCATCGCCGACTGCAGGGCGAACTCCGCCTCCTGCGGCGTCGCGAAGTCGAGCCGGTCCGTCTCCGCGATGCGGCGCACGGCGATCGCGGAGGCGATGTCGCCGCCCGCGTGGCCGCCCATGCCGTCGGCGACGACGAAGAGCGACGACCCGGCGTACCCGGAGTCCTGGTTCTGGGTCCGCACCCGCCCGACGTGGCTGACGGCCGCGCCCGTCGTGATCGTCGTCACGCGGTCAGCCACGGAGCTCGAACGTCGTCGCGCCCACCTTCACCGGCACCCCGACGGGCACCTGGGTGGGGGAGTCGATGCGGGCGCCGTCGACGAACGTGCCGTTCGTGGAGTCCAGGTCCTGCACGACCCAGTCGGAGCCCCAGAGCAGCAGCCGGGCGTGGTGGGTGGAGGTGTAGTCGTCGCGGATCTGCAGGCCCGCGTCGCTCGCGCGCCCGATCATCAGCGGCTCCGTCCCGAGCGGGATCTCGAGGCCCGCCTTGCCGCCGGAGGTGATCACGAGCGTCGTCGCCGGGCCGTGGTGCACCGGAGGGTGGCCCCCGCCCGGCGTCGGCGGGGAGGGCAGGGACTGCACGGCGGGCGGCGCGCTGGAGGGCGCGGGAGCCGGCGCCGCGGACGCGACCTCCTGCGGGACCCGGCGCACGCGGCCGCCGAAGAGGTCGCTGCGCAGCGCGTAGACGACCGCGAACACGAAGACCCACAGCAGGGCGAGGAACGCGATGCGCAGGACGAGGAGCGTGAGGTCGGTCATGGCTCAGTGCTCCCGTGCCCTGGCGACGACCCGGAACAGCATCCGGGTGCGGCCGATCTGCAGCATCGACTCGTTGGGCAGGGCCGCCCGGGTGAGCCGCGCCCCGTTGAGGGTCGAGCCGTTCGTGGAGCCGAGGTCGCGCGCCTCCGCGCGCCGCCCGTCCCACACGATCTCGAGGTGCTTGCGGCTGATGCCGGTGTCGTCGACGGTGATGTCCGCCTCCGAGCCGCGGCCGATCACCGTGCGGGCGCCGAGGGCGTGGCGGACGCCGTCGATCTCGAGCACCGGCGCCCAGTCCACCTCCACCTTCTCGGACGCGGAGCGCACGTCGAGCAGGCCGACGGTGAGCGACGGGTCCGGCTCGAGCGCGATCACCGGCGGCGACGCCATCTGGTAGCGCTGCTGGGTCGCGTAGTCGGTGAGCAGCTCGGTGAGCTCGTCGATCAGGCCGGCGCCGAGCGCCGACATCGCCGCGTGGTCCTCGGGGTTCATGCGCACCGTGAAGCGGTTCGGCACGAGCACGCGGTCCCGTGCGACGGGCGACGCGTGCGTGTCCATCTCCTTGCGGAGGGCGGCCGTGATCTCGACGGGAGCGAGGCCCGAGCGGAAGGTGCGGGCGAACGCTCCGTTCACGGCTCGCTCCAAGCCGCGCTCGAAGCTGTCGAGAATGCCCACCCGCTGGAACCGTCCCGTGATCGTCTGTGCGCACGGAGGGCCCGCCCGCGAATGGCCCAGGGTAACGCGGGGCGCCATGACGGGGGTCAGCGCCGCGCGCGCCGGACCGTCGCGGCCGAGCGCGGAGGAGGCGGCCCTCCGGCTCGTGCTAACCTCGCTGAGCCTTCGGCGCCCTGCGGCGCCGCGCACGCGCGAGTGGCGGAATAGGCAGACGCGCACGGTTCAGGTCCGTGTGCCCGAAAGGGCGTGGGGGTTCAACTCCCCCCTCGCGCACGACAGGATCCCCGGGTCCGGCAGCCGCCGGGCCCGGGGATCTCTCGTTCCCGGCGAAGCGTCGGCCAGGACGGGCGGCATGGAGCCGTCCGCACTGCTGCCCGCGATCGTCGTGCTGCACGTCGTCGTGATCGCCGCGGCGGTGCTGGTGCTCGCCCGCGTCCCGCCGCGCCGCTTCCAACGCAGGGTGCGCGACTAGGGCGGTCCTCCGCCGTCCGAACCCGACCTGCTCGACCACGGTCCGCGCGGGACGGCTACGGCCGGAGCGCCTTGCTGATCGTGTTGGGGCTCATGCCGGTGATCTCCCGCATCCTCACCCAGGTGGCGCCCGCCGCGCTCGCCGCGCGGAGGACGGTGTCCCGGCGGGCGACCGCGGCCGCCCGCTCCCGGTCGAGCGCCGCGATCACGTCCGAGGCCTCGGCCAGATCCTTGAGCAGGGCGTCGAGGTCGGCCACCGCTCCAGGATAGGGATCGACCTGCAGCTGCGACGCGCCGGCCGGGCGTCGGGCGCTGCTCGTCGGATCAACGGTCCGCCGCGCTGCCGGTGCACCCGCTGATCGTGCTGCACGCAGCATGATCGGGCGGATGACGGGGGCTACCGGAAATGGTTGCGGGAACGCTACGGTGCAGCGGCCCGTGTGACCCGCACGGGCTTCCACCCGCTTCACGACAGGACCCGCCCGAATGAAGAAGCTCCTCCCCGTGGTCGCCGCCGGCGCCGCCGCCGTCGCGATCATGTTCGCCCCGACCCTCGCCGCGGACGCCGCGCCCGTGCACGCCGCGAAGTCGACCCCGAAGCAGTACACGCTGTCGGTCGACGGCAACGGCAAGCACGCGTCCGTGGTGTACACGACGCTCAAGGTGAAGAAGGGGACCGACGAGTACGGCAAGCCGTTCCCGGTGAAGCCGGTCGTGCACACGATCGCGAAGGCGCACGAGCCGTGGACGAAGCGCGTCACCTCCGGCGCCGACCTGTACGAGATCGCCGCGGTGCAGACCACGGGCACCAAGCTCAGCTGCACGATCAAGAACACGCACGGCACGGTCATCGCCCGCTCGACCTCGACGGGCAAGAACACGATCGTCACCTGCATCGTGGCGAAGGACGCCCTGCTCGCCGGCGTGGGCGGCACCGGTTCCGGCTCCGGCACCGGCGCGTCCGCGATGAGCTCGAAGCTCCTGCTCGGGCTGCGCTGACGCGAAGTCGCTCCACGACGAGCCCCGGGGTCCGCGCGAGCGGACCCCGGGGCTCCGTCGTCTCCGTGGCCTGAGGAGCGACGGCCGCGCGGGTGCCGGCGTCGAGCGCGTCCGACGGGGGAGACGGCGAACGCCGCCGCGGTCAGTGGGGGCTGACCGCCGACGGCGTTCGCTGCTGGACTCCACATCCATCTGGGCGGTCATGAGCGGAGTCGGCCGCCCGAGGGGGGTCGGCGGCCTGGACGTCTCTGACTGCGCCGGTTCGGGTGGCCGGCTCGCGGTCCGGGTGACCGCTCGCTGACGACAGTAGGACAGACCGATCTGTCTGTCCTCGTCCCACTACAGGGGGCAGCGGCGGTGCTCCCCGTGTCGCTAGCCTGCGCAGGTGTCTTCTGCACCCACAGAGGACGTGGACGCTCTGACGACCATGCCCATGCATCCGCTCGCCCCGCTGGAGCCGAGCGACTTCCTCGACCGCCTCCGCACCTACGCCGAACGCAGCGCACAAGCGCTGCAGGTCTTCGGCGACTCCGGCACCTAGGCGGGGCGGACGCCGTTGACCCAGTCGGCGACCTCGCCGCTGCCGTCCTGCAGCTCCCACGGCACCGGGTCCGCCAGCTGCACGGGCTCCGCCGGCGGGGCGTCGAACGGCCCCTGTCGCCGGACGGTGCCGTAGACGTCGATCTGCGCCGCGTTGCGGAGGCTCGACGACACCGCGCTGCCCGGTCGGATGCCGACCAGGGCCCGCAGGCGCGCGTTGAAGCTCACGGACGCATCCTGCCCGACCCCGGCGCCGCCGTGCGACCCGCGATCGCGGGCGGGCGTCAGTCCTTGTGCAGCGCGCCGGGCTTGTGCACGGCCTCGCCGCCCGACTTCTCGCTCTTGACGAGGTACTGGGGATCGTCCTGCGACGCCTTCACGTGGCGGCCGCCGGCGTCGGTCTCGCTCGTGATCTTCTTCTCGACCTCGCCCTCCGCCTCGCCGCCGTGCGACTTCCAGGAGACGTGGTCGCCCTTCTTGAGCTCATCAGCCATGCGGCCGACCGTAGAGGTGCGCTCGGCGTCGCGCCTGGACGCGCCGCGGATCCTCAGTGGTGGGGGGCGTACTCGCGGAGGCGGCGCTCGAGGCGGTCGGTGAGGCGCTTGGTGGCCTTCTCGACGGCGTCGGATCGGTCCTGGTGCGACCGCTGCCAGGCGGAGACCCCGGCGGGAGCCTTCGGCGCGGGGGCCTCCGGCGCCGCATGCGTCGCGACGGGCGTGACGACCGGAGCGGGCGTCGAGACGACTGGTCGCGGCGTCGGGCGCGCCGAGTGGGAGGTCGCCCGGGGTGCGGGCGTCTCCGCGGACGCGGCAGGTGCAGCGCCGCCGGAGAGCGCGGCGATCCAGCCGCCGGCGGCGATCACGACGAGCAGCCCGCAGGCGGCGGCGAGCACGTTGCGCCGGCGGCGCTCCCGCCGCGCACCGCGGGGACGCGGCCGGGCGGTCACGGTCGGCAGCACGGCGGTGGCGTGCGCCTCCGCCGGCATGACCGTCGTCATCAGCTGCGTCGCCAGGTCGGCGGCGTCCGGGTCCTGGGCCTCGTCGGGCAGGGCGCGCACGACCTCGAGCAGCTGCTCCACCCCGGGCCGCTGCCGGGGGTCGAGCGCCGTCATGGCGGTGAGGACGCCCCGCCAGGCGGGTCCGAGCGCGGAGGGGAGGGCGGGCGGTCGCACGAGGCGCGCGGCGGCCGACTCCGCAGGGCCCCCGGGGAACGCGATGGCGCCGCTGAGCGCCTCGATGGCGAGCAGGCCGAGCGCGTAGACGTCCGTCGCGGGCCCGATCGGCCGACCGCTGACCTGCTCGGGGCTCAGGTAGGCGGCGGTGCCGACGACCTGGCCGGTGGAGGTGAGGTGGTCGGTGCGGATGTGCTGGGCGATGCCCAGGTCGACGAGCTTCACGTCCCAGCGGCCGGTGGCCGGCTCGGCGGTGAGCAGCACGTTGGCGGGCTTCAGGTCGCGGTGCACGACGCCGGCGACGTGGAGCACGTCGATGGCGGCGAGCACGCCGAGCAGCACCTTGCGGACGGCGGCGCCGTCCATCGGGCCGTCCTGCCGCAGCACGGTGCGCAGGTCGGGTCCGTGCACGAGCTCCATGGCGAACCAGACGGTGTCCGTGCCGCGCAGGCGGTCCTCGCCGGCGTCGAGCACCGCCACGAGGTTCGCGTGGTCGAGGCGGGCGAGGTACTGGGCCTCCCGCCGCAGGCGCTCCTTCTCGACGCCGCCGGAGCGGACGACCTTGACGGCGACCTCGCGGTCGAAGCGCTCGTCCCAGGCGCGGTGGACCGCCCCCATCCCTCCGGACCCGATCTCCGGGCCGAGGCGATAGCGGCCACCGAGCACCGGGATCGTCTGCACCCGACGACGCTATGCGGCCCTCCCCCGTTCGCCGGGGAGCGAACCGCCCCTTCGCCCGATCCGCGGCCGAGCGGAAGGAGCGGAGGGCCCGACCGTGACGAGCGCTGCCCGCCTCGAGAACGGAACCGATGCGCCGTACCGAGGCTCGGTCCACGAGCCTCGAAGGCGCACAGCCCTTGGATCCGCTCGCGGATCCAAGGGCTGTGAACTCAGTGGTGGGACTCGCGCCAGACGCGCTCGAAGGGGAGGCGCCAGGCGTACGGCGCGATCAGCTGGTGGATCGCGTTCGGGCCCCAGCTGCCGACCGCGTAGGGGCGCACGGGGGGCGCGTCGTCCAGCAGCGGCTGGCTGACCTCCCACAGGCGCTCGATGCCGGCGGCGGAGGTGAAGAGCGTGTGGTCGCCGCGCATCGCGTCGAGGATCAGGCGCTCGTAGGCCTCCAGCACGTCGTTCGCGTTCGCGGTGTCCTGCATGGCGAACTGCATCGACATCTTGTCGAGCCGCATGCCGGGTCCGGGGCGCTTGCCGTAGAACGACAGCGACATCTTCGAGGCGTCGGCGAGGTCGAACGTCAGGTGGTCCGGCCCCTTCGCGCCGATGCCGGAGCCCGCCGGGAACATCGACTGCGGCGGCTCCTTGAAGGCGATGGAGACGATGCGCTGGCCCTCGGCGAGCTTCTTGCCGGTGCGGAGGTAGAACGGCACGCCCGCCCACCGCCAGTTGTCGATCTCGCACTTCAGCGCGACGAAGGTCTCCGTCTCGCTCTCGGGCGAGACGCCCTGGATGTCCTTGTACCCGACGTACTGGCCG
Organism: Amnibacterium soli; assembly: GCF_039544415.1. Taxonomy (NCBI): domain Bacteria; kingdom Bacillati; phylum Actinomycetota; class Actinomycetes; order Micrococcales; family Microbacteriaceae; genus Amnibacterium; species Amnibacterium soli. The sequence goes on along the minus strand of NZ_BAABLP010000004.1, from coordinate 97,582 downwards.
CGGACCACGTTCTCCGGGTCGATCGGCTTCATCGAGTTGAAGACCTTGTTCTTCTCCTCGCTGATCGCCTTCGGCTCGAGCGCGGTCGGCGCCTCCATCGCGACGAACGCGAGGATCTGGAACAGGTGCGTCACGACCATGTCGCGGTACGCGCCGGTCGCCTCGTAGAAGGACGCGCGCTGCTCGAGGCCGAGGGTCTCGGGCACGTCGATCTGGATCTGCTGGATGAAGTTGCGGTTCCAGATGGGCTCGAACAGGCCGTTGCCGAACCGGATCGCGAGGATGTTCTGCGCCGGCTCCTTGCCCAGGAAGTGGTCGATCCGGAAGATCTGGCTCTCGTCGAACGTCTCGTGGAGGCGGCGGTTCAGCGTGACGGCGCTCGCCAGATCCGTGCCGAACGGCTTCTCCATGATGATCCGCGAGCCCTCGACCAGGCCGGCGTCGCGGATGGTCTCGACGGCGGCGAGGGCCGCCTTCGGCGGGACCGACAGGTAGTGGATGCGCCGGGCGCTCGGCCCGAGGCGGGCCGCCGCCTCGGCGACCGCCTGCGCGAGGGCCTTGGGGCCGGCCTTGCTGGGGACGTAGTGCAGCTTCTCGGCGAAGCTGCGCCACTCCTCGTCGGTCAGGCGCCGGCGGTCGAACTCGTCGAGCGCCTCCTTCGCCTGCTGGCGGTAGGTCTCGTCGTCGAGGTCCTCGAGGGACGTGCCGACGATCTCGATGTCGGGGGCGAGGGAGGACAGGACCAGGTTCGCCATGCCCGGAAGGAGCTTGCGCTTGGCCAGGTCGCCCGCGGCGCCGAACAGGACCACGACGTGCGGTGCCGTCGCCTGGGCCGCCTTCGCGTACTGGCGCTCCACCTGCGTGAGAGTCATGCAGCGATCATCCCGCAGATCGCCGCCGCCCTTGCTGCACGGTGCGGTCGACGTGCGGGCACCTCACGGGTGATCCGGTGCTCCGGCCGCGACGAGGGCGGGCAGCTCGCCGGGCGAGGCCGCGATCGCGACGGTTCCGGCGGCCTCCTCCGGTGCGCCGTAGCCCCAGCTCGCGAGGATCGCCGGGATGCCGTGGGCCGCCGCGCCGGCGACGTCGTGCACCCGGTCGCCGATCATCACGGGACGGGACACGTCGACCCCGCGCTCGACGAGCAGCTCGAGCGCCCGGGTGATGACGTCGGCCTTCTCGCTGCGCGTCTCGTCGTCGGAAGCGCCCGCGATCACCGTGAACAGCGGCGCGAACCCGAAGTGCTCGAGGATGCGGACCGCGACGGACTCGGGCTTCGAGGTGGCGATCGCGAGCGGCGCGGTCCGGCCCAGCGCCTCGAGCGCCTCCCGGACGCCGGGGTAGGGCTCCGCCTCGAAGGCGCCGGTCACCCGGTACCGCGCGCGGTAGCGGTCGAGGACCTGCCGGGCCTCCGCGCCCTCGATGCCCGCGACGTCGCGCAGGCCGTCGAGGATCGGCGGGCCGACGAACTCGAGCAGGCGGGACGGCGGCGGCACGGGCAGCCCGAGCTCCTCGAGCGCGACGGCGAGCGTGCGGGTGATGCCCGGCGCAGAGTCCATGACCGTGCCGTCGAGGTCGACGAGCACGACCGTGTAAGGGAGGTTCAAGGCGCCGCCGTTCGGAGAGGGGGGTCGAGCACCCTAGCCCGGTCCGCATGGGGCTCAGCCCATCGGAGCAGCGGGATCCGGCGCGGTCCGACCCGGCGCTCCGCAGCGTCGGCCGGTCCACGGCCGACGGAGGAGCACAGGCTTCGATCCGCGCGCGGATCGAAGCCCATGAGCTCAGAACAGCCGGGCGGGGCCGCCCTCGACGCCGCGCATGGCGTCGTAGTCGAGGGTGACGCAGCGGATGCCGCGGTCCTCCGCGAGGGTGCGCGCCTGCGGCTTGATCTCCTGCGCGGCGAACACGCCCGTCACCGGCGCCAGGTGCGGGTCGCGGTTCATCAGCTCGAGGTAGCGGGTCAGCTGCTCGACGCCGTCGATGTCGCCGCGGCGCTTGATCTCGACCGCGACGGAGGTGCCGCCCGGGTCCTTCGCGAGGATGTCGACCGGCCCGATGGCGGTCATGTGCTCGCGGCGCACGAAGGTGTGGCCGTCGCCGAGCAGCTCGATCTGCTCCGCGAGCAGCCGCTGCAGGTCCGCCTCCACGCCGTCCTTGACGAGGCCGGGGTCGATGCCGAGGTCGACCGTCTCGTCGATCACCAGGTCGTGGATGCGGATGATCAGCACGTCGCCGGTCTTGCCGTGGGTCACGCGCCAGAGCTGCTGGACCCCGGCGGAGCGCAGCTCCTCGTCCGGCTCCTCGACGACGAGGGAGCACGGCGGGCTCATCCAGTTCAGGGGCTTGTAGGAGCCGCCGTCGGCGTGCACGAGCACGCTGCCGTCCGCCTTCAGCATCAGCACCCGCCGAGCGGGATCCAGATGCGCGGAGAGCCGCCCCGCGTAGTCCACCGAGCACTCCGCAACCACCAGCCGCACGGCGGGCAAGCCTACGGACCGCGCGGCCGCGATCCGTCCACCGCGCACGGGCGCCGCGACCCGCCTCCGACCAGTCGAAGGTGCGCTCCGGGTCCGCCCGACCCGCGCGAGCCCTCCCGCGACCGGGGGGTGGGCGCTCCTAGACTCCTCCCGTGGCCGAACCCGAAGGCGCGGCAGTCCCCGCGCGCATCCAGGACGACCTCTACCGCGCCGTCAACGGCGAATGGCTCGCGACCGCGGAGATCCCCGCGGACCGGGCGCGCTCGGGAGCGTTCCTCGACCTGGTCGACGGCGCGGAGATCGCGGTGAGGGCCATCGTCGAGCGGGCCCAGCAGGCCGAGCCCGGCACCGAGGCGCGCAAGATCGGCGACCTCTACACGTCCTTCATGGACGAGGAGCGGGTGGAGGCGCTCGGCGCCGCACCGCTCGCGGAGCCGCTCGGCCTCGTCGCCGCCTCCGACTCCGTCGCGACCGTGCTGTCCGTGCTCGGCACGCTCGAGCGCCGCGGCGGCGGCAGCCTCTTCCGGCTCTTCGTCGACAACGACCCCGGCGACCCGAGCCGCTACCTCGTCTTCTTCGAGCAGGGCGGCCTCGGGCTGCCCGACGAGCGGTACTACCGCGAGGACGACTTCGCGACGCATCGTGCCGCCTACCGCGGGTTCCTCGTCCGGATCCTGTCGCTGGCCGGGCTCGACGACGCGGAGGCGCGGGCCGATCGCGTGCTCGCGCTCGAGACCGAGATCGCCGGCACGCACTGGGACGCCGTGGCGACCCGCGACGTGCAGGCCACCTACAACCCCACCTCCTGGGCGGCGCTCGTCGCCGAGGCCGGGGAGGGCGGCGCGCTGCTCGAGGCGTGGGCCGCGGGGCTCGACGCTCCGGTCGGCGCGCTCGACACCGTCGTCGTGCGCGAGCCGGGCTTCGTCTCGGGCGTGCTCGGCCTGCTGACGGCCGACCGGCTGGAGGCGTGGCGCGACTGGCTCGCCGTGCGCGTGATCCGCCCGCTCGCCCCGTACCTCTCCTCCGCGTTCGTCGAGGCGCACTTCGCCTTCACGGGCACCGCGCTCACCGGCGCGCAGGAGCTCAAGGCGCGCTGGAAGCGCGGCGTGGGCCTCGCCGAGGGCGCGATGGGGGAGGCGGTCGGCCGCCTCTACGTGGAGGAGCACTTCCCGCCCATCGCGAAGGTGCGGATGGACGTGCTCGTCGCGAACCTCGTCGCCGCCTACCGCGACTCCATCTCCGGCCTCGACTGGATGGGCGAGGACACCCGCGCGCGTGCGCTCGAGAAGCTCGGGAGGTTCACCCCGAAGATCGGCTACCCGGCCGTCTGGCGCGACTACTCGGCGCTCGAGGTGTCGGCCGACGACCTGGTCGGCAACGTGCGCGCCTCCAGCGCGTTCGAGTTCGACCGCGAGCTCGGCAAGATCGGGAAGCCCGTCGACCGCGACGAGTGGTTCATGACGCCGCAGACGGTCAACGCCTACTACAACCCGGGCATGAACGAGATCGTCTTCCCGGCCGCGATCCTCCAGCCCCCGTTCTTCGACCCCGACCGCGACGACGCCCTGAACTACGGCGGCATCGGCGCGGTGATCGGGCACGAGATCGGGCACGGCTTCGACGACCAGGGCTCGCAGTTCGACGGCGACGGCCGGCTCGAGAACTGGTGGACGGAGGCGGACCGCGCCGCGTTCGAGGAGCGCACCTCCGCGCTCATCGCCCAGTACGACGCGCTCGTGCCCGAGGGCCTGACCGACCACGTCAACGGCGCGCTCACGATCGGCGAGAACATCGGCGACCTCGGCGGCCTCACGATCGCGTGGAAGGCCTACGTGCTCTCGCTCGAGGGCGCCGAGCCGCCCGTGATCGACGGCGAGACCGGTGCGCAGCGCTTCTTCCGCAGCTGGGCGTCCGTGTGGCGCGAGAAGCGGCGCGAGGCCGAGGCCAAGCGTCTGCTGACCATCGACCCCCACTCCCCGCCCGAGTTCCGCTGCAACCAGATCGTGCGCAACCTGGACGAGTTCGCGGCGGCGTTCGACCTCACCGAGACGGATGCCCTGTGGCTGGATCCGACGAAGCGGGTCACGATCTGGTGACCGCCGCTCCTGCCGAGTCCAGACGGGCTCGGCAGCGCGGCGGCGACGAGCAGGCCAGGCACCGGGGCGAGGCGGTGCGCGCGGACTTCACGGACGGCTTCACCGCGCTCGCGCACCTGGCGCTCGACGGCGCCCAGGTGTCGGCGAGGGTGATCGACCTGCTGTCCGGCAAGGCGCTGTTCTCCGTCGACGACCACGTCGTGCTGCCGACCGCCAGCGTCGGCAAGGTGCTGCTGCTGCTCGAGATCGCCTCCCGCCTCGAGGAGCAGGTGAACACCCGCTTCGACCTGCTCGACCGCGCGCCGGAGGACCTCGCGTCCGACGCCGGCGTGTGGCAGTACCTGCACGCGCCGAGCCTGCCGCTGACCGACCTCGCGGCGCTGGTGGCGGCGACGAGCGACAACCTGGCGACGAACGTGCTGCTGCGCGCGGTCGGCCTCGACGCCGTGCGGGCCCGCGCGGACTCCCTCGGCCTCAAGCGCACCGCGCTGCTCGACCGCGTGCGCGACCGCCGCGGGCCGGACGACGCCCCGCAGCTGTCCGTCGGCTCGGCCGCCGAGCTCACGACCCTGTTCGCCCGGATCGCCCGCGGGGAGGCGGTCAGCCGCGCGGTCTCCTCCCGCGTCTCCGACTGGCTCGCGCTGAACGCGGACCTGTCGCTCGTCTCCTCCGCCTTCGCGCTCGACCCCCTGTCGCACGTGCGCAGCGACCACGGACTGAGCCTGCTGAACAAGACGGGCTCGGCCCCCGGCGTCCGCAGCGAGGCCGGCGTGCTGCGCGGGCCCCGCTCCTCCGTCGCCTACACGGTGACGATCGAGTTCGACGACGCCGTGCACACCCGCCGCCTCGCGGTGCTGCAGGCGATGCGCACCATCGGCATCGGCATCCTCGAGTACGTCTGCTGAGTCCGTCGCCGCGCGATCGTCCGCGACTCAGGACCGTCTGCACCGCCGAGGATCCGGCGAGGTCAGGCGACGCGGTTGCGGGGCGGGCGGCCCTGGACGGTCTCGATCCAGCTGCCGCTGCCCGCGAAGGGCGCCTTGATGCGGCCGCCCGAGAGCACGCGCTCCAGGTCCTGCTCCATGCCCGACACGTCGCCCGGGTCGGGCAGGTCGTCGAGCATGCGCAGGAACTCCACGACCTGGTGCCCGGGGACCGCGGCGTCGCGGCCGCCGGACCGGGTGCTGTAACCGCGTTTCCAGACCTCGCGCTGCACCCGGTTCGCCTCGTCGACCGGGATGCTGCGGGGGATCACGACGCGGTAGGACACCGCTCGAGGATACGCAGGTGCTCCGGGCGCATCAGCGCTTCTGGTAGGCCGCTCGGCGGATCCGTGCGCGACCGCCGCGGTGCCACACTGCGGACCATGACCCCGTTCGACCCGGAGACCGGGATGCGCGTCGAGGAAGCACCGGCGGCGGGTGCGACCGCTGCGCGGGACACGCGCCCTCGCCGTCAGCCGAATCCGTTCCTGCTCGCACTGACGGCGATCTGGCTGCTCGCGGGCGCCTCGGGACTGCTCGCCTGGCGGACCGGGGTGGGGACCGATGCGGTGCAGGGGGACCCGATCGCGCTCCTGCTCGCGACCATCTGCGTGCTCACCGCGGTCGCGGCGGGGGTGGCGCACCTGGCCGTGCTGGCAGTCGGCTGGCGCCCGCCGGAGGAGTAGGGCTCAGCCCGCGAGCTGCGAGCCGGGCTGCTCGCCCGCGGGGCGGGCGGCGTCGGGTGCCAGGCCGTACAGGACCTGCACGGCTTCCGCGAAGCGCTCGCCCTCGCCGGCGGCCGCGAGCTCGCGAGCCCGGGCGGAGGGGGTGTGCACGAGCACGCCGGCGAGGTGGCGCATGGCCCGCTCGACCGCCTCCGTGGCCTCGCCACGCCGGCGGAGGCGCTCGAGCTCCTGGTCGACGAGCTCGAACACGTGGGCGCGGTAGGCGACGACGGCCGGGGTGACCGCGGTGGCGCGCTGGTCGGCGCCGTACTGGTCGACCGCCTCGGCGATCAGGGCGCGGGCGTCGTCGGTCGCCTGCAGCTCGGGCAGCGGGGCGTGCTTGCCGATGGTCTCGAGGTCGAGCAGCTCGACGTCGGGCAGGTGCGCGACGTCCGGCTCGACGTTGCGGGGCATGCCGAGGTCGACGATCAGCTGTCGCGCGGGCTCCTCCACCACCGAGCGGGCGCGGCGCAGCCGCTCCTCGTCGAGGATCGGCGCCGTCGCGATGCTGCAGGAGATGACGATGTCCGCGAGGGCGAGCCGGTGCGGCAGGTCCTGCCGCTCGACCGCGACGACGCCCTCGCGCTTCGCGAAGAGCAGGGCGCGGCCGCTCGGGGAGTAGACCGCGATCTCCCGCACGCCGCGGTCGCGCAGCGCGGCGAGCGTCGCGCGCGCGTAGGTGCCCGTGCCGATGAGCAGTACGCGCGTGGTCGACCAGTCGGCGACGCGGCTGCCGGCCAGGTCGAGCGCGAGGCGCACGATGTTGCGGCCCGCGGTGCCCACGCGCGTGTGCTGCTGCACCGCGCTGGAGGTGCGGGAGGCGCGCTGGAACAGGCGCTCGAGGTCCGGGGTGGTCGTGCCGACGCTGCGGGCGGTCTCGAGGGCGCGCGACACCTGGCCCGCGATCTCGGCCTCGCCCACCACGAGGGACTCGAGCCCGCTCGAGACGGAGAAGAGGTGCCCGGCGATGTCCGCCTCCTCGTGCCGCACGGCGATGCCGGACAGCTCGGCGCGCTCGACCCCTGCGGCGGCGGTCGCGAAGTCGAGCAGCGCGTCCGCCCCGGCGGTGCCGTCGTCGGCGGTGTCGAGGTAGGCCTCGAAGCGGTTGCACGTGGCGAGCAGCACGCCGCCGCGGACGTCGGTCCGCGTGGCGGCGAAGCGGGCGAGGGTGTCCGCGGAGATCGTCGCGAGCCGCTCGAGGACCTCGAACCCCGCGCTGCGGAAGTCGGCGGTCACAGCGGTCAGCACAGCCGGAGATTCGGCCAGTCGTCGAATCCGGGTCCGGCGCCGTGCCGCGGAACGATCAGGCGCCGTGCAGCGCCGGAGGCCGTCGCGGCCGGACCTGGCAGGATGCCCGTCCGTGTCGACCGAATCCGCGCTCCTGCAGGCCTACCGGGGCGTCCGCCCGGAGCGGCTGCCCGTCTGGTTCATGCGGCAGGCCGGCCGGTCGCTGCCCGAGTACAAGGCGACGCGCGCCGGCACCGCGATGCTCGACGCCTGCCTCACGCCGGACCTCGCGGCGGAGATCACGCTGCAGCCCGTGCGTCGGCACGGGGTCGACGCGGCCATCTTCTTCAGCGACATCGTCGTGCCCCTCAAGCTGGCCGGGGTCGACGTCGACATCGTGCCCGGCCGCGGGCCCGTCTTCGCCCGCCCGATCCGCGACGCGGACGACCTCGCGGACCTCGTCGCCCACGACCTGCCCGACGACGCGCTCGCACCGATCGAGGAGGCCGTCGCCCGCACGATCGCCGGGCTCGGCGACACGCCCCTGATCGGGTTCGCCGGCGCGCCCTTCACCCTCGCGGCCTACCTCGTCGAGGGCGGCCCCTCCAAGGACCAGCTGCGCGCCCGCACGCTGATGCACGCGGACCCGGAGGCGTGGCGGACCCTGGCGGACTACCTCGCCCGGATCTCCGGCGCCTTCCTCCGGGCGCAGGTGCGTGCCGGGGCGTCGGCCGTGCAGCTCTTCGACTCCTGGGCCGGCGGCCTGTCGGAGGCGGACTACCGCGAGCACGCGCTGCCCGCCTCGACCACCGCGATCGCCGCCGTGGACGGGGCCGTGCCGGCCGTGCACTTCGGCACCGGCACCGCCCTGCTGCTCGGCGCGATGCGGGACGCCGGCGCGGACGTGATCGGCGTCGACCACCGCGTGCCGCTCGACCGCGCGTCCGAGGTGCTGGGCGGCACGACGCCGCTGCAGGGCAACATCGACCCCGCGCTGCTCGCCGCGCCCTGGCCGGTGCTCGAGCGCCACCTCGAGGAGGTCGTGGCGGCCGGCCGGGCCGCGCCAGCGCACGTGCTGAACCTGGGCCACGGCGTGCCGCCCGAGACCGACCCCGGTGTGCTGACCCGCATCGTGGAGTGGGCGCACCGCAGCTGATGCGCGCCGTCGTCATCGGGGGAGGCGTCGCCGGCCTCGTGGCCGCGCGGCGGCTCGCGCTCGCCGGCTCCGAGGTCGTGCTGCTGGAGGCGGGCGACCGCGTCGGCGGCCGGGTCGCCTCCGTCGAGCTCGCCGGCATGCGGGTCGACACCGGTGCGGAGAGCTTCGCGTCGCGGGGCGGCGCCGTGCGCGCCCTGATCGACGAGCTCGGCCTCGGCGGCGACGTGCAGGACCCGAGCGGGTCGGCCTGGGTGGCGCTCGCCGACCGCACGGTGCCGCTGCCGGTGGGCGGACTGCTCGGCATCCCCTCCTCCCCGCTCGCGACCGACGTGCACCGGGTGCTCGACACCCGCGGATCGCTGCGCGCCTACGCCGACCGCCTGCTGCCCGTCGTGAAGGTCGGCAGGTACGAGCGGCTCGGGCCGCTCGTGCGCGGGCGGATGGGCGATCGGGTGCTGGAGCGGCTCGTCGCCCCGGTCGTGCAGAACGTCTACGGCGCGGACCCCGACGAGGTGCCGGTGGACGCGATCGCGCCCGGGCTGAACGCCGCGATCACGCAGACCGGCACGCTCTCCGGCGCCGTGCTGCGGCTGCGCGCCGCAGCGCCCCCGGGGGCGGCCGCGCAGGGGATCGCCGGCGGGGTGCACCGCGTGACGGACGCGCTCCTCGAGTTGACGCGGGGGCTCGGGGTCGACGTGCGCACCGGCGATCCCGCCCTCGGCGTGCATCCCGCACCGTTCGGCGGCCTGATCACGGTGACCACCGCGCGCGAGGACCTGAAGGTCGACCGGGTCGTGCTCACCGCCGACGGGGCGGCCGCGCTCGACCTGCTGTCCGACGCCGCGCCGGATCTCGCCGCCCTGCCGCGGCCCGCGGCCTCCCGCAGCCGCGCCGTGCTGCTGCTCGTCGAGGACGCCCGGCTCGACGCCGCGCCGAGGGGGACCGGCGTGCTGCGCGCCGCCGGGCGGCAGGGCGTCAGGGCGACCGCGGTCACGCACCTCACCGCGAAGTGGCCGTGGCTCGGCGAGCGCGCCGGCCGCGGGCGGCACCTGGTGCGCCTCGCCTACCGGGGCGCCGAGGAGGTGCCGGACGCGGTGGCGGCGGCCGACGCCTCCGCCCTGCTCGGGACCGACGGCCTGCGCATCGCCGACCGCACCGACGCGGTCTGGACCGACTCCGCCCCCGCGCTCGCGCCGGAGACGATCGCGATCCGCAGGGCGCTCGCCACGACCGTGCTGCCCGACGGGCTGCTGGTCGCGGGCTCGTGGGTCGCGGGCACCGGCCTGGCCTCCGTGGTGGCGTCCGCGGAGCAGGCCGCCCGACCCCGAGCCTCCTGATCATCTGTTGGAAAGATCCTGAGCACTCAGTTCGTGCTCGATACAGTGGCGGCTGTTCTCTTGCGAAAGAGCGACTTCCGAGCAAAAGGGGTGAGCCATGCAGGGCCGAATTCTCTTCGTCGCCGGTGCAACGATCGGGTACGTGCTCGGTGCGCGCGCCGGACGGCGTCGTTACGACCAGATCAAGGCCGCGGCGGACCGCGTCTGGAACGACCGCAACGTGCAGAAGAGCGTCAACGACGTCGTCGGCACGGTGCAGGGGTTCGTGAAGGAGAAGGCGCCGGAGGTGCAGGACGCCGTCGTCGGTCAGGCCAAGAAGGTCGCCGCGAAGGTGAAGAAGGCCGACGACGACGGCGCTCCGTCGCCGTCGATCTGATCCGATGGCTGACAACGACACGAGCCGCCCGGCCACGGCCTTCGCGGTCGGCCCGGAGAGCGGCGACCGCGGTCGCCGCTTCCGCGTCGGCGGCAAGGACGGCGCGGGCAGGGACGGCGACAAGAAGACCGTCTTCTCGCTGATCGGCGAGCTGCCCGGCATCATCACGACGCTGATCCGCGACGAGATCGAGCAGCTGAAGCGCGAGCTCATCAGCCGCGTCAAGGCGATCGGCATCGGCGCCGCGTTCTTCGTGGTCGCCGCCGTGCTGCTTTACTTCGCGGCGTTCCCGCTGATGGCGGCGATCGTGATCGGCCTCGGCCAGGCGCTGCCCTACTGGCTGTCCGCGCTCATCCTGGGCGTGCTGCTGCTGATCATCGCGGCCGTCTTCGTGCTCATCGGGGTGTCCCGCCTCAAGAAGGGCGTGCCGCCGGTGCCGAAGGAGTCGGTCGACAGCGTGAAAGACGACGTGAAGGCGTTCAAGGGGGTCCAGCAGTATGACCGATGACAAGGAACGCGCGCTCTCCGAGATCCGGTCGGACATCGAGGCGACGCGGCAGAAGCTCGCGGAGACCCTCGACGCGATCGAGGACCGCCTCGACGTGCCGAAGCGCCTCCGCGCGCTGCTCGAGGACGCCCTCGAGCGCCTCGACGCGCTCCGTCAGGAGCGGCCCGAGGTCGTCTACGGCGCCCTCGCCGGCATCGGCGGCCTGCTCGCCGGCGTCACCGCGCTGATCATCCGGTCCGCGCGGCGCTGACCGGTCGCGACCCCTCGCGGGTCGTCCCGACGCCGCGGCGCCGGTCCCTCCCGGGGCCGGCGCCGCAGCGCGTCGCGCCCCCTCCCGCTGGAGCGCGGGCGCGAACCCTCCCGCTGCACGAGCGCCCATCGGCGGTGATGCAGACTGGACGGGGTCTGCGCTGACGCGACCCCGGGGGCGCCCGAACCGGGCGCCGTCCGTCGTACGGGTCGCAGCCGCCCGCGGCGACGAAGCACGTGCTGCGAGCGAGGAAGTACCCCACGATGACGAACGAGGGCTGGGCCCTCTGGGCCGTGTTCCGCCGCGGGCAGGCCGGGCAGGTGCCCGGCGACTCGTCGGCCGCCCACCTGGGCGACGTGCTCGAGGAGCTCGCGGGCAAGGGCATCACCACCCGCGGCGTGTACGACGTCTCCGGCCTCCGCGCCGACGCCGACGTCATGTTCTGGCTGCACGGCGAGGACCCCGCCGCGCTCCAGGCCGCGATCCGCCGCGTCCGCCGCACTGCGCTGCTCGCGCCGCTGGCGTTCACGTGGAGCGCGCTCGGCGTGCACCGCGACGCCGAGTTCAACCGCTCCCACGTGCCCGGCTTCCTCCGGGGCGAGCGGGCGCGGGACTGGCTCGCCGTCTACCCCTTCGTGCGCGGCTACGACTGGTACGTGCTGCCCGAGGACGACCGCAAGCGCATGCTCGCGGAGCACGGGCGCAAGGGCGCCGCGTACACCTCCGTGGTCGCGAACACCGTCGCCGCGTTCGCGCTCGGCGACTACGAGTGGATCCTGCCGATGGAGTCCGACTCCCTGACCGACCTGGTCGACATGATGCGCGACCTGCGGGCGACCGAGGCCCGGCTGCACGTGAACGAGGAGACCCCGTTCTTCACGGGCCGCCGCATCACGCTCGACGAGGTGCCGGAGGTGCTCTGGTGAGCGCGATCAACATGGGCGCGGTCCGCAACGCGTCCGGCCCCGCCTCCTCCGGACCGGAGCACGTCACCGAGCCGGTCGACTACGACGGCATCCTGCTCGCCAGCTTCGGCGGGCCGGAGGGGCAGGACGACGTCATCCCCTTCCTCCGCAACGTCACCCGCGGCCGCGGCATCCCGGACGAGCGGCTCGAGGAGGTGGCGCACCACTACCGCCACTTCGGCGGCGTCTCCCCGATCAACGCGCAGAACCGCGCGCTGAAGGCGGCGCTCGAGACCGAGCTCGCCGCCCGGGGCGTGGACCTGCCCGTCTACTGGGGCAACCGCAACTGGGGCCCGTTCCTCGCGGACGCGCTGCAGGAGGCGGCCCGCGACGGCTCGACGAAGCTGATCGCGATCGCCACCAGCGCCTACAGCTCGTACTCGTCGTGCCGTCAGTACCGGGAGGACTTCGCGCGCGAGCTCGACGCCACCGGCCTCGCGGACACGATGGTCATCGACAAGGTGCGCCAGTACTTCGACCACCCCGGCTTCGTCGCGCCCTTCACGCAGGGCGTCGCGGACGGCCTCGCCGAGCTCGAGGCGAAGCTGCCGGGCGTCGACCTGGCGACCGAGGCGCACGTGCTCTTCTGCACGCACTCGATCCCGACCGGCGACGCCTCCCGCAGCGGCCCCGCCGCCCGCGGCTTCGGCGAGGGCGGCGCCTACGCGGCGCAGCACAGGGCGGTGGCCGAGGTCGTCATGGCCCGCTCCGGCCGCGACGTGCCCTGGGACCTCGTCTACCAGTCCCGCAGCGGGCCCCCGACGCAGCCGTGGCTCGAGCCGGACGTCAACGACGCCCTGCGCGACCTGGCGGCGAAGGGCGTCAAGGGCGTGCTGCTCGTGCCGCTCGGCTTCGTGTCGGACCACATGGAGGTCATGTGGGACCTCGACGAGGAGGCGACGGAGACGGCGCAGGAGCTCGGGATCGTGTCCGTGCGGACGCCGACCCCGGGCGTCGACCCGGCCTACGTCACCGGTCTCGTCGACCTCGTCCTCGAGCGCGTGCACGGCACCCCGCCGGCGGAGCGCCCCGCGGAGACCGACCTCGGGCCCTGGTACGACGTGTGCCGTCCCGGCTGCTGCGAGAACGCGCGCCTCGGCTTCCGGCCCGCGGTCTCGGGCCTGCAGCCGTGACGCCGGCGCTGGGAGGGTCGTGACGATCCGCCTCGGCACCCGGGGGAGCGCGCTCGCGCTCGCCCAGGCCGGCCACATCCGCGACCGCATCGCCGCCCTCGGCGAGCCCTGCGAGCTCGTGACGGTCACGACCGCCGGCGACGTCTCGCGCGCCTCCCTCGCCCAGATCGGCGGCACCGGGGTGTTCGCGGGCGCGCTGCGCTCCGCGCTGCTCGCCGGTCAGGTCGACCTCGTCGTGCACTCGCTGAAGGACCTGCCGGTCGCGCCCGCGCCCGGCCTCGTCGTCGCCGGGGTGCCCGACCGCGAGGACGCCCGCGACGTGCTCTGCGCGCGCGACGGGCTCGACCTCGCGTCGCTGCCCGCCGGGTCGCGCGTCGGCACCGGCTCCCCGCGACGCCACGCCCAGCTCGTGGACCGCCGCGACGACCTGGAGGTCGTCGACCTGCGCGGCAACGTCGACAGCCGCCTCCGCCGCGTGACGGACGGCGAGCTCGACGCCGTCGTGCTGTCCCGCGCGGGCCTGGCCCGGCTGGGCCGGCTGGACGCCGTGACCGAGGTGCTGCCGCTCGACACCTGGCCCACCGCGGCAGGGCAGGGCGCGCTCGCGATGGAGGTCCGGGAGGCCGACGTCGACCCGTCCGGCCCCGTCGGCAGGGTCGTCGCCGCGCTGACCGATCCCGCCGCCCGCGACGCCGCCTCCGCCGAGCGCCGCGTGCTCGGGCTGCTCGAGGCCGGCTGCGCGGCGCCCATCGGCGTCGCGAGCGTCGTCGACGAGGCGCACGCCGTGCTGTGGGCCAGCGTCCACCGCCCCGGCGGCGGGGAGCGGCTCGACCGGCGCCGCGAGGTGGACTTCACCGCCGACGAGCGCGGCGCCGCCCTGGCCCTCGCGGCCGACGGCCTCGCCGCGGACCTGCTCGCCGCGGGCGCCGCCGAGCTCGCTCCCCTGGGGGCGTCGTCGTGACCGCGGGCAAGCCGCTGCTCGGCTGGCGCGTGCTCGTGCCGCGGGGCGGCCCGTGGGGACACGGCGTCGCCGCCGAGCTGCGCGCCCGCGGCGCGAGCCCCGTCGTCGCCCCTTCCATCAACTTCGCCGGCACGGCCGACGAGGAGGCGCTGGACCAGGCGCTCGCGCGGCTGCAGGCCGGCGACTACCACTGGCTCACCGTCACCAGCGCGACCACGGTGGACGTGCTGTCCGCGCACCGGGCCGTGATCCCCGAGCACACGCAGATCGCCGCGGTCGGCGAGACGACCGCTGCGGCGCTCGGCGCCGCCGGCTACCGGGTCGACTTCGTGCCGCGCCGCGACAACTCCGCCGGCGGGCTGCTCGCGGAGTGGGGCGAGGCGACCGGCGGCACCGTGCCGCTCAAGATCCTCGCGCTGCGCAGTGACATCGCGAAGCCGGTGCTCACCGACGGCCTCCGCGCCTCCGGGCACGACGTCGACTCCGTCGTCGCCTACCGCACGGTCGGCGTGCCGATCGCGCCGGAGACCGTGGCCCGCGTCTCCGCCGGCCAGTTCGACGCGATCCTCGTCACCTCGGGGAGCGTCGCGAACCAGATCTCCGTGCAGATCGGGCTCGTCCCGTCGCGGACCGTCATCGCGTGCATCGGTCCGCGCACCGCCGTCGACGCCGAGGCCGCGGGCCTGCGCGTCGACATCGTCGCCCGTGAGCGCAGCAGCGAATCCCTCATCGACACGCTCGAGGAGTTCGCCGTGCGCCGACCCATGCAGGGACCCGTCTCATGACACTGCCAGTCCGCCCCCGACGCCTGCGGCAGACCGCCGCCGTGCGACGGCTCGTCGCCGAGCACCGCCTCGACCCCGCCCAGCTCGTGCTGCCGATGTTCGTGCGCGAGGGCATCGACGAGCCCCGCCCGATGCAGTCGATGCCCGGCGTGCTGCACCACAGCATCGACAGCCTGCGCCGGGCCGCGGCGGAGGCCGCCGAGGCCGGCGTCGGCGGCGTCATGCTGTTCGGCGTCCCCGAGCACCGCGACGGCATCGGCTCGGGCGCCACCGACCCGGACGGCGTGCTCAACGCCGCCACGCGGGCCGTCGCCGCGGAGGTGGGCGACGCGATCGTCGTGCAGACGGACCTCTGCCTGGACGAGTTCACCGACCACGGCCACTGCGGCGTGCTCGCGGCCGACGGCTCCGTCGACAACGACGCCACCCTGCTGCGCTACCGCGAGATGGCGCTCGCGCAGGCCGAGGCCGGCTCGCAGCTGCTGGGCCTCTCCGGGATGATGGACGGCCAGGTCGCCGCCGTGCGCGAGGTGCTCGACGCCGCCGGCCGGTCCGACGTGCTGCTGCTCGGCTACGCCGCGAAGTACGCCTCCGCGCTCTACGGGCCCTTCCGCGAGGCCGTCGAGTCCACGCTGCAGGGCGACCGCCGCACCTACCAGCTCGACCCGGCCAATCGGCGCGAGGGCCTCCGCGAGGCCGTGCTCGACGTGGAGCAGGGTGCGGACGTCGTCATGGTGAAGCCCGCGTCGTTCTACCTGGACGTGCTCTCCGACGTCGCGGCCGCCAGCCCCGTGCCGGTCTGGGCCTACCAGGTGTCCGGCGAGTACGCGATGATCGAGGCGGCCGGGCGGAACGGCTGGATCGACCGCGACCGGACGATCCTCGAGTCGCTCACGTCGATCCGTCGAGCCGGCGCGGACGCCGTGCTCACCTACTGGGCGGTGGAGGTGGCCGGATGGCTTCGGAGCCGCTGACCCGCTTCCCCCAGCCCTCCGACGACGTCCCGCCGGGCGGGCTGGACGCTGCCCCCGAGGCGTTCGACGGCAACGCGCGGCTGTTCGAGCGCGCGCAGCGCCGCATCCCGGGCGGCGTCAACTCCCCCGTGCGCGCTTACCGGTCCGTCGGCGGCGCCCCCCGCTTCGTGACGCGGGCGACCGGGCCGTACGTGTACGACGCGGAGGACCGCGAGTACGTCGACCTCGTCGCCAGCTGGGGCCCCGCCCTGCTCGGGCACGGCGACGCCCGCGTGGTCGACGCCGTGAAGGCGGCGGCGGACCGCGGCCTGTCCTTCGGCGCGCCCACGGAGGGGGAGGTCGAGCTCGCGGAGCTGGTGCACGACCGCCTGCACCGCGACGGCCGGACGCCGATCGAGCGCCTGCGGCTCGTGTCGACCGGCACCGAGGCCACCATGACCGCCGTGCGGCTCGCCCGCGGCGCGACGGACCGGCCGCTCGTCGTCAAGTTCGCCGGGCACTACCACGGGCACTCCGACGGCCTGCTCGCCGACGCCGGCTCCGGCGTCGCGACCCTCGCACTGCCCGCGTCCGCGGGCGTGCCCGCCGCGATCGCGGCGCAGACGCTCGTGCTGCCGTACAACGACGAGGCGGCGCTGCGGCTCGCCTTCGAGCGGCACCCGGGGCGCATCGCGGCCGTCATCACCGAGTCCGCGGCCGCGAACATGGGCGTCGTCGCCCCGCAGCCGGGCTTCAACCGGTTCCTGGTCGACACCGCCCACGCGCACGGCGCGCTCGTGATCTTCGACGAGGTGCTGACCGGGTTCCGCGTCTCCGCGGGCGGCTGGTGGGCGCACGACCCGGACGGCGCCCTCGACCTCGACCTGCTCACCTACGGCAAGGTCATCGGCGGCGGCCTGCCCCTGGCCGCCCTCGGCGGCCGGGCGTCCGTGATGGACCTGCTCGCCCCGGTCGGCCCCGTCTACCAGGCGGGCACCCTGTCGGGGAACCCGCTCGCGGTGGCCGCGGGCCTCGCGACGCTCCGCGCCGCCGACGACGAGGTGTACGCCCGCGTCGACGCCGCCTCGCTGCGGGTGCAGGCAGCGGTCACGGCCGCGCTGACGGAGGCGGGCGTCGCCCACGCGATCAGCCGGGCCGGGAACCTCTTCAGCGTCGCGTTCGGCCTGACCGAGCCGCCGAAGGACTACGACGAGGTGCGCACGCAGGAGTCGTGGCGCCACCCCGCGTTCTTCCACTCGATGCTCGAGCAGGGCGTGAGCCTGCCGCCGTCGGTGTTCGAGGCCTGGTTCCTCACCGCCGCGCACGACGACCGCGCGCTCAGCCGGGTGGAGGAGGCGCTGCCCGCCGCAGCCCGTGCCGCAGCGGCCGCGACGGCCCCCACCGAGTAGCCCGCCGCCAGGCGGCGGTCCACCACCTCCGGCGGGCAGGACCGCCGCTCGGGGGCGGAGCCGCGTCAGGCGATCGGCGGCACCGTCCGCGGCCGCACGAGCAGCAGGAGCGCGGCCGCGGCGCACACGGCGCCGATCGTGGCGACGATGCCGATCGACGACGCGGCGGCCGCGCCGAGCAGGCCCACGATCAGCGGCACGATCGCCGCGAGGCCGAAGTTGCCGGCGCCGAGCAGGCTGGCGGCGGTGCCCGCCTCCTCCCCGTGGTGCAGCAGGCCGAGCACCTGCACGCACGGGAACGTGAAGCCGCACGCGGTCATGAAGACGCAGAGCGGCACGATCACCGCGACGAGCGGGGCCGGGTAGAGCATCGTCGTCAGCAGCGCGACCGCGCTGAGCAGCTGCGCCGAGATCGTGCCGACGAGGATCCACTGCGGGCCGATGCGCCGCATCACCCGGGCCGCCAGCTGCGCGCCGAGGACGACGCCGACCGAGTTCGACGCGAACACGAAGCCGTACTGCTGCGGGCTGAGCCCGTACGTCCCCTGCAGCAGGAACGGGGACACGGCGAGGTAGGCGAACAGCCCGGCGCCCTGCATCGCGCCCACGATCGCCGCGCCGACGAAGACGGGGTCGCGCAGCACCGCGCGGTAGCGCGCGCGGGCGGTCGCGTGCACGCTACTCGCCCGTGCGGTGGTGGTCCGGGTCTCGCCGATGCCGACGGACGCCAGCACCAGTGCCGCGGCGCCGTAGATCGCGAGGCAGACGAAGAGGCCGCGCCAGTCGAGCACCGCGAGCAGCTGGGAGCCGATGAGCGGGGCGAGGATCGGCGCGGCGCCGATGACGAGCCCCATGTTGGCGAGCGTGCGGACGAGCCGGTGGCCGTGGAAGAGGTCGCGCACCATCGCGGACGCGACCACGCCGCCTCCCGCCGCACCGATGCCCTGCAGCAGGCGGAGCGCGGCGAGCACGCCGATGCTCGGCGCCATCGCCGCGCCGAGGCAGGCGAGCACGTGCAGCGAGGTCGCGACCAGCAGCGGCACGCGGCGGCCGAAGCGGTCGGAGAGCGGCCCGACGACCAGCTGGCCCAGCGCGAAGCCGATGACGGTCGCGGAGAGGGTGAGCTGGATCGCCACGTCGGAGGTGGCGAACGCGGCCTGCACGGCCGGGAAGGCGGGCAGGTAGAGGTCCGTCGTGAACGGTCCGAGGGCGACGAGCAGGCCGAGGATGACGACGACGGCGGTGCGGGCTCGAGGGCGGAGCGCGTCGCCCGGCGAGACGGGGCGGGCGGGGACGGATGCGGTGTTCGCGGACATGACGGTCCAGAGGGTTCGCGGGCGGCCGAGACGCGACCACGCGGTGCGCTCGGACACGGGCGGCACCGGATCCGGCGTCGATGCTCGTGGAGGCATGGAGAGGCTCGACCTGCAAGCGATTGCGGAGCAAGCGCCTCCCGGCGCGTCGTAGCGTTGTCGCGCCGGATCCGCACCGGCGGGGGAACGGGGAGGCATGGCGGCGACGATCCGCGACGTGGCCAGGCTGGCGGGCGTCTCCGAGGCCACGGTGTCCCGCGCCCTCCGCGACCTGCGGCACGTCGCGCCCGAGACCGCGGAGGCCGTGCGCGCGGCGGCGGACCGCCTGGG
Organism: Amnibacterium soli; assembly: GCF_039544415.1. NCBI lineage: Bacteria > Bacillati > Actinomycetota > Actinomycetes > Micrococcales > Microbacteriaceae > Amnibacterium > Amnibacterium soli. The sequence goes on along the minus strand of NZ_BAABLP010000004.1, from coordinate 78,598 downwards.
CTTCGTGCCGTCCCGCAACGCGGCGGCGCTCGCCACCGGCCGCCCCCAGGTCGTCAGCGTGGTGACGCCGACGCTGGTGTCCTGGTTCTACTCCTCCGTCGTCGACGGGGTCGACTCCGTGCTGCGGCAGGCGGGCTGGGCCACGAGCCTCGTCAACCTCATCGAGGCGGACGGCACCCGCCGGCGGCTGACCGGCGCGGCGCTGCAGGCCGGGCAGGCGTCGGCGCACGTCGTGATCGGCTTCGGGCTCGACGAGGCCGAGCAGGCCGTCGTGCGCGGCGCCCGCGTGCCGCTCGTCACCGTGGGCGGCTCCTTCGAGGGCGTGCGGGGCATCGGCATCCCGGAGGGGGAGGCGGCGCGCCTCGCCGTCGGCCACCTGCTCGCGCTCGGCCACCGGCGCATCGGGCACGTCGGCGGGGACGGCGAGCCCGGGCTGAACGACAGCGTCGTCGGACCGCGGCGCGACGCCTGGGCGTCGATGCTGCGGGAGGCGGGCGTCGAGCCCGAGCCGTGGTGGTTCGCCTCCGGCGGGCTGGCGCTCGAGGCCAGCCGCGACGCCGCGGAGCGGCTGCTCGACCGGCCCGACCGGCCGACCGCGGTGTTCGCCGCGACGGACGAGACCGCCTACGGCGTCCTGCTCGCGGCGCAGCGGCTCGGGCTGCGCGTGCCCGGGGACCTGTCGGTCGCGGGGCTCGACGACCACGCCTTCTCCTCCGCGTACGGGCTGACGACCGTGCGCCAGTCCCCGATGGAGCAGGGGGCGCGGGCGGCGGCGCTGCTGCTGCACGACCTCGGCGTGCGCCGCCGGGCGGTGAGCACGGCTCCTGAGCCGATCGAGCTCGTCGTGCGCTCGACGACCGCCCCGCCGAGCGCCTGATCGCTCAGCGGACCCGGAGCGTCATCACCGGTCGGGCCGGCGCCGGGCGGGCCGTCTCGGCGAAGCCCGTGCGTGCGAAGAGCCCGGCGGTGCCGTGCCAGAGCTCGGCGCTGCTCGCCTCCGGCCGCGCCGCCCGGTCGACGGGGTAGCCCCCGATCGCGCGCGCGCCGTGCGCCTCGGCGTGCGCCACCGCGGCGGCGAGGAGTCCGGCCGCCAGCCCGGCGCCGCGGTGCTCCCGGCGGACCACGAAGCAGGTGACCGCCCACACGTCGGGGGCGTCCGCGGGCTCGGTGCTGCCGCTGCGCACGACGCGGGTGCGCAGCACGCCCGCCTGCGCGGGGCGCGGGGCGACCCGGACCCACCCGGCGCCCGCGCCGTCGACGGTCGCCACGAGGGCCGGGGCGACCGCCGCGTCCGCGAGCTCCTCGCGGAGCGCGGCACGCTTCTCGTCGCGGGAGGCGGCGTCGAAGGCGCTGCGGGTGCCGAGCAGGAACCGGCACCAGCACGAGCCGCCGTCCCCGCCGCCGGTGAGCGCGTGCTCGACCAGCGCGAAGGCCTCCGCGCTCGCCGGCTGGATCCGCACCTCGCCGCTCATCGCTGCAGGTCCACCGCGATCCGCCCGCGCACGTGTCCGGCGAGCACGTCGTCCGCGGCGTCGAGGGCCTCCGCGAGCCCGACCGTGCGCTCGGTGAGCCGGTCGACGACGTCGCCGTCGATGCGGGCGGCGAGCAGCTCCCACGCGGCCCGCCGGAGGGAGGGGGCGAGGTCGACCGAGAAGATCCCCGCCAGCGTCACCCCGCGGAGGATGAACGGCAGCACGGTGCCGGGCAGATCGGGGGAGCCGGCCAGGCCGCACGCGGCGACCGTGCCGCCGGGCACGGTCTGCGCGATCGCGTTGACGAGCGCGCCGCCGCCGAGCGAGTCGACCACCGCCGCCCAGCGCGGGCTCTGCAGCGGCCGGCCCGGCTCCGCCGGCAGGCGGCCCACCACCTCCGCGGCGCCGAGGCCGCGCAGGTGGTCGCCGAGCGCCTCCGCCCGCCCGGTCGCGGCGTGCACCTCGCGGCCGAGCGCGGCGAGCAGCGCGACGGCGAAGCCGCCGACGCCGCCTCCCGCGCCGGTCACCAGCACGGGCCCGTCGGGCAGGCCGGCTCGTTCGAGCGCGAGCACGGACAGCGCCGCGGTGACGCCGGCGGTGCCGATCGCCGCGGCCTGCTGCGGGCTGAACGCGCTCGGCACCGGCACCGCGGTCGCGGGGTCGATCGCCACGCGCTCGGCGAGCCCGCCGTCGACGCGCTCGCCGAGGCCGGCGCCCGTCACGACCAGCACCGTCCCGTCGGCGTCGCGACCGACCACGTCGATGCCCGGCACGAGCGGCAGCGACCGCAGCACGCCCGGCCGCCCCGCGATCGCCAGGGCGTCCTTGTAGTTGAGGGAGGACCACAGCCCGGAGAGCACGGTGCCGGTCGGGTCGGCGTGGTCCGCGAGGGCCGCGGCCGCCCCTCGCTCGGTGGCGACGAGGGCGCGCACGGTCAGCCGTCGAGCTCGACGGTGCGCGCCTCGCCCACGTTCGGCCGCCCGCCCGTGACGGCCGCCTTCGCGTACTTGAAGAGGACGAGCGGCTTCGGCTCGTTCGTGGACCAGTACTCGGCGGTGTGCGCGACGACGCGCAGCAGCGCGACCTTCGGGTCCCGCCGCCCCTCGGTGAACCAGGCCTCCGCGCCCGTGTCCCACAGCTCGTCGATCTTCGCGGCGTCCCGCACGACCTGCGCCTCGCCCGACAGCGACACCCAGCCCTGGCCCGACTGCAGCGACACGTTCACCTGCGCGTTCGCGCGCACCTCGGTCGTCTTGTGCGACGGGTCCTCGGTGAAGAACCAGAGGTCCCCGTCGAACTCCCGCTCCTTGACCGACATGGGGCGGCTCACGAGGTGCCCGTCCGCGTCGGTGGTGGTGATGATCCCGATGCGGGACTTGTCGATCAGCACGCGCAGGCGCTCGATCTCCTCCGTGGTTGCCATGGCCGGACGCTAGTCCCGGCAGGGGACAGGAACCTGCGCGGCCCGGGGCGTCGAACGACAGCCGTGTGGTTCCTACACTGGTCCCCCGTGCGGGGGACAGCGGAGGCGGAGGCGCCGGCGGTGCGGACGATCTACTCGCCAGCCGAGCCCGTCGACCTCGTCGCGACCGTGCGCGTGCTGCGCCGCGGCGCGGGGGACCCGACCTTCCGCCGCGAGCCGGACAGGCCCGTGATCTGGCGCACCGTCCGCACGCCCGAGGGCGACGCTGCCACGCTGCGGCTCGCGCAGCACGCGGACGGGTCGGTGCACGCCTGCGCCTGGGGCCCGGGCGCCGAATGGGCGGTCGACGGCGTGCCCGAGCTGCTCGGCGCGGGCGACGACTGGGACGACCTCGACGTCGGCGCGGTGCCGCTGCTCGCCGAGACGCGCAGGCGGCACCCCGGGCTGCGGCTCACCCGCTGCCGCCAGGTGCTCGAGATGCTCGTCGCCGCGATCCTCGAGCAGAAGGTCGCGACGGTCGACGCGCACCGGGCGTGGGCCTGGCTCGTGCGCCGCCACGGCGAGACGGCGCCCGGTCCGGCGCCGGAGGGCATGCGGGTGCCGCCGACCGCCGAGACGTGGCGCCGCATCCCCTCCTGGGACTGGCACCGGGCCGGGGTGGACCCGAAGCGCTCGGCGGCCGTCATGGCGGCGACGGCGGTCGCGCCCGGCCTCGAGCGCACGCTCGCCCTCGGCCGCGGCGGAGCGGAGATCGCGAAGCGCCTGCGCAGCGTGCCCGGCGTCGGCATCTGGACCGCCGCGGAGACGAGCCAGCGCTCGCACGGCGACCCGGACGCGCCGAGCTTCGGCGACCTCCACCTGCCCGGCATCGTCGGCACCGCACTCATCGGGCGCAAGGTCGACGATGCGGGCATGCTCGAGCTGCTCGAGCCGTGGCGGGGCCACCGCCAGCGCGTCATGCGCCTGATCACCGTCTCGGGCGTCAGCGTGCACCGGCGGGCGCAGCGGCTGGCGCCCCAGGACCACCGCTTCCACTGACCCGCGGATCCGCGGTCCCTGGCCGACACGCCGGGCGGAGGGTCTCCGCACTCGGCGCGGCGACGAGTCCTCGCGGATCCGCGGACGCGCTCAGACCGCGGGGCGCTCCGCGGAGACGAGCTGCTCGGGCGGCAGGGAGGCGAGCCGCGCGGCGATCGTGCTGCGCTGCTCCCGGCCGCCGTCGAGGATGCGCTGCAGCTCCTCCGGCCGCAGGGGCACGAGCCCGACCAGGCGGACCTCGCCCGCGGCGGTGGCGACCGACTCGGGCACGCCGGGCAGGCCGACCCCGATCAGCACGCCCACGGTGCCGTCGGCGGTGCGCCAGTCCTGCGGCGCGTCGGCGGGCACGGTCATCGACAGCGTCCCGTACTGCTCGAGCTCGGCGGGCAGGTGCATGCCGCTGGCGCCGATGCGTCGTGCCACGGCGGCGACGATCGTGAAGCGCCAGCCGTCGGCGACGGCCTCCGGGGTCGCGCCGAGGTCCGCTTCGGCGAGGTAGACCTCCGCACCGGCGCCGAGCGCCGCGGCGCCCTCGCTGGCGCCCAGGCCGTTGGTCGCGAGCACGTCGGCGCCGTCCGCGAGGCGCACGAGCACGTAGCCCTGCTGCCGCCAGGACGGCTGGACGCCGAGGCGCGGTTCCACGCGCTCCACGCGCCCCAGACGGCCCCAGGCGGCCAGCAGGGCGTCGTCGGGCGTCTGGCCGGCGTCCGACGGTGGCACGACGGGCATCGGCGCGGTGGCGGGCGGCGCCGTCGCCGGTGCGGGCCAGGCGTCGAAGCCGCCGTTCGCGGGCGGGGCGGCGCTCGGGTCGGCAGGAGGGGGCGCGGTGGCGAGCGACGGCTGCGGAACGACCGGCTGCCACGCGGGGGCGCCCTGGTCGAACCGGCGGCCCTCCGGGTTCGTCGGCAGGATCGTGAGCACGAGCACGATCAGCCCGCCGACCGACGGGACGAGGGACAGCAGGAAGAAGAGGCCCGACAGGTTCGCGTCGTGCAGCCGCCGGACCGCGGACGAGATCGACGGCACGATCGTCGCCAGGAAGAAGAGGAGCGCCGCGAACAGCAGCACGCCGCCGAGGGCGTTCGGCACCGCGGCGATCCCGAGCCCCTGCTCGGACAGCCCACCGCCGACGGCGAGCAGGACGGCGCCCAGCACGCCGACAACCACGCCCACGATCGCGTTCGCGAGCACGGGCCACCAGTACTCGGAGAGGCTGGCGCGGCCGCTGAAGACGACGTAGCGCCGCCAGTACCGCGAGTACGCGGTCAGCGGCGAGGCGCCGTACAGGGGCAGGTCGGGGTCGGTCGGGTCGACGGGCATTCCGCTCCTGAGGCGCTGGGACAGGGTCGTCCGAGACCCTATCCACGCGGCACGACGCCGTGCGCGGCCCCGTTCACGGGACCGCGCACGGCGTCGTGCGGGCGGAGGGTCAGGCGGGGCGGGCCACCGCGGAGACGCGGTCGCCGGCGCGGACCTTGACCTCGCGCACCCGCTTGCCGGGGTACGGGGCCTCGACCATGCGGCCGTGGCCCGCGTAGATGGCGACGTGGTACACGGCACCGGGGCGGCCGTAGAAGATCAGGTCGCCGACGCGCTTGTTCTTGTAGGAGTGCAGGCGGTGCTGGCGCTTGGCCTTGTTGTACTGCGCAGTGGCGCTGTGGCCGCCGATGCTCACCTTGACGGCGCTGTACGACTTCATGGTGAGACCGGAGCAGTCCCAGCGGCCGGGGCCCGCCTTCGCGAAGCCGTAGGGGTCGCCGATCTGCTTGCGGGCGAACGAGACGGCGCGGAGGGCCCGCGTGCGGCCGACGAGGGCCGTGGTCGTGGCGGTGGCGCCGTCGGCGGCGGGAGCGGTGCTCACGCCGAGCTTCGTCAGGCGCTGCAGGAGGCTCGTGAGCTCCGGGGTCTGCCGGTCGGCGAGGGCGACGAGCCCGGCCTGAGCGCGGTCGGTCGCCGCGCGGTTCGCCGCGGTGTCGTGCTGCAGCAGCGCCTCGTTGGCGATCTCGGCCGTGCGGCCCGCCTTGTCGGCCTGCGCCTCGAGCGAGTCGAGCCGGGCGCGGACCGTCTTGACCGCGGCGGCCCGGTCCGCCGCGACGGCGACCGGGGCGGTGTGCTGCTCGGGCTGGGGGGCACCGGCCAGGCAGCCGATGGCGACCGCCGTGCCCGAGAGCACACCGGTCAGGGCGAGTGCGGCCTTCCGCATCGTCGTTCGGCGCATGCCGTCTCCTCACGTCGTTCGGCGCGCGGGGCGCGCCGACGGCACGCCGAAGGCGGGCCTGCGGAGGGAGTCGTCGGCCACGACGGGGGCGTGCCGCATGGTCTGTCGCCCCGGTGGGGAAGGGGGCGGCGGATGTCGGGGAGGAAAGTAACAGGAGGATCACGGTCCGAACGAACCGCGCATATCGCCTGGACGAGCGCTGAACCTTGTGCCACGCCGTGGGGGTGGTCGGAATGTGACACGAAACCCCAGGTCGTGCCCTGGGTTCCCGGGGTCGGCAATGGTGCCGGAGGGACCGTTTCCGCGCTCCCACTCAGTGGAAAGGCGGGTTCTGGGCCTCCTGGCTCAGGCGCCGGTGCGGTTGACGAGCCGGGAGAGCACGATCGCGCTCCTCGTGTGGTCGACGTTCGGGGCCACGCGGACCCGCTCGAGCGCGAGCTCGAGGCTCGGGATGTCGCGGCTGCGCATGTGCACGATCGCGTCGGCGCTGCCCGTGACCGTGCCGGCGTAGACGACCTCCGGCACGGCGGACAGGATGCGGCGCAGCTCGGTCGGGGAGACGGTGCCGCGGCAGAACAGCTCCACCCACGCCTCCGTGCTCATCCCCTCGGTCGCCGGGTCGACCTGCACCGTGAAGGAGCGGATGACGCCCTCGGCGAGCAGGCGGTCGACCCGGCGCTTCACCGCGGACGCGGACAGTCCCACCACGGCACCGATGTCGCCGTAGGCCGATCGCGCGTTGCGCTTGAGCAGGTCGATGATGCGGGAGTCGATGGCGTCCATGATCCCGAACGGTACGCATCGTTGCGTGCGCACCAGGGGAGGCGCATGGGCGCTGCGTGCGCGCCGTGTCCAGCAGGAAGGGCGGCCTGGCCTTCTCTTCTGCACGGCCACCGACCTCGCGTCGGGCGCGGAGACGCGCTCCGACCTGCGAAACGTGTACCCGAAAGGGTTCCAAACGCACGATCGTTGCGTTCCGGACCGCCCTGGTGCGCGCCTCCGGAGGCACACTGGGTCGCGAGCCGTCGACCTGGTCCGGCGTCCAGCCCCGCTGAACATGGAAGGACCGTCGTGACGTCCACCGCGCCCGCACGCACCTCGCCCTCGTCGCTCGACCAGCCGGAGCGGACGGCGCTGCGCCGCCGCTTCCTCATGTGCCGCCCCGAGCACTACACCGTCGCCTACCGGATCAACCCCTGGATGAACCCGCAGGACCCGACCGACACGTCCGTCGCCCTCGGGCAGTGGCAGACGCTGCACGACGCCTACGTGTCGCTCGGTCACGAGGTGGAGCTGATCGACCCGATCGCCGGCCTGCCCGACATGGTCTACGCGGCGAACGGCGGATTCACCCTCGACGGCGTCGCCTACACGGCGAGGTTCACCCACCCCGAGCGGCAGCCCGAGGGCCCCGCGTACGGCGAGTGGTTCCGCGAGCACGGCTTCCGCGTGCACGAGGCGCAGGAGGTGAACGAGGGCGAGGGCGACTTCCTGCTCGTCGGCGACGCGATCCTCGCCGGCACCGGCTTCCGCACCAGCGTCGAGAGCCACGCGGAGCTGGCGCAGGTCACGGGCCGCGAGGTCGTGACGCTCCGCCTCGTCGACCCGCGGTTCTACCACCTCGACACGGCGCTCGCCGTGCTCGACCCCGCCGGCGCGGACGCGAACATCGCCTACCTGCCCGAGGCGTTCGACGACGCGAGCCGGGCCGAGCTGCAGCGCCGCTACCCCGACGCGGTCGAGGTCGGCATCGAGGACGCCCGCTGGCTGGGGCTGAACTCGATCTCCGACGGCCGCAACGTCGTCATCGCCTCCCGGGCCGTCGGCTTCGAGGCGTCGCTGCGCGAGCGCGGCTACACGCCCCTCGGGCTCGACCTCGCCGAGCTGCTGCTCGGCGGCGGCGGCGTGAAGTGCTGCACCCTCGAGCTGCGGGGCGAGCGATGAGCGACCAGCGCACCAGCGCGCTCGCGCACAACTACCACCCGCTGCCCGTCGAGATCGCGACCGGCGAGGGCGCGTGGGTCGTCGACTCCGACGGCCGCCGGTACCTCGACCTGCTCGCCGCGTACTCCGCGGTGAACTTCGGACACGGCCATCCGCGGCTGATCGCGGCCGCGAAGGCGCAGCTCGACCGCGTGACCCTCGTCAGCCGCGCGTTCGAGAACGACCGGCTCGAGCCGTTCGCACGGGAGCTCGCCGCGCTCGCCGGCAAGGACATGGTCCTGCCGATGAACACGGGCGCCGAGGCCGTGGAGTCGGGCATCAAGGTCGCCCGCGCCTGGGGCTACCGCGTCAAGGGCGTGCCGGACGGCGCCGCGACGATCGTGGTCGCGAGCGGCAACTTCCACGGCCGCACCACGACGATCGTCTCCTTCAGCGACGACCCGTCCGCGCGAGACGACTTCGGGCCGTACACGCCCGGGTTCCGCGTCGTGCCCTACGGCTCCGCGGAGGCGCTGGAGGCCGCGATCGACGACACGACCGTCGCGGTGCTGCTCGAGCCCGTGCAGGGCGAGGCGGGCGTCGTCGTGCCGCCCGACGACTACCTGCCGGCGGTCCGCCGCCTCTGCGACGAGCACCGCGTGCTGATGATCGCCGATGAGATCCAGTCCGGCCTCGGCCGCGTCGGCGCGACCTTCGCCTCCGACCTCGTCGACGTCGTGCCGGACCTCTACCTGCTCGGCAAGGCGCTCGGCGGCGGCATCGTGCCGGTGTCGGCCGTCGTCGGGGACGAGGACGTGCTCGGCGTGCTGCGGCCCGGCGAGCACGGGTCGACGTTCGGCGGCAACCCGCTCGCCGCGGCGGTCGGCCTCGAGGTCGTGCGCATGCTCGCGACCGGGGAGCCCCAGCAGCGCGCCCGCGAGCTCGGCGCGATCCTGCGCGACCGGCTCGAGCCCCTCATCGGGCACGGCGTCACCGCGGTCCGCACCCGCGGCCTGTGGGCCGGCGTCGACATCGACCCGGCGCTCGGCACCGCCCGCGAGGTCTGCGAGCGGATGATGGCGGCCGGCGTGCTCGCGAAGGACACGCACGGCCAGACGGTGCGCTTCGCCCCGCCGATCGTGATCTCGGAGGCGGACCTCCACCGCGCCCTCGACGTCTTCGAGGGCGCGCTGCGTTGATGGCTGCGCCGCCGCTGCGGCGCAGCTGTCACGCTCCGCGGCCCTGAACGGGCCGCGCTACGCGTCGATCGGGGCGGGGCGGCGGGCGATGAGGAGGCAGTCGCAGGCGATGCCCGCGGCCGTCTCGCGGTCGCGGCGGCCGGAGAGCTCGATCGTCAGCCCCGCCCCCGCGGCCGCCGCGCCGGTCTCCTCCGGCGTCGTGCGGATCGCGGGGGTCATCGTGCCGCCGAGGCCGCGGGCGACGTCCTCGCGGTCGTGCCAGATGCCGAGCAGCAGACCGCCCTCGGCGAGCGACTCCGCCGCCCGGGCGATCGCGGCGGCCAGGGCCTCGGGCGGCAGCTGGAGGTAGCAGAGCACCGCGAGATCGGCGGGCTCCGGCGACCGCCACGCGGTGGCGTCGGCGACGACGGCGCCGACGTCAGCGCCGGCCGCCGTCGCCCGGCTGGTCATCCCGGCGACCGCGCTGGGGGAGAAGTCGGTCGCGACGACCCGCCAGCCGCGGCCGGCGAGCCAGAACGCGTTCCGGCCCTCCCCCGCACCGAGGTCGACGGCGAGGCCGGGCGCGGGCGCGAGGGCCGCGACGCGGTCCGCGACCCACCCGTTGGGCGCCTCGCCCCAGAGGCTGGTGCCGTCCGCGGCGGACGCCGCGTACCGCCCTTCCCAGAAGTCCCGGCTGCCCGGGGTCATCGGAGGGCCGTTCGTCTGCGCGCCATGCGCGCATTCTCCCGGCCCTCCCCGCGATCAGGAGCCGGTGGCAGCGGAGGCGGAGCCCTGCGGGGCCGGCGCCTCGGGCGCTCCGGAGGCGGTGGGCGCCTGCGGAGCGGCGGGAGCGGCGGATCCGGACGCGGCGGGCGCCTCGGGTGCCTGCGGCTTCGCACCGCCCTCGGGAGCGGCGGGCGCGCCCTGCGCACCGGCGCGGCCGCCGGGGCCAATCGGCCCGCCCTTCGGCGGCGTCGGCTGCCCGATGCGCACCTCGGTGGCGTCGAGGGTCGTGCCGTTCGAGTCGACGGTGCCGCTCGCCTCGATCCAGGCGCCCTTCGCGATCGCGGAGGTGGAGGAGGACGCGTCGTCCTTCGTCACCTTCACGTCGTCGCCGAGCCGGATCGTGCGGGTGAAGCCGTCGTGGTCCTTCACGGTGACGGTGCTGCCGTCGACGGTCAGCACCTTCCCGCCGATGTGCGGGGCGTGCGCCTTCGCGCCGGGACCGCCGGCGCCGGGCGCCGCCGGACCGCCGGGCGCACCGGGCGCCGCCGGAGCACCGGAGGGGGCACCGGAGGCGGCGGGGGCGGGGGCGCTCTGCGAGGCGCCCGGGGTCGGGGCGGAGTCGGCGAACGCGACGGTGCCGAAGCCGACGGCGCCGACCAGGGCGAGGCCGGCGGCGCCGCCGACGATCGCGGCGCGGCGGGAGGGGCGGAGGAACGACTGCATGAGGGGGATCTCCTTCGGTGCCGCGTCGATCGCGGCCTCCTCCAGATCACGGTCCGGGCCTGAAGCGGGACTGAAGCGGGCGGGCGCTTCAGCGACGGTTCAGGCGCCCTCCCCTTCTTGGCCGATGCTCAGCCGGCGCTTCAGCATCGCTTCAGACCCGCACCGCAGGGTCGAGGGATGCCCTCCTCCGCCCGCGTGCTCGTCGTCGAGGACGACCCGCTGATCCGCGAGTCCGTCGCAGCCGCCCTCGAGCGCGCCGGCCTCGCCGTGCGGGCGGTCGCCGACGGCACCGGGATCGCGGCGCTCGCCGCCGACTTCCGGCCCGACCTCGCCCTGCTCGACGTGATGCTGCCCGGCCCCGTCGACGGGTTCGGCCTCGCCCGTCTGCTGCGCCGCGACCGCGACGTGCCGGTCATCTTCCTCACCGCGCGCGACGCCGGCGCGGACCGGCTGGCCGGCTTCAGCGCCGGGGCCGACGACTACGTCGTGAAGCCGTTCATCGTGGAGGAGCTCGTCGCCCGCGTGCGCGCGGTGCTGCGCCGCCTGGGCCGCGTGCCGGCCACGCTCGACCTCGGCGACCTGGTCGTCGACGAGCAGAGCGCGGAGGTGGTGCGCGGCGGCGTCGTGCTCGACCTCACGGCGACCGAGTACCGGCTGCTCGCCTACCTCGCCCACGAGCGCGGGCGGATCCTGTCGAAGACGCAGCTGCTCACGCAGGTGTGGGGCTACGACGACTACGACGCGAACCTGGTCGAGGTGCACGTCAGCGCCCTCCGCCGCAAGCTCGAGGAGCAGGGGCCCCGCATCCTGCACACCGTGCGCGGCTTCGGGTACGTGCTGCGCCCGGTGGACCGGGAGGAGGTCGCGTGAGGACCCCGTCCCTGCGGCGCCGGGTGGTGCTGTGGGCCGTCGGCGTGCTCGCCCTGCTGCTGCTCGTCGTCGGGGTCGGCGTCGACCTGGCGCTCGGCACCGTGCTGAAGGCGGAGCAGCGCGAGCGGCTCGTGTCGGTCGCGGCGCTCGCCGGGGACCTCACCGGGCTCTCGGACCAGTCGCTGGCGGATCGGCTGAGCATGCCGGGCATCGAGGCGCGGATCACGTACGACTCGGGCGGCGGTGCCGTCGTGGGCACCCCACAGCCCGCGCCGCCCGGCCGCGGGCGCCCCGACCGCCCGGCCGCGGACCCGGCGGCCGAGGCGGCCGTGACGGTGACCGAGCAGGACGGCCGCCTGGTCGCGCGGGAGCGGCTCCGCCCGGGCGCGACCCTCGTCCTGGCGACCGACAGCGAGCAGATCGACCGCGAGCTGGCGCGCTTCCGCACGATCATGGCGATCGCGAGCGTCGCGGCCGTGGCGCTCGCCGCGCTGCTGCTGCCGCTCGTGCTGCGGCGCGCGATGCGGCCCCTCGACGTCCTCACGGGCGCGGCCCGCGAGACCGCGGCGGGCGGTCGCGGTCGACGGCTCGCGCCGCTGGACCCCGGCACCGACCTCGGCCGGGCCGCGGTCCAGTTCGACGCGATGCTGGAGGAGCTGGAGGGGGCGGAGCAGCGCGCCGAGGAGGCCGCCGAACGGCTCGGCCGCTTCCTCTCCGACGCCTCCCACGAGCTGCGCACCCCGCTCGCGGCGCTGTCCGCGGGCGCCGAGCGCCTGATCCGGGAACCGCTCGACGACGAGGAGCGCGACCGCGTGCTCGTGCGGCTCGTGCGCGAGACCCGCCGCGCGGGCCGGCTCGTCGACGACCTGCTGCTCGTCTCCCGCCTCGGCGAGCTGACCGTCGAGACGCGCCCGCGGTCGCTGCGCTCGCTGCTGCAGGAGGCCGCCGACCGCACCGCGCCGCGGCGGGACGCGCCGACCGTGCTCGTCGAGGGCGACGACGCGGTGGTCGACGTCGACGCCGGGCGCATCGACCAGGTGCTCGCGAACCTCGTGCAGAACGCCGGGACGGCGGGGGCGAGGACGGTGCGGCTCGCGGCGCGCGTGCAGGACGGGGAGGCGGTCGTGCGGGTGTCGGACGACGGGCCCGGCATCCCGGCCGACCGCCGCGAGGCCGTCTTCGACCGGCTGGTCCGCCTCGAGCCCTCGCGCTCGAGCGGCGGGGCCGGCCTCGGGCTGCCGATTGCCCGCGGGCTGCTCGCCGCGCACGGCGGCTCCCTCCGCTGCGAGGAGCCGCAGGGCGACGACCTGCCGGGCGCGGTGCTGGTGATGCGGCTGCCGTGCGCGGTCGGCGCGGACGTGCCACGGCAGCTCGTCGCGGGCTGAGCCTCAGTCCGCGACGGCGAAGTCGACCTGCACGAGCACCCGGTCGCCGTCGATCCGCAGCTCGGCGCGCGGGAAGACCGCGCGGAGCAGGGGCACGAGCGGTGCGTACCGGCTGCGCCTGGGCCGCGCCGCCACCGGCAGGCTCAGCCGGAGGGTCGCGGCGCGGTCCAGCCCGTCCACCGCGGCGGTGCCGGGGCGCTCGAAGTCGGCGAGGGGCAGGCTCGCGACGGTGGTGCGCAGCGCCGCGCGCTGCTCGGGCGTCATGCGCTCGGCGTAGCCGTCGGGGTCGTCGACGCCGAAGCCGGCCTCGGCCAGCCAGCCGCGCGCCAGATCAGCGACCAGCGCGGTGCGCAGGTCGGCCGTGATCGCGCGCGCCCGCTCCGCCTGCTCGGCGGTGACCGAGCCCGCGGCGACGACGGCGGTGAGGAGGGGGATCGCGGCCGCCTCCAGCCGGGCGATCGTCTCCTGCTGCACGGACGGCGCGCTGTCCGCCTCGGGCGACGCGGGCGCCGGGCGCCGCCCGCCGAGCCGGCGCATCGTCGTGCGGGCGAGCGCCGCCGCCGCGATCGCCGGCGGCAGCACCTCGGTCAGCACGATCGCGACCCGCGCGGCGCGCGGCAGCGGCACGAGCAGGGAGGGGGACAGCGCGGCCACGGCGCCCGCGATCACGGCGACCGCGACGAGGCCCCCGGCCAGCACCTCGCGCGGCGGCCGGAGCGTCGCCAGCACGAGCAGGAAGACGGGCACGACCGCGAGTCCCCAGTCGTCGTGGACCACGGCGTTCCGACCGGTCTGCGCGGCCTCGTCGAGCACCGCGGCGAGCAGCACGAGCGCGAGCACCGCCGCCTGCGAGCGGGCGCGGAACGGCGCGCGGAAGGGGCTGGCGAGCAGGACGACGGCGACGCCCGCGACGGCCAGCACGACGAGCGCCGCGGCCTCGAGCGGCCACGACGCGATCTGCGCCCGCCCGAGCGCGGTGGCGGCGACGGCGGTGACGAGCGCCAGGCCCGCGCCGCCCGCGGCGAGCACGGGCGCGGGGGCGCCGAGCAGCAGCGGCTCGCGCGCGGCGAGGCTCACGCGGCTCACGGCGCGACCGCCTTGGGCACGCCGAGCAGGACCGTCGTGCCGACGCCCGGCTGCGCGAACACCCGCACGGTGCCGCCGACCTGCTCGATGCGCGCCCGGACCGCGGTGCTGAGGCCGAGGCGGGAGCGGTCGACCTCCTCCGGCGCGAAGCCGGCGCCGGAGTCGGCGACCATCACCGTGAGCCCGGTCGGGTCCGCGAGCACCGTGACCTCGGCGGAGTCGGTGCCCGCGTGGATGCGGGCGTTGACGAGGCACTGCTCGAGCGCGGCGGCCAGCGCCTGCTCCACGCGGGGCTCGAGGCCGCGCAACTCGGCGAGCTCGCCGTCCAGGCGCACGGTGAACCCGTCCTGCTCGGTCCGCTCGATCGCGGCCAGCACCGGGCCGCCGATCGCGCCGGGATCCTCGGCGGGCAGCGCCCAGCCGGGGGAGGCGAGCAGCTCGAGCGTGCGGCCGAAGCGGTCCGCCGCAGCGGACGGGAGCGGGCCCGCGCCGAGGGCGCTCACCGCGGCGAGATCGCCGAGCACGGTGTCGTGCACGACCGCGGCCGCCCGCGACCGCGCGACGGCGCGGGTGCGGACCAGCACCTCCTCCCCGGCCGCGGCGGCCGACGCGCGCCGCGGCTGCTCGGTCCGGCGCCCGGCGATGAGGAACCCGGACGAGGCGAGGGCGATCAGGGCGAGCGTCGCCGTCTCCGGCAGGTCGAACGCCCACGGCACGCCGAGCGCCGGGCCGAGCAGCGCCGAGGCGCCCTCCGCGACGACCACGAGCGCGGCGCCCGCGAGCAGCGGCGCGCGGCGGCGCCCGGCGTTCACCGCGAAGGCGAGCATCGCGGTCTTCACGGGGGACAGCGGGAAGGCCGCCGTCGTGCCGGGCGGCGCGGCGGAGCGGGCGAGCACGACGAGCGTGGCGACGTACCCCGCGCCCATCACCACGATCGCGGCGGGCACGACGACGACGCCGACGACCGCGCGCGGCGCGGGCAGCACGAACAGCAGGCCGCCCGCCGCGATCACCGCGGCCGTCACGGCGAACAGGCCGAGGGAGGGGGCGCTGCCGTCGATCAGCGCCGTGGCCGCCCACGCGAGCACCAGCGTGCCGCCGCCGAACCAGAGCCCGGCGGCGCGCAGCCCGTCGGACAGCGCGCGCCGCGCGGTCCGCGGCGGGCCCGACATGGGCGCGATCGTACGGGCACCCCTGCGTCGAGGACGGGTCCTCGCCCGTAACACGCTCGGAACACGGCTCTGCTTCCATCCGGACATGGCGGACCTCTTCGACGGGTACGCGCGCACCACTGCGCCGGCCGACCCGACCGCCTCCGCGCCGTTCGACGAGATGTTCGCGGAGCTGCCGATGACCACCGCTGCCGCGGTGCCGCGGGCGCCGTACAGCCAGGTGCACGCGGCCCTCGCGACGATGACCCGCGCCGAGCTGCGGGGCCGCACCGCGGCGCTCGCCGACTCCTACCTCGCGCAGGGCGTCACCTTCGACTTCGCGGGGGAGGAGCGGCCGTTCCCGCTCGACGCCGTGCCCCGGGTGATCGAGGCGGACGACTGGGCGTCCGTGGAGGCGGGGGTGCAGCAGCGGGTCCTCGCGCTCGAGGCCTTCCTCGCCGACGTCTACGGCCCGCAGGCCGCGGTGCGCGACGGCGTGCTGCCCGCCGGGCTGATCAGCTCGTCGTCCCACTTCCACCGCCAGGCCGCGGGCGTCGTGCCCGCGAACGGCGTGCGCATCCAGGTCTCCGGCATCGACCTCATCCGCGACGAGCACGGCGAGTGGCGGGTGCTCGAGGACAACGTGCGGGTGCCCTCGGGCGTGAGCTACGTCATCTCCAACCGGCGGGTGATGGCGCAGACGCTGCCCGAGCTGTTCGTGCAGATGCGGGTGCGGCCCGTCGGGGAGTACCCCCACCGCCTCCTGCAGGCGCTGAAGGCCGCGGCTCCGCCCGGGATCGAGGACCCGACGGTCGTCGTGCTGACGCCGGGCGTCCACAACTCCGCCTACTTCGAGCACACCCTGCTCGCCCGCCTCATGGGCGTCGAGCTGGTGGAGGGCCGCGACCTGTTCTGCTCCGGCGGCCGCGTCTGGATGCGGACCACGGCCGGGCCCACCCGCGTCGACGTCATCTACCGCCGGGTCGACGACGAGTTCCTCGACCCGCTGCAGTTCCGGGCCGACTCGCTGCTCGGCTCCCCCGGCCTGATGCTCGCCGCCCGCCTCAGGAACGTCACGATCGCCAACGCGGTCGGCAACGGGGTAGCCGACGACAAGCTCGTCTACACCTACCTGCCCGACCTCATCCGCTACTACCTGGGCGAGGAGCCGAAGCTCAAGAACGTCGACACCTGGCGGCTCGAGGAGCCGGCGGCGCTCGAGGAGGTGCTCGACCGGCTCGACGAGCTCGTCGTCAAGCCGGTCGACGGCTCCGGCGGCAAGGGCCTGGTCGTCGGTCCGAAGGCGACGAAGCCGGAGCTCGACCGCCTCCGCGAGCGCCTGATCGCGGACCCGCGCGGCTGGATCGCGCAGCCGGTCGTGCAGCTCTCCACGATCCCGACGCTCGTCGAGGACGGGGTCCGGCCGCGGCACGCGGACCTCAGGCCCTTCGCGGTGAACGACGGGCGCGAGGTCTGGGTGCTGCCCGGCGGGCTGACGCGGGTGGCGCTGCCGGAGGGGCAGCTCGTCGTGAACTCGAGCCAGGGCGGCGGCTCGAAGGACACCTGGGTCACGGGCACCGGCCCGGCGCCCGCGGAGCGGTCCGTCGCGACCCTCGTACGCGGCCAGGCCTCGCACGACAGGGTCGCCCGCCCGGTCGTGCCGCCCTCGCACGAGCCGGACCACGCGCCGCTCGACGTCGTCGACGACACGGGCGAGCAGCAGCAGCAGCAACAGCAGTCGCTTCATGTCCACGGAGTTCTGGCGCAGCCGGAACTCCGTGAACACGAAGCTCCCGAGCGGGGCGGTGCGCCGTGCTGAGCCGGATCGCGGAGAGCCTGTTCTGGATCGGCCGCTACATCGAGCGGGGCGACGGCACCGCGCGCATCCTCGACGTGCACCTGCAGCTGCTGCTCGAGGACCCGTGGGTGGACGAGGACACGGCCTGCCGGGCGCTGCTGTCGGTGATGGGGTCGAGTCCCGCAGGGGACGGCCGCCTCACCCGCGACGACGTGCTGGCGATCCTCGGCGTCGACCGCACCCACCCCGCCTCCATCGCCTACTCCCTGATGGCGGCGCGGGAGAACGCCCGCCGGGCCCGCGAGATCGTGAGCACCGAGCTGTGGGAGTGCCTCAACACGACCCGCGCCCGGATCCCGCGGCAGGTGTCGCCGAACCGCGTCGCCGAGTACTTCGGCTGGGTGCGGGAGCGCACGGCGCTCGCCGTCGGGATCATCGACAGCGCCACGAGCCGCGACGAGGCCTGGCAGTTCTTCACGCTCGGCCGCAGCATCGAGCGGGCGGACATGACCGCCCGCCTGCTCGCGACGCATGCCCTCACGGGCAAGAACGGACCGAGCTGGACGACCCTGCTGCGCTCGTGCGGCGGGTACGAGGCGTACCTGCGCACCTACCGCGGCGTCCCCTCCGCGCAGAACGCCGCGGAGTTCCTGGCGATCGACCGGCTGTTCCCCCGCTCGATCCTGTTCTCGATCTCCCGGGCGGGGGCGTGCCTGCGGCAGCTCGAGCCGCGCAGCGAGCGGGTCGGCACCTCGGACCGCGCGCTGCGGGTGCTCGGGCAGATCCGCTCCGAGCTCGAGTTCCGGCCGATCGACGAGATCCTGACGGACCTCGCGTTCCAGATGGAGGCGGTGCAGGCCGCGACCTCCGCGGCGTCGGAGGCGATCCGGCGGCGCTACTTCCCGACGAACGCGGCGCCCGTGTGGGTGGGGGAGTTCTGATGGCGCGGTGCATGCGGGGAGCGGCATGAGCAGGCTGCGGGTGCGGCACGTGACCGGCTACCACTACGGCGGCGAGGTCACGCAGTCCTACAACGAGGCGCGGATGCTGCCCGGGTCCGACGACGGCCAGTTCGTGCTCGCGGCGAACCTCGAGATCTCGCCGATCTCGTCCTCGCACGGCTACGTCGACTACTGGGGCACCCGGGTGAACTCGTTCGAGATCCTCACGCCGCACGATCGGCTGTCGCTCACCGCGACGAGCCTCGTGGAGGTGGTGCGGCGCGACCACGCGGCGCCCGGGCTGTCCTGGGACGACCTCGCACCGGCCGCGCGCGCCTCCGTCGACTCGGTCGAGCAGCTGCAGCAGACCCCGCTGACGGAGCCGCCCGACGAGCTGCGCGAGATCGCCCGCGCCGCCGCCGCCGACCTCGATCCCTGCGCCGCGGCGCGCGCGGTGTGCCGCGAGATCCACGACCGGGTCGCCTACCTGGCCGGCTCCACCGGGGTGCAGACCACCGCGCAGGAGGCGTGGGCGCAGGGGCGCGGTGTCTGCCAGGACATCGCGCACATCGCGATCGGGGCGCTGCGCAGCATCGGCGTGCCCGCCCGCTACGTGTCCGGCTACCTCCACCCCGACCCGTCGTTCCCGGTCGGCGTGCCCGTCACGGGGGAGTCGCACGCGTGGGTCGAGTGGTTCTGCGGCTCGTGGCACGGCTTCGACCCGACGAACGACCTCGACATCGGCGAGCGGCACGTGCTCGTCGGCCGCGGCCGCGACTACACGGACGTCGCGCCGCTGCGCGGGATCTACGCCGGGCCCTCCGGCAGCCGCCTGTTCGTGGAGGTGGAGATCACGCGCGAGGCGTGACCCTCACTCCTCCGGACCGGGGTCGCTCGAGCCGCGTCCGGGGCGACGGACGCCGCCCTCGTCCGGGCCGGGGTTCGACGACCCGCGCTCCGGGACGTCGCCGCCGGGTCCGGGGTCCTGGGTGCCGCGTTCGGGGTCGCGGGGCTCGCCCTCGTCGGGGCCGGGATTGGAGCTGCCTGAGACGTCGCTGTCCATGGGCGCACCGTACGCGTGCGGAGCGCTCGCGCGCAGCGGCCCTGCACGACTGTTCGGCGAGGATGGCCCCATGGCCCGCCTGATCCTCGTCCGCCACGGTCAGACCCGGTCGAACGTGCACGGGCTGCTCGACACCGCCGCGCCCGGTCCGGGCCTCACCGAGCTCGGCCGGCAGCAGGCCGCCGCCCTCGTCGACGTGCTCGCGGCCGAGCGCATCGACCGCGTCGTGGCCTCTCCGCTCACGCGCACCGTCGAGACGGCGACGCCGCTCGCGGAGGCCCGCGGGCTGCCGCTGCTGCAGGACGACGGGCTGCGCGAGGTCCTCGCCGGCGGCCTCGAGATGCGCGCCGACCGCGACGGCCACCTCGCCTACCTGGGCACCGTGTTCTCCTGGGTGTCCGGCGACCTCGACGCGGCGATGCCGGGGCTCCCGGAGACCGGCGCGTCCTTCTTCGAGCGGTACGACCGCGCGGTCGAGGCGGCGCTGCACGGCGCCGAGGCGGTCGTGTGCGTCAGCCACGGCGCCGCGATCCGCACCTGGGCCGCCTCCCGGGCCGTGAACGCGGACGGCGACTTCGGCGCGGAGCACGGCCTGCCGAACACCGGCGTCGTCGTGCTCGAGCGCGACGGCGACGGCCCCTGGCGCATGGACGCCTGGCTCGGCCGGCGCCTGCCGTCGGCCGACGCCGACCCGACCGGCGCCCCGATCGCATGACCCGGTCGCGCGGCGCCCTCGTGCTCGCCGCGGTCCTCCTCGTCCTCGTGGTGCTGCTCGGCGTCGTCGCCGCGCTCGGCGACGGGATCCCGCGGCCCGTCGTCGGGCACTTCGGCGGCGGCGCGGTCCGGCTCGGGGTCGTGCAGGTGGCCGCTGCGGTGCTCGTGCCGCCGGCGCTCGTCGCCGTCGTGGCGGCGCTGCGCGGCACCGGCCGCCTCGAGCGCACCGCGGTGCCCTGGGCGCTCGGCGCCGCGTCGCCGATCGTGCTGTTCCTGGTGGCCCGGCTGAACGGCGTCGCGGAGGCGGTGGCGCTCGTGCTCGTCTACGCCGCGACCGCGGGCGGGGTGCTGCTGCGGTCCCTGCACCGGCCGGGCGGCGATCCGATGCCCCTGCGCTGGGCGGCCGTGCTCGGGATCGTGCCGTGGGGCGTCGTGGCCTTCTCGCAGATCGGGGGGCAGCTGACGGGCACCCCGGTGCCGGCGGGCGTCCCCCTCCTCACCGAGGTCGTGCTCGCGGCGAGCATCGCGGAGTACGTGGTCGCCCACCGGCGCCGCGACCACCCGCTCGCGCCCGCGGTCGCGCTCGGTCTGGCGGCGCTGCCGGGGGTGCTGCTCGCGGTGCTCGCCCTGGCCTTCCTGCACTGAGCCGGCGTCGGCAGAGCCCTCCTTGGCTGGGAGCGGACCGCGCGCGGAGCCGTCCTGTGGGAGAACTGAGGGGATGACTCCGATCAGCTCCGCCTCCGCGCCCCTGACCGACGTGCGGCGCATCGCCGTGCTGCGCGCCAACGGGCTCGGCGACTACATCGTCGGCGAACCCGCGCTCGCTGCGCTGCGGGCCGCCTACCCGGACGCGGAGATCACGCTGCTCGGCGCCGCCCACACGGTGGCGCTGCTCGAGGACCGGCCCTCCCCGGTCGACCGCGTCCTGGTCGTGCCGCCGGTGCACGGCGTGCGCGTGGGCTCGGCGGCGCCCGACGCGACGGAGGAGGAGATCGAGGCCTGGGCCGCGGAGCAGCGGGCGGAGGGGTACGACCTCGCCGTGCAGCTGCACGGCGGCGGGGGCAACTCGAACCGCCTCCTGCTGCGCCTCGGCGCGACGACCACGGTGGGCGCCGCGACCGCGGACGCCCCGAAGCCGGACCGCTGGGTGCCCTACACCGCGTTCCAGCACGACACCCTCCGCTGGCTCGAGGTCGTCGGCGCCGCGGGTGCGCCGCCGGTGCGGATCGAGCCCCGGCTCACGGTGACGGAGGCGGACCGCGCGGCGTCGATCGAGGCCGTGCCCGAGACGGACGCGCCGCTGGTCGTCGTGCACCCGGGCGCGACCGACCCCCGGCGCTGCTACCCGGAGGACCGGCTGGGCCGCATCGCGCGCGTGCTCGCGGACCGCGGAGCCCGCGTCGTCGTGGTCGGCGGGGCGTCGGAGGCGGGCAGGGTCCGGGAGGTCGCGCGCGGCTTCGGCGGACCGGTCGAGACCGTCGTCGGCGACCTGTCGCTGCCCGGGCTCGTGGGCCTGCTCGAGCGCGCGCACCTCGTGCTCGCGAACGACTCCGGCCCGCGGCACATCGCGGGTGCGGCCGGCACCGCCACCGTCGCGGTGTTCACCTACGCCAACCTCGCCGACGTGGCACCCCTCTCCCGGGCCCGCCACCGCGTCCTCGTCTCCTGGCACGGCGGGTGCCGGGTCTGCGGCCGGCGGGTGCTCGACGGCTGGTGCGACCACGGCGTCAGCGCCACGCACGACGTGCCCGAGGCGGAGGTGCAGGAGGCCGCGATCGAGCTGTTCGAACAGGTGGTCGCGGCGGATCGCGATGCCGCACAGTCCGCTCCCAGGCTGGTCGAGCGGTGAGGTACCGTGCCCGCATGAAGACTCCGTTCGGTCTGCTCGACCTGTCCGCCCCCGAGAGCCGCCGACCGGGAGCCGCGCTGGCCGCGGGCGTCGTGGCGGGCCTCAGCTCCGGCGCGATCAAGATGGGCTGGGAGTCGCTGTTCCCGCCCCGCAAGCCGGACCGCGAGGTGCCGGTCACCTTCCTGCAGCAGCGGGGGATCGACCCGGACGAGGCGACCTACACGTACAACGACAACGAGGTGCCGTGGGGCGTCCTCGCCGTGCACTTCGGCTTCTCCGTCGTGACCGTCGCCGCCTACTCCGTCGCCGCGGAGTACCTGCCCCGCACCAAGCTCTGGGCCGGTGCCGCGTACGGCCTGGGGGCGTTCGTCGTCGCGCACGAGATCGTGCTGCCGCGGCTCGGTCTGAGCCCGAAGGCGAAGGACCTGCCCGTCGAGGAGCACGTCTCCGAGCTGCTCGGACACGTCGCCTGGATGCTCGAGGCCGAGCAGGTCCGCAAGGCCGTCCGCCTCGCGATCGCCGGCGTGCCCGACGCGGACACCCGCGCGAGCGCGCTCGCGAAGCTGGCCGACACCGCGCGCGCGGCGCTGCGGCGGTGACGAGCGGCGCAGCGCGACGGGTCCTCGTCGTCCGCCTCGACAGCATGGGCGACGTGCTGATGTCGGGGCCGGCCGTGCGCGCGGTCGCCGCGCGGGAGGACACGGAGGTCTGGTACCTCGCAGGTCCGCGCGGCCGGTCCGCGGCGGCGCTGCTGCCGGGCATCGACGAGCTGCGCGTGGTCGGCGTCCCGTGGATCACCGCGGTCGACCGGCCCGTGGACGCCGCGCTGGTGGCGGAGGTCGACGCGGTCGTGGCGGAGTGCCGTCCCGACGAGGCGATCATCCTGACGGCCGCGCACCAGTCGCCGCTGCCGATCGCGCTGCTGCTGCGCCTCGCCGGGGTGCCGCGCATCCTCGGGGCGTCCGTCGAGGCGTCCGCCGGGCTGCTCGACGGCCGGTGGATCCCGGGCGAGACGTTCCCGGAGGACATCCCCGAGCCCGAGCGGAACCTCGCGATCGTGCGCCTCGCCGGCTACGAGCTGCCGGAGGGCGACGACGGCCGCCTCCACGTGACCCTGCCGGAGGAGCCGCCCGCCGGCCTGCCCGAGCGGTACATCGCCGTGCACCCCGGCGCCCAGTACCCCGCGCGCGAGTACCCCGCGCACCACTTCGCGGAGGTGGTCCGCCTGCTCGCGGAGGCGGGGCACGCCGTCGTCGTCACGGGCGGCGCCCACGAGCGCGCGCTGACGGCCGAGGTCGCCGGCGATGCGGGGATCGACCTCGGCGGCGCCCACGACCTCACCGGCACCGCGCAGGTGCTGGCGGGCGCGTCCGTGGTGGTCGTCGGCAACACCGGGCCCGCGCACCTGGCCGCCGCGGTCGGCCGACCGATCGTGAGCCTGTTCTCCGCGGTGGTGCCGCCCGAGCGGTGGGCGCCCTACGGGGTGCCCGTCGAGCTGCTCGGCGACCGCACGGCCGCCTGCCGGGGCTCCCGTGCGACGCTGTGCCCGGTCGCCGGGCACCCGTGCCTCACCTCCGTCGCCCCCGCCTCCGTCGTCGCCGCGACGGAGCGACTGCTCGCCCTCGAGCCCGCGGCCTGACCGCCCGCGGGCGCCGGGCGCGCACCGGCGGATCACCAGCGAGGCGCCGTTAGCGTCGTGCGCCGCCCGACCCCCTGAGGAGATCCACCGTGACCACCACCGTCCCCGCCCTGCTGACGAAGACCACCGGAGCGCCGTTCGAGCGGGGCACCGTCGAGCGCCGCGAGGTCGGCCCGCGCGACGTCCTCATCGACATCGCCTACGCCGGCATCTGCCACAGCGACATCCACCAGGCCCGGCAGGAGTGGGGCGAGGCGATCTTCCCGATGGTGCCCGGCCACGAGATCGCCGGCACGGTGTCCGCCGTCGGCGCCGAGGTCGAGCGGTACGCGGTCGGCGACCGCGTCGGCGTCGGCTGCTTCGTCGACTCCTGCCGCGAGTGCGAGTACTGCCTCGCGGGCGAGGAGCAGTTCTGCCTCAAGGGCAACGTCGCCACCTACAACGGCCGCTACTACGACGGCGAGCCCACCTACGGCGGGTACTCGACGCAGACGGTCGTCGACGAGCGCTACGTGCTGCGCATCCCCGAGGGCATCCCGCTCGACGCTGCCGCGCCGCTGCTCTGCGCCGGCATCACCACCTACAGCCCGCTGCGCCACCACGGCGCGGGCGAGGGCAAGCGGGTCGCGGTCATCGGGCTCGGCGGGCTCGGCCACATGGCGGTGAAGATCGCGGCCGCGATGGGCGCCGAGGTCACCGTGCTCAGCCGCACCCGCTCGAAGGAGGAGGACGCCCTCGCCTTCGGTGCCGCGCACTACGTCGCGACCGCCGAGGACGGCGCGCTGAAGGCGCTGCGCAACACCTTCGACCTGATCATCAACACGGTGTCGGCGGACCTCGACCTCGACGCCTACCTCCGCACCCTGCGCGTCGACGGCTCGCTGGTCTACGTCGGCGCCCCGAGCGAGCGGCAGTCGTTCGCCGTGTTCTCGCTGATCGGCGGCCGGCGCAGCGTCGCGGGCTCGAACATCGGCGGCATCCGCGAGACGCAGGAGATGCTCGACTTCTGCGGCGAGCACGGCATCGTCTCGACCATCGAGACGATCGGCGCCGACGACGTGACCGCGGCGTACGACCGCGTCGTCGAGGGCGGCGTCCGCTACCGCTACGTCATCGACACGGCCACCATCCCCGCCTGACCCCTCTTCTCCGTTCCGTAGGACGTGCCGTCCTACGGAACGGAGAGCGGATCAGCGGGCGGGCGCGACCGCGTCGAGCACCAGGTCCGCGGCCAGCCCGGCGGCGCCCAGCACGGCTGCGGCGTCGCCGAGCGGGTCCTCGGCCGGCACGACGTCGACGGCGAGGCCGGCGGCCACCGCGGCGACCCGCTCGTGCAGCTCGGAGCGGCCGCCGAGCGACCCGGACAGCACGACCAGGTCCGGGTCCAGCACGGCGGTGAGGTCGCGCAGCAGCAGCGCGACGCCTCGCGCCTCGTCCGCGACGGCCGTCTCCGCGGCGGGGTCCCCGGTCGCGGCGGCGGCGAACAGGTCGTCGAGCGCCGCGGGCAGCGGTGCGGCGGCCGAGTGCCCCGCCGCCTCCAGCAGCCCGCCGACCGACAGCGCCTCCTCGACGGACCCGCCGCGGCCGATCGGGCTCGCGAGCCCCTTGATCTCGCCGGCCCGCCCGCGGGCGCCGCGGACGATGACGCCCTCGACGATCAGCGCGGCGCCGACGCCGGCGCCGACGTGCAGGTGCAGCACCGAGCGCGGCGGGGGCCCGGGCCGGTATCGCAGCTGCGCGATCGCCTCGCAGTTCACGTCGTTCTCGGTCCAGACGGCCGCCGGGGCGACGGGCACGAGCGCAGCGAGCAGGCGCTCGTCGACCCCCTCCGCGCCGTCCCCGACGAGGTCCCGCCGCACGGGCACCGCGCGCGCGACCGCGAGCGTCGCGCCGAGTAGCCCGCCCTCCGACTCCGACAGCTCCTGCGCCACCTCGGCGAGGGCGTGGGCGGCGAGCTCGAGCTGGTCGGGCCAGTCGCGGGAGACGGTCGGCGCCGGGTTGCGCACGAGGCGCTCCGCCACGATCGTGCCGTCGAGGCGGGCGGCGGCGACCCGCAGCCGGTTGGAGCCCAGGTCGACGCCCGCGACCCAGCCGGCCCGGCGGTGCAGCGCGTAGCGGAGGGCCGACCGGCCGGTGCGGCCCTGCTGCACGGCGACCGCCTCGACGAGCTCCCGCTCCTCCAGCTCCGCGATCGCGGCGGACACGGTCTGCTTCGTCACCCGCAGCGCCTCCGCGAGCTCGGGACGGGTCGCCGTCCCGGCGGCCAGCAGCGCTCGGAAGGTGCGGGACGCGGTCTCGCCGAGGGGCTCCGGCAGCGTCATCGCGCGAACATCCGCATGTGGGAACACTTCCACGAGTTCGTTCGTTCACCTATCATACGAAGGGGTTCGCAGTGAATCCCGTCTGCTGAAGGAGACCTCATGACGAACGTGCTCGACCGCCTCATCCAGAGCAACCCGCTGCTCGCGCACGGCCCCCGCACTCACGGCACCGGTGTCGCGCTGCCCGCGCAGGTCGCTGCGCCGAAGCGCCGCGCCCGCTGGGACGTCGACGCCCCCAAGGTCCACCTGGGCCACGCCGGGCGCTGATCGTGCTCGCCGCCGGGCAGCACGACGGAGGGGGAGGGACCGCATCGGTCCCTCCCCCTCCGTGTCTGCGCTGATCCCCCGGCGCTGAGCGGCGCGGCCGCGCTGACCGACTACCCCCGCAGCTCGAGGTACTTCGCGATCAGCGACTTCGTCGACTGGTCCTGCGCCGCGAGCGCGTCGGCGTCGCCCTGCACGGCCGGCGTGACCTCGAGCGCGAGCTTCTTGCCGAGCTCGACGCCCCACTGGTCGAACGAGTCGATGCCCCAGACGGTGCCCTCGACGAACGTGATGTGCTCGTAGAGCGCGATGAGCTGGCCCACCACCGACGGCGTGAGCGCCGGCGCCAGGATCGACGTCGTCGGGCGGTTGCCGCTGAAGGTGCGCGCCGGCACGACGGCCTCGTCGGTCCCCTCCGCGCGGACCTCCTCCGCCGTCTTGCCGAAGGCCAGCGCCTTCGTCTGGGCGAAGAAGTTCGCGAGGAACAGCGAGTGGACGTCGGTGTCGCCGTCCTGCAGCGGGTGCGCCGGGTTGGCGACCGTGATGAAGTCCGCCGGGATCAGCCGCGTGCCCTGGTGGATCAGCTGGTAGAACGCGTGCTGCCCGTTGGTGCCGGGCTCGCCCCAGAAGACCTCGCCCGTGTCGGTGACGACGGGGCTGCCGTCCCAGCGCACGCTCTTGCCGTTCGACTCCATGGTCAGCTGCTGGAGGTAGGCGGGGAAGCGGTGCAGGTACTGCGCGTACGGCAGGACCGCGTGGCTCTGCGCGCCGAGGAAGTTCGAGTACCAGACGTTCAGCAGGCCCATCAGCACCGGCACGTTCGACTCGAGCGGCGCGGTGCGCATGTGCTCGTCGATCGCGTGGAAGCCGGCGAGGAAGTCGGCGAAGCCGTCCGGGCCGATCGCGATGGCGATGGAGGTGCCGACGGCGGAGTCGACCGAGTAGCGGCCGCCCACCCAGTCCCAGAACCCGAAGGCGTTCTCCGGGTCGATGCCGAACGCCTCGACCTTGTCGAGCGCGGTGGAGACGGCCACGAAGTGCTTGCTGACCGCGTCGCGACGCGAGTCGTCGGCGTCCTCGATGGCGCCGGCCTTCGACAGGCCCTCCCACAGCCACTGGCGGGCGAGGCGCGCGTTGGTCAGGGTCTCGAGCGTGCCGAAGGTCTTCGACGCGACGATGAACAGCGTCGTCTCGGGGTCGAGGTCCGCGGTCTTCTCGTAGATGTCGGAGGGGTCGATGTTCGACACGAAGCGGACGGAGAGGCCCTGCTGCACGTACGGCTTGAGCGCCTCGTAGACCATGACCGGGCCGAGGTCGGAGCCGCCGATGCCGATGTTCACGACGGTCTCGATGCGCTTGCCCGTGACGCCGGTCCAGGAGCCGTCGCGCACCGAGGTGGCGAACCCGGCGATCTTGTCGAGCACCTCGTGCACGTCGGCGTCGACGTCCTGACCGTCGACCGTCAGCGGCGCGGCCGGCTCGAGGTCGGCGCCGTCCTTCGGGCGGCGCAGCGCGGTGTGCAGCACGGCGCGGTCCTCGGTCACGTTGATGTGCTCGCCGCTGATCATCGCGCGGTACCGGCCCGGCACGTCGACCGTCCTCGCGATCTCGAGCAGGTGCGGCAGCACCTCCTGCGTCAGCAGGTTCTTCGACAGGTCGACGGTGAGGTCGGCGGCCTGGAACGTGTACCGCTCGGTGCGACCGGCGTCCTCGGCGAACCAGGCGCGCAGATCGGGCGTGAAGCCCTCGGCGAGGTCGGAGAGGGCCTGCCAGGCCTCGGAGGTCGTGGGGTCGATCGGTGAATCGGTCACGGAGGGTACGAACCTTTCGATGTGAGCGGGGAGCCGCCCGACATCGGGCGGTGCCCGAGCAGCGACGCCGCTGGGAACGCTAGTCCTCCCGGCTGCACGGCCGCTTCCACCGCCGGTCCCCTTTTCTGGGAGCCCTCGCTAGGGTCTGCTGGCCGCGCCGGTGCGGCGGAGGAGCGGGGTCGGCACATGATCGTGGGCATCGAGACGGGCGGCACGAAGGTCGTCTGCGCGGCGGGGCGCGCCGAGGCGCCCGACCGGCCGGTCCTGACCCGCCGCTTCCCGACCACCGATCCGGACGGGACGATCGGCCGCATCCGCGACTTCATCGCCGAGGCGGGTGCGGACGAGCCGGTCGAGGCGATCGGGGTGGCGTCCTTCGGACCCGTCGACGCCGACCCGTCGAGCCCCCGGTTCGGCTGGATCACGACGACGCCGAAGCCCGGCTGGGCCGACGTCGACCTGCTCGCGCGCGTGAACCCGGAGGGGCTGCCGGCCGCGTTCGTCAGCGACGTGCTCGGCGCAGCGGTGGGGGAGCTGCGGTACGGCGCCGGCCGGGGCGCCTCCTCCCTCGCCTACGCGACCATCGGCACCGGGGTCGGGGTCGGCATCGTCGTCGACGGGCGCCCGATCGGCGGCGACGGCTGGCCCGAGGTCGGGCACCTGCTCGTGCGCCGCCACCCCGCCGACGACTTCGCGGGCAGCTGCCCGTTCCACGGTGACTGCCTCGAGGGCCTCACCGCAGGTCCCGCGGTGCTGCAGCGGTGGGGCGTCGACGCGTCCTCGTTCCCGCCGGAGGTGCGGGACGAGCGCCTCTCGATCCTCGCGTCCTACGTCGCGCAGATGGCGTACAGCGTCGCGCTGACCGTCGGTGCCGAGCGGGTCGTGCTCGGCGGCGGCGTCATGCTCGCGCCCGGGCTGCTCGAGGCGACCCGCGCCGCACTGCCAGACCTCGCCCGCGGCTACGGGCCCGCCTCCCTCTCCTCCCGCGACCCCGCGGACGTGCTCGTCGCCCCCGGCGTCGAGGACTCGCCCGGCGTCGTCGGGGCCATGGCGCTCGCCGCCGACCTGCTCGGCTGAGTCGCCGATCGGCCATCGGGTGCACGGGCCGCGCGGGCGGTGCACCCGATGTGGCCCTTGGACTGAGGGTCGAGCGTGCCGGAACTCATAGGAGAAACTCAGGCATGAGCACTTCGGTCCTGAGCACCGCGGATGCGGCACGCACTCTCGCCGCCTCCGAGGACGAGGTCCGCTCGGCCCTGATCGAGGCCGCGATCGCCCTGTACCGCGAGCGCGCGCTGACCGAGGTCGCGCTCGAGCAGGTGGCCGCCGCCGCCGGTCTCGACCTCGCCGACGTGCAGGAGCGGTTCGCGACGCTGGACGACCTGCTGCTCGCCGTGATCGGGGTCTGGCACGGTCGGCGCGACGCCGACCTCGTCGAGGTGCCGATCGAGTTCGGCGCCGTCGCGTTCCTGCGCGCGGTCGTCGTGGCCAACGTCGCCGAGCCCGCGCTGATGCGGCTGATGATGGGCGCGGCGAGCGTCTCGGCCACGCCCGGGCACCCGATCGGCGTCGTGATGCGGCAGCAGTGGGTGCAGTTCCACGGCACCGTGCAGCGCGCGCTCGCGCACGACATCGCCATCGGCCGCGAGCCCGCGACGGTCGAGCCGCCGCACGGTGCGGAGCAGCTGATCGCGGTCTACGAGGGGCTGCAGGTGCAGGCCCTGATGAGGCCGAACATGGACCTGCTCGAGGCCTACGACCGGGCGGTCGCCCGCCTGCGCGAGGGGTGGGCCCACGCCCCCGCCCCGCTCGTCTGGGAGCTCTGACCCCCTCCGGCCCGCTCGTCAGTCGGTGTGCAGCACCGGCTCCGCAGCGCCCGCGTGGCGCCGGACGTACACGGCGCCGACGATCGCGGTGAGCACCCCGGCGACGGCGCCGATCAGCAGTCCCTGGCGCGGGCCGAAGGCGTTCGCGACCCAGCCGACGGCCGGGCCGCCGACGACGGTGCCGCCCATGACCGTCGCCATGTAGAGCGCCATCACGCGCCCGCGCACCTCGCGGCCCACGCCCATCTGCACGAGCCCGTTCGCGGTGGTCATGAAGGTCTGCGCCGCGACGCCGACGAGCGGCAGCACGATCGCGAGCGCGAGGTAGGAGGGCGCCGCCGACCCGAGCAGCAGTCCGATGCCGAACAGCGCGCCGGCGAGCACGAGCAGCGAGAACCGCGGCGCCGGTCGCCGCGCGGACAGCAGGGCGCCTGTGACGGCGCCGACCGCGAGGGCGGAGGAGAGCAGGCCGTACCCGGTCGCGCCCTGGCCGAACAGCACCGCCATGGTCGAGGCGTAGATGGCGAAGTTGAGGCCGAACGTGCCCATCAGCGCCACGAGGACGAA
Source organism: Amnibacterium soli (assembly GCF_039544415.1). Taxonomy (NCBI): domain Bacteria; kingdom Bacillati; phylum Actinomycetota; class Actinomycetes; order Micrococcales; family Microbacteriaceae; genus Amnibacterium; species Amnibacterium soli. The sequence goes on along the minus strand of NZ_BAABLP010000004.1, from coordinate 48,612 downwards.
CACGATCAGCAGGTCCCGGCGGCTCGCGACGGCGGTGAAGCCCTCACCGATGTCCTTGAACGAGCGGCTCGGGCGGCCGCCGACGTCGACGCCGGGCGCGTGGATGAACCGCAGGGAGGTGAGCACGGCGGCGAAGCTCGCGGCGTTGAGCACGAAGACCCAGCCGGGGCCGACCGCCTCCGTGAGCAGGCCCGCGACCGCTGGGCCGAGCAGCCGTGCGAGGTTGAACGACGCGGAGTTCAGCGCGACCGCGTTCGACACGTCGTCGGGCCCGACGAGGTCGGAGACGAAGCTCTGCCGGGCCGGTGCGTCGAAGGCGGCCGTGATGCCGAGCAGCAGGGCGAATCCGTAGACCTCGACGAGCGTGTCGGTGCCGGTGAGGACGAGCACCCCGAGCGCGAGGCCGAGGACGCCCATGACCGCCTGCGTGATCGAGAGCAGCAGGCGCTTGGGCACGCGGTCGGCGACCAGTCCGGTGACGGGGGAGAGGAAGAGCTGCGGCCCGAACTGCAGCGCCGTGGTGATGCCGACGGCGAGGGCGTCGTGCTGCGTGAGGCGGGTGAGGACGATCCAGTCCTGCGTCGTCCGCTGCATCCACGTGCCGACGTTCGACACGATCGCGCCGGACGCCCACAGGCGGTAGTCGTGCACCCGCAGGGAGCGGAACATGCCCGTTCCCGTGATCGCACTCATCGCTGCCAGTGTAGGCAGTCTGGACTGTGTATTCGTGCCGTCAGGCCGCGGTGCCGAGGGGCGGGACGCGCCCGCCGGGCCGCTCGCGCCCGGTGGTGTCGACCCAGGGCGGCGGGGTCCACCACCACCGCTCGTCCCTCCTGCCACCCGTGCTCGTCGAGAAGCAGGTGGCAGCGCCAGCACAGGAGCAGCCCGTTGTCGACGGCGGTGGGACCCCACCCCGCGGGCTTGAGGTGCGCCGCGTCGCACCACGCGAGCGGGGCGTCGCAGCTCGGCCCTTCGCAGCCGCCGGCCCGAACGGCCGTCGCCCGCCGCTGCACCTCGGTGAAGAACCGGCGGCTCGTGCCGAGGTCCAGGGGCTGCGACTTCCCGCCGAGCACGACCGGGACGACCTCCGCCTCGGCGGCGAGCATGCGGGCGGTGGAGGCGGCGATCGTGTCCGTGCAGCCCGGCAGCGACGCGACACCGAGCCCGGTCTTGAGGGCTTCCTCGGTCATCGTCACCAGCAGGGTCACGGCGGTGCCCGCCTGCTGGCCGTCGTCGCTCTTCAGCGCCCGCTTCGCCACGAGCCCGACCCCGTCGACACGACGTCGGGTTGAGCGGTCGCCGGTCGTCGTCCACCGTGTCGGGCAGTGCGTCGGAGTCGACGATCGCGAAGCGACGGATCGAGGTGTTCGCGTCGAGCGCGGTCTTGAAGAACCCGAACAGCGACGCGTACGCCGCCGCCTGCTCGAAGACCGCTGCCGCGCTCCGGTTCATGCCCGTGTTCGAGCACGGGCCACCGACACTCAGTCCAGATTTGGACCAGGCATTCCCTGCTCGACGGGACGGGGAGCCGGACCTAGGTGCAGTCCTCCGCGTCCGCTGCTCGCACGCAGTAGGTCGCGTCGCTCACCGCACCTTGATCGAGGCCGAACTGGCTGTACGTGACGGCGATGCGATCGAGCAGGGCTCGCTGGCCGAGGACGTGCGGACGGAAGCGGACACCGATCAGATACCGCTGATCGCTGTGCGGCGGGAGGACGAAGCCCTCCACGGGGCTCGATGCGACGAGCTCGTCGCGGACCTTTCCCGGCAGCGGCTCGGTCACCTGCAGGTAGTAGCTCCCCCGCAGCGGTACGACGCGCGTCTCCAGCACGTCGGCGCCTGCGGACCGGCGCGCTGTGGCGGCGTGCAGCGTGATCGGGGACCCCGATCGATTCGTGAGCACGACGTTCGCCCAGCTCGCTCGGTCGCCGCCGGTGGCAGGCGCGCTCGACCGGAACCCGCCGGTGACCTGCAGCGCAGTGGCGCTGGAACGCACGACGACGAGGATCCCGGCGGCCACCAGCAGCGCGACCACCGCGAGCGCGATCACCGCGATCCGCACCGGGAGCGGCAGCTGCGCAGTCGCCATGGCGCGAGCATGGCGGACGGCGTCGGCCCGCGCCACCAGAATCATCGCGTGGGTTCGTTCATCGACGACGAGGGCGTCGTCATCGAGACCGTCGAGTGGCCGGTCGAGGCGCCGCGCGCGGTGATCCAGCTGTCGCACGGCATCGGCGAGCACGCCCGTCGGTACGAGGCGCTCGCCGCGGACCTCAACCGCGCGGGCTTCACGGTCGTCGCCGACGACCACCGCGGGCACGGCGCCACCGGCATGCGGCAGTGGAACGACCCGGCCAAGCTCGGCCGACTCGGACCGGGCGGGCTGCGGGCGACCGTCGCCGCCATCGGGCGCTTCCGCGATCTGACCCGGGAGCGCTTCCCCGACGTGCCGCTCGTGCTCGTCGCCCACAGCTGGGGGTCCCTGATGGCGCAGATCGCGCTCAACGACCGACCGGACGCCTACGACGGCATGGTGCTGACCGGCACGGCCTACCGCTTCCCCGGGTTCATGGACGCCGGCGACCTCAACCGGCGCCACCGCACGCTCGGCACCACCGGCGCGGAGTGGCTCAGCCGCGACCCCGGGGTGGCGCGCGCGTGGGTCGAGGACCCGCTCACGTTCCCCGCGCAGACGACGAAGCTGCTCGGCCTCCGCGACGCGCTCCGGCTGCTCGGCCGGCCGGCACGCAGCCTGCCCGCCGACCTGCCCCTGCTGCTGCAGGTCGGGTCCGACGACACCCTCGGCGGCGGCCGCAGCGTCGAGCGGCTCGCGAGCGCGTACCGTCGCCGATCGGGCCTGCGCGACGTCACGGTCCGCGTCTACGAGGGCGCCAGGCACGAGGTGTTCAACGAGACGAACCGCGACGAGGTCGTCGCCGACACCGTCGCCTGGATCGAGTCCCACGTCCTGAAGGAGGCGCACGCATGAGCGAAGCCGTCGAAGCCCCGCACGGGGAGGCCGCATCCGTCGACTCCCTGCACGGGGAGGCCGCACCCGTCGACTCCCTGCACGGGGAGTACAAGGTCCCGGGCGGCAAGCTCGTCGTCGTCGACCTCGAGATCGCCGACGAGCGCATCGCGCGCTTCCGGCTCGCCGGCGACTTCTTCCTCGAGCCGGACGAGGCGCTCGAGGCCATCGACCGCTCGATCGTCGGGCTGCCGTCGACCGCCTCCGCCGCGGACCTGGCCGGCGCCGTGCGCGCCGCGCTGCCCGCTGACGCGGTGCTGCTCGGCTTCACCCCCGAGGCGGTCGCGACCGCGGTGCGCCGTGCGATCGGCCGCGCCGCGGACTGGCGCGACTTCGAGTGGGAGCTGCTGCACCCCGTCGCGGTGAAGCCCGCCGTGCACCTCGCCCTCGACCAGGTGCTGCTGGAGGAGGTCGGCTCCGGCGCTCGGAGGCCGACGCTGCGCATCTGGGAGTGGGACGAGCCCGCCGTCGTGATCGGCAGCTTCCAGTCGCTGAAGAACGAGGTCGACGCGGCCAACGCGGCGCGGTTCGGCGTCGACGTCGTGCGGCGGATCACCGGCGGCGGCGCCATGTTCATGGAGGCCGGCAGCGTGGTCACCTACTCGCTCTACGCCCCGGGCGACCTCGTGCGCGGCATGTCCTTCGCCGAGTCCTACGCCTACCTCGACGACTGGGTGCTGCAGGCCCTCCGCTCGCTCGGCATCGACGCGACGTACCAGGGGCTGAACGACATCAGCAGCCCGGCCGGCAAGATCGGCGGCGCCGCGCAGAAGCGGCTCGGCGGGGGAGCGGTGCTCCACCACGTGACCATGTCCTACGACATGGACGGCGAGAAGATGGTGCAGGTGCTGCGCATCGGCCGCGAGAAGATGAGCGACAAGGGCACGGTCTCCGCCGCGAAGCGCGTCGACCCCCTCCGAAAGCAGAGCGGGCTCTCGCGCGCGGCCATCATCGAGCGCATGGAGGACACGTTCGTGCGCCTGACCGGCGCGACGCGCGGCGACCTCACCGAGGCCGAGCTGGCGGAGGCGGAGGAGCTCGTCCGCACGAAGTTCTCGACGAAGGAGTGGCTCGAGCGGGTGCCCTGAACCTCAGCGCCCGGCGGCGTCGTGCGCCTTGACCTGCGCGGGCGTCAGCGCGGTCGTGTACACGGCGGCGTACCGGAGGCTGCCGGTGAAGTAGGCGGTGGCGACGTTCGGCCACGATCCCGCGAGGGTGTCGTACCCGACCTTCCAGTACCCGCTCGCGTTCTCGGCGGTCGTCGTGTTCGGGTCGGTCGCGATCGAGCGGCCGTCGACGTAGAGCGCGAGGCCCGCAGCCGAGAGCGTGCCCACTGCGGAGTGCCAGCGGCCGTCCGCGTAGTTGGTGCCGGCGGTCCTCAAGGTCTTGATGGCGCCGGAGTAGACGCCGAAGACGACGGCGCCGTTCTTGTCGATGTACAGGTGGCGGTCGTACTGCGCGGACTGCCCCGTGGTCGTGCCGAACCCGATCAGCTTCCCGCCCGCCACGGTGGTCCGGAACCAGATCTCGACGCTGAACGTCGTGGGGTTCGTCTGCTGCGTCGGGTACAGCGCGGTCTGCGCCGAGCCGTCCAGCGACCAGGCCGTGCCGGGGTCGCGGGGGCAGGCGATCGGGGTCGGGGTCGAGGCCGTCATGGTGCCCGAGTAGGTGCCCGGATGGCTCTGCCCGCTGATGTCAGCGGCCGAGGTCGAGCCGGACGCGTCGGCGAGCGGCCACTGGAACAGGGCGTTCGCCGAGTCCGCTCCGAGCGCGGCGGAGCACAGGAAGTACGTCGCGGTGCCCGCGGTGTCCGTGCTGTTGCGGATGACGGCCGAGTAGCCGCCGAATGCGCCCGGCGTCGTGAGACCGATGCCCGCCAGTGCGAGCAGCGCGGCCGCGCCCGCGGCGACCCCGAGCCGCCTCATGCGGTCGCCTCGTCACGGCGCGGGAGGCCGACCAGGAACACGATGAGCGCGGGCAGCAGCGCGACGGCGATCACCGCGCACTGGGCCACCGGCCCGAGGTCGGGCACGGCGAGCACGTGCCCGCGCGCGCTCGCCGTCGCGGGCAGGGACACCACCTCCGGGTGACCGGTCGAGAGCCGCGCGAGCACCGTGCCGGCGGAGTCGACCAGCCGCACGGGCAGCAGCCCGGTCGACACCATGGACGCCCGCACGCCGTCGGCCGCGGTCTCGGTGGCGAGCAGGACGACCCGGACGAACGGGTGCAGCCACAGCACGACCACCGTCGCGACGAGGTGCACGCCGATCACGCGGGCGGCGGCGCGCTGGTCTCGGCGGCGGATGAGCAGCGTCCCGGCCCAGACCAGCATCCCGCCGGCGATGAGCCCCGGAAGGCCTCGGACGAGGTAGCCGGCGCCGGGCAGGATCGCGACCGCGTGCCCGAGCACCGCGGTCGGCGCCACCGTCCACGGATCGGGGGAGGCGTTGACGTCCCCCTTCGTCCGGAGGGCGCCGTCGGGTCCGACGGCGAGCACGCGATGCGTGTAGACGCGCGGCGTCCCCGGCGGGGTGAAGGCGATCACCGTCCCCGGCGTGGGCTTCGCGTCGGGCGCCGTGATCACCAGGGCGCCGACCGGAGCGGCGGTGCCCATCGACGGCGTCTCCACGACGAACCAGCGCATGCCGCCGCCGAGCGCGACGACCGCGCCGGCGACCAGCAGGATCGCCGTCGCCGAGGCGAGCCCGATCACGAGGCGCAGCACGCCGTGCGGCCGGGGTGCGGTCGCCGCGGCGACCTCCGCCGCGGTCGCGGCAGCGAGTTCCTCCTCCCCCTCCGTCCACCACGGGGCCGGGAGGGGGAGGTCCGGCGTGCCGCGGAGCGACCACGTGGTCGCGACGGGGGTGAGCGTCAGCTCGTGAACGTCCATGTCATCGGCATCGAGGCGGTGAGGCCCTGGTACGCGGTGGTCGCCGACGAGTCGAGCGTGACGGTGAAGACGTAGGTCGACGAGGCGCCCGAGGCGAGGGGTGTGAGCGCGTACGGGGCCGTGCTCGCCGCGAAGGAGGCCAGGGTGCCGCTGAACAGCGCGGGGCTGCTCGCGCCGTTCTGCGTGATCGTCAGGTTCAGCTTGCCGCACAGGTCGTTGGCGCTGCCGGACACCGAACCCGTCTGGGTGCACGTCGTGCCGGGCGTCAGGGAGAAGGCGGTCGCACGCACGGTGCCGGTGTTCTTGAGGACGACCGTCGTCGTCACGGTCTGCCCCGGCACCATGGACTGGGAGCCGCCGAACTTGTTGATCGTCGCGCAGGTCGCGGTGTTCGTCGCCACCGAGCCGCCGTCGGTCGAGTTGCAGGTCACGGTCGCACCGGTCGAGCCCGGTCCGGTCTCCTGCATCGTGAGGGATCCCGTCGATGCGCTGTTCACGCTGTTGGTGATCGACGCGGCGAAGCCCGACAGCGTGCCGGTCACCGACATCGACAGCAGGCCTGCCGACAGGAGCACGGTGGTCAGCGCCAGTGGCGTGAACCGCAGTCGCTTGCCGGCGATGGGGCTGGTCATGGGATTCCTCTTTCGGGCCTGGGTGGGGGCGAACCGAACGGTATGTCCCCCGGGGAACCGGGGGCAGACCCCAGTACAGGAGCCCCCAGGACGGGTGATCTTCCGTGCAGCCGCCACTCAGGGTTCGAAGACGACGGCCGGAAGGACGGGTCGGCGGCTCGGGATCCCGTGCACCGCGATCCCACGAGGGCGCCGGCACATCTCTTAAGCGGCTCCAAGGCCGTGCGGACCGGACGGGGGAAGACGACCCGGCAGGATCGGGTTGACGGTCATGTGCGTCGCAGGTGCGACGTGGGACGGAAGGGACGAATGCACCGCCACTACAACGGCCTGAAGACCGCTCTGCTCTTCGGACTGCTCGGCGCGGTCGTCCTGCTCGCGAGCTTCTTCCTGTTCGGCCGCAGCCTCACCGCGCTGACCATCGGTCTCGTCATCGCGCTCGCGGTGAACCTCGGGTCGTACTGGTTCAGCGACACCGTCGGCATCCGCGCGATGCGCGCGCGGCCGGTCACGGAGGCGGAGCAGCCCGAGATGCACCGGATCGTGCGCGAGCTGTCGGCGCGCGCCAACCAGCCCATGCCGCGCCTCTACGTCTCGCCGACCATGGCGCCGAACGCCTTCGCCACCGGCCGGAACCCGCAGCACGCGGCGGTCTGCGCGACGGAGGGGATCCTGCAGATCCTCGACGAGCGCGAGCTGCGCGGCGTGCTCGGCCATGAGCTGATGCACGTCTACAACCGCGACATGCTCACCGGCTCGATCGCCGCGGCCATGAGCTCGGTGATCACCTACCTCGCCTACGCGGCGATGTTCTTCGGCGGCGGGAACGACCGCGATCGCGGCGGCAGCCCGATCGGCGCGATGCTGATGCTCTTCCTCGGCCCGCTCGCCTCCGGCATCGTGCAGATGGCGATCAGCCGCACCCGCGAGTACGACGCGGACGAGGACGGCGCGACGCTCACCGGCGACCCCCTCGCCCTCGCGTCGGCGCTGCGCAAGCTCGAGCGGGGCACGCAGGTGCGGCCGCTCGCGCCCGAGCCGCAGCTGCAGTCGGCCAGCCACCTGATGATCGCGAACCCGTTCCGGGCCCAGGACGTCGGGCAGCTGTTCTCGACCCACCCGCCGATGGCGCAGCGCATCGCGCGCCTCGAGGCGATGGCCGGGCGGCCCCTCGGCCGCTGATCGTCGACGGGCAGGTTTCGGGAAGCTAGGAGAACGCCGACAGACCGTTCCGCCGCCGAGCCGTGTCGCGCCAGTCTGGGCGCGACCCGGCACCGGTCGGGCGGAAGGGGTCCGCCGTGGCCGTTCGAGACCTGTTCGTCACGAGGAGCATCGCCGACCTCGTCAAGGACACGGGGACCGAGGGCGAGCAGCTCAAGAAGACGATCGGCCCCGTCGCGCTCACCGCGCTCGGCGTGGGCGCGATCATCGGCACGGGCATCTTCGTCGTGATCGGCCAGGGCGCCGGGCTCGCCGGCCCGGGCGTGATCCTGGCCTTCGTCCTCGCCGGCGTGACGTGCGCGTTCTCCGCGCTCTCCTACGCCGAGCTCGCCGCGGCGGTGCCCGTGTCGGGCAGCGCCTACACGTTCTCCTACGCCACCCTCGGCGAGCTGGTCGCGTTCATCATCGGCTGGGACCTGATCCTCGAGTACGGGGTCTCGGTCGCCGCCGTCGCGGTCGGCTGGGGCGGGAACATCAACGAGTTCCTGCAGGCGGCCTTCGGCGTCGCCCTGCCCGACGCGATCTCGAAGTCCCCCTCCGACGGCGGCGTCGTCAACATCCCGGCCGTCGTCGTGGTGCTCGGCATCACCGTGCTGCTGACGATCGGCACCCGGGAGAGCGCCCGCATCAACGCCGTCATGGTCGGCGTGAAGATCGTCATCCTGCTGTTCTTCATCGTCGTCGCCTTCACGGCCTTCAACGGCAGCCACTTCGAGCCGTTCGCGCCGAAGGGCATCCCCGGCATCGCCGCGGCGGCGAGCACGATCTTCTTCGCCTACATCGGCTTCGACGCCGTCACGACGGCCTCGGAGGAGACGAAGCGGCCGGCGCGCGACCTGCCGATCGCGATCATCGGGTCGCTGCTGATCTCGACCCTGCTCTACGTGCTCGTCTCCTTCACGGCGGTGGGCATCGCGAGCACCAAGCAGCTGTCGGGCAGCGACGCCCCGCTGTCGACGGCGCTCCGCGAGGGCGCGGGCATCCCGTGGGCGGGCGCGGTCCTGTCGCTCGGCGCGCTCATCGCGATCACGAGCGTCGTGCTCGTGATCATGTACGGGCAGACCCGCATCTTCTTCGCCATGTGCCGCGACGGGCTGCTGCCCCGGCGCCTCGCGAAGGTGAGCCCGCGCTTCGGCACCCCGGCGCGCATCACGATCGGCTTCGGCATCCAAGTCGGATCGTAGCCATGTCGTTCTGTGAGCCAAGGAGTTGGTGTGGAACCTTGTCTTCCTAAGACCGCTTGGCCTCCGACTTTCGGCACCCCGGCGCGCATCACGATCGGCTTCGGCATCCTGATCGCGATCCTGGCGGCGCTCGTGCCGCTGAACGTCATCGTCGAGCTGACGAACATCGGCACCCTGTTCGCATTCATCCTCGTGAACATCGGCGTGATCGTGCTGCGCCGCACCCGGCCCGACCTCGAGCGGCCCTTCAAGGTGCCGCTGGTGCCGGTGATCCCGATCATCGGGGTGCTGCTCTGCGGCTACCTGATCGTGCAGCTGCCGATCGAGACCAAGCTGCGGTTCGTCGTCTGGCTCGTCGTCGGGCTGATCATCTACTTCGCCTACTCCCGCTCGCACTCCCGCCTCCGCACCGGCGAGAAGACCGACCTGCCTCCGGTGGAGGGCGCATGACCGAGCGGTCCGCGCCGCTGATCGCGGCGTACAAGGGCGCGGCCGGCCCCGACGTGCTGACCTTCGCCTCCCGCTGGCGCGGCGCCTCCGGTCGCCCGATCCACGTGGTCACCGTCTACCCGGGCGCGGCACCGCTCGGCGCCGGCCGCATGGACGTCGAGTGGGTCGCGCACAACCGGGAGGAGGCGGAGGCGGTGCTCGACGAGGCCCGCACCGCGCTCGCCGGCACGGACGCCGAGTTCCGCACGCTGGCCGCGGACTCCGCGCCGCGCGGGCTGCACGAGGCGATGGAGGCGGCCGGACCGGGCGCGGTCGCCGTGGTCGGCTCGCGGAACACGAGGGGCATCCGCCGCACGTCGCCCGGCAGCACCGCCGACCGCCTCCTGACCGGCGCGCCCGGTCCGGTCGTGATCGTGCCGTGGGACTACGAGGAGTCGCCGCAGCCGCCCGTCGGGCGCATCGCCGTGGCCTACATCGACACCCCGGACGGTCGCGCGGCGCTCACCGCCGCCCGCGCCCATGCAGCGGAGACGGGTGCTGCGATCGACCTCGTGACCGTGCTGCCCGACACCCTCGTGCGTCCGAGCCTCGGGGAGCCCCGCCGGTTCGCGGAGGAGCAGCGACGCGACTACCTCGCCGCGCTCGAGGCCGTGGCCCGGGACGGCGAACGGGTGCGGCTGCTCGACGGTCCGGTCGTCGACGCGCTCGGGCAGGTGCAGCCGGAGGACGCGGACCTGCTCGTCTGCGGATCCCGCGGATACGGTCCCGCCCGCCGCGTGCTGCTCGGCGGGGTGTCCGCCCGGCTGCTCAAGGTCGCTCGTGTTCCGGTGATGGTCGTGCCACGAGCCTGAACGCCGCACGCAGCCGCGAATGGTGCGCACGTCGATCTGGATAGGCTCCGGCCGTGTCGCAGAGGATCGTCCGCGGATGCGCCGCGCTCGGGATCGTGCTGGCCCTCGCCGGATGCACGGCCACCGGGACCCCCTCCTCGCAGAGCGCATCCACGGCGGCCGGCAGCGACGATCCGGTGCGCTCGTCGGCGCCGCCCGTCGCCTCGGCGACCCCCTCCGCGACGTCGCCGGCGCCGGCGCCGACCACTGCCGCGTTCGACCGGTCGAAGCACTCGCTCGACGACCCGAGCAGCATCTGGGTCGTCGTCGACAAGCAGCGGCCGCTGCAGCCGAAGAGCTGGGTGCCGCCCGACCTCGTGACGCCCGCGGTGCCGCACACGAACGTGCCGCAGCTGCGGAAGGTCGCCGCCGACGCGCTGGTCCGCATGTTCGCCGGGGCGGAGCAGGACGGCATCAGGCTCGTGTCGCTGTCCGCCTACCGGTCGTACGCGACCCAGTCGTCGATCTTCGACCGCAACCTGGCGACGCTCGGGCGCGCGAAGACGCTGCAGCTGACGGCCAGGCCGGGGTACAGCGAGCACCAGACCGGTCTCGCCGACGACCTCGGCGACGGCTCCTCCTGCGATCTGCAGGTGTGCTTCGAGTCGCACCCGGCCGCGAAGTGGCTGCTCGCGAACTCGTGGCGGTACGGCTGGATCCTGCGCTACCCGCTGGGCGACACGGCGGTCACGGGGATCCAGACCGAGCCGTGGCACTTCCGGTACATCGGGAAGTCCGCGGCGAAGGAGATGCACGCGACGGGCGTGAAGACGCTCGAGCAGTTCTTCGACCTGCCGGACTCGCCCGACTACTGATCGGGCGTGGCAGGCTCGGGCCGTGCAGGAGCGGTTCCCGAGGTCGGTCCACGGCGTCGGCGACGAGCCGGATCCGCGCTTCACGCTGGCGAACGAGCGGACCTTCCTCGCCTGGATCCGCACCTCTCTCGCGCTGATCGCCGGCGGCGTCGCGATCGACGCGGTCGCCCTGCCGCTGCCCGTCTGGGTCCGGGGCGCCGCCTCGATCGTGCTGCTGGCGCTCGGCCTCGCGGTGCCGCTGCTGTCGTGGTGGAGCTGGGCGGCCACGGAGCGCGCCCTGCGGCTCGGGCGCCCGCTGCCCGCCTCCCTGCTGACGCTGCCGCTGGCGATCGGGCTGCTCGTCGTGGCCGTGCTCGTCGTGCTCGGCGTGCTGCTGCGGTGAGCGCACCGCGCGACCCGGGGCTGCAGCCCGAGCGGACCGTGCTCGCCTGGCGCCGCACCCTGCTCGCCCTGGCGGTCGGTGCGCTGGTCGCCGTGCGGGTGCTGCCGCCGGTGCTCGGGGGGCGGACGATCGTGCTCGCCGTCGGCGGCCTCGCGGCGGTCGCGGTGCTGTGGGTCGTCGCGGGCCGTCGGCACCGGGCGGTGGAGGCGGTCTTCCGGGGCCGCGCCCCCGCCTCCGCGATGCCGGGCGGCGCCCTCCTGCTGGCCCTCGCCCTCGTGGCGACGCTCGCCGCAGCGCTGGGCCTGGCGGTCACCTTCCTCCCGCACCCCTGATGCGGGGGGCTTCGCGGATCCGCACTTCCTTCGTCGATCCGCAGTTCTCGATCGACACGCCGGACGCGGAGAGTCCGCGGGCGGCGTGTCGTCGAAGAACTGCGGAACCGCGGTCTAGGAGCCGAGGGCGGTGTCGACGATGCGCTTCGCCTCCGCCTGGACCTCGGCCAGGTGGTCGGCGCCCTTGAAGGACTCCGCGTAGATCTTGTAGACGTCCTCGGTGCCGGAGGGGCGGGCCGCGAACCACGCGGACTCCGAGACCACCTTCACGCCGCCGATCGCCGCGCCGTTGCCGGGCGCCTTCGACAGCTTCGCCGTGATCGCCTCGCCCGCCAGCTCGGTCGCCGACACCGCGTCGCCGTCGAGCCTGCCGAGCGCCGCCTTCTGCGCCTTCGAGGCCGGGGCGTCGACACGGGCGTAGGCGGGGTCGCCGAAGCGCTCGGTCAGCTCGCGGTAGAGCTCGCTCGGCGACTTCCCGGTCACCGCGCGGATCTCGGAGGCGAGCAGCGCCAGCAGGATGCCGTCCTTGTCGGTGGTCCATGCGGTGCCGTCGAAGCGGAGGAAGCTCGCGCCCGCGCTCTCCTCGCCGCCGAACGCGACCGAGCCGTCGATCAGGCCACGCACGAACCACTTGAAGCCGACCGGCACCTCGACGAGCTCGCGCCCGATCGACTCCGCGACGCGGTCGATCATCGACGACGACACCAGCGTCTTGCCGACCTTCGCCGACTCCGACCACTGCGGCCGGTGCGTGAACAGGTACTGGATCGCGACGGCCAAGTAGTGGTTCGGGTTCATCAGCCCGGCGTCGGGCGTGACGATGCCGTGCCGGTCGGCGTCCGCGTCGTTGCCGGTCAGCAGGTCGTAGTCGCCCGCCCGGGCGACGACGGAGGCCATCGCGGAGGGGGAGGAGGGGTCCATGCGGATCTTCTCGTCCCAGTCCAGGGTCATGAACCCCCACGCCGGGTCCACCTCCGGGTTCACGACCGTCAGGTCGAGCCCGTACGCGTCCGCGATCGCCTGCCAGTAGCTGACGGAGGCGCCGCCCAGCGGGTCCGCGCCGATGCGGATGCCGGAGTCCTTGATCGCCTGCATGTCGATGATCGACGCGAGGTCGTCGACGTAGTGCGTGCGGAAGTCGTACGTCTCGACGGCGCTGGGCTCGGCGCGACGCACGTCCTTCAGGCCGCCCGCGATGATCTCGTTCGCGCGGTCCGCGATCCGGTTCGTCGCGTCGGAGTCGGCCGGGCCGCCGTGGGGCGGGTTGTACTTGAAGCCGCCGTCGGAGGGCGGGTTGTGCGAGGGCGTGACGACGATGCCGTCCGCCTGGTCGTCCTCCGCGGCGGTGCGGTTGTAGCGGATGATCGCGTGGCTCACGGCGGGCGTCGGGGTGTAGCCGTCGAACTCGTCGACGAGCACGCGCACGCCGTTCGCGACGAGCACCTCGAGCGCCGTCGTCTGCGCGGGCGCGGACAGCGCGTGCGTGTCCGCGCCGATGAACAGCGGGCCGGTGGTGCCCTGCTCCGCGCGGTACTCGACGATCGCCTGCGTGATCGCGGCGATGTGGTCGTCGTTGAACGCGGTGTTCAGCGAGCTGCCGCGGTGCCCGGAGGTGCCGAACACGACCTTCTGCTCCGGGTCGGCGACGTCGGGGTGGCCGGTCCAGTACAGGTGGACGAGCTGCTCGACATCGATCAGATCGGACGACTGCGCCGGCGTCCCTGCACGTGAGGTCATGGGCACATCCTGGCGCAACCGCGCCGGAAAGGAACCGGAGGGTCAGTCGGCGGCGACGCGCACCACGGGCGTGCGCGGTGACCAGGGCAGGGTGCCGAGCAGGCGCACCCCCTCCGGCGCGGGGTCGTCGCCGGAGGCGCTGGAGATCAGGAGGAAGCGGCCCGCGTCGTCCGTGAGCAGCTCCGCGAACGCCGCACCGCCCCCGCCGAGCAGCGGCAGCGCGTCGGCCGCGTCGGCGCCGATGCGCACGGACCGCACGGTCGGGTCGGAGCCGTCCCGCTGCGGCGTGAACTCGCCCGGTGCGCCGACGACGATGAAGCGGGTGATGGAGCCGGACAGGTCGTCCACCTCCCGCTCGATGACCTGCAGGTCACCGATCGCGAGCCCGGCGCCGCCGAGGGCCACTGCGGGCGCATCGGAGGCGAGCGCCTGCTCGAGCGCCGCCGCCGTGGAGTCCGTCGGGATCGGCTCGAGCCCCCACCGCGCGATGAAGCGCGTGCACTGCGCGAGCCCCTGCGGGTGGCTGTACACGGGGGCGCCGCGGTACGACTCGAGGGGGCGCGACGCCGTCGTGTAGGCGTCGAACCGCACGGCGACGTCGACGACGCCGCTCGCGATGAGGGGCGCGTCGTGCGCGAGCAGCGCCTGCACCGAGCGGGAGACGAGCCCGGAGGCGCTGCTCGAGATCGGCAGGACCGCGATCGTGCCGGGGCGCACGGCGGCCAGCACGTCGGGGAAGGTCGCGCAGGCGAGCAGGTTCCCCGCCGCGACGCCGACGCTGGTCGCGCACTGCCGCGCGGCCGCCTCCGAGAAGGTGCCGGAGGGGCCGAGGTAGGCGACGTCGAAGACGTCGTTCGCGAGGGTCCGCGCGATGCCGACGGGCCACGCGTAGGCGGCCTCGACCTCGCGGCGCACCGCCTCGACGGTCGCCTCCACGTCCCGGTCGGCCCGGATGCCGACGTGCACGACGACGGACCGCTGCCCGGTGCGGACCACCTCGTCGACGAGCCGCACGTCGCGCAGGCCGTCGAACTGCGCGACCACGCGCGCGACACCGCTGCCCGCCACCGACTCCGGCACCAGGAAGCGCACGTCCCGGCCGAGGAACGCGAGCTGCTCGTCGAGCACCGCGGCGAGCTCCGAGTCCGGCACCAGCTCGATGTGGCCCAGCCCGAACGACTGCCGCCGCACCGTCATCGAGACGCCGAGCCGTTGCGCGTTGTCGAGTCCCGGGCCGTCGAGCAGGGCGCCGCGGCCGGTCGGGCCGACGAGCAGCACCGCGAGCTCCACCCGCGTCGGCGTGACGTCGACGATGCGGCCGACGCGCACCGGGCCGGACGTGCCGGTGCGGCGCAGGCCGACGAGGGCCCCGTCCCGCCGCCGCCGCGAGATGTCGCGCCGCCGCGACTGCGCCGCTCGGATCCCTGCTGCCGCGGAGGTCTGCAGCTCCTCGAAGAGCGCCCCCGTGATGCGGTCGCGCACCCGTACGATCGCGGCCTCGAAGTCCTGCCCGTCGAGCTCCCGCAGCGACGCGGCCAGGCGCTCGCCCGCCTCCTTGCCGCTCGCGCTCTGCACCGACGCGACCTGCGCCTGCTGCCGCGGGTCGAGCGCGCGGGCGGTGAGGCCGAAGAGGCTGTCGAAGAGCGGCGTGCGCAGCGCCCAGAGCGCCTCGAGGTCCACGTCGCTGCGGGTCACCGCGTCGGCGAACGCGACGAGCGCGCGGTGCGTGGTCGCCTGCACGCTCGCCATCGCCGCGTCGTGCTCGGCCGCGGTGCCGCTGCGCAGCACGCCGCCGCTGCCCGCGACCACGTCGTCGAGCCAGCCCGGCGCCTCCGCGTCCCCCGCGACGTAGACGCTCTGGCCGTCGATCGCGGTGAGGTTCGGGTCGAACAGCAGGTGCACGCCCCACAGCGCGCCGGAGGGGAGGAGGGGCCGTGCGACCTCGAGCGTCGCCGCCATCGTGCTCGTGACCAGCACCACCTCGGTGGCGGAGCCGATGTGCCGGGCGAGGGACGGCAGCACCTCGGGCAGGGCGGCCACCGGGACCGCGACGACGACGGTCGCGGCCGGTCCCTGGGCGATCGAGGAGCCGTCGGCCGTGCGGGTCAGCGTCCCGTCGGCCGCCAGCACGGCGACGAGCGTGGTGTCGTCGTCCCGGTCGCGCAGCGCGCCGGCCGCGGAGGCGGTGTCGACGAGCACGGCCGGGCGGACCCCGTCGGCCAGGTGGTCGGCGAACCAGCGACCCGGGCCGAGCGCGGCGCCGACCACGACGAGGAGCCCCTCGACGGGGTGCGCGTCCGGGTCCTGTGCCGCCACGGCACCACCCTGCCAGTTCGGGGGCGCCTCACGAGGAGGCTCGGGTCAGGCGAGCGACCAGTAGAACGCGCGGCCGCCCGGGTGGTCCTTCGTGATGGCGTCGTCGACGTCGCGGTAGTCGGAGTCGGTGGTGTGCCCGGCGAAGCCGATCCGGGTGCGGCCGCCCTCCGTCGTGATGCGGGTGACGACGCCGGTGTGGTCGCGGTCGCCGGTGCCGTCCCAGTCGAACTGCACGACGTCGCCCAGCTTCACCTCCGCCCGCTCGTCGTCCGTCAGCGCGGTGCCGAGCTCGGGGTGGGCGTGCATGAAGTCGCGGAACATCGTCGAGCTGATCCAGGCGCCGCCCGACTGCGCGACCGAGTCCGCATGCGTCCACAGGCCCTGCTGCTCCCAGCCGCGCTCGAGCAGCGACTGGCTGGTGAAGTCGACGCAGTCGGTGGAGCCGAGCGGCTGGTAGTCGGGGTTGTAGTCCTTCCAGTACCGCAGCAGGTACTGCAGCTGGCGGTCGGTCCCGTCGACGGCGCCGAAGCGGAGGGTGGCGGTGCCGACCGCGGTGGCGCCGGCGCGCAGCGACGCGGCCACCGACCGGTCCACGAAGTCCGGGCTGCCGGGCGCGGTGAACACGACGCGGTCGGCGCTCGCCGAGGACACCGGCACGTCGACGTCGTCGATGCGCACGGCGGTCACCTCCGCCAGGCCCGAGCCGCGCACCTCCACCTGCGTGCCGCCGCGCACGGAGACGGTGGCGGGGGAGGCGGTGCGCACGGCCGGTCCCTCGCTGGCCGCGGCCACGGGAGCGCTGCCGCCGGCGCGCGCGCCGGACGGCGCCGAGCAGCCCGCGAGGCCGCCGCCGACCACGAGCGCGCCGAACGCGAGCAGCACCTGTCTGCGTGTTCCCCCCATCACGGCGAGAACGCTAGGCACCGCCGGCGCGGAACCCGGGCATGTCGGGGTGCGGCGCGTCGATCCTCAGCGGGTCCTCAGAACGGGGCTCCGACGGTGCGGGTCAGGCGACCTGCGCCTCGCGCTCCTCCATGGAGTGGGGGAGGCGGTCCTGCTCGGTCGCGGGGATCCGGACGGCGAGCCCCTGCGGTCGGACGCGCGCCCGCACCGCGACGACCTCGCCCATGGCGTCGCCGTCGAGCTGGAACTGCTGCGGCGTCTCGGTGCGCAGCACGATGGAGCGGCCCTTGAGGTAGCGCAGCGTGCGCACCTCCTTCGTGTAGCCGAGGATCTTGCGCCCGACCTCGCTGCGGCGAAGGACGCCGTTCTCCCAGAGCACCTTCCAGGCGATCTGGATCCAGCCGAACAGGCCCTCGGGGCGCAGCGCCACGATGTCGAAGATGCCGTCGTCCACCGCGGCTTCCGGCAGCAGCAGGATGTTGCCGGTCAGCAGGCCGCAGTTGCCGATCAGCACCGTGTTGACCCGGACCGAGCGGGGCTGGTGGTCGTCGAGCTGGAAGCGGAGGCGCACGGAGTTCTCGCCGTGCAGCGCCCGCGCGATCCCGCCGACGTAGGCGAGCCAGCCGACGCGCTGCTTCAGCCGCGGATCGGTGTTGGCGATCATCGCGGCGTCGAGGCCGAGACCCGCCATCACGACGAAGGCGTGCGAGTCGCGGCCGCCGTCCTCGCGCTCCAGCTCGACGATCCCGAGGTCGATGCGGCGGTCCACCCCGGTGAACGCGGTGCGGACCGACTCCTCGAGCCGGTCGAGCGACAGCCGCAGGTTCCGGGCCAGCAGGTTGCCGGTGCCGGAGGGCAGCAGGGTCACGGGCACGTCGCTGTCGCGCAGGCCGTCCGCGACCGCGCGGATCGTGCCGTCGCCGCCCGCGGCCATCACCACGGCGGCGCCATCGGCGACCGCCTGCCTGGCCTGGCCGATGCCCGGGTCCTCGACGCTCGTCGGGTACCAGCGGCTCCCGCCCCAGCCCGCCGCCTGCTGCGCGGCGTCGACGACCGCGCGCAGGCGCTGCTCATCGATCTTGACCGGGTTGAAGACGACGGCCGCGAACGAGGTGGACGGGTGGTCGTTCGTGGGCACGACCCTCACGCTACTGAGTGTCAGCAGGGTGTCGCCTGCATGCAGCATGAGAACGTCGCATGGAGGCCGCGCACGTAGTCTTGGCGTCGTGATCGACCCGCAGCTGCTGCGTGCCGCTCCGGAGGTCGTCGAGGCGTCGCAGCGCGCCCGTGGCGCCGACGTCGCGTTGGTCGCGCGCGCCGCGCAGGCCGACGCCGCCCGCCGGGACGCCATCGCCGAGTTCGAACGCCTCCGGTCCGAGCAGAACGCGTTCGGCAAGCGCGTCGCCGTCGCCTCCAAGGAGGACAAGCCGGCGCTGCTCGCCCAGGTGAAGGAGCTCGCCGCCGCCGTGAAGGCCGCGTCCGAGCGCTCGAACGAGGCCGAGGCCGCGGCGGAGGAGGCGCTCGGCGCCATCCCCAACGTCGTCGTCGACGGCGTGCCCGAGGGCGGCGAGGACGACTACGTGGTCCTCCGCGAGGTCGGCACGATCCCCTCCTTCGACTTCGAGGCCCGCGACCACCTGGAGCTCGGCGAGCTGCTCGGCGCGATCGACATGATCCGCGGCGCGAAGGTGTCCGGCACCCGGTTCTCCTACCTCCGCGGCGTCGGCGCGCGCCTCGAGCTGGGGCTGATGAACCTCGCGCTGAACCGGGCGCTGGAGGCGGACTTCGTGCCGCTCATCACCCCGACGCTGGTGAAGCCCGAGATCATGCGCGGCACCGGCTTCCTCGACGCGCACGCCGACGCGGTGTACAAGGTCGAGTCGGAGGACCTGTACCTCACCGGCACGAGCGAGGTCGCGCTCGCCGGGTACCACTCCGACGAGATCATCGACCTCGCCGACGGTCCTCTCCGCTACGCCGGCTGGTCGACCTGCTACCGCCTGGAGGCGGGCAGCGCCGGCAAGGACACCCGCGGCATCATCCGCACGCACCAGTTCGACAAGCTCGAGATGTTCTCCTACGTCGACCCCGCGCAGGCCGAGCAGGAGCACGGGAAGCTGCTCGCGATGCAGGAGCGGATGATGGTCGACCTGGGCCTCGCCTACCGCGTCATCGACACGGCGGCGGGCGATCTCGGCGGCTCCGCGGCCCGCAAGTTCGACGTCGAGGCGTGGATCCCCACGCAGGGCCGCTACCGCGAGCTCACCTCCACCTCGAACTGCACGACGTACCAGGCGCGGCGCCTCGCGATCCGGCACCGCACGGAGAGCGGTCGCACCGCCCCCGTCGCGACGCTGAACGGCACGCTCGCCACGACCCGCTGGATCGCCGCGATCCTCGAGACGCACCAGCAGGCGGACGGCTCCGTCGTCGTGCCCGAGGTGCTGCAGCCGTACATCGGCGGGCTCGCCGTGCTCGAGCCCGCGTCGAAGTGACGCTCCGGGACGGCGGCTGGCTCGCGGCCCTCGACATCGACGGCACGATCCTGCACGAGGACGGGTTCCTGTCCGAGCGCGTGCGCACCGCGGTGCAGGAGGCGGACGCGCGCGGCCACGAGGTGATGCTGGCGACCGGGCGGTCGGCGGACTCCACGACGCCGGTGCTCGCGCGGCTCGGCGTGCTGCCGCGCTACCTCGTCTGCTCCAACGGCGCGGTGACGCTCGAGCGGAACGAGGCGGGGGAGTACGTCCGCGCCCGCACCGAGACCTTCGACCCCTCCGAGGTGCTTACCACGATCTCGGGTGCGCTCGACGACGCCCGCTACGCCGTCGAGGACGAGGAGGGGCGCTTCCGCTACACCGCGAGCTTCCCGGAGAACGCGGTGTCGGCGGGCAGCGAGGAGGTGCCGTTCGAGCAGCTGCTCGCGGTGCGCGCCACCCGCGTCGTCGTCATCTCGCCGAACCACGCCACCGAGGAGTTCCTCGGCATCGTCGACAGGATGGGCCTGACGCGCGTCAGCTACGCGATCGGCTGGACCGCGTGGCTCGACATCGCGCCGGACGGCGTGAACAAGGCGACGGCGATGGAGTGGGTCCGGCAGCAGCTGGGCGTGCCGATCGAGCGCACCGTCGCGATCGGCGACGGCCGCAACGACATCGACATGCTCGAGTGGGCCGCCCGCGGCGTCGCGATGGGCCAGGCGCCCGCCGACGTGGTCGCCGCCGCCGACGAGGTCACGCGCGAGGTCCGCGACGACGGCCTCGCCAGGGTGCTCGACTCCCTCCCCTGACCGCTCGTCGCGCGGTACCCGTGGCATCGCGCGGTCCGCGTGCGCACCGCGCGACGCCGCAGCGACCGCGCGTCGTCAGCCGCCGGGCAGCAGGAAGTGCAGCGCCAGGCCGCCGGCGAACAGCACGGCCGCGCCGGTCGTGACGAGCAGCGACGCCCGCGTCGTGCGCCGGGACGCCGCGTCCCGCCCGTAGACGAAGGCGCGCACCGAGGTGCGGTTCGCCTCCTCGAGCACGCGGCGCACCTCCGGGTCGTCGTGGTCGAGCCGCCCCTCGGCGTCCTGACGGCGGATGCGCGCGGCCTCCTCCGGGGTCATCCGGCTGCTCGAGGCCACGGGCGTCCTCCTCCGACGGTCGGCCCCATCATGCGCCTGCCGCCCGGGTATCGTCGGGGTTCCTGGAGGGCTGTCCGAGCGGCCGATGGACCCGGTCTTGAAAACCGGTGAGCAGCAATGCTCCGTGGGTTCGAATCCCACGCCCTCCGCCATCGCGCCGGCCCCTCCTCGGGCGCGTACGCCTGCGTCCGTCGTCCGCGGTCGCACGGGTCCGCCCGGGACGCCGCCATGCCTCCGGTGCGAGATGACCCCTGAAGGGGGAGGGGACAGACAGGTCGTTCTGTCCGTAGCTTCTTCTTCAGGCGGTTCCCCCGACCACCCGCACCGTCACCCCCGGTGCTGCACCACCTCGCGTCAGCTCCCCAGCACGACGCGCACCCGACAGGACCGCCGCGCACCCGAACGCCGGCGGTCCAGGCCCGAGCACCCACAAGGACCATGACGAACTCCCCCCTCGCCCTCAGTCCGACCCGACCGGCCTTCGCCGACCTCGCCCCGATCCCCGTCGCCTCCCGCTCGTGGGACGACGCCGATCGCTTCTGCAAGCGGATCCTCGACGTGGTCGTCGCGGCTGTGGCGCTGGTCGTCCTGGCCCCGGTGCTCGCCGTGATCGCCGTGCTCATCGCTTGCGACAGCGCGGGCGGCGTCCTCTACCGCCAGCAGCGCATCGGTCGCGACGGCGAGCCGTTCTCCATGCTCAAGTTCCGCTCCATGAGCGCCGACGCCGACCTCCGCCGCGAGGCGCTCACCGCCGGTCGCGGCAAGGGGCTCTTCAAGATGGTCGACGACCCCCGGATCACCCGGGTCGGCCACGTCCTGCGCCGCTACTCGCTCGACGAGCTGCCGCAGCTCGTGAACGTCCTCCGAGGCGACATGAGCCTGGTCGGCCCGCGCCCGGCGCTGCCCTCCGAGGTCGCCGAGTACGACCGCCGTGAGATGGGTCGCCTCGCCGCGACTCCCGGCCT
Source organism: Amnibacterium soli (assembly GCF_039544415.1). Classification (NCBI taxonomy): domain Bacteria; kingdom Bacillati; phylum Actinomycetota; class Actinomycetes; order Micrococcales; family Microbacteriaceae; genus Amnibacterium; species Amnibacterium soli. The sequence goes on along the minus strand of NZ_BAABLP010000004.1, from coordinate 27,245 downwards.
GTCCGGCCTCTGGCAGGTCAGCGGGCGCTCCGATCTCGGATGGGACGACGGCATCCGCCTCGACCTGTTCTACGTCGAGAACCGGTCGATGGCGCTGGACCTGCGCATCCTCTGGCGCACGGCGAAGGCCGTGACGAGCTCGTCCGGGGCCTACTGAGGCGCTCGCTCGGGTTCGAGCCAGACGTCGACGCCGGCCGTGCGGTTCTTCGAACCGCGCGGCCGGCGTCCCTCGTCGGTGTCGAGTCGCTCCGCGATCGCGCTCTTCCGGCAGGCGATGCCCGACTACGACGTCCGCCACGAGGACGTGCTCGTCGACGGCGATCGCGTCGCCGTCCGCAACACCGTGTCCGGCACCCACCTCGGCGCGTTCATGGGCCACGAGCCCACCGGCCGGCGCATCGAGATGCGCACGATGGACGTGCATCAGGTGCGGAACGGCCGGATCGTCACCACCTGGCACCTCGAGGACTTCGCGGGGCTGATGGCCCAGCTGAACGCCGGCCCGGACGTGCCGGTCCGCGCGGCCTGGAGCTGAGCCCGCGGCGGTGGGGGAGGCGCGTCCTGAGGGCCGTGCCTCCCCCTCCTGCGTCCTGCGCCAGGAATAGCCGGCCCGCATGCGGTGTCTGCTCCTCGGTCGAGACCTCTCGGCGCGCGTTCTCAGGAGAGACCATGACCTCCACCCCAGCCGCCGCCGGCGGGCCCGCGATGACCGACCGCCGAGGATGGATCGCGGTGCTGTCCGTGGCGCTCGGGTCGTTCGTGCTCGTGCTCTCGGAGTTCCTGCCGATCGGTCTGCTGCCGGCGATCGCCGCGGACCTGCGCATCGACGTCGGGACCGCGGGGCTGATGGTCGTCGTCACCGCGCTCCTGGGCGCGATCGGCGCTCCCGTGGTCACCGTGTACACGTCCCGGGTCGACCGCCGGATCGTGCTGTGGTCGCTGACCGCGCTGCTCGTGGTCGCGGACGTGCTGGGCGCGCTCGCGCCCGGCTTCGGGGCGCTGCTCGTCTCCCGGATGCTGCTCGGGCTCTGCATCGGCGGCTTCTGGGCGCTCGGCGCCGGCATCGCGAGCCGGCTCGTCAAGGAGAGCGCGGTCATCCGCGCCACGTCCTTCATCACGGCGGGCGTCTCGGTCGCGACGGTCGTCAGCCTCCCGCTCGGCGCGTTCGTCTCCTCCGTCGCGACCTGGCGGCTCGCCTTCGTGATCGGCGCGGGCCTCGGGGTGGTCGCGCTCGTGCTGCAGCTGACGATGCTGCCGCGGATCCCCGCGCTGCAGCGGGTCCGGTTCGCGACGCTGGGCCAGCTGCTGACGATCCCGCGCGCCCGCATCGGCCTGATCGCCACGGCGCTGGCGTTCATCGCGCAGTTCTCCGCCTACACCTACGTCGCGCCGTACCTGCAGGAGCTCGTGCGCATCTCCCCGGCGACCACCACGGTCGCCCTGCTCGCGTTCGGCGTCGCCGGGATCGCGGGCAACTTCGTCGCGGGCATCACGCTGAGCCGCAGCGTCACCGGCACCCTCGCCGTGACGAAGATCGCGCTCGCGATCGCCGTCGTCGCCCTGCCGCTGCTCGCGTGGTCGCTGCCGGGCGTGCTCGTGCTGCTCGTGGTCTGGGGCTTCGTGTGGGGCGCGCTGCCGCTCGGCCTGCAGACCTGGATGTCGCAGGCCGCGCCGGACGCCTCCGACGGCAGCCTCGCGCTGTTCGTCTCGACCATCCAGATCGCGATCTCGCTGGGCTCGGTCGTCGGGGGACTGGGGGTCGGCGCCTTCGGCATCGCCTTCGACTTCTACCTCGCGGGCGGCATCGCGCTCGCCTCGCTGCTCGTGCTGCTCGCGCTCGGCAGGGGGCGGCGCGTGATCGCTCGCCCCTCGGGGGCGGTGCCCGAAGCCTGCTGATCCGTGCCGCGCATCCGATTGCTGGTAGGGATGTGCGGGCGCACGGCGCATCCGAGCAGGAGGTGAACGCATGGCTCTGGTCACGATCTACGACGTCGCCCGCGAGGCCGGCGTCAGCATCTCCACGGTGTCCAACGCGCTGAACCGCCCGCACAAGGTGGGCCTCGAGACGCGGGAGCGCGTGCTGCGCGTGGCCGACGAGCTCGGCTACATCCCGAAGCCCGAGGCGGCGGTGCTCGCCCGCCGCTCGAACCGCCGCGTCGGGGTCTTCGCGCCGTTCACCTCCTACGACTCGTTCCTCCGGCGGCTGTCCGGCGTGCTCGAGCAGGCCGCGACGTCGGGCACCGAGGTGTCGGTCTTCGACGTCGGCTCGGCCGCGCAGCTCGCCTCCCCGGTGCTCTCGAGCGTGCCGCTGCAGGCGCGCTTCGACGGCCTGATCGTGATGGGCATGGCCCTCGACCCCGTGGTGGAGCAGCGGCTGGTCGACCGCGAGGTCCCCGTCGTCGTGGTCGACGCGCACAGCGACCGGTTCCCGACCCTGGTGGTCGACGACGCCGAGGCGGGCGCGCTCGCCGCGCGGCACCTCGTGGCGCTCGGTCACCGGCGCATCGGCTACGTCGCGGAGCAGCAGGCGACCGACTACGAGTCGCAGTCCACCAGCCGGCTCGCCGGGTTCCGGTCGGTCGTGGAGGCGGCCGGAGGCTCGGTGCGGGTCGTCGAGAGCGGACCCAGCGCCGACGCGGCGGCGGCCGCCGCACGGGACCTGGTCGGTCGCGATCCGTCGCTGACCGCCCTCGTCGCCCATTTCGACCGCATGGGCGTCGGCCTGCTGCGCGCCGCGCGCACGGCGGGGATCGCGGTGCCCGAGGCGCTCAGCATCATCTCCTTCGACGACGGCCCGGTGGCGGAGGCGGCCGGGCTGACGACCGTGCGGCAGCCGTTCGAGGAGTCCGGAGCGGTCGCGCTGCGCCTGCTCGACGCAGCCGGCGGTCTGCAGATGATGACGCGCACGCACCTCGAGCTGCGCCTCGTCGAGCGCGGTTCGACCGCGCCTGCAGCGGTCCGGGACTGACGCAGACCATTCCTGTCGCAGCCGCCCTCAGCGTCGATAAAAGTGCTTTTATTGAAGCACTTGACAGGAGGACGCCGGCGGCGTTGACTGCGTCGCGGGACAGAGCGGTCCGCTCGGATCGCCGCCCGTTTCCGCCCCACAGCAAGGAGGCCAAGGTGGACAAGATCCGACCCTCTCGACGATCGCGGGTCCGCGTACCCGCTCTGGCCGGCATGGCGCTCGCCGCCGTGCTCGGCCTTTCGGCCTGCGCCCCGGGCGGCACCGCCGCCACCCCGTCGCAGGGCAGCACCACCTTCGCCGGCGGCACGCCGACCTGCGGCACGAAGCCGGTCACGATGTCCGCCTACTTCGAGACGGGCTTCCCGCTGCCGAAGGCGCTCACCGACGAGTTCACCAAGCAGCACCCGAACGTGACGTGGAACATCCGCGAGGACCAGTTCGCGGTCATCACCCAGAACGCCGCGCGCACGCTGGCCGACTCGCCCCCCGACCTCATGCGCCTGCCGAGCATCGCCGACCTCGCCAAGGAGGGGCTGCTCAAGAACCTCGACGGCTACGCGAAGGCGTTCGGCTGGGACGAGTGGCCGGCGTCGCAGCTCGAGCAGCTGCGCGTCGAGAAGAGCGGCGCCCGCGGCTCCGGCTCCCTCTACGCCCAGGGCCTCAACTTCAGCCTCACCGGCGTCTTCTACAACAAGGACCTCGCGAAGCAGGCGGGCATCACCTCGACGCCGACGACGCTGGCCGAGTTCGACGACGCCCTCGCGAAGGCGAAGGCCAAGGGCATCACCCCGATCGCGCAGTTCAACGGCGGCGCGACCGGCGGCCTCGCCTTCCCGCTGCAGCAGCTCATGGCGTCCTACGGCTCGCCCACGTCGATCAACGACTGGGTGTTCCAGAAGTCGGGCGCCGACATCGACACGTCGACCAACCAGCAGGCGGCGCAGCACCTCGAGACGTGGGTCAAGGCCGGCTACTTCGCGAAGGACGTCAACTCGCTCGACTACTCCGGCATGATGAGCCGCTTCATCGGCGGCAAGTCGCTGTTCATCTTCGACGGCGACTGGGAGTCGGGGAACCTCGACAAGCAGATGGCGGGCAAGGCCGGCTTCTTCCTGATGCCCCCCGCGACCGCCGGCGGCAAGCAGGCCGCGATGTCCGCGCCCCTCACCTACGGCATCGCCGCCGGAGCGAAGCACGCCGACTGCGCCGCGACCTTCCTGAACTGGGTGGCCACCGACAAGACGGCGCGCTCCATCGACGTGAAGGTCGGCGGCTCGCACCCGATGGGCCTCGCGGACGCGTACATGCCCGACGTGGACAGCAGCACGGTGACGGGGCAGACCCTCGCCGCCGGCGCGAAGGTCTCGAAGGACAACGGCGCGATGGACTTCATCGCGAACGCGACGAACGCGATCTACGCCAAGAGCTGGACCCCGCAGCTGCAGTCGCTCGTCGCCGGGCGGGTCTCGGCGGACGACCTGCTGAAGTCGGTGCAGTCCGACTACACCTCGCAGATCAAGCAGTAGGGACCGATCCGCTGACATGACCGGCACCATGACGACGCCCGAGGTCGGGACGCCGTCGACCAGTGCCTCCCTCCGCCAGGAGCGCCGCCGCAGCACGCGGCGGCGCTTCGGGCGCGAGGCGCTGATCGGCTGGCTCTTCCTCCTGCCGGCGACCGTGTTCTACCTCGCGTTCGTGCTGTGGCCGATCATCAGCACGATCAACTACTCGTTCTACGACTGGAACGGCATCACGCCGGCCACGTTCGTGGGCGTGCAGAACTACGTGGCGCTCGTCACGCAGCCCGAGCTGCTCGGCTCGATCGTGCACGCCTTCGAGCTGATCGTGTTCTTCAGCCTCGTGCCGACCGCCCTCGGACTCGTCATCGCGGCGACGATCCGCGGGATCAGCGGCAGCACGCTGGCGGGCGTCGCGCGCGTCGTCCTCTTCCTGCCGCAGATCATCCCGCTGGTGGCCGCCGGCATCATCTGGACCTGGCTGCTCTCCACCGACGGCCTGGTCAACCAGCTGCTCGGCGCCGTGGGCCTCGGCGGCGTCACCCGCGCCTGGCTCGGCGACTTCAACTGGGCGCTGCCCGCCGTCGGCGTCATCGGCGCGTGGGTGCTGCTCGGGCTCTGCACGCTGCTGCTGCTCGCCGGCATGAGCAAGCTCGACACCAGCCTCTCCGAGGCCGCGCGCCTCGACGGCGCCGGTGCGATCCGCGAGTTCTGGTCGATCACCGCGCCGCTGCTCAAGCAGGAGATCGGCGTGTGCATCACCGTCACGGTGATCGCCGCGCTCGCCAGCTTCGACATCATCTACATCTCGACGCAGGGCGGCCCCGGCAACTCGACGATGGTGCCCGGCCTGCAGATCTTCTACCTGGCCTTCACGCAGCGGGAGGTGGGGCTCGCGTCGGCGCTGGCGGTCGCGCTGATGGTCCTCGTGCTCGCCGTCGTCCTGCCCATCCAGCGCGTGTTCCGGGGGACCGACCAGTGAGCTCCGTCACCACCGTCCGCGCCGGCCTGCCCGGGCGGATCATCCTGATCCTGCTGATGATCGTCACGATCGTGCCGTTCGTCAGCGTGCTGCTCACCGCCCTGCACGCCTCCGGCACCTACCCCTCCGGGGTCGACCTGCCCGAGACGCTGCACTGGGAGAACTTCGTGCAGGCGTTCCAGGTCGCGGACATGGGCGCGCTGCTCTTCTCGAGCGCGATCATCGTGCTCGCGGTCGTGCCGATCAGCATGCTGATCTCCACGATGGCCGGCTTCGCGCTCGGCCACCTCAGGGTGCCGGGCCACCGGATCGCGTTCCTCGCGTTCGTGCTGGGCCTCACCCTGCCGCTCGAGGGCATCATCACGCCGCTCTACTACCAGGTGCGCTCGATGGGGCTGCTCAACACCAGGTGGGCGATCATCCTGCCGCTGATCGGCCTGTACATGCCGTTCGCGATCGTCTGGATGCGCGCCCACTTCGTGAACATGCCCGCGGAGATCACGGAGGCGGCCCGCATCGACGGCGCCTCCACCTGGCAGCTGTTCTGGCGGGTGCAGGTGCCGCTGGCGAAGCCGGCGCTGTCCTCGCTCGGGATCCTGCTGTTCCTGTGGACCTGGAACCAGTTCCTGCTCGCGATCGTGCTCGTGGACGATCCGCTCAAGCGCACGATGGCGGGCGCGCTCGGCGCCTTCCAGGGGCAGTGGGGCACGAACATCCCGCTGCTCTGCGCCGGCGCCCTGCTCATCCTGACCCCGACCCTGATCGTGTACCTCGTGTTCCAGCGCGCCTTCATCTCCGCGCTGCTCGAGGGCTCCGTCAAGGCCTGACCGCCCGTCCCGCGGAGGAGACCCGTGCCACTGACCGACCTGCCCCTCGCCGAGCTGCAGCGGTACCGATCCGCTGTGCCGGAGCCCGCCGATTTCGACGGGTTCTGGGGCGACACCCTCCGCGCCTCCCGCGAGCTCGCGTTCGCGCCCGTCGTCACCCGGGTGGACGCCGGGCTGACGGCCGTCGAGGTGCACGACGTCACCTTCAGCGGGTACGACGGCGAGCCGATCAAGGCCTGGCTGCACCGGCCGGTCGGGGCCGACGGGGATGCACCGATCGTCGTCCGCTACGTCGGCTACAACTGCGGGCGCGGGCTGCCGCACATGGTGCACCCGCTGGCGCTCGCCGGGTCGGCGGTGCTCACGGTCGACAACCGCGGGCAGGGCTCGGTCGCGGGCTACGCGTCGGACACGAGCGACATCGGCGGACTCCGCCGCGCGTACGGCGGCCACATCACGCGGGGCATCGAGTCGCGGGAGACCTACTACTACCGGCGCCTCTACACCGACGCGGTGCTCGCGGTCGACGCCGCTCGGCAGCTGCCGGGCGTCGACGCCGACCGCCTCGCCGTCGCGGGCGTCAGCCAGGGCGGCGGCATCGCGCTCGCGGTCGCCGGGCTCGCCGAGGGGATCGGGGCGGCGCTGATCGACGTGCCGTTCCTGAGCGACGTGCCGCGCGGCGTCGACCTGTCGGGCACCATCCCGTACAGCGAGCTGGCCGTGCTGCTCGCGAGCTACCCCGGCTCGCGGGAGGCCGCGTTCGGCGTGCTCGAGTACTTCGACGGCGTGCACTTCGCCGCCCGCGCGGAGGCGCCGGCCCTGTTCTCGGTCGGCCTGATGGACGCGATCTGCCCGCCGTCGACGGTCTACGCCGCGTTCAACGCGTACGCCGGCGAGAAGGAGCTGCAGGTGTACCACCACGGCGGCCACGAGGGCGGGGGCTTCGCGCACGAGGCGCTGCAGCTCGAGCGGCTGCCCGCGCTGCTCGCGGGGGCCGGCGCCGCGCGCTCCTAGTCCCGGCGGATCCGCGGGAGGTGCCCGGCGTCGGGCGCCTCCCGCGGGTCGGTCAGGCCTTGATGCCGGCGTCGAGGGTCTTCTGCAGCGTGGTCAGCGCCTCCTTCGGCGTGGCTCGCAGGCCGATGACGGTCTGCCCGAAGGTCGTCATCGCGGGCGTGCTGTCCACGAGCGTCACGTTCGAGAACAGCGCGGCGCCCCCGGGGGCGGCCCACGTCCTGCAGATCGGCTGCCAGTCCTTGATCATCTTCGCCGCGTTCGGGTCGGCCTGGAACTCCTTCGTCGCCGCGATCGACTTCAGCACCGGCAGGCCGATGCCCGTGTTCTGCGTCCACAGCGGCGCCATGTTCCTGAAGTAGTACGTCATGAACGCCTCCGAGCCCTTCTGGGTGGGGGTGTTCGTGTACATCATGATGTTGTTCGGGAAGGACAGGGCGCCCTTCTTGCCGGAGGCGCTGGTCAGCGGATCGCCCACCACGACGTCCTTCGCGAACTCGCCGCCCAGCTGCGCCGCGAGGCCCGGCGCCTCCACCTGCATGCCGAACTTCTTCGCCTTCCACTGCGACTGCGTGTTCGCGGTGGAGTACCCGACGCTCCGCGGGTCCGAGTAGCCCTTGCGGATCAGCTCCTGCACGTAGTCGAGCGCCTCGATGTTCGCCGGCGTCACGAGGTCCGGCTTCTGGCTCTCGTCGAAGATGCCGCCGCCGTTGTTGATCATCCAGCCGACGACGGCCTGGAACGCGTTGCCCTGGGCGCCGCCGCTGAGCCCGAACCCGTAGACGCCGATGCGCTTCAGCGCCGCGCAGGCGTCGAGGTGCGTCTGCCAGTCGGTGGGCGGCTGCACGCCGGCCTTCTCGAGCAGCGACCTGCTGTACCAGAGCACCCGCATGTCGAGGTTGTAGGGCACGGCGACGTAGCCCTTGTCCGTCTTCATCGTGTCGAAGACGCCGGGGAGGAAGTCGTCGTACAGCCCGCTGCTCCTCCACGACTCGATCAGGTCGTCCGCGTACGCGATGCGGTTCTGCTTCGCGAACTGGAACGCCTGCGTGCCGCTGCCGCTGCTCACCGCCGGCCCGTTCCCGGCCGCGATCGCCGTCGAGAACGTCTGGGTGAACGCCTGCCACGCCACCGACTGGTACTTCGCCGGCGGCAGGTCGCCCTTCGGCTTGTACGCCTCGGTGATGCGCGCATCGAGGGACTGGAACGACGTCGCGCCCCACTGCATGTTCCAGAACTTGATCGGCCCCTTCGAGCCGCTGCCGCCGCCGGTGCTGCAGGCGGCGAGGCCGAGCGTGGCGAGCGCCCCGCCGGCCATCGTCGCGAACGCCCGGCGTGAGACCTGCATCGTCGTCATCGACGTCTGCTCCTTCCGCGGGCCGCTCTGCCCGCGTCGTCGTTCGAGTTGCGAAAAGAGTCGCTTCCGCTCCCGAGGTGATCCCGTCATCGTCCCCGCAGGACTGCGGCCTGGCAAGAGCGACACGAAGAAAGAGTTGCGCAAACCCGTCGTGCCCCTAGGCTCGGCGCGTGAGCATCGGGGACCGCGTCACGGGCCGCAGGCGCACCCTGGCGGAGGTCGCCGCGCTGGCCGGCACGAGCGTGCCCACCGTCTCCAAGGTGCTGCGCGGCGGCACCGACGTGTCCGCGCGCACGCGCCTCGACGTGATGGCGGCGGTGGAGTCCCTCGGCTACGAGGGACGGAGCGGACGCGGCGCCGATCGCGCCGAGCCCGCCCTCGTCGACTTCGTGCTCAGCGACGTGCGCGGCAGCTGGGTGAACGAGGCGCTCGTCGGGGTGGAGGAGGCGGCGACCGCCGCGGACCACGACGTCGTGCTGACCATCGCGCGCCGCGACGGCGCGTGGCTGCAGCGCCTGCTGCGCCGCCGGTCCGCCGGCATCGTGATCGCGCTGCTCGATCCCACGACGGCGCAGCTCGAGCTGCTGCGCGCCGCGCGGCGCCGTTACGTCCTCATCGACCCCATGAGCCGGCCGCCCGCGAACGCCGCGAGCGTCGGCGTGACGAACTGGGAGGGCGGTCGCACGGCTGCGGAGCACCTGCTGGGCCTCGGCCACCGCCGCTTCGTCGCCCTCGGCGGGGAGCGCAGCCACCTGTACAGCCAGGCCCGGCTCGACGGCTTCCGCACCGGCCTGCGCGCCGTGCCGGGGGCGGAGCTGCTGGGGGAGGGCTCCGCCGACTGGGGGCGCGAGCAGGCGGCGGTGGCGGCGGAGCGGCTGCTGCGGCAGCATGCGCCGACCGCGATCTTCTGCTGCAGCGACCTGATGGCCATCGGCGCGTACGACGCGGCGCGGACCCTCGGGCTGCGGGTCCCGCAGGACGTCAGCGTCGTCGGCTTCGACGACATCCCCGAGGCGTCGTGGGCGACCCCGCCGCTGACCACGGTGCGCCAGCCGATCGGGGAGCTCGGGGCGGCCGCGGTCCGGATGCTGCTGCGGATGGCGTCGGGCACGGGCACCGCCGTGCCGCGGGAGGAGCTGGCGACCAGGCTCGTCGAGCGCTCGTCGACGGCGGCACCGGCCGCCGCCGGCTGACGCCGGATCAGAACCGCAGCGCGCCCCGCACGATCGAGTCGCCGGAGTGCGCGACGTCGCCGTCGCGCGGCTCGTCCGACACGTCGACGAAGCGGAAGCGGTGCACGTCGAGCCCGGCGGGCACGGAGAAGCGGCCGCTCGTCCCGTGGAGCACGCCGAGGCTCACCAGCCGCTCCGCGCCCGCCGTCATCAGCCACACCTCGTGATCGGTGCGGCCGTCCGGCTGCACCGTGGTGCGCACGTCCACGACCTGCTCGCCGTCCCCCGCGCGCTCGAGCACCGCGGTGCCGCTCTGGCCCTTCCAGCCCGGGAAGGCGGTGAGGCGGGCGGAGGCGACGGGATCCGAGACCGACCGCAGCAGCACGACGCCGATGCCGCCGACCAGCAGCACCACGGCGGCGGCCGCCGCCGCCCGCACCGCGACCCGGCGGCGTCGTCGCAGCGGGACGACCGGCGCCGACCGGGTCGCGGCGGCGCCCAGACCGAGCTCCTGCGCGATCCCCTCCCACACCCGCGGGGCGGGCACGTCGAGCGGCGGGGCGCCCTCGGCGCTCCGGCCGGCGACGACCGCGCGCTGCAGCCCGCGGAGCGTCGCACCGCACGCGGCGCACCCGGCGAGGTGGGCGCGCTGCTCGGGCGTCGCCGCGTCCTCGCCGAGGGCGAGCAGGGCGAGCAGTTCAGGATCGAGGTGCGTCATCGCCCACCTCCAACCGGCGCCGCATCCGCTCGAGGCTGCGGCGGATGTGGCTCTTCACGGTGCCGAGCGGCAGGCCGAGGCGCTCGCCGATCTGCTGGTGGGTGAGGTCGTCGTAGAAGGCGAGCCGCACCACGGTCTGCGCCTGCGGCGACAGCCGGGCGATCTCGTCCGCGACGAGCAGCCGATCCGTCGGCTCGGGCGCCTCGGCGGACCGCTCCTCCACGGCGTCGAGGTCGACTGCGGCGGTGCGGGCGCGCGCCGCGTGCGCGTCGGCGATCTCGTGGCGGGTGATGCCGACGAGCCAGGCCGAGAGCCGCGCGCGCTGCGGGTCGTAGGTCTCCCGGCGCCGCCAGGCCGCGATGAAGACCCGCTGGGTCACGTCCTCCGCGTCCTGCACCTGTCCGAGGCTGCGCAGGGCGAGCGTGTGCACGAGCGGCCCCCAGCGGCGATAGGCGGTCTCGAGCGCGGCCTCGTCACCGGCGCGGAACGCGAGGTCGACGGCATCCGCGTCGCCCTCGTCCTGCATCGCTCGATCCTCGGTCCCGCCGGGCGCACCGTCCGCCGCCTCGACCGGACCACGGCGACCGATCGCGGTCCAAATGCTAGAGGGGCGGGGGAGCGAGCCGGGGTCGCCGCCGGCCCCGCTCGTCTCCACCAGCACGCCGCCTCGTCCCGTTCCGAGGGCGCGCGCCGCGCCCTCCTCCATCACTACGGCGCGCGGAGCCCGCACGGATCCATCCGGGCCTGCGAGTCCGCCGGGAACCCGCTGGCACGGCCCGCGGGATCGGCACCGCGCCGGAGGTCTTCCGGCGCGACGGCGGCGCTCAGCCCTGCGGCGGCGTGTAGAGCTGCAGGTCGTTGCCCTCGCTGTCCCGGAACGGGGCGATGCGGCCCCACTCGTGGTCGCTGATGCCGCCCGTGAACGAGACGCCGGCCCGCGTCAGGCGCTGCACCTCGTCGTCGATGCTCGAGTCCGGCTGGAACGACACGACCGCGCCGCCGCCGGAGCCCTGCTGCACCTGCTCGCGCGCGTTCAGGCCGAGCTTCAGGCCGTTCGCGTCGACCTCGCTCCAGTCCGCGTCCGTCTCGGTCACGTCCAGGCCGAGCACGTCGCGGTAGAACCCGACCGCTCGCCGCATGTCGCTGACCGGCACCCAGACCGCTGCCACTCCGTCGACCATGGTGTCCTCCTCCGCTTCGGGTGCCGCTCCGTCTGACGCGGCACGGCCAGGCTGCGCGCGTCCGTCTGACGGCGGGCCGAGTTCCCAGGGACGAGCGCCCTCCCGCTTCTCGGCCTGCGGCGTTAGCCTCTAACGCATGACTGACGACCACTCCTCGCACGACGGCGCCCCGCTCGACGAGGCCGGCTCGGGCGACCTGCTGAACCCTCCCGGCCCGGTCGAGGGCGAGCCCGATCTGGGCCCCGCACCGGACGCGGCGGCGGACGACGACGGCGCTCCGGAGGCGGGCGCCCCGGCCGGCGGGGGCTCGGCGCAGCCGGACCAGTACCCGGAGGAGCTGCGGCGGCTCAGCGAGATCGCCGGCGAGGCGATGCAGAACATGCTGGAGCACTACGACAAGGTCCTGTCCCCGTCGCTCGACGCGCTCCGCCGGGCGATCGCGAACTCGGTGCCGACGTCGACCATCGCGCCGGAGGTGTTCAAGGACTTCCAGATCCCGGGCGTCGCCGACATGTCGCGCAACCTGTCCAAGCAGCTCGACGGCATCGTGCGCTCGGCGGTCCCGCGGCTCTCCATCAGCCGGGTCGAGGCCTCCAAGCTCTTCTCCGTCACGCCGGGCCGCATCTCGCAGATCGCGAAGGCCGCGGAGGGGCTGCAGAAGGACTTCCAGGAGCGGTTCCCGACCCCGGCGCTGCCCCACGTGCTCGACGTCGAGGTGCAGCGGCTCGCCGACATCGTGCGCCGCCGCACGGCCGCGGCGCCGACTGCGGCGCCGACCGCGCCGCCGGCCGAGGGCGGCGACGTGGTGGCCGGCCTCGAGCGGCTCGCCTCGCTGAACGAGCGGGGCCTGCTGACCGACGACGAGTTCCGCACGGCGAAGGCGAAGCTGCTCGGGGAGTAGCCGCGATCGGTCGGCCGGGCGCTCCGCTGCGCCCGGCCGACTCCCGAGCCCGGCGCCTACTCTCCGCGCATGGCCTCCAGTCGCAACCCGCTCGACGATCTCCGCGAGACCGTGGGCCGGGTCAGCGACCGCCTGCGCCAGCCCGGGCGCGAGGGCGGCGTCGGCGAGCTCGTGAGCGACCTGCTCGGCGGGCGTCCCGGGCCTGCGCGGCCGCTCGCGGAGCTGCAGGCCGAGCTCGACGCGCTGGTGGGCCTCGAGAGCGTGAAGGAGCAGGTGCGCGCGCTCGTCGCGTTCCTCCAGGTGCAGGCCCGGCGCAAGGCGCACGGCCTGCCCGAGGTCGCGACCTCCCAGCACCTCGTGTTCCTCGGCAACCCGGGCACGGGCAAGACGACGGTCGCGCGGCTGCTCGCCGAGATGTACCGCGCGGTCGGCCTGCTGCAGAAGGGGCACCTCGTCGAGGTGGACCGCGCGGGGCTCGTCGGGCAGTACGTCGGCGCGACCGCGATCAAGACCGACCGCGTCATCCGCCGGGCGCTCGACGGCGTGCTGTTCATCGACGAGGCGTACTCCCTCGCTCCGGAGGGGGAGGGGCGCCTCGACTTCGGCCCCGAGGCGATCGAGGTGCTGCTGAAGCGGATGGAGGACCACCGCCACCGGCTGGTCGTGATCGTGGCCGGCTACCCGAGGCTGATGGAGTCGTTCCTGCTCTCGAACCCCGGCCTGCGGTCGCGCTTCGCCCGGGAGATCAGCTTCCCCGACTACTCGACGGAGGAGCTGCTCGCGATCTTCGCCGACATCGCCGGCCAGCACGAGTACGCGCTGGCGCCGGGCGCGGAGGAGGGCCTCCGCCGCATCTTCGCGGGAGCGCGACGCGGCGACGACTCCGGCAACGCGCGCTTCGCCCGCACGCTGTTCGAGCAGGCGCTGAACCGCCAGGCGCTGCGCCTGACGCAGGCGGGCGGCGTCGACCTCGACTCGCTCGACCGGGACGACGTCACCACGCTGACCGCGGAGGACGTGAGCGAGGCCGCCCGCGCGCTCGGCTCGGAGCCGGGCCCGTCGGGCTGGCGTCGCTGGCTGGGCTGACGCCTAGACGGGCCGGGCGCCCGCCAGGGCGTCCTTCCACAGCAGCTCCTCGATGCGGGCGGCGCTGTCGCGCAGCCCGTCGAGGTCGCGCGATCGCAGCGACCGCGGGGTCGGCCCGTAGACGCACACCATGCCGATCCGATAGCCGTCCCAGGTGTGCACCGGCCACCCCGCGTAGAAGCGGACCCCGGCCCGGGTGGACGGGTTCTCCCGCGTGCGCGGATCGAGCAGCGTGTCGTTGATCACGAGCGGGCCGTCGCTGCGGATGCCGAGGTCGCAGAAGGCCTGCGAGCGCTCCATCACCTGGATCTCCGGCTCGGTCGTCGCCCGGGTGTAGGCCCTGTCGCCGTCGAGCACCGTCAGCGCGGCGCCGCCGGCCCGGTAGAGCGTCCTGACCTGCCGCACCTCCCGGTCGAGGTGGTCGTCGCGGGTCCCGGGCCGCAGCCGCAGGGACGCGACCGCGCGCTGCCGCAGGCGCTCGTCCTGCGGCCGGTTGCGGAACCGCTTCGGCAGGTCCTCGGCGGCGCTGCGGTCCAGCTCGTCGAGGGCGGGGTGGAGGCGTTCGACCATCCATGCCGCCCAGTCCCGGTAGGTGCCGTCGGCGAACCCGCGGGTCGGGTCGGCGGGCAGCACCGCCTCCGGGACCTCGGCGAACCGGACGCGGCGGGCGAGCCCGCACACCTCCTCGCTCACGGAGACGATCCGGTCGATGCCCGCGGCGGCGCGCGGGTTCGGCTGCTCCACGACGACCGGCGAGACGGCGCGCGTGGAGTCGTAGAGGAACACCCCCGCGGTCGGGCAGGTGTCGGTGACGAGCAGCTTGGTGAGCCCGACGAGCGCGCCGCGCCACTGCGCGGCGGCGAGGTTCGCCGTGTCCTGCTCGCCCAGCACGACGATGACCGCGTCGTAGCGGCGGAGGCGCAGGCCGGCGAGTCCGTTGAGCGCCTTCGGCGCGGTCGGCTGCGGCTCGGCGACGACGTCGAGGTGCACGCCGCGCCGGCGCTGCGCCGCGAGCTCGTCCGCGAGTCGGCCCGGCAGCCCCTGCTCGTGGTCCCGCAGCCCGACGCCCCGCAGCACCCCCGCGCCGAACAGCAGCACGGAGTAGGGGTCGGGACCGGACCGGCGGATGGCCGCGACGGGATCGGGCCGCTCCTGCAGCACCGCCAGCGCCTGCTCGCGGCTGAGGGCTGCGAAGGAGCGCCGCGTGAGCGTGGAGAGCAGCGTGACGGGCCGCTCCTGCCCGCTGTCAGGACGCCCTGGGGCGATGGTGGTCATCCCGTGCTCCTCCCGTGCCGTGGTGTCGTCCGCTCGCGGGGCGACCCGCTGCGAGAGGTGTTCTACCCGCGGTCGGGTGGGTGCCTGAACCCCTCGTTCGCGGGCGATCTGCACGAAAGTGCGGATCACCTGGGAAACGGGCCTCGGAGGTGACGGGAGCGCGGGTGTTCCGTGCACCACGGGGGGCTCACTGCACGCCGGGGCCGCCCCCGTTCGGGCTGCTGACCCGGGCGTCGGCCCGCCTGCGCTGCCGGTCCGTCGCGCGCGCCTGCGGGCGCACGAGGCGGACCGCAAGCGCGCGGCGGACCGGAAGGCGGTTCATCCCGCCGGGAGGTGCTGGGTGAGGAACAGCGCGGCTCGGTCGAGGGCCTGGCCGGCCTCGTCCAGCGCGCCCGTGTACGCGGGGAACACGTGGGGCACGCGGGCGACGACGTCGAGGATCACGTCGACCTCCTGCGCCCGGGCCCGTGCAGCCATGCGGGTGGAGTCGTCGAGCAGCAGCTCGTCCGTGCCCACCTGCAGGAGCATCGGCGGGAACCCGCGCAGGTCCGCGTGCAGGGCGGGAGCGAGCAGCGGCTGCTCCGGGTCCGCGCCGCCCAGGTACAGCTCGCCGGTCCGTCGCATCCCTTCCCGGGTGAAGAAGGGATCGACCCCCTCCTTCGTGCGCATCGAGTCGCCGGACCGCGTGTGGTCCAGCGCCGGTGAGAACGCGAGGAGCGCGGCAGGCACGGGGAGACCCGCATCCCGCGCCGCCAGGCAGACCGTCACCGTCAGGCCGCCGCCCGCCGAGTCGCCCGCGAAGACGATCGACCCCGGGTCCGCACCGTCGTCGAGGAGGCTGCGGTAGGCGGCGACGCCGTCGTCGATCGCGGCGGGGAAGGGGTGCTCGGGAGCGAGCCGGTACTCCACGGAGATCGCGCGCACACCGGTGCGCCGCACGAGGTTCGCGGTCAAGGC
Organism: Amnibacterium soli; assembly: GCF_039544415.1. Classification (NCBI taxonomy): domain Bacteria; kingdom Bacillati; phylum Actinomycetota; class Actinomycetes; order Micrococcales; family Microbacteriaceae; genus Amnibacterium; species Amnibacterium soli. Next base: position 11,290 of record NZ_BAABLP010000004.1, on the reverse strand, counting down.
CATCGCCGTCTCCGGAGAACCGAGCGAGAAGGAGCCGCCGTGGAAGTAGAGGATCGTGCCGGCGTGCGAGCGCTCGAGCGGTTCGACGAGGACCGCGGGGCGGGCTCCGATCGACGTCGCGGTCCGCCGGACGTCCTCGGGCACCGGGAACCCCGCCATCAGCAGGGCGAACCCGGCCCGCATCCGCTCCACGGACTGCTCGCCCTCGTCCTGCGGACCGTTCCGCAGCGTCGCCGCCAGAGCGGCCCGTTGTGCACTGCTCATCCCGTCCTCCATCGCTCGATCAACTGCATGCCTGGGCATGCATCAGTAGGCTACATGCCGTGGCAAGTTCTTCTTCCTCGTCGCCCTCCTCGGTGGACCGTCGCCGAGAGCTCTTCGACGACCTCGTCCGCGCAGAGACGCGGATCTACAACGCGGTGGGCGAGCGCCTCCGCGTGGAGCACGGCATCGTCACGTCGCAGTTCGAGCTGCTGCGGTACCTGGGCGCTCATGCCGACGCCCGCGTCGCCGACATGGCGACGGTGTTCGCGGCCGGCATCGGGGCGGTGAGCAAGGGCGTGGACCGGCTGGAGGCGCGGGGCTGGGCCGCTCGGGTGCCGAACCCGGCGGATCGGCGCTCGTCGCTGGTCCGTCTGACCGCGTCCGGCACGGCCCTGGTCGCCGCCGCGCAGCGCACCTTCGACGAGGAGCTCGAGCGGCTGATCGCACCGTCGCTCACCGAGGAGCAGGTGGACGCCGTCGCCGGTGCCCTCGGCGCGGTCCGTCGTGCGCTCGAGGACGCGCGGATCGGCCTGCCGATCGGCTGACGCGGCCTCGCCGCGAGCGGTGCGTCACCGGGCACCACCGCGCGCGGCGCGATCGTGCGGTCAGCGGCCTGCCGCGACCTCCGCCTCGAGCTCGGCGCGGACCGAGCGCGGGGACCGGCCGAGCAGGCTGCCCAGAAGCGGGTCGACGCCGGCGAAGCGCCCCTCCTCGGCGGCCCGGTAGAAGCCGAGCGTGAAGCGGATCGCCGGCTCCGGCAGCCCTGCCGCCTGCTGCGCCGCCGCCCACGCCTCCTCCGTCACGACCTCGTGGCGGATGGTGCGCCCCGTCACCTCGGACGCGATCGCGGCGACCTCCTCGAAGGTCGGGGCCGCACCGGCGGTCAGCACGACGGGGCCGTCGAAGCCGCCGTCCGCCTCGAGCACGGTCGCCGCCGCAGCCGCGGCGTCCTCCCGCGCGGTCCACGACACCGGGCCGTCGCCGGGCACCGAGATCACGCCCGTCCGCTGCCAGGGGCCGGCGAGCCAGACGAGGCTGTGCGCGTAGAAGCCGTTCCGCAGCGAGGTCCACCGCAGGCCCGACGCGGCGAGCGCCTGCTCGGTCGCGGCGTGGTCGTGCCCCGGCCCGAAGGGACTGCCGAGCCCTGCGCCCTGGTGGCTCGTGTAGAGGACGCGGCCGACCCCGGCCTCGACCGCGGCGTCGATCGCGGCGCGGTGGAGTGCGACCGCGTCCGCCGTCGGGTCGCTGGAGGACACCAGCAGCAGCTGGTCCGCACCGGCGAACGCGTCGGGGAGCGATGCCGGATCGGCGTAGTCGCCGCGACGGACCTGCACCCCGAGGTCTGCGAACCGCTGCGCCTTCGCGGGGTCGCGCGCGACCACCACGATGCGATCGGGTCCGTGACGCTCGAGCAGGCGCTCGGCGGTCGCGCCGTTGAGGGCGCCCGTGGCGCCGGTGATGACGATCATCCGTGGTCCGTTCCGTTGGTAGCTGGTGAACGTTAGCGACGCTAACACAGTGGTAGCAGCATGTCGTTATCGTTGATCCGTGGCGATCGCGAGCACCAAGGAGGACGTGCGGTCCCGCATCGTCCGCTCGGCAGCAGGGCTCCTCGCCGACCAGGGGCCGGCCGCGGTGACCACCGCGGGGTCGCGGAGCGGGCCGGGGTCCAGGCGCGACGATCTACCGCCTGTTCGGTGACAAGGACGGGCTGCTCGAGGCCGTCGCCGAGCACGTCATGGCGGAGCAGGTGGACGCGAAGGCGGCGGTGGTCGCCGCTGCGGAGTCGGCGGGCGTCGACCCCCTCGTCGACCTGCGGGCCGGGTGGGACGGGCAGATCGCCTTCGGGCTCGCGAACCCCGGGGTGTTCCGGCTGCTGAGCGATCCCGACCGCGTCCGGCGGTCCGCGGCGGCCCGGACCGGGCGCGCGGTGCTCACGGCGCGGATCCACCGCGTCGCGCTCGCGGGCCGGCTGCGCGTGAGCGAGCAGCAGGCGGTCGACCTCGTGCAGGCGGCCGGCGTCGGGGTCATCCAGACGCTGCTCGCCTCACCGCCCGAGGCGCGCGACGGCGGCCTGTCCGACCTGCTCTACGAAGCGGTGCTGCGGCAGATCCTCACCGACGACCACGCCGCCGCGGCGGGTCCGGGGGAGGGCGGTCGGGACGACGTGCGCGCCGCCGCGGTCGCCCTCCGTGCCGCGGCCGGCGATCTCGAGGTCCTCAGCGCCGGTGAGCGGCGCCTGCTCGGGGAGTGGCTCGACCGCGTCGTCCAGGCCCGTTGAGCCGCTCGTTCTGCTCTGAGCGGAGCGGTCTGGAGGAGGTCGGAGGCGCCGATCTAGCATCCGGCATGGCCGAAACCGCCCCGCAGCTCCCGCCCGCACCCGCCGGACCCCGCCGCCCGGCGCCGCGGGACGCCGCGCCCGTCGAGCCGCTCTGGCGGCACATGCTCGGCGACCGCCTCCGCAAGCTGCGGCACGACCGCGGCGAGACGCTCGGCGAGACCGCCGCTCGCGCCGGCGTCTCGCCCCAGTACCTGTCGGAGATGGAGCGCGGTGCGAAGGAGCCGTCGAGCGAGATGATCGCCGCGGTTGCCGGCGCGCTCGGCGTCACGCTGCTCGACCTCACGACCGGCGTGGCGGATGGGCTGCGGGCGTCGCGTCCCGCTGCGCAGCGGTCCTCCGGCGGCCGCGCGGCGGTGGCGCTCGCCGCCTGACCCCTGCATCCCACGGCGTCGGCCGTGGCGTGAGCGCATGGCGCTGGAGGAGGTCCCGCTGCCGGCGGGGGCGGTGCTGCGACCGGTCCGCGCGGACCAGTGGGGCGTCGTGGCGTGGCTGTGGCAGGCGTTCCGGCAGGACCTGTCACCCGTCGTCGGCGGACTGCCGTACTCCGACGGCCGGTACGGCGCGGCGCCGCTGCGCGACTTCCCGTCGCGGGACGGCGCCGGGCACCTGGCCTGGCGTCCGCACCCGAACACCGGGGAGGACGCGCCCGTCGCCTTCGCGCTCGTGAGCGGGCTGCAGGCGGACCACCGGCCGGTGGCGGCCTTCTGGGTGGCGCCGCCGCTGCGCCGCACGGGACTCGGCACCGCGGTGGCCCTCGCCCTGCTCGAGCAGCACGCCGGCCCGTGGGAGGTCGGCTTCCAGCACGACGACCCGTCGGCCGGTCGCTTCCGGCGCCGTATCGCGGACGCGGCTTCCGGGCCGGGGGCGTGGACCGAGACGGAGGCGCCCGTGCCGCACCGTCCTCTCGTGCCGCCCGATCACCTCATCCGTTCGGCGATGTGACGCGGTGCGCATACCCCCTGGGGGTACTTGCGTCGGCGAGCGACGGGTGATACCCCTAGGGGGTATTCGAGGAGGCTCCATGACCCAGCACGCGCACCACGACGAGCACGCCCGCACCGGGGGCGCGACCTGGGCGATGGCGGCCCAGGCGACGCTGCACTGCCTGACCGGCTGCGCGATCGGCGAGGTGCTCGGCATGGTGATCGGCACGGCGCTCGGCCTGTCGAACGCCGTGGTGATCGTGCTGTCCGTCGTCCTCGCCTTCGCGTTCGGCTACGCCCTCACGATGCGCGGCGTCCTGCGCAGCGGCGTCGACCTGCGCCGGGCCTTCCGGCTCGCCCTCGCGGCCGACACGGTGTCGATCGCGGTGATGGAGGTCGTGGACAACACCGTCGTCGCCGGGATCCCGGGTGCCATGGACGCCGGGCTCGGCAGCCCGCTGTTCTGGGGCTCGCTCGCCCTGTCGCTCGCGCTCGCCTTCGTCGTCACCACCCCGGTGAACCGCTGGATGATCGGCCGCGGGCTCGGCCACGCGGTGGTGCACGCGGCGCACTGAGCGGCGGGGCGCCTAGGCGCCCACGTACGCGGCGAGGTGCTCCGCGGTGAGGGTCGACCGCGCGGCGACGAGGTCCGCCGGGGTGCCCTCGAACACGACGCGACCACCGTCGTGGCCGGCGCCGGGCCCGAGGTCGATGATCCAGTCGGCGTGGGCCATCACGGCCTGGTGGTGCTCCACCACGATCACCGATCGGCCGGAGTCGACCAGGCGGTCGAGCAGCGCGAGCAGCTGCCGCACGTCGGCGAGGTGCAGCCCGGTGGTCGGCTCGTCGAGCACGAGCACTCCGCCGGGGTCGCCCAGGTGCACGGCCAGCTTCAGGCGCTGGCGCTCGCCGCCCGACAGCGTGGTCAGCGGCTGGCCGACGGTCAGGTAGCCCAGGCCGACGTCGACCAGCCGAGCCGCGATCGCGTGGGCGGCCGGCACCTTCGCGTCCGTGCGGAAGAACGCCTCCGCCTCCGAAGCCGACATCGCGAGCACCTCGCTGATGTCGCGACCACCGAGCCGGTACTCGAGCACGGAGGCGTCGAACCGCCTGCCGCCGCAGACCTCGCAGGGCAGCGCGACGCCCGCGATCATGCCGAGGTCCGTGTAGACGACGCCGGCGCCGTTGCAGCTCGGGCACGCGCCTGCCGAGTTCGCGCTGAACAGCGCGGGCTTCACGCCGTTCGCCTTCGCGAACGCGGTGCGGATCGGGTCGAGCAGGCCCGTGTAGGTGGCCGGGTTGCTGCGCCGCGAACCGCGGATGGGGCTCTGGTCCACCGTGACCACGTCGTCCCGGGTGGAGACCGAGCCGCCGATGAGGGAGCTCTTGCCGGACCCTGCGACCCCGGTGACCACGACGAGCACCCCGAGCGGCAGGTCGACGTCGACGTCGTGGAGGTTGTGCGCGTCGGCACCGCGGACGGCGAGGGCTCCCGTGGGGGTCCTGGTGGCGGCCTTCACGGTCGCGCGGTCGTCGAGGTGCCGGCCGGTGGCCGTGCCGCTGCGGCGCAGCGCCTCGACCGTGCCCTCGAAGCAGACCGTGCCGCCCGCGCCGCCTGCACCCGGTCCCAGGTCGACGACGTGGTCCGCGATCGCGATCGTCTCCGGCTTGTGCTCGACCACGAGCACCGTGTTGCCCTTGTCGCGGAGGCGCAGCAGCAGCTCGTTCATGCGGCGGATGTCGTGCGGGTGCAGCCCGGTCGTGGGCTCGTCGAACACGTAGGTGACGTCGGTGAGGGAGGACCCGAGGTGGCGGATCATCTTCACGCGCTGCGCCTCGCCTCCCGAGAGGGTGCCGGAGGCGCGGTCGAGCGACAGGTAGCCGAGCCCGATCTCCTCGAACGAGTCGAGCAGGGCCTGCAGCGTCGTGAGCAGCGGCGCCACCGACGGCTCGTCGAGCGACCGGACCCATGCGGCCAGGTCGCTGAGCTGCATCGCGCAGGCGTCGGCGATGCCGATCCCCGCGATCCTCGAGGACCGGGCCGCTGCCGAGCGGCGGCTGCCGCCGCACCCGGGGCAGGCGGTGAAGGTCGCCGCGCGGTCGACGAACGCGCGGACGTGCGGCTGCAGGGCATCGCGGTCCTTCGTGAAGAACGACTTGCGCACCTTCGGCACGAGCCCCTCGAAGGTGAGGTTCATGTTCCCGAGCTTCACCTTCGTCGGCGCGCGGTGCAGGAAGTCCTCGCGCTCCTGCGCGGTGTAGTCGCGGATGGGCTTGACCGGGTCGAGGAAGCCGGACTCGGCGAAGACCCGCACCATCCAGCCGTCCGCGGAGTAGCCGGGCACGGTGATGGCGCCGTCCGCGAGCGACTTCGAGTCGTCGAAGAGGGCGGAGAGGTCGATGTCGGAGACCGTGCCGCGGCCCTCGCAGTGCGGGCACATGCCGCCGGTCACCTCGAAAGTGCGCAGGGCCGGCTCCGCGCCGTCCTTCTCGACCGTGATGGCGCCCGTGCCGCGCGCGGAGGGCACGTTGAAGGAGAACGCCTGCGGCGACCCGATGTGCGGCTGCCCGAGGCGGCTGAAGAGGATGCGGAGCATCGCGTCCGCGTCGGTCGCCGTGCCGACGGTCGAGCGCACATCGGCGCCCATGCGCTGCTGGTCGACGACGATCGCCGTCGTCAGCCCTTCGAGCACGTCGACGTCCGGCCGGGCGAGCGAGGGCATGAACCCCTGCACGAACGCGCTGTAGGTCTCGTTGATGAGGCGCTGCGACTCCGCGGCGATGGTGCCGAACACGAGCGAGCTCTTGCCCGAGCCGGAGACGCCGGTGAACACGGTCAGCCGGCGCTTCGGCAGCTCGACGTGCACGTCGCGCAGGTTGTGCTCCCGGGCGCCGTGCACGCGGATCAGGTCGTGGACGTCCGCGGGGTGCGCGGGGGTGCCGTGGGATGCCGGATCACTCGTCATCGGGTTCCGTTCGGCGCGGTCGGCTGCGGACCGGTTCACGGTAGCGCGCGACGCGTCGAGAAGGAGGGGGCGCGATCGGCCGGCATGTGCCCCGCACTGGGGAGCGGAATGCGGATGCGAATGGCGTGCGGCCGCATTACGCTCTTCGATATCGGGCAGCTTCCAGCTGGGGGGTTGGAATTGAGGCCTGATTCGCTACGGGAACGCCGCGGCGGCCGATTGGGGGATCGGCCGCACGCGGCGTTTTCCGTTTCCGCTGCGGATCGTGCCGCGCGGGGATCGCAGCGCATCCGCATTCGTGATGCGCCGCGCGGGGAGTCGCGGCGCATCAGCGTCCGCACTGCGCGGGGAGTCGCAGCGCGAGCGCATCCACGTGTGCCGCGCGGGGAGTCGCGGCGCATCGGTGTGCAGGGGTGCAGCGCGGAGTCGAGCGGGAATCGTGCACCGCGGATCCGGGTCCGCGGTGCGACGTCTCGAACGTGCTGCTGAATTCGGGTATTCATCTCGCGGCGGGTACCGCGATGAATGGACAGTAGCACGGCATGGGACAGACAGATCTGTCTGTCCCATCCATTTCCCGTACCCAGTCCGGGGGGAATTGCGCGCATTCCCCGGCGAGCCGGAATGCGCGATGACCATCGACATGCGCTCGAAACGTCCGCGAGGGAGGATCGGGGGCGTGCTCGAGCTCGCGGACCGGCTGCTGCCGCTGATCGCGGCCGGCACGCCCGTCGCCGTCGCGACCGCCGTCGACGTGCTCGGCAGCTCGCCGCACGGTGCAGGGACGTCGATGGCGGTGACCGACGACGGCCGCCTGCTGGGCGCCGTGTCCGGAGGCTGCGTGGAGGACGCCGCCCTGCGCGCATGCCGTGCGCTCCTCGAGGACGGCGAGACCGCCGTGCACCGATTCGGGTTCGGGGATGCGGCCGCCGCGTCGGCGGGCCTCGCGTGCGGGGGTGAGCTGGACGTGCTCGTCCACCGTCTCGCCGGTGCGGAGGTCGCCGAGCAGCTGCGGCTCGTGCTCGCCGGCCGGCCGGCCGCACTGGGGGTCGTGACGGCCGGTCCGCCCGCCCTGCTCGGTCGCGCCGTCACCCCTGCCTCGGTGGCGGCGTTCGCGCGCGAGGTGCCCGGCCTCGCACCTGCGCTGCTCGCGGCGGCGCTGACGGGCCGCCGGGACACGGGGACCTCCGGGCCGATCGAGGCGGTGTGCGCCGGGTGGACGCTGCGGCTGTTCGTCGACGTGGCCGCGCCCGCCCGGCGGCTGCTCATCGGCGGCGCGACGGACGCCGCCGCAGCGCTCGCGGCGGCCGCGACGGCGATCGGGTACCGGGTGACCGTGTGCGACCCCCGACCGGCGTTCGCGCTGCCCGCGCGGTTCCCCGCGGCGCAGGAGGTGGTGACGGGCCGCGTGCACGAGGCGGTCCGCGCCGCGTCCCTGACCCCGCGCGACGCCGTCTGCCTCCTCGGTCACGACGAGGACCTCGACCCCTTGGCGCTCGCCGCCGCGCTCGAGTCGGCCGCCGGCTACGTCGGTGCGCTCGGCTCGCGCAGCACCGCCGCGCGCCGCCGGGAGCGGTTGCGGGCGCTGGGCGTGCCGGAGGCGCTCGTCGCCCGGCTGCGCATGCCGATCGGCCTCGACGTGGGAGCCCGCACGCCCGGGGAGCTGGCCGTCGCCGTGCTGGCCGAGGTGCTGGCGGTCCGCAGCGGCACCGACGCCGTGCCGCTGCGCGTCGGCGCGGGGTCGATCCACCGGCCCGTGCCGGCCGGCTGAACTCCGGACCACACCCGGTCCGCGACCGCTCCGAAGACCACTTCGGAGGACGGATGCGAAGCGCAGCTGCAGGCGAGGAGCTCACGGGGTCGCCCCGGCTCGAGGTGGTGGAGTCCGCCGACCGGGTCGCGGTGTCCACGCACGACCGGGCGGAGGCCGCACGGCTGCTCCGCCGCAGCTATCCGGGCATCGCGCTCGAGATCGCCCGAGCCGAAGGACCGTTCGTCTTCCGGCACAGTTCGATCGGCGACGGCCGCATGAGCAGCACCGAGCTGATGATCAGCGGCCCCGCCCGCGCCTCCGGCAGCTTCGAGGAGCGCGCCGTCACCGTGGGCGAGGTGCTCGCCGGCCGGCTCACGGCGGAGTACGCCCGCACCCGGATCGACACCGCGCAGCCCTTCCTGCGTCCCAGCGGCCCCGCGCGCTTCACGCTCGACGACGTGCACCTCCGCATGACGTCCTTCGACGCGGAGGCGTTCCACCTCGCGGCCGAGCGCTACGAGCACGCGGGGGAGCGGCGGCGGCTGTCCCGCACCGCCCCGCAGTCGCCGGCGGCAGCCGCCGCGTGGTCGTGGACGGCGGCGCACGTGCAGCGCACGATGCGCGACCCGCACTCCTTCGACAACCCGATCGTGGCCGGCGAGCTGTTCGACCTCGCCGTGCGGACCCTGCTCGCGTGCTTTGCGGAGGCGGGCGGGGAGGGTCCCGCACCGAGTCTCGCCGGCGCGCCTCGCGCCGTGCGGCGAGCGGTGGCGTACCTCGAGGAGCACGCGCTCGACGTGGTGACCGTGCCCGACGTCGCGGAGGCGGCCCGCATCTCGGTCCGCTCGCTGCAGGCCCTGTTCCGCCGGCACCTGGGCGTCAGCCCCGTCGAGCACCTGCACGCGATCCGGCTGGAGTCGGCGCGCCGCGACCTCCTGTCCGGCTCGGGCGAGGACGCGACGGTCCGCTCGGTCGCCGAGCGCTGGGGGTTCGGCAACAGCGGGCGCTTCGCCCGGCTGTACCAGGCGCGGTTCGGCGAGCTGCCGAGCGACACCCTCCGCAGCCGCCACTGACCGGGGATCGCCGGCACATCGCATGAGCGGCGGCCATGCGCGTGCTGAGCAAGCCCGGGTGGACCGTGAGCAGGACGCCTCGACGGCCCCGCGCGGCCGGTCCGACCGGTTCCATGGAGGATCCGCATCGCCCCCAAGGAGCTCCTCACATGAACGCGCCGGCCCTCGTCTGGGTGCTGACCGTCCTCGCCATCGTCGGACTGCTGCTGTTCGACTTCTTCGCCCACGTGCGGAGGGCGCACGCGCCGAGCCTGAAGGAGGCGGCGGTGTGGTCCGGCGTCTACGTCGGGCTCGCGCTGCTGTTCGGCGTCGGGGTGCTCGTGGTCGCCGGGCCCGCGACGGGCGGCGAGTACTTCGCCGGGTACCTGACCGAGAAGGCGCTGTCGGTCGACAACCTGTTCGTCTTCGTCGTGATCATGGCCGGCTTCAGCGTGCCCCGCGAGTACCAGCAGAAGGTGCTGCTGTTCGGCATCGTGTTCTCGCTGATCGCGAGGACCGGCTTGATCTTCCTGGGCGTCGCGCTGATCGACGCCTTCGCCTGGATCTTCTACGTGTTCGGCGCCGTGCTCCTCCTGACGGCCGTCAACCTGCTGCGTCCGGGCGGGCACGACGCGGTCGGCGACAACCTGGTCGTGCGCGTCGCCCGCCGGGTGCTGCCCACGTCCGACCGCTACGACGGCGACCGCCTGACCGTGCGCGTCGACGGCCGTCGCGTCTTCACGCCGATGATGCTCGTGATGGTGTCCATCGCGGGCACCGACGTGCTCTTCGCCTTCGACAGCGTGCCGGCCATCTACGGCCTGACCGAGAACGTCTAGATCGTCTTCACCGCGACGGCGTTCTCGCTGCTCGGTCTGCGCCAGCTGTTCTTCCTGATCGACGGGCTGCTCGACCGCCTGATCCACCTGAGCCTGGGCCTCGCGGCGATCCTTGCGTTCATCGGCGTCAAGCTGCTGCTCCACGCGCTGCACGAGAACGACCTGCCGTTCGTGAACGGCGGCCGGCCGGTGCCGGTGCCGGAGATCAGCACCTCCCTGTCGCTCGTGGTGATCGTCGGCATCCTCGCCGTGACCGTCCTCGCCTCCCTCCTGTCGCCCGCCGGCCGTCGCAACGCACGGATGCTGAAGCTGCGGGAGCACGCCGCGGTGGTGCTCGACCCCTCCGCCTCGCTGCAGGACCGGCGGGAGTCGAAGGAGAGGATCGACGACGTGCACGACGAGATCGAGGCGAATCGGGACGATCTCACGTCGGAGGATGGGATCCTTCTGGAGAAGGCCCGTTCGACGCGGCTCCGGTGATCGGGGCCCACGGGCGGAAGGAGCGCCGATGTTCGGACTGAGCCTGTACCCGACCGCCGCCCTGTACGCGGTGCTCGCGCTGGTGACCGCGGGATTCGGCGTGGGCATGCTGGTGTACCAGACCGGCGCGACGCAGCACGCGCTGACCCGTCGCCGCGGGATGATCGTCGGCGGCGTGCTGCTGATCCTCGTCGGCGGTCTCGTGCTGCTGACCCAGGTCTTCGCGATCGTCAGCAACTCGTACGGCACCGTCGGCGGCCCCGGCGGGTCCTGACCCGCCCGCACCGTCGGTCGATCCGCGAGCGGACATCCGCCGCGATCGGCGACCCGGCCGGGTGACCCGGTCACGGAGGAGACGCGCTCGAGCCCGAGGCGCCGCACCTGGTGCGGCGCCTCGTCGCGTGTCCGGACGCGTGCGGGAGGCGTCGGAGCGGCCACCCGGGAGCGACACGCCCGGGGGCCTCGATCCGCGACCCGCAGGACACTTCGCGCGCATCCGCCGATCCCGTCCCGTTTCCCGCCATCCGACGGTGGGGTCGGCGACGTACGTTCCAGCAGTGCCGCACCCCCGCGGCGCGGACGACGCCGTCGATCAGGCGCGTGCCGTCCCCCCCGACTCGGCAGGAGCCGTTGTGTACGAGAAGCAGTTCATCAGCGATGCGGTGAAGCGCA
>NZ_BAABLP010000003.1:0-240852 GCF_039544415.1 Amnibacterium soli | reverse complement strand
AAGGCCCCCGAGACGACAGTCTCGGGGGCCTTTCGCATTCCCGGATTCGGCGCGCCGCTCGAGCCGGCGCACGGCTCCGGGATCGCGCGGTCGTGCCGAGTTCGTGGCACCCCGTGCGAGGCCGGTTCGATCTTCGGATCGAACGTCGCCGCACTGACCCGCGGTCCGGTTGATGCGCTCGCGACCTTGGGCATCTGTCGCTCGCTCGAGCTGCTCGTCGTCGCACCCTGCTCGAGCGCCCCGACGCGGTGTCGCAGGATCGCCACTACCGGCAGGCGTGAGCCGTACGTCTCCTCGTCGGCGAGGAGTCGTTGCGCAGGCGGCATCGAGCCCCGAGAACCGGACGGCCGCGTGCCGAGCGGTCGGGCCCGCGGCGTCGATTCCTGGACGGTGCGAAGCGGCGTTCAGGCCGTGCGAGGTGGGGCGGCGTCCGCCAGGAGCGGGGCTGCCCGATGAGGCGCGGTGCTCTCGACCGGTCTGTTCCGCCGGGCTCGCGACGCGAGTCGCGACCCCTGAGGACGCGGAGAGCGATCGGCCGGAGGACGGTGGGCGGTCGCCCGATCAGCCGCGGCCGTCGAGGCGGTCGAGGATGAAGATCGGCACCGGCAGCGCGGCGGACACCAGCACCACACCCGCGATGAAGAGCGGGATCATCACCTTGTTGTCGACCCCGAAGGTGAAGCCGAGCCAGAAGCAGGCGATGCCGACCAGCAGGAGGACGATCCCGAGCACTGCGCCGATGATGTGTTCCACCCCACCATCTTCGCAGGAGCGGCTGCGCATCCACGATCCCGGCGGTGGGATCCGGCGGATCTCGAGGCGGGCGGGGCCGCGCTAGCGTGCGGGGGCATGACCCGACCCCTCGTCGTCGCCGGATCCCGCCTCTTCACCGGTCGTGCCCTGCATCCGACCGCGAGCGCCGTCGCGCTGCGCGACGGGGTGGTCGTGGCGGTGGGCTCGCTCCCTGAGGCGCGCGCTGCGGCGGGGACGGACGCGGAGGTGGTCGACGTGCCTGGCGGGCTCGTGGGCCCGGGTTTCATCGATGCGCATGTGCACCCGACGCAGGGCGGGGGCGAGCGGCTGGGGTGCGACCTGACCGACGCCACCGACGCCGAGGACACCCTCATGCGGGTGCGGGCCTACGCGGACGCGCATCCGGGCGACGAGTGGATCGTGGGCGGCGGGTGGCACATGGACCACTTCGACCACGGGCTGCCCCGCGCCGAGGCGCTGGAGCGGGCGGTGCCCGGTCGCAAGGTGTACCTCGTCAACGCGGACCACCACGGCGCCTGGGTGTCGCCGGCCGCGCTGCGCGCAGCGGGCATCGATGCGAGGCGGCAGGACCCGTCGGACGGCCACATCGACCGCGACGTCTCCGGCGCACCGTCGGGCACGCTGCAGGAGGGGGCGATGGAGCTGCTCGCGGACCTGCTGCCCGCACCGACCCTCGCGGACTCGATCGCGGCGCTCGAGGAGGCGCAGCGGTACCTGATGGGATTCGGCGTGACCGGGTGGCAGGACGCGATCATCGGCGCGTACTCGGGTGCGCACGATCCGACGGACGCGTACCTGACAGCGGTGGAGGAGGGACGGCTGTCGGCGCTCGTGACCGGGGCGCTGTGGCTGGAGCGCGGGCTGCGGCGCGAGACGGTCGACGACGTCGTCGCCGCACTGGTCGCTGCTCGCGAGCGGATCGGCGACCGCCGCGGGCCGGCCGGCGCCCGGTTCCGGGCGACGAGCGTGAAGATCATGCTCGACGGGGTGCCGGAGAGCCGCACCGCCGCGATGAAGGCGCCCTACCTCGACGAGCACGGGAGTCCGACGGACGTCACCGGGCCCACGCACTTCGCGCCGGCGGTGCTCGACGCCGTCGCCCCGGCGCTCGCGGCGGCCGGGTTCCAGCTGCACGTCCACGCGATCGGCGACCGCGCGGTGGCCGAGGCGCTGCACGCGATCACCCTCGCGAACGCCGTCGCGGACCCCGCCTCCCTCCGGCATCACCTCGCGCACCTGCAGCAGGTCGACCTCGACGACCTGCCGCTGCTCGCGCGCTCGGGCGCCGCCGCGAACCTGCAGGCGCTGTGGGCGGCCCGGAGCCGGCAGATGGTGGACCTGAACCTGCCGCTGGTCGGCGCACGGCGCTTCGACGAGCAGTACGCGTTCGCCGCGATGGCTGCGGCGGGCGTGCCGCTCGCCATGGGCTCCGACTGGCCCGTGTCGACCCCGGACCCGTGGCAGGCGATCCACGTCGCGGTGAACCGCGTCGAGCCGGGGGAGGCGGAACCGCCGCTCGGCACCGGGCAGGAGCTGACGCTGCAGCAGGCGCTGGCCGCGTACACCTCCGGCTCCGCGCGTGTCGCCCACCACGACGAGGCCGGCGTGCTCGAGGTCGGCCGCCGTGCGGACGTCGCGGTCGCCGACCGCGACCCGTTCTCGCAGCCGGTGGAGGCGCTGCACGAGGTCCGGAACGCCGTGACGGTGAGCGCTGGCCGCGTCGTCCACGCCCGCTGACCGCGGTCGGGACGGGCTTCGGTTTCCGTCGTCCAGCCGCCGCTGCAAGGCGGAAAGCGCGGTTCCGGTCGGTTTCGATCGTGTAAAAGGTCGGTCTCGGACCGCTCGGTCTGTTGTGGCGGGGGAGCGCCGGGCCCTACGTTCGGGGGCCAGCAGCGCGGCGTCCGGCCGCGTCCGAAGGTCCCCGAGGAGCGCCCGACCCGATGACCGACACCGCCCTCGCCGCACCGCCCGCCGACCTCGCCGCTGCCGGCTCGGGCGCCGGCCGGGTGTCGCTCACGAACGTGTCGAAGGTCTACGGCCGCAGCTGGGCCGTGCGGTCGCTGGACCTCGAGGTCGCGGCGGGCGAGTTCATCTCCCTGCTGGGCCCGAGCGGCTGCGGGAAGACGACGACGCTGCGCATGATCGGCGGCTTCGAGCTGCCGGACGAGGGCGACGTGTCCATCGGCGGCGTCGCGATGGGGACCACCCCGCCCCACCGCCGACCGGTCAACACGGTCTTCCAGAGCTACGCGCTCTTCCCGCACATGTCGGTCGCGAAGAACGTCGCCTACGGGCTCCGCTACGGCCGCGTGCCGAAGTCGGAGGTGCCCGGCCGGGTCGCGGAGGCGCTCGGCATGGTGCGGATGCAGCACCTCTCCTCGCGGATGCCCGCGCAGCTGTCCGGCGGTCAGCAGCAGCGCATCGCCTTGGCGCGCGCGCTCGTCAACCGGCCGGCCGTGCTGCTGCTCGACGAGCCGATGTCCGCGCTCGACCGGAAGCTGCGCGAGGAGATGCAGATCGAGCTGAAGCTGCTGCAGCAGCAGCTCGGCACCACCTTCGTGTTCGTCACGCACGACCAGGAGGAGGCGATGACGATGAGCGACCGGATCGCCGTGATGAACGGCGGCCGGATCGAGCAGATCGGATCGCCCGCAGAGGTCTACGACCGGCCCTCCTCCGCCTACGTCGCCGGCTTCATCGGCCAGCAGAACTTCTTCGAGGGCACCGTGACGAGCGCCGACGCCGCGGGCGTCGCCATCGCCGTGCCGGACGGTGCCGTCCGGGCGTCCCGCGGCGGCGGTGTCGCCGAGGGGGCCGCCGCGATCGTGGCGGTCCGGCCCGAGTCCGTGACGGTGGTGGCCGGCCCCGCCGACGACGAGCCCAACGCGGTCACCGCGACGCTGATGAGCGTGAGCCGACTCGGCTCGTACCTGCAGGTCGTGACCATCACCGCCTCCGGGCAGAAGGTGATGGCGCGCGTGCCCTGGGGCGTCGAGATCCCCGCGACCATCGGCGCGACCGTCACCTGCCGGTGGCCCGCCGCCGCGCCGATGGTCTACCCCGCCGGCCCCGTCCCCGCCTGACCGACCCCGACCTCCAAGGAGCACCACGTGCCGCAGCGACCGTTCGAGATCCTCGTCCCGACCGCGATGCGGAAGGACATCTCCCGTCGCGTCCTGCTCGCCGGCATCGTCGGTGCCGGTGCCGCCGCCGCACTGGCCGCGTGCGCCCCCTCCACCGCGGGCGGCAGCGGCGGTGGCGGCGGGCTGAACCTCTACACCTGGGGCGAGTACGACGACCCCGCCGTGCTCAAGTCGTTCGCGAAGACCGAGGGCGGCGCGACCGTCAAGCTCGGCAGCTACGACTCGAACGAGGAGCTCATCGCCAAGCTGTCCGCGGCGAAGGGCACGAGCGGCTACGACATCGTCGTGCCGACGCTGAGCTTCGTGCCGCAGATGATCGACCTGAAGCTGCTCGAGCAGCTCGACCACGCCAAGCTGCCGAACCTGAAGAACGTCAACCCGACGTACCTCGACACGGACCAGGACAAGGGCAACCGGTACAGCGTGCCGAAGGCGCTCGGCGTGAGCGGCTACGTGTACGACACCACCGTCATCAAGCGCGATCTGACCTCGTGGAAGGACTTCTTCGACGCGGCGCAGAAGGAGGCGGCCGGGAAGACCAGCCTGCTCGCCGACCCGAACGAGATCCTCTGGGCCTACTTCTTCTCCATCGGCGAGGACATCAACACGAACGACAGCGGGACGCTCGACAAGGCGAAGGACTTCCTCGTGAAGAGCATCGCGCCGAACGTGCAGGCGTTCGAGTCGTACGTCAGCAACACGATCGCGCAGAACGGCCGCGTGCTGGCCCACTCATGGAACGGCGACGCCCGCCAGGGGATCATCAGCAACGACGACAAGGGCCGCTACAGGTGGGTCAAGCCCTCCGAGGGCGCGGGCCAGTTCATCGACAACTGGTGCATCCCGACGGGTGCGAAGAACGTCGACGCCGCGCACGCGTTCATCGACTACGTGCTCGACCCCGCCGTCTCCCTCAAGGAGCTGGAGTACATCGGCTACGACACGATGGTGACCGGCATCAAGGACACGGCGACGGACGTCGAGGAGCCCGATCTGATCTTCTACACGCCCGAGGAGACGAAGAAGCTCGTGATCGACATCGTCCCGAAGTCGCAGGAGCAGCGGGTCGCGATCTTCAACGAGATCCAGGCTGCGGCGGGTTCGTGACCGCGGTCGCGGTGGCGGCCCCGCGCGCTCGCGTGCGGCGCCGCCCGAAGCTCGGCGTCGGGCTGCTCGCGGCGCCCGTCGCGGCGTGGCTGCTGTTCTTCTTCGTCGCCCCGTTCGCCGTCATCCTCTGGTACTCGTTCGGCGACAAGCCGAGCCTGTACATCACGCACGACAACTCCTCGCTGTCGCTCGGCCGGTACCTGGAGGCGTTCAACCCCACCTTCCTGACGGTGTTCGCCCGGACGCTGCAGATCTCCGTCGTCGGCACGCTGCTCTGCCTCCTCATCGCGTTCCCGATGGCGTACTGGATGGCCGTCAAGCTGCCCGCGCGGCTGCAGGGCATCGCCGTCGCGCTGGTGCTCGTGCCCTACTGGACGAACTTCCTCGTGCGGACGATCGGCTGGCAGATCGTGCTCAGCCCGACCTCGTTCGTCGCGGACATCTCGCGGTCGCTCGGGCTGGGGACGCCGCAGCTGCTCTACACGACGGGCGCCGTGCAGCTCGGGGTCGTCTACAACTACCTGCCGCTCATGATCCTGCCGCTGTACGTGACGCTGGAGCGGCTCGACCACCGGCTGCTCGAGGCCAGCCGCGACCTGGGCGCCAATGCGTTCGAGACGTTCCGCCGGGTGACGCTGCCGATCGTGATGCCGGGCATCGCCGCAGGGCTGCTGCTCGTGTTCGTGCCGCTCATGGGCGACTACATCACCCCGGCGGTGCTCGGCGGCGCGCGCGGCAGCATGATCGGCCAGCAGGTCGCGTCGCAGTTCAACGTCGCGCAGAACTGGGCGCTCGGCAGCGCGATGGCGATCGTGCTGATGCTCGCGATCGTGGCCGTGGTGCTCGTGTTCGCGCTGCTGTACCGGCTCGTGCGCATGCTGATCGACCGGTACGAGCACGTGCCGGTGCTGGAGGGGGACCGGTGACCGCCACCGCATCGACCACCGCGCTCGCGGCGCCCGCCCAGGAGCCGCGGGCCCGCCGTCGGCGCACCGACGCCGGCACCGTGCTGCTCGGGATCTGGGGCGTGCTCGGGTTCCTGTTCCTCTTCTTCCCGGTGCTGGTGATCGTCGCGTACTCGTTCAACGAGGGCCGGCTGCTGCAGTCGTACCGCGGCTTCGGCCTGGGCGCCTACCGGGACGCCCTGACCAACTCCGCCATCACGAGCGGCGTGCAGGTGTCGATCTACGTCGGCGTCGTCTCGGCGCTCGTCGCCGCCGTGCTCGGCTCGCTCGCCGGCGTCGCGATCGCGCGACGGGCGGGCGCCCGGTGGATCGGGTGGCTCACGGCGCTGCTCGGGCTCGTGATGGTGACCCCCGAGATCGTGAACGCGGTCTCGCTGCTGCCGTGGTTCGTCACCCTCGGCACGGACTGGGGGCTGACGCCCGTGAACTCCGGCATCATCCGCCTGGTCATCGCGCACTCGCTCTTCTCCTGCGCGGTGGTGACGTTCATCGTGCGAGCGCGCATGGCGGGGCTGTCCGAGTCGCTGGAGGAGGCCGCCGCGGACCTCGGCGCCCCGCCGCTGCGCCGCTTCCTCGACATCACCTTCCCGCTGATGCGGCCCGCGGTCATCTCGGGTGCCCTGCTCTCGTTCACGTTGAGCCTCGACAACACGGTGCTGTCGAGCTTCGTGTCCACCGCCGACGCGACCCCGTTCCCGGTCTACGTGTTCGCCTCCGTGCGGTCGTCGCTGCGCCCGTCGATCGCGGCGATGTCGACGCTGATGCTGCTGCTCACGCTCGTCGCGCTGGCGCTCGTCGCCGTGGTGCTCCTCGGCTCCCGGAAGCGCACCGGCGAGGGCATGAGCCTCGCGAGCACCCTCGCCGGCGGCTGACGCCGCCACTTCGCTCACGCTTCTTGCCGTCGGCGATGCCTCGCGGCGGCAAGAAGCGTGAGCGAAGTCGGACTGCTCTCAGCGCTCAGCCGAGCAGCGTCACCCCGAAGCCGGCGACGACGGCCCGGACCTCCTCGAGGTAGCGCTGCGCCAGCTCGGTGAGCGGGATCGCCGTGTGGCCGATCCAGCCGATCTCGATGCGCTCGTCGACGTCGAGCGGCACCGCGATGATCTCCGGGTCGAGGTCGTCGCTGATGATGCCCGTCGAGATCGTGTAGCCGTCGAGCCCGATCATGAGGTTGAAGATCGTCGCCCGGTCGGAGACGCGGATCTCCTGCGGGCTCGAGAGGGTGGAGAGGATCTCCTCCGCGAAGTAGAACGAGTTGTTCGCGCCCTGGTCGAAGGTGAGCCGAGGCAGGTCGGCGAGGTCGGCGAGCGTCGCCCGGCCGCGGGCGGCGAGCGGGTTCTTCCGCGAGATGAAGATGTGCGGCTCGGCGAGGAAGAGCGGATGGAACGCGAGCCCTGAGTCCCGCAGCAGCTTGTCGATGACGTCCCGGTTGAAGTCGTTCCGGTAGAGGACGCCCAGCTCGCTGCGGAGGGTCCGGACGTCCTCGATGATGTCCCAGGTGCGGGTCTCGCGGAGGGAGAACTCGTACTCCGCCCCCTCCGTGCGCTTGACCATGCGCACGAACGCGTCGACCGCGAAGGAGTAGTGCTGCGTCGACACCCCGAGCAGGCGCCGCGACGGCGGCCGGCCGAGGTAGCGCTGCTCGAGCAGCGCGACCTGCTCGACGACCTGCTTCGCGTAGCCGAGGAACTCCGCGCCGTCCGTGGTGAGCGCGACGCCCCGTGCCGAGCGGACGAGCAGGTTCCGGCCGACCCGGGTCTCGAGGTCCTTCATCGCGGCGGAGAGCGTCGGCTGCGCGACGAAGAGCAGGTCCGCGGCCGCCGAGATCGACCCCTCCGCGGCGACCTCGATGAAGGAGTGGAGCTGCTGCAGCGTCACGCCGCCCGTCCGCCTGGCCATAGATCGGGACTATAGGAGCGCATCGCGAGTGGTGATTACCCGATGTCCTCCGATGACCTGCATCATGGCGGCATCGACTTCCACCAGGCCGCCCCGGCCGCTGAGGCACTGGATCGGCCGCGCATGAGCAACGACTTCGGGTTCCGCGTCACCACCACCCGGTTCGACGAGGACTACACGCCGTCGACCACCTCCCGCGTCACCACGAACTTCGCCAACCTGGCCCGCGGCGAGGGGCGGCAGCAGAACCTCCGGCGCGCGCTGACGATGATCCGCCGCCGCTTCAACGACCTCGCCGACTGGGACAACCCGAGCGGCGACCGGTACGGGCTCGAGCTCGACATCGTCTCCGTCGAGCTGGGGTTCACCGCGGGGGAGGTCGACCGGGAGTTCCCGCTGCTCGAGGTGCTCGACGTCACGATCGTCGACGGGTGGACCGGCGCGCGCCGCCACGGGATCGTGGGCAACAACTTCTCCTCCTACGTCCGCGACTACGACTTCAGCGTGCGCCTGCCCGCAGCCGGACGGGGCCCGGCGGGGCCCGTCGTCCCCGAGGACTTCGGCGACCTGCACGGGAAGCTGTTCCAGGCCTTCCTCGACTCCGCCGCGTACGCGGAGCGCTTCCCGCAGCCGCCGGTGATCTGCATCAGCGTCTCCACGAGCAAGACCTACCGCCGCACGGACAACCGCCACCCGGTCCTCGGCGTCGAGTACCAGCAGGACGATCACTCGCTGACCGACGAGTACTTCGCGAAGATGGGCCTGCGGGTCCGCTACTTCATGCCGCGCGGTGCCGTCGCGCCGCTCGCGTTGTACTTCCGCGGCGACCTGCTGCACGACTACACGGACCTGCAGCTGATCGGCACGATCAGCACCATGGAGGCGTTCCAGAAGATCTACCGCCCGGAGATCTACAACGCGAACGCGGCCGCGGCGAGCGTCTACCGGCCGAGCCTGGAGGAGCAGGACTTCTCCCGGACGCTGATCGACTACGACCGCGACGAGCGCAGCCGGCTCGCGGTCACCCAGGGCAGATACACCGAGGAGCACTTCATGAACCCGCACCGCGACGTCCTCGAGCAGTGGGCCGCCGACTTCCCGGAGGTCGTCCGATGAGCGGCTTCGACTCGCCCGCCGTGCCCGGCCTCCTCCCGACCGCCATCGTCGGCAGCCTGCCGAAGCCGTCGTGGCTCGCGGAGCCGGAGCAGCTCTGGTCGCCGTGGAAGCTGGAGGGGGAGGCGCTCGCCGAGGGCAAGCAGGACGCACTGCGCGCCGTCGTCCAGGAGCAGCAGCGCCGCGGCATCGACGTGCTGAGCGACGGCGAGCAGACCCGGCAGCACTTCGTCACCACGTTCATCGAGCACCTGACCGGCGTCGACTTCGAGCACCGGGAGACGGTCCGCATCCGCAATCGGTACGACGCGAGCGTGCCCACAGTCGTCGGCGCCGTGCGCCGCGACCACCCCGTCTTCGTCGAGGACGCCGCCTTCCTCCGCAGCCTCACCGACCAGCCGATCAAGTGGGCCCTGCCCGGACCAATGACGATGGTCGACACCCTCGCCGACCGCCACTACGGCAGCCGCGAGAAGCTGGCGCGGGAGTTCGCGGCGATCCTGAACCAGGAGGCGCGCGAGCTGGAGGCCGCGGGCGTCGACGTCATCCAGTTCGACGAGCCCGCCTTCAACGTCTTCCACGACGAGGTGCGCGCGTGGGGCGTCGAGACGCTCGAGCGCGCTGCGGAGGGCCTCCGCGCGGAGACCGTCGTGCACATCTGCTACGGCTACGGGATCAAGGCCAACAACGACTGGAAGGCGACGCTCGGCGCCGAGTGGCGGCAGTACGAGCAGTCCTTCCCGCTGCTGCAGCAGTCCTCGATCGACACGGTCTCGCTGGAGAGCCAGCACTCCCACGTGCCGGTGGACCTGATCGAGCTGATCCGCGGCAAGAACGTCATGCTCGGCGCCATCGACGTGGCGAGCGAGCAGGTCGAGACGCCGGAGGAGGTCGCCGACGTCCTGCGCGCTGCGCTCGCCTTCGTCGACCAGGACAAGCTGATCCCGAGCACGAACTGCGGGATGGCGCCGCTGCCCCGCGACGTCGCCCAGCAGAAGCTGAGCGCGCTCGCCGCCGGCGCGGCCCTGCTGCGCGAGGAGCTCGGGGGCGCGAAGGCCTGAGGTTCAGCGCTCAGGCGCCCGGCCGCACACTCGACGCGTGCCGACACCGCCCGAGTCCTCCGACTCGAGCGGCCCCGGCTCCGCGGGACCTCGCCGCGTCGCGCCGTCGACGCTCGCGCTGGTCGCGGTGACGGGCACCTCCGCTCTCGCGACCGACACCTACATCGCGGCGCTGCCCGCGATGCGGGACTCGCTGCAGACCTCGGACACGCTGGTCCAGCTCACGCTCACCGCCTGCATCGGCGGGCTCGCGCTCGGGCAGCTGCTCGTCGGTCCCGTCAGCGACGCGCGAGGGCGGCGCCGCATCATCGTCGCAGCGACGATCGCCTTCACCGTCGCCGGGGTCGTGTGCGCCCTGTCGGGCTCCATCCTCCTCATGATCGTCGCGCGCCTCGCGCAGGGCTTCGCGGCGGGTGCCGGCGCCGCGGTCGGCCGCGCGGTCGTGACGGACACGTTCGAGGGCAGGCGGGCGGCCGCGAAGTTCGGCACGCTCACGGCGGTCAGCCTCATCGGCCCGGTCGCCGGCCCGGCCGTCGGCGGCCTGCTGCTGCCGTTCGGCGGCTGGCGGGCGATCTTCTGGTTCCTCGTGGTCGTCGGGGTGCTGATGACCGCCGCGGCGCTGATCGGCATCCCGGAGACCCTGCCTCCGGATCGCCGTCGCCCGGGCGGCCTCCGGCAGCTGCTCGCGCGGTCGGGGGACCTGCTCCGGCACCGGCCGTTCATCACGCCGGTCGCGGTGCAGTGCCTCGTGACCTGCGCCTTCTTCATCTACATCGGCGGCTCGTCGATCGTGCTGCAGACCGACCTGCACCTGACTCCGGCCGCCTACACGGTCGTGTTCGCGACGGACGCGGCGACGATGATCGTCGGGAGCCTGCTGTACCGGGCGTTCGTGATGCGGCTCGGCCCGGAGGTGCTGCGCCGCGTCGCCTTCACGGTCGCGAGCGCGGCGGTGCTCGCCCTCCTCGCCGTCGCGCTGCTGGCCGCACCCGGGGTCGCGCCGCTGCCCGCCGTCTGGGTCTGCCTGGCGGTCATGACGTTCGGGCTCGGCGGGTACCTGCCCTCGAACTCCGCGATCGCGCAGCGCGAGGGCCGCCGGTACGCCGGCACCGCGTCCGCCCTGAGCGGCGGCCTGCCGTTCCTCGCCGGCGCGCTCACCACGCCGCTGACCGGTCTGCTCGGCGCGCAGACCGTGCTCGTCATGGCGGTCGGGATGTGCGCGTTCTTCGTCCTCGCGGTCGTCCTGGCCGTCGTCGGGCGGTCGCGAGCACGGGGCGGCCCCGCGGAGGAGCGCGCGGGCGGGTAGCGGGCCCTAGCCGCCCTGCGCGATCACGCCGATCTGCAGGCCGTCGTCCCGGCACGCCTCGTGCAGGTGGTTCCGCGCGCTCCGGACCGTCTTCGTCTCGAGGTCGATCCGCGGGTGCTCGAGCGGGCCCGCAGCGTCCCGGAGCCTGGTGACGTCCTGCTGCAGCGCGTCGGGCAGGCCCCGGCCGTCGAACTCGAGGTACACGACCGCGATCGCCTGCAGGACGGCGTCGGACTGCGCGGAGGACAGCCGCCCCGCCTTCGTCTGCTGGTCCCGCCAGATGCGCAGGGTCTCGGCCTCGGACTCCGCGGCGCAGAGCGCCTGCAGGTCCCACGGCGCCGAGTCGCCGGCCTGCACGGCGGCCGGGGTCGGCGTCGCCGTGACCGTGACCGTCCGCGCGGGCGCCGCCGCCTGCGCGGTCGCGCAGCCCGTCAGCAGCACGGGGAGCAGGAGCACGCCGAGCGCACGGGTCCGCGACATCACCGCCGCAGTCTTCCGGCTCGGTCGGCCCGCCGATACCCGGGTCTCCGGGGTCCCGGAGGCACGGCGACGACGAGGGGCTCCCGCGGCGCGGAGGGATCGCGCCGGATCGTCCTCGTACGCTGACGGCATGGCCCTCTCCGTCCCGTCCCTCCCGCTGAACTCCGGAGCCTCGATCCCGCAGGTCGGGTTCGGCGTCTTCCTGATCAAGCCGGAGGACACGCAGCAGGCCGTCGAGGACGCGCTCGAGGTCGGCTACCGCCACATCGACACCGCGACCGGCTACGGCAACGAGGCCCAGGTCGGCGCCGCCGTGCGCGCCTCCGGCATCCCGCGGGAGGACGTTTTCGTGACGACCAAGCTGCGCAACGACCACCACGCGGCCGGCGACGTGGAGGGCGCGTTCGGACGCAGCCTGGAGGCGCTCGACCTCGGGTACATCGACCTCTACCTGATCCACTGGCCGATGCCGAAGAACGACCGCTACGCCGAGACCTGGCGCACGCTCACCGGCTTCACCAGCGACGGCCGGTCGCGCAGCATCGGCGTGAGCAACTTCAAGGTCCCGCACCTCGAGCGCATCATCGCGGAGACCGGCGTCACGCCCGCGGTCAACCAGGTGGAGCTGCACCCGACCTTCCAGCAGCGGGAGCTGCGCGCCTTCCAGGCGCAGCACGGCATCGAGACCGAGGCGTGGGCGCCGCTCGGCCAGGGCCGGTACGACATCTTCAACCTGGCGCCGATCACGGCCGCGGCCGGAGCCCACGACGTGACGTCGGCCCAGGTCGTGCTGCGCTGGCACCTGCAGACGGGCACCATCGCGCTGCCGAAGTCGAGCTCGAAGGACCGCATGCGCGAGAACCTCGACATCGCCGAGTTCGAGCTGACCGCGGACGAGATGGCGGCGATCGACGCGCTCGACGAGGACACGCGTCTGGCCGCGGACCCCGACGACATCAACGTCGACTGACGTCGACTGACGTCGACCGCCGGGCTCGGGAGTCGGAGGCGGGGTGACCGCGAGCGCGGTGCGCGCGCCGAGGTGGGTGGTCGTCGCCGATGACACGACGGGGGCGCTCGACAGCGCCCTCGGGTTCGTCGGCGCCGGCTCGGTCGAGTACCGGACGGCGGGGACGGCAGCGCGTTCGGATGCGGACGTCGTCGCGGTGTCCACCGGCTCCCGCGCGCTCGCCGCGCACGACGGGCCGGCCGTGCAGCGGGCCGTCGCGGCTGCGGCGTCCTCCTCCGCCCGGGTGTTCGCGAAGGTCGACTCGACGCTGCGGGGGTGGCCCGCCGAGCACGTCGACGCCGTCCGGCACGCCCTCCCACGCCCGATGACCGCGGTCGTCTGCCCGGCGGCTCCCGCCCTAGGGCGCACGGTCAAGGGCGGCCGGGTGCTCGTGCACGGCGAGCCGGCGACGCGCTCCCCGGCGGGACGCGACCCGGTCGCTCCCGTCCTCGAGGACCTGCTCACGAGGTTGTTCGACGCTCCCGTCGTGGCCGTGGAGGACGTGCCCGATCTGGTGGGGATCCGCGAGACCGTCGTCGTCGACGCGTCCTCGACCGAGGAGCTCGACGCGCTCGCCCGCCTGATCGACGCCGCCGGGGACCGCGTGCTGCCGGTGGGGTCGTCCGGGCTCGCGGCGGCCCTCGGCGCGCTGCAGGGCGGCGAGCGGTCCTTCGCCAAGGTGCCCCGCGTCGCCGGCGGGCTCGTGCTCGTCACCTCCGCACACCCCCTCGCCCGGCAGCAGGTCGCTGCCGCCGGTGACCGCTGGCCTGTCGTCGCGCCCCCGGCGATGGACGCCGCCCGCGTCGATCACGACGTCGCGCTCGCGATGGCGCGCAGCACCGCGGACGCCGCGGCGCTGCTCCTCCGTGACGACACGGAGGCCGTCGTCGTCGTGGGCGGCGACGGCACGGACGCGCTGCTGCGCGCCCTCGGCGCCTCCGGGGTGCGCCTGCTGGGATCCTTGGCGCACGGGGTCCCGTGGGGCCGGGTGCGAGGCGGCTCCCGGGACGGGTTGCTGATCGCGACCAAGTCCGGCGGATTCGGGGACCCGGAGACGCTCGACCGCGTGATCACCACACTGACGAAGGGACCGTAGATGTCCGCACCCACGCTCGCCGTGACCCTGGGCGACGTCGCCGGGATCGGCCCGGAGATCGTCGCCAAGACCTTGCTGCTCCACGACGACCTGCGCGAGCGGGCCCGGCCGGTCGTCATCGGCGACGAGGCCTCGATGCGGCGGGGCATCGCCGCGGTCGGCCTCGCTCAGGACGCCCTCGTCCTCCTCGACGACCCGCGGGCCGCCACGAACGACCCGAGGACGATCGAGCTCGTCCAGACCGGGCCGTCGCTCGACGTCCCCTTCGGCGCGCTCGACCCCGTCGCCGGGGACGCCGCCTACCGCTTCGTCGTGGCTGCCTGCGACCTCGTCAAGGCGGGCCGCGCCGATGCGATCGTGACCGCGCCGCTGAACAAGGCGGCCATGCACGCGGCGGGCCACCGCTTCGCCGGGCACACCGAGCTGCTGGCGCACGAGTTCGGCGTGGAGGACTTCAGCCTGGTGCTGTCGGCGGGCGACCTCTACGTCTTCCACCTGACGACCCACGTCTCCCTCCGTCGGGCGATCGACGACGTCACGATCGCCCGCACCGGGCAGGTGCTCCGCCTGGCGCACGGCTTCGCCCGGGCGCTCGGGCGACCGGAGGAGCGGATCGGGCTGGCCGGCCTGAACCCGCACGCGGGCGAGAACCGCCTGTTCGGGGACGAGGACGCCGACGTGCTGGCACCCGCGGTCGCCGCGGCCGTCGCCGAGGGGATCCCGGTCGACGGCCCGATCCCTGCCGACGCGCTGTTCCCGGCCGCGATGCGCCGCGGGAGGTGGAAGATCCTCGTCGCCTGCTACCACGACCAGGGCCACGCGCCGTTCAAGTCGATGTACGGCGACGACGGCGTGAACATCACCGTGGGACTCCCGGCCGTGCGGGTGTCGGTCGACCACGGGACCGCCTTCGACATCGCCGGCACCGGCGTCGCCAGCGACGCCAGCATGCTGCTCGCCTGCGAGCGCGCCGCCGAGTTGGCGCCCGGGTGGGGCGCGGTCGTGGAGGCGCTCCGCTAGCAGACGATCACGCGCCCGCGCGGATCGTCCGACACCCTCCCTACGCTGCCGACATGGTCACCGCCGCCGATGCCCTCGAGTCCTTCGTCGCCGCCGTCGACCGCGAGCGGCTCGGCGTGTACGGGGTGCAGATCCGCGTCGGGTCGGAGCGCGCCGCCCACCGGTGGCGCAGCGACGATCGCGAGAACCTGTATTCGGTGTCGAAGGGCGTCAGTGCGCTCGCCGCGGGCATCGCCGTCGACGAGGAGTTGCTGACCCTCGACCTGACCGTCGGCGAGGTGTTCGGCGACCTGCCGCTCGGCGACGGCGTCGCTGGGGTGACGCTGCGGCACCTGCTGACGATGACGAGCGGGATCGACTTCCGATGGTTCGGGCACGAGCGGTTCCCGCAGCCGGACCTCGCCGCAGCGATGCTGGTCCTGCCGTCGCGCGGTCGCGTCTTCCAGTACTCGGACGCGAGCACCTACGTCGCGATGCGGATGCTCGCCTCCGTCGTCGGCGACGTGCGCGACTGGCTGCTGCCCCGGCTGTTCGAGCCGCTCGGCATCGACGACCCGCAGTGGCACCGCTGCCCGCTCGGCTTCATCGTCGGCGGCACCGGGCTGCAGCTGCGCACCGGGGAGCTCGCACGCATCGGCGACCTCCTCCTCGACCGCGGCCGGCTGGGCGACCGCCGGCTCGTCAGCGCCGACTTCATCGACGCGATGCACGCCGACTGGGTCGAGACCGGCCGGGAGGCGCCGATGGAGCGCTACGGCATCGCCACGTGGGCGGACCCGGGTGACGCGTGGCGGTTCGAGGGCCGGTACGGGCAGTTCGTCGTCGTGCACGGCGACGCGGTCGTGACGATCACCGGCCACGAGGAGGAGCGGGAGGACCGCATCTCGGCCCTCGCCGTGGAGGTCACGTCGCCGGCAGCGCGCTGACCGGTCGCCGCCCCTCGTCGCTTCCCGCACCTGCGCGTCGGTTCCGGCAGCGCGATCCGAGGAATCGCGATGCCGGAACCGACGAGGTCTGCCGGAACCGACGAGGTCTGCCGGAACCGACGAGGTCTGCCGGAACCGACGCCGGGTCAGGCCTCCGGGATGACCCGCTCGAAACGGCTCGTGTCCGCGCCGTCGGGATCGGGCCCGTTGCGGAAGCCGGTGTCCAGTGCATCGAGCGCGGCCATCTGCTCGTCGGTCAGTGCGAAGTCGAAGACGGCGAAGTTCTCGCGGATGCGGCTCGGGTTCGTCGACTTCGGGATCGCGTTGCGGCCCTGCTGCACGTGCCAGCGGAGCATGACCTGCGCCGGCGTCCTCCCGTGCTCCTCCGCGATCGCGGTGACGGCCGGGTCCTCCAGCACGCTGCGGCGCCCCTCGCGGAAGCCGGGGTAGAAGGTGATGCCACCGATCGGCGACCACGCCTGGTCGAGGATGCCCGCGGCGCGGTCCGCCTCCTGCACGTCCCGCTGCTGGAAGTACGGGTGCAGCTCGATCTGGTTCAGCGCCGGCACGACCTCGGTCTCGGCGAGCAGCCGCTCGAGGTGGTGCGGCATGAAGTTGCTGACGCCGATCGCCCGCACCCGGCCGTCGGCGAGGAGGCGCTCGAGCGCCCGGTACGCGTCGAGGGTCTTCGCGAACCGGTCCGGCGCGGGCTGGTGGAGGATCAGCACGTCGATGGTGTCGAAGCCGAGCTTGCCGATCGCCTTCTCGAACGCGTGCAGCGCCTGGTCGTAGCCGTAGTCGGAGACCCAGATCTTCGTCTCGAGCACGACCTCGTCGCGGTCGACGCCGGAGGCGCGGAGACCAGCGCCGACCTCCCGCTCGTTGCCGTACACCGCGGCGGTGTCGATGTGGCGGTAGCCGGTCTCGAGGGCGAGGCGGACCGCCTCCGTCGTCTCGTCGGGGGCGCTCTGGAAGACGCCGAAGCCGATCTCCGGCAGCTGGACGCCGTTGTTGAGCGTGAGCATGCGGATGCTCCTTCCGTGTTTCGGGGGAACCGTCCGGGGTCCGGACGGACGTGGTGGGACGCGAGGGAGCGCGTCAGCCGGCGGTGATCGCGGCCCGCTCGGTCGCCTGCAGGGTGGCGAGCAGCCGGAGCCCGTCGCTGGAGGGCGAGCCCGGTTCGGCGCCGTACACGAGCATGAGCAGGCCGGGGTCGGCGGGCAGCTCGAGCGCCTCGAAGGTCAGGTCGAGGTCGCCGACGACGGGGTGGTGCAGGCGCTTGAGCCCGGTCCGGTGGAACCGCACGTCGTGAGCGGCCCAGCGGCGCCGGAAGGCCTCGCTGCGGGTGGAGAGCTCGCCGATCAGGTCGGTGAGGCGCTTGTCGTGGGGATTCCGGCCGGCGACCCCGTGCAGCGTGGCGACGGTGTCGTCGGCGGTGTGCTCCCAGTCGCGGAAGAACGTCTCCGCGGCGGGGTCGAGGAAGGCGAAACGGGCGGTGTTGACCCGGCCCGGCATGGTGAAGACGGGGGAGTAGAGCGCCCGGCCGAGCGCGTTCCCGGCGAGCAGGTCGAAGCGCTCGTTGCGCACCCAGGCGGGCGCCTCCGTGATGGCGTCGAGCATCCGCTGGATCGTCGGCCGCACCGCCTCCGTCGTCCGGGCTGAGCGGGATGCGACGGGGGAGGCGTTCGCCGCGCGGGCGAGGTCGAACAGGTGCGCCCGCTCCGCCTCGTCCAGCTGCAGCGCCCGCACGAGCGCCTCCAGCACGGCGTCGGAGACGCCCGTGAGCCGCCCGCGCTCGAGCTGCGTGTAGTAGTCGACGCTGACCCCGGCCAGCATCGCGACCTCCTCGCGCCTCAGCCCCTGCACCCGGCGGTTGCCGCCGGACGCGGGCAGCCCGGCGGCCTGCGGCGTCAGGCGACCGCGGCGCGAGGCGAGGAACTCGCGGATCTCGGCTCGGGTGTCCATGCCTTCGACGCTAGGACCCGCGGCTGAGGCGAGGGAGGGGCTGACGGCACCCCTGATCGCGATCGCCGGTCAGCCGGTGATGTCCTTGCGGTGGAACCACCACGCGGCGATCGGCCCGAGGACGACGACCCACGCGAGCCCGCTCGCGAACGCCTCCGCGACGGGCTTCAGGTCGATCGGCTGCAGCAGGAACTGCTGGTAGGAGAAGGCCCAGTGCGTCGGCAGCCAGAGCCGGAAGTCCTTCAGCGCCTCGACCTGGTCGAGCGTGGTACTGACGATCGCGACCACGACGACTCCGCCGGCGGCCGCGAGCGGCGAGCTCGTGAGCACCGACAGCAGCAGTCCGAGCGCCGCCGCCCAGAGCAGGCCGAACGGGGTCACGAGCGTGGTGAGGGCGAGCCGGAGCAGCGTCTCCCCGCCGTCGAGGCGCGGGCCGTTCGGCACCTGCATCCCGCCCGGTCCGTAGGAGAGGACGCCGACGAGCAGCGCGACCACGGCCATGCCGGTCAGAGCGGCGAGCAGGACGATCGCCGCGGCGATCGCCTTCACGCCCAGGAGCCGCAGGCGCGGCACGGGGATCGCGAGCAGGTACTTCAGCGTCGAGCGGGACGCCTCGCCCGCGATCAGGTCGCCGAACAGCACCGCCGTGACGATGGTGACGAGGTAGCCGCCGGAGACGAGCAGCACGAAGGCGGCGAAGCTGCCGCCCGAGGACTGGGCGAGCGTCGCGAGGTCGGTCCCGGTGTCGGAGGGCTGCGCGCCGCCGAGCGCGAAGGCGACCCGCACGATCACCGGCAGCGCGAGCAGCACGGCCGCGGCCGCGAGCACCCGCCACTGACTCAGCTGCCGCACCAGCTCGACCCGGAGGGGCAGGGCCGCTCGGCGCTGCCACGCGGTCGCCGGCGCGGTCACGGCGCGGGCTCCTGCGCGCCGACGAGGTCGAGGAAGGCGTCCTCGAGCCGCTGCTCGCGGCGCAGCTCGGCGACCTCCACGCCCGCGTCGAGGAGCGCGGCGAGGACCGCGCCCGTCCGGACCTCGCCCGGGCGGACCCGGACGGTGTCCTCGACGGTCAGCTCGACCGCGTCGACCGGTAGCCGGCGGAGGACCGCGACCGCGCCGGTGGGGTCGTTCACGGTCAGCATGAGCTGCTCGGCGGAGCCCACGACCTCCCCGACGCCGCCGGCGGCGACGACGCGGCCGTGGGAGAGCACGACGAGGTGGGTGCAGGTGCGCTCGACCTCGCCGAGCAGGTGCGAGGAGACGACGACGCTGCGGCCGCCCTCCGCGTACCGCCGCAGCACGCCCCGCAGCGCGACGATCTGGGGCGGGTCCAGCCCGTTCGTCGGCTCGTCGAGCACGAGCAGGTCGGGCAGCCCGAGCATCGCCTGCGCGATCGCGAGGCGCTGCCGCATGCCCTGGCTGTACCCGCCGACGCGGCGCCGGATCGCGGGGCCGAGGTCGGCGATGGCGAGGACCTCCTCGAGGTGCGCATCGCGGCGGGGCCGTCCTGTCGCCGCCCAGAAGAGTCGGAGGTTCGCTCGTCCGGAGAGGTGCGGCAGGAAGCCCGGGCCCTCGACGAAGCAGCCGATCCGACGCAGCACCGGCGAGCCTGGCGCGACGGGCGCGCCGAACGCCTCGATCGCGCCCGAATCGGGGCGGGTCAGGCCCAGGATCATCCGCATCGTCGTGGTCTTGCCTGCGCCGTTCTCGCCGAGCAGGCCGACGACCTGCCCGCGCTCCACGGTGAAGGACACGTCGTCGACCGCGACGAAGCCGGAGCGGAATCGCTTCCGCACGCCCTGCACCCGCAGCGGCGGGGCGGGTTCCCCGTCGTCTCCCGGCCGCGCACCCGTGGCCTCGGCCCGACGTGCACGGCCGCGCCGCACCAGGCCCGCGACGACCGCGGCGAGCAGGAGGACGAGGACGATCGCGAGCAGCACGAGGATCCGGTCCGTCACCGCGCGCCCCGGTGCGGAGACGGAAGCGGCGGTCGCGGCGGTCGTGATCCTCGGCAGCAGGATCGGGCTCGCGGCCGAGATGCGGAAGGCGGCCGGCGTGGTCGAGCCGGCGAACTGGCCGTCCGTGGTGCGGAGGGTCAGCACGACGCGGTCGCCCTGCGCGAAGCGCCACGTCGTCGAGGGCAGCACGACGTTCACGGTGGCGCCGTCCGCGGGGACGCGCACGCGGATCGGTGCGACGCCGCCGGGCAGCGCGCGGCTCGCCGAGCCTGTCCGCGCTGTCAGCTGCCCGAAGAGGACGACGTCCTGCGCGGTGCGGGTCACCGGTGTCACGCGGACGCGGACGAAGGAGGAGCCGGCGAGCACGACCGCTGCACCGAGTGGGGCCGAGACGAACCGGGCCGCCTGCCCGGCCGGGTTGCGGGGTGCGAGCAACTCGCTCGCCGCCCGGCCGACGTCGCTGTCGGCGCTGATGCCGGGCAACGAGGTCACCGACGCGGGCTGGCCGCCGGGCGGGTTCACGACGGTCTGCTCGGCGCCCTCGAGCGGGACCCTCGCGGGCCGCACCCGGCCGCGGGTGCCCGGGTAGCGGCTGAGGGTGTGCTGCTCCGCGAAGGAGGTCGCCGCGGCCGGGACGGCGTAGCGGAACCGCTGGCCCGGGTAGGCCTGCTGCTGGAGGGTCGTGGCGAGGAACTCGTCCGTGGCCCGCTCGGTGCCGGCGACGCCGTCCCCGTCGTGCCCGCCGTCGAACCAGTCCACCTGCACGGTCACGCCGGCCCTCCGCAGCTGGCGCCGGTTCGCGTCGGCCTGACCGAGGCTGAACAGCGAGTCCTGCAGCCCCTGCAGCAGCAGGGTCGGTGCGGTCATGTCGTCGAGCACGCTGCTCGGGGACGAGTTCCGCAGCAGCGCGAGGTCCGCGTCGGTGAGGGAGCCGCCGGCGACGAGGCGCTCGTACAGCGCGCAGAGCCGCGCGGTGAAGCGGCTGCACGGGTCGGCGCTGTCGCGCGCGCCGCTGCCGAAGAGCCGCGCGGCCCACGCCTCCTTGAAGAGCCGCTGCGGCTGCCCGTCGCCGCGGATCCAGCCGTAGGACACGGGGTCCAGCGCCTGCGCGAGGTCGTTCCAGGTGATCCCCGCCACGACCGCGTCGATGCGGCGGTCGGTCGCGCCGAGCATGAGGGCGAGCGCGCCGCCGTAGGAGCCGCCGACCACGCCGACGACGGGGTCGCCGGACTGCCGCTCGACCTGGGGCGTCCGCGCGAGCACGTCGACGAGCGCCCGCGCGTCCGGCACCTCGCCGTCGAGCGAGTCGAGCCCGATGCGTCCGGTGGAGCGACCGAACCCGCGCGCCGAGTAGGCGAGCACGACGTAGCCCTCGGCCTGCAGCCGCTCCGCCTCCGGCGCCAGCGACCGCTTGTGCTGCCCGAACCCGTGCGCCAGCAGCACCGCGGGCGCCGGCGTCCTCGCCGGCAGGTAGAGGTCGGTGTCGATGCGGATCGTCCCGGTGCCGCCGGGGACGTCGGGCACCTCGACGAACCGGCTGCGCGGCGGCGACGCCGCCGCGGTGCCGGCGGCGGCAGGAGCCGCGATCATCGCCGTGAGGGCGACCAGGATCGCGGCGACGACGGCGACGACACGGAGGACGCCGGTCCTGCTGCGTCTCCGTGCCATGTGGACACCCTGAGGGCTCCCGAGTCGGCTGATGCGCCGTCGCGCGGAATCCGCGCCATCGGCTCATGCGGTGCGCACCCTCCGGACGGTTCGGGTCAGTCCTCGCGGTCCACGCGACGCGTGAGGACGAGGACGCCGGCCAGGAGGACGAGCAGCGCCCCGCCGACGGTCGAGGCGGCGGGCAGCACCTCGAGGCGGCCCTGCGATGCGAGGAGCAGCGCGGCGAGCACCTGCGCCAGCACCTGGACCAGCCCCGTGGTCAGCGCCGCGGGACCGAGCGCGGCGAGCTGCAGCCGCGATCGCACCGGCACCGCCCGCGCCAGCAGCACGAGGACCACGAGCACGTGCAGCCCGAGCACGAGTGCGGAGAGGGAGGCGTCGAGGCCGGCGGGGTCGCGCGACAGCTGCCCGACCGCGAGCAGGGCGACGAGCAGCCAGGGCGTCGCGGACCGGACGCGGACGGCCGTCGCGATCGACAGCACGACGCCGACCAGGAGCAGCGCGTCCTGCAGCACGAGGAGCGAGGCGAGGATCCCGACCACGCCCACCGCGATCGGGAGCACGACGCCCGGCACCCACGGACCGATCGGGAACCGTGCGCGCACCCTCGGCCGGGTCGACTCGCTCATCGGCGGCCCCGGAGGCGCTCGGCCTGGCGCAGCTGGACGTCGTGGTCCGCGTCGCGCCACGGCACGACCGTGACGTCGACGCCGCGCAGCCGGTTCAGGCGGTCCTCGCGCTCCAGCTGCAGGACGCGGTGCGCGAGACGGTGCTGCTCGTCGGCGCCCTCGAGGTCCGGCGCGGGCAGCACGTCGATGGCGACGACCCGGTGGCCCGCGTTCCGCCACAGCACCGCCAGGGCTGCGACGTCGTCGTCGAGGAACGTCGACACCAGGTACACGACCGCGGCGGTGGGCAGCACCGGTGCCCGCAGGGCGCCGCCCGGTCGCGGCAGCGTCTGCGTGACGACCGCGCGGATCTGCTCCAGCTTGCGGCGGCCGCCGCCGCTGCGGGCGCTCGCGCCGGCCCGGACGAGGTCGTGGAACGCGACGCGGTCGCCAGCCTCCAGGTAGCTCGCCGCGATCGCGAGGACCGCCGGGCGGGCGAGGTCGAGCGACGCGACGCCCTTGCGCGCCGGGCGGTCGCTGCCCCATTCGACGATCACCGAGCCCACGTCGTCGCGGCTGTCGAGCACGACGACCGCGGCCGCCTCCGCGGTGGCGTCCATCCGCCGCACGATCAGGTCCGACTCCGGGCGCGGCGAGCGGGCCGTGGCGCGCCAGTCGATCCGGCGCAGCCGGTCGCCGGGCGTGAACGGTGCGAGGTCGCGGAAGTCGAGGCCGTCGCCGAGCCGCCGCGCGGGGTGCGCGCCCGGCCGGTTCGTCAAACGGTGGGGCAGGAGGAGGGAGGCGATCCGCTCCCGCGCCGGCGCGATCGTGGCCCGGGCGATGCGCGGATCGAGGTGCTGCACGAGGTCCCCGCCCGCCGCGACCGCCCGGCCGCCGACGCGCAGCACCTCCTGGGGGCCGCTGTGCAGGACCGGCAGGCGCGCCTCGAGGGCCGCGGCGCGCCGAGCGCTGACGACGACGGTGGTCGGCGGCTCCTCGTAAGCGCCGCTCGACAGCACGACGAAGTCGACGCCGGAGGCACCCGCGACCTGCACCGCGACGCGGACCGCGTCGTCCTCCGCGGTCACGGTCACGGCGGTCGTCGCGACTCCGTCCGGCCGGCGGAGGGCGACCGCCGCGGTCGCCGCGAGCGGCAGCCCGAGCAGGGCGACGTCCGCGCGCCCGGCGACGAGGCCGACGGCCAGGACGACGATCGCGAGCATCCCGAGCGCGCCGCCGCCGCCGCGACGGTGCCAGCGCTGCTGCGTCGGCCCGCTCACCGGACCCCGGCGCGGCCGACCACCGGGGGACCGGGGACCTCCGCGACCGCGTGCCGCACGATCGCGGCCGGATCGACGCCCGACGCCCACGCCTGCGCGGTCAGGGTCAGCCGGTGCGCGAGCACGGGGACGGCGCAGCGCTTCACGTCCTCCGGCGTCACGAAGTCGCGGCCGTCCAGCACCGCGAGCGCCCGCGCGAGCAGCAGCAGCCCCTGCGACCCGCGCGGGGAGGCGCCGACCTGCACCTGCGCGATGTCCCGCGTCGCAGCGGCGAGGTCGACGCA
The DNA here is from genome assembly GCF_039544415.1 of Amnibacterium soli. Taxonomy (NCBI): domain Bacteria; kingdom Bacillati; phylum Actinomycetota; class Actinomycetes; order Micrococcales; family Microbacteriaceae; genus Amnibacterium; species Amnibacterium soli. The sequence continues at coordinate 217,190 of NZ_BAABLP010000003.1, read as the reverse complement.
GTAGGCGATGACGTCGTCGTCGACGAACACCGCCTCGACCGCGGCCTGCATCGCCAGCAGCGTGCGGGCGTCGATGACGGGAGCGATCGGCGCCGCCTCGTGCCGCCGCTGCACGCGGTTGCGCAGCACCTGGGCCTCGCCGCCGCGGTCCGGGTAGCCGACCGACAGGCGCACGAGGAACCGGTCGAGCTGCGCCTCGGGCAGCGCGTAGGTGCCCTCGTACTCGATCGGGTTCGAGGTCGCGACGACGTGGAACGGGCGGGGGAGGGGCATGCTGCGGCCCTCGATCGTGACCTGCCCCTCCGCCATCGCCTCGAGCAGCGCGGACTGCGTCTTCGGCGAGGTGCGGTTGATCTCGTCGGCGAGGAACAGGCCGGTGAACACGGGGCCGGGACGGAACTCGAACTCGCGGGTCGCGGGCGCGTAGACGAACGAGCCCGTGATGTCGGACGGCAGCAGGTCGGGCGTGCACTGGAGGCGGCGGAAGTCGAGCCCGAGCGCGGTGGCGAGGCTGCGTGCGGCGAGCGTCTTGCCCAGCCCGGGTGCGTCCTCGAACAGCACGTGGCCGCCGGCGAGCACGGTGCCGAGCGCGAGCTCGAGGCCGTCGCGCATGCCGACCACGACGGTGCCGACGCGGTCGAGCACCTCCCGGCCGATCGCGGCGACGTCGGAGAGGGAGAGCTGCGGGTCAGTCGGCACGGGTCGTCCTGTCTTCGGGGATCGCGCGGGCGGGGCCGAGCGGTGCGGGCGGGAGGCGTTCGAGGGCGCGGAGGGTCGCGTCGAGGGCGCGCGGGCTGACGGGTCGGTCGAGGTCCGGCCGCAGCGGTGCCCAGGCGGCGGCGCCGAGGAGCGCGGCGATGGCGGCGTCGTCATCCGGGCGCCGCGGGTCGAGGCCGTGCGGCGCGAGCCGGTGCACGGCGATCGCCCGCACCCGGGCGAGCACGATTCCGCGCACGTGCGTGCGGTGCTCGACCATCGACCAGGCGAGCTGCTCCAGGTCGCGGCGCCCGCCGACCGGCGGCTCGAGGTCGGGCGGGGTCAGGTCGGCGGATGGCACGACGCTGCGCTGCGACAGCAGGATCAGCACCAGCGCGAGCACGCCGCAGCCCACGGCGATCGCGTGCGGGCCGTCCAGCCCCAGCACCCGGGCGGCGCCGCCGATCAGCGCGGCGACGAACGCGGCGATCAGCGCGTTCCGCACCACCTCGCCGACGCTCATGCGCGCACCTGCTCCCACGACGCCGCGAGCGCCTGCAGCGCCTCCCGTGCCGCTGCCGCGTCAGCGGCGGCGATCACGTCGTCCCCGAACCGGGCGCGGAGGTAGAGCCCGAGCAGCGTGCGCAGGGCGGCGCGATCGGTGCCGGTCCGGCTGAGTACCCGACCGGTGAACTCCGTGGGCGTCTCGGCGGGGGACCGGGTGAGTCCCGCCTCCTCCGCGGCCTGCTGGAGACCGAGCCAGGCGCGGACGACGGCGTCGCCGGGCTCCCGGTGCTCGTCCAGCGCACCGAGCGCGGCGGCGATGCCGCGCAGCACCGTCGGTGCGTCGGCCGCCTCGGGCTCGAGTCCCGCGTCGAGCACCGCGCCGGCGCGGAGGCGGACGCGCCGGCGCCGGTCCCGGATCGCACCGACGAGGAGGCGGATCAGCAGCACCGCGACCGCGAGCGCGACGACCGACACGAGCACGACGAGCACGGTCTGGACGACGCTGCTCACGGCCGGGACGAGCGGGTTCGCGGCGGGGGGCGTCGCGAATGAGGTGGGTGCCGGCGGGGCGGACTGCGGCGGACCGTCGGCGGATCCGCCGCCGAACGGCGAGACGACGGTCGGGCGCCCGCCGACGGCCGTGCTGAGCACGACGACCGCGGCGCCGGCGACGACGAGCGGGAGCAGCCGGCGACCGGTGGCGCGGCTGCGGGCCGGAGTCGCTGCGTCCGAGCGCTCGGGCTCCCCGTCGCGTCGGCGCACCCGCCGAGGGTAATTGCCGCTCGGCACCGATCGGACCCGGGACCCCCGAGTGCCGGGGTCAGCCGGCGAGGACGGCCCCGACCACCGCGTCCGGCGTCAGCCGGAGTTCGCGCGGTCGTCCCGCGTCTCCGGCGCCAGCAGACCGGCCTCGCCGTCGCGGACCCGGTTCTGCAGCCCGGCCGATTCGACCGAAACCATCACGGCCGTGGTCGGGAGGCAGGCCAGGTCGCCCTTGAGCCACAGACCAGGCCGTGGCGCGGGTCGGCGGGCACCCCGTGGTCCGAGCATGTGCCGGGGCGGCTACTCCTCGACGCGCGGAGCGGGCGGCGCGGCAGGGGCCTGCGTGCCCGGAGCGCCGTAGTAGGCGACGGCGTACGGGGTGTTCGGCTCGCCCGGAGCGGCCGGCCAGTCGCCGACCCGGCCGAAGCGGGGCGCCTCCCCGGGAGGGGCGTCGAAGCGGCGGCCGAGCGGGTTCGGGCTCAGCTGGCAGAGGATGAAGACGACCAGCGCGCCGGGCCCGGACGCCAGGTGGATGAAGAGCAGGAAGCCGGACATGTTCGCGTCGTGGAGCCGGCGCGCCTCGAGCGCCAGCCACGGGATCACCGTCGCGAGGAACCAGCCGACGGTCAGCGCGACGCCGATCGGGAAGATCACCGGGGGCACGCCCTCGCCGTCCGACGTCGCGTACCAGAGCCCGAGGCCGCCGTAGAGCAGCGTGAGCGACAGCACGTAGACCACTCCGACGAAGAGGAAGCTCCACCAGTACTCGCGGCGGCTCGCGCGACCGCTGAACTGCACGTACTTCTTCCAGAACCGGGCGATGGAGCCCGTGAAGTCGGCGAGGTGGTCGGGTGCCCACAGGGGCGGCGTGCTGCGCGCGTCGGACATGCGCCCAGTATCGGGACGGGAGGGGGCGCACACCAATTCCGCGGAGCCCGGCGAGGGGCGCGTCGGGCACCGGATGCAGGAGGTCGTCGGATGTGCAGGACGGTTCCTCCGGCTCCGGCCAGCATCCGGCAGGACGGCCTGCATGTCGTGCGAGGCGGTCTCGATCCTCGTTCCGCTCCTCCCTCATGAGCAGGTCTCCGGATCAGGAGTCGAAGCCGAGCCCCACCGCGTCGAGGGTCTTCAGGAACGCGCCGCGGCGCCCCTCCCGGTGGTCGGCCCGATCCAGCGCGAAGCGCGTCGCCTGCACCGCCGGCCAGGTGGCGGGCTCGGGCGGGAACGGGATCGGCTTGGACGCGACCATCGGGTTCGTCGTGCGGCGGTTCCGCTTCCCCTCCAGCAGGTCGAGCATCACGTCCGCGGCGTAGTGCGTGGCAGCGACTCCGAGGCCGGTGAAGCCGAGCGCGTAGGTGGCGCGGCCGCCGAGCGCCGTGCCGAAGAAGGCGCAGAACCGGCTGCAGGTGTCGATCGCCCCCGCCCAGCGGTGGGTGAAGCGCACGTGCTCGAGCTGGGGGAACGTCGTCTGGAAGTGCCCGGCCAGCTTGCGGAACGTCTCCTGCCGCTCCTCGTACTCCGGCCGCACCCGCCCGCCGTAGTGGTAGACCGCGTCGTACCCGCCCCACAGGATCCGGTCGTCGTCAGCCGGTAGTAGTGGAACTGGTTGCCGCTGTCGCCGATGCCCTGCCGTCCCCGCCAGCCGATCGCGGCCCGGTCCGCGGCGGACAGTGGCTCCGTCATGAGCACGTAGTCGTAGACGGGCACCGTGTAGAGGCGGAGGCGCTTCAGCAGCGACGGGAACACGTTGGTGCCGAGCGCCACGCGGTCGGCACGCACCCGCGCCGTCGCCGTGCGCGCGAGCACCCCGCGGTCCGCGCGCTCGATGCCCAGCACCGGCGTGCGCTCGAACAGCTCGACGCCCGCGGTCGCGCAGGCGTCGGCGAGCGCGTCCGCCAGCCGGGCGGGGTCCACGAGCGCGGCGTCCCGCGGGCGCTCGACGCCGGCGAGGAAGGTCGGGGACGCGACCTCCGCGCGCATCGCGGGCCCGTCGAGGAAGCGGCCGCGCTCGCCGTCCGCGTCCTCCTGCATCCACGGCACCTGGTGCGGCTCGGTGGCGACGCCGAGCACGCCCGTCCGCTCCCAGTCCGCGGTGCGCGCGAAGCCGAGCACGTCGGCCTCCATCGCGTCGAGGTTCGCGAGCCCGTCCGCGTCGAGCGCGTCGTAGTCGGAGGCGAACCGGGTGCGGCCGTTCGACTCCCCGTGGGTGAGGCTCGCCTCCACGAAGCCGCCGTTGCGGCCGGACGCGGCCCAGCCGTTCGTCCGCGCCTCGAGCACGACGACGCGGGCGCCGGGGTCCCGCCGCTTCGCCTGCAGCGCGGTCCACAGCCCGGTGTACCCGCCGCCGACGACGAGCAGGTCGCAGTCGAGGTCGGCGGTCAGCGCCGGCCGGCGCTCGCCCGGGGTCCGCTCGAGCCAGAAGCTGCCCGGGCGGCTGCCCGCGAGCGCGGCGTCGACGAGGCGGTCGTCCAAGGGTCGGTCGAACACGGTCTGCGGCATGCGGGCCTCGCTGACGGACGACGGATCCCGTCGGTCGGGACCGGCTCGAAGGAGCGTATCGACTGCGAGGCGGCGCTCGCAGCATCGGATCCGACGGTCAGGCCGTGCGGCGGCGAGGGAGGAGGACCAGGGCGAGGCCGCCGGCGAGCAGGCCCCAGAACGCGCTGCCCACGCCCGCGACCGCGATGCCGGACCCGACCACGAGGAACGTGACCGCCGCGGGCACGCGGGTGTCCGGGCGGTCGAGCGCCGACGAGATCGCGCCCACGAAGGCGCCGATCAGCGCGAGCCCGGCGGCGGCCTCGACCAGGGCGGGCGGGCGCTCGCCGACGAGCCCCGCGACGACGCCGGCGATGGAGGCGAGCACCAGGTAGGTGCAGCCGGAGGCGATGCCGGAGATCCAGCGCCGCGACCGGTCCTCGCCCGCGTCCGGGCCGATCATGATCGCCCCGGTGATCGCCGCGAGGTTCAGCTGCACCCCGCCGAAGGGTGCGGCGACCGCGCTGCCGAGTCCGGAGGCGACGAGTGCGAAGCGGGTCGGGGGCACGTAGTCGTTCGCGCGCAGCACCGCGAGGCCGGGCAGCTGCTGGCCGGCCATCGTGACGAGGTAGAGCGGGATGCCGAGCGCGAGGATCCCGACCGGGTCCAGCGCGGGGGCGACGAGCACCGGCGTCGGCGGCAGCACCCGGCCGGCGGACCCCTGCAGGACGGTGATCACGAGCGCCGCCAGGATGACCACCGGACCGGCCGCGCGCGGCACGAACCGGGAGAGCACGAGCCAGGCGACGACGAGCGGCAGGACGGTCGCCGGCGTGACCACCGCCTCCCGCACCGGCGCGAGGCAGAACGGCAGCAGCACCCCGGCGAGCAGGCCGCCGGTCAGCGCGGCCGGGATGCGGTCGATCGACCGGGCGATCCGCGGCACCGCCCCGGTCGCGATCCCCAGGGCCGCAGCGAGGAGGAAGGCGCCGACCGCGGTGCCGAAGGAGCCGGGGCGCGCGGCCACGAGCAGGGCGGCCCCCGGCGTCGACCACGCGAGGCAGACGGGGATGCGGAGGCGGAACGAGGCGGCGATCGACAGCAGGCCGATGACGACGCAGAGCGCCGCGAGTCCGGACGCCGCCTGCGCCGCCGACGCGCCCGCGGCGGTGAGCCCCGCCAGCAGGACGGCCACCGACCCGAAGAAGCCGGTGACGGTGCCGACCACGCCCGCGAGCGCCGGCTGGACGACCGAGGGGCCGCCCCGGGCGATCATCGCGCCGCCAGCCGCAGGGCCGCGGCGGCCATGTCCGCGGTCGCGTCGTCGTCGGTCATCCACAGCGGCACGGCCGCGGTGCGGATGCCGGACCCGGCGAGCGCCTCGACGGCGGCCGCATCGGTCTCGTCGACCAGCCACCCGTCGAGCAGGCCGCCGTCGGCGCGAGCGCCGTAGTGGCGGGCGATCGCGGCCGCGTCGGTCTCGACGCCGATCGCGGTCAGGCAGGCATCCGCCATCCCGCGCACGACGGCGCCGCCGATCACGGGGGAGAGCCCGACGACGGGGGCGCTCGTTGCGGCGAGCGCCTCCCGCACCCCCGGGATCCCGAGGACCGTGCCGATGGAGACGACGGGGTTCGAGGGCGCGACCAGCACCACGTCGGCGGCGAGGATCGCCTCCCGCACACCGGGTGCGGCGGTGGCGGTCTCGACGCCCTGCTGGCGGAAGGCGAGCGCGGGCAGCGCGGCCCTGGTGCGCACCCACCACTCCTCGAAGTGCAGCTCGCCCTCGGCGGTGACGACGTGGGTCTCGACCTCGTCGTCGGTCGCGGGCAGCAGGCGGACGCCGAGCGGCCAGCGCGCGGAGAGCCGCTCCACGACGGCCGACAGCGGCAGGCCCTCCCGCAGCATCGCCGACCGGGCGATGTGCGTGCCGAGGTCGAGGTCGCCGAGCGTGAACCACGGCCAGCCGACGCCGTAGGCGGTGAGCTCCGCGCTGACCCGCTCGGACTCCCCGGCCCGGCCCCAGCCGCGCTGCTCGTCGTTCACGCCCGCGAGCGCGTACATGAGGGAGTCGAGGTCGGGCGTGACCCGCAGCCCGGCCAGCCAGAGGTCGTCGCCGGTGTTCGCCACCACGGTGACGTCGGGGGAGCGGTCGGGGGTGCGTCGGCCGAGGGCGCGCAGGCCGCGGACGAACTTCGCTCCGCCCACGCCTCCCGCCAGGACGACGATGCGGTCGGGGTCCACCCGGCAACCCTATGAGCCGCGCGGACGCACCGGCCTCGCCCGCCGGCGCCGTCGTCCGGTCGCGCAGCGAATGCAACGAACCTGAAACGCAGGGGAAACAGCCGACCGGCAGGCTCGCCGACGTGAGCACCGTGCGAGCCGCCATCACCCAGACCACGTGGACGGGCGACAAGGCCTCCATGCTCGACAAGCACGAGGGCTTCGCGCGCTCCGCCGCAGCGGACGGCGCGCAGGTCGTCTGCTTCCAGGAGCTGTTCTACGGCCCCTACTTCGGCATCACCGAGGACGCGAAGTACTACGACTACGCGGAGGCGACCGACGGGCCGATCGTGACGCGTTTCGCGGCGCTCGCGAAGGAGCTCGGCGTCGTGCTGGTCCTGCCGATCTACGAGGAGGCGCAGACCGGCGTCTACTACAACACCGCCGTCGTCGTCGACGCGGACGGGACGGTGCTCGGCAAGTACCGCAAGCACCACATCCCGAACCTCGAGAAGTTCTGGGAGAAGTTCTACTTCCGCCCCGGCAACCTCGGCTACCCGGTGTTCGACACCGCGGTCGGGAAGATCGGCGTCTACATCTGCTACGACCGCCACTTCCCCGAGGGCTGGCGCGAGCTCGGCCTGAACGGCGCCGAGATCGTCTTCAACCCGAACGCCACGAAGCCCGGTCTGTCGAACCGCCTGTGGGAGATCGAGCAGGCCGCCGCGGCCGCCGCCAACGGCTACTTCGTCGCCGCGCCGAACCGCGTCGGCCGTGAGGACAACGAGTACGGCGACCTGGCCGTCGACTTCTACGGCTCGAGCCAGTTCCTCGACCCGCGCGGCAACCAGGTCGGCGACCTCGGATCGGAGACGGAGGAGGAGGTCCTGATCCGCGACCTCGACCTGGACCTGATCCGGAAGGTGCGGAACGACTGGCAGTTCTACCGCGACCGCCGCCCCGACTCGTACACCGCGATCACCGCTCCCTGACGTTCCGCGAGAGGCACCACCGATGGCGAAGACGCTCATCAAGAACGGCACGGTCGTGAACGCGACCGGCACCGCGCAGGCCGACGTGCTGATCGACGGGGAGACGATCGCGGCGGTCCTCGCGCCGGGCTCGACCCTGCTCGGCTTCGACGTCGAGCGGAACGTCGACACCGTGCTCGACGCCGCGGGCAAGTACGTGATCCCGGGCGGTGTCGACGCGCACACGCACATGGAGATGCCGTTCGGCGGCACGAACGCCTCCGACACCTTCGAGACCGGCACGCGAGCAGCGGCCTGGGGCGGCACCACGACGATCGTCGACTTCGCCGTCCAGTACCCGCACGAGTCGGTGCTCGACCGCTACGGGGCGTGGCAGGAGAAGGCCGCCGGGCAGTGCGCGATCGACTACGGCTTCCACCAGATCCTGTCCGACGTCCAGCCGTCGAGCCTCACCGCCATGGACGAGCTGATCGACGAGGGCGTGACCAGCTTCAAGCTGTTCATGGCCTACAAGGGCGTCTTCCTGTCGGACGACGGGCAGATCCTGCGGGCGTTCCAGAAGGGCGCGGAGAACGGCGCGCTGATGATGATGCACGCCGAGAACGGCGCGGTCATCGACGTGCTCGTCGAGCAGGCGCTGGCCGCCGGCAACACGTCGCCGCTGCACCACGGACTCACCCGCCCGTGGCAGGCGGAGGAGGAGGCGACGCACCGCGCGATCATGATCGCCGACCTCACGGGGGCTCCGCTCTACGTCGTCCACGTCTCCGCCAAGCAGGCCGTCGAGCAGATCGCCGCCGCACGGGACCGCGGCAGCAACGTCTTCGGCGAGACCTGCCCGCAGTACCTCTACCTCTCGCTCGAGGACCAGCTCGGCGCCTCCAGCGAGGAGTGGGGCTCCTTCGAGGGCGCGAAGTGGGTCTGCTCGACGCCGCTCCGGTCGAAGGCCGAGGGGCACCAGCACCACATGTGGCAGGCGCTGCGCACGAACGACCTGCAGATGGTGTCGACCGACCACTGCCCGTTCTGCATGCGCGGCCAGAAGGACATGGGCCTGAACGACTTCTCGAGGATCCCGAACGGCATCGGCTCCGTCGAGCACCGGATGGACCTCCTGTACCAGGGCGTCGTCGACGGGCGGATCACGCTGCCGCGCTGGGTGGAGATCACCTCGACCACGCCGGCGCGGATGTTCGGCATGTACGGGCGGAAGGGCGTGATCCAGCCGGGCGCGGACGGCGACGTCGTGATCTACGACCCCGCCGGGCACACCTCCATCGGCGTCGGGGAGGGGCGCAGCCACCACATGGCCATGGACTACTCGGCCTGGGAGGGGTTCGAGATCGCCGGGCACGTCGACACCGTGCTGTCGCGCGGCAAGGTGATCGTGGACGAGACCGGCTACATCGGCACCAAGGGCGACGGGCGCTACGTGAAGCGCGGCCTGTCGCAGTACCTGGTCTGACGGCCATGGACTTCGGCGCCGTCCTGCAGACCGACCCGCCCGCGTCGCGGGCCGTGCACCTCGCGAAGCTCGCGGAGCAGCACGGGTTCAGCCACGTGTGGACCTTCGACTCCCACCTCCTGTGGGAGGAGCCGTACGTCATCCACTCCGCGATCCTCAACGAGACGAAGCGGGTGAAGGTCGGTCCCTTCGTCACCAACCCCGCGACGCGCGACTGGACCGTCACCGCCAGCGTCTTCGCGACGTTGAACGAGATGTACGGCAACCGCACCGTGTGCGGGATCGGCCGCGGCGACTCCGCGGTGCGGGTGACGAACGGCGCGCCGACGACGCTGAAGACGCTGCGGGAGTCGATCCACGTCATCCGCGAGCTCGCCAACTCGCGGTCGGTGGAGCACAACGGGGCGACGCTCCGCTTCCCGTGGAGCACCGGCTCCGAGCTGGAGGTGTGGGTCGCCGCGTACGGGCCGTTGGCGCTCAAGCTGGCCGGCGAGGTCGGCGACGGCTTCATCCTGCAGCTCGCCGACGTCGACATCGCGGAGTGGATGATCGCGAGCGTGCGGAAGGCCGCGGCCGACGCGGGCCGCGATCCGGCCTCGGTGACGATCTGCGTGGCGGCGCCCGCGTACATCACCGACGGCAGCGAGGCGGGCCTCGCCCACGCCCGCGAGCAGAGCCGCTGGTTCGGGGGGATGGTCGGCAACCATGTCGCGGACATCGTCGCGAAGTACGGGGAGGCGTCCGCGGTGCCCACCGCGCTGACCGACTACATCCGCGCCCGCGAGGGCTACGACTACAACGAGCACGGCCGCGCGGGGAACTCGCACACCGCCTTCGTGCCCGACGAGATCGTCGACCGGTTCTGCGTGCTCGGCACGGCGGAGGAGCACATCGCGAAGCTCGAGCGCCTCCGCGCCCTCGGCGTCGACCAGTTCGCCGTCTACCTCCAGCACGACAGCAAGGAGGAGACGCTGCGCCAGTACGGCGAGACCGTGATCCCCGCCCTCCGCGACACGAGGACGGCGAAGGCGTGACCGTCACCGCGCCCGCTGCTCCGGGGGACCTCGGCACGGCGCTCGCGCCGGTCGGCGCTCCTCGCGCCGGCCGGCCGGCGCTGCGGCGGGTGCTGCTGACGGTCGCCGCCCTCGTGGTCCTCGCCGCGATCTGGGAGGCGTACAAGGCGCTGGGGCCCGCGGACGGCCTGCGGATCGGCGGGAACCTCGTGCTGCCCCGGTCGAACGACGACGCGATGCCGCACGTCTGGGCGGTCGCGGCCGAGCTCGGCCGGCCGCTGAGCGCGGTGCCCGGCGGGCCGAGCGTCGGCGCCGCCGTCTTCGCCGCCGCGGTCACGAGCCTCGCGATCGCGGCGCAGGGCTTCCTGCTCGGCCTGGTCGCGGGGGCGCTGCTGGCGCTGCTGATGTCCCGGTTCCGCGTCGCCGAGCGGGGCCTGCTGCCCTGGATCGTGCTGAGCCAGACGGTGCCCCTCGTCGCGCTCGCGCCGCTGGTCGCGGTGTGGGGCGCGCAGCTGCCCGGGTGGTCGGCGTGGTCGACCGTCACGGTGATTGCCGCCTACCTGGCGTTCTTCCCGATCTCGGTCGGACTGCTCAAGGGCCTCGACTCACCCGACGCGGTGCACCGCGACCTGTTCGTCGCGGAAGGCGCCTCCTTCTGGCGGACGCTGCTCCACCTCCGTCTGCCCGCGAGCGTGCCCTACCTGCTCCCCGCCCTGCGGCTCGGGGTCGCGAGCGCGGTGATCGGCGGGATCGTCGCGGAGGTGTCGACCGGCACCGACGGCGGCATCGGCCGCACGATCATCACCTTCGCCGTCACGTCCACCGGGGATCCCGCCCGGCCCTGGGCCGCGATCCTCGGGGCGATCGCGGTCGGGCTCGTCGCCGCCGGCGTCGTCTCGGCGATCGGTCCGCTGCTGTCCCGGTTCCGGAGAGGTGAGGTCGCATGAGCGCCGTCGACGTGCGCGGGGCCACCCGCGTCTTCCGAGGCGACCGGGGGAGCACCGTGCAGGCGCTCGACGCGGTCGACCTGCAGGTCGCGGAGGGCGAGTTCGTCTCGCTCATCGGGCCGTCCGGCTGCGGCAAGTCGACGCTGCTGCGGCTGATCGCCGATCTCGACACCGCCTCCGCGGGAGCGGTCGAGGTGTTCGGCGCACCCGCAGCGCAGGCGCGGCGCGAGCACGCCTACGGCATCGCGTTCCAGCAGGCCGGGCTGCTGCCCTGGCGCACGGTGCGCGGCAACGTCGAGCTGCCGCTCGCCCTGCACAAGGCGCCGAAGCGGGACCGGACCGCGCGGGTCGACGAGCTGCTCGCGCTCGTCGGGCTCACCGACTTCGCGGACCGGTACCCCGACCAGCTGTCGGGCGGCATGCAGCAGCGCGTCGCCATCGCGCGGGCGCTCGCGGAGCGGCCGCGGCTGCTGCTGATGGACGAGCCGTTCGGTGCGCTCGACGAGATGACGCGCGAGCGCATGCAGACCGAGCTCGCGCGCATCGCCGCCGAGACCGGCGCCGCGGTCGTCTTCGTCACCCACTCGATCCCCGAAGCGGTCTTCCTCTCCGACCGCGTCGCGGTGATGTCACCGCGCCCCGGTCGCATCACCGCGGTCGTCGACGTCGCGCTCGGCCTGCGCGAGGAGGGCGTGCGCGAGGACGAGGCGTTCTTCGCGGCGGTGACCGCGGTGCGGGAGGCGCTCCACGGCGCGGACGCGCCCGCGATCCGGGGTGCGGAGCAGCGATGAGGGCGACCCGCACCGTGCTGCCGCCGCTGCTCGTCGCGGTCTCCTTCCTCCTGCTGTGGCAGGGGCTCGTCGTCGTGCTGCAGGTGCAGCCGTACCTGCTGCCGTCACCCGTCGCGATCGCCGGGCAGCTGGCGCTCGCGCCGCAGCTGGTGCTGGCGGCGACGCTGGCGACGGGGCTGAACGCGCTCGTCGGCTTCCTCGGCGGCGCGGTCGCCGCCGTGGTGCTCGCGGCGCTCGCGAGCCGGCTCCGCCTGCTCGACGACGCGTCCGCGCCGATCGTCGCCGCGGTCGCCGTGCTGCCCATCGTCTCGGTGGCGCCCGTGCTCTACACGATGTACGGCGCCGACTCGCAGGTGCCGAGGCAGGTCGTCGCCGGCATCGCCGTGTTCGCCCCCGTGTTCCTGAACACCCTGCGCGGGCTGCGGCAGGTGCGGCCCGTGCACCGCGACCTGATGCGCTCGCTCGCAGCGTCCGGCTGGCAGCTGACCCGCTCGGTCACCGTGCCGGGCGCGCTGCCCTACCTCTTCACCGGGCTCAACGTCGCCTCGAGCCTCGCGGTGATCTCCGCGCTCGTCGCCGAGTACTTCGGCGGCCCGCAGAACGGCCTCGGCTCGGTCATCACCTCCGCCGCCGCGAACAGCGCGACCGCGACCGCCTGGGCGTACGTGACCGGCGCGATCGTCCTGGGACTCCTCTTCTTCGGCGCCACCCTCGGCCTCGAGCGGCTCGTCGCCCGACGCCGCATCTGAACGTCCCGGCACCGCGCCGGGCTGCACCGCACCGTTCCGTCCCTCCACAGCAAAGGAAGACCGATGCAGCATCCGACCCGTCGTCGAACCCTCGGCGGCATCCTGGCGATCGCGGCGACCGCCGCGCTCGCCCTCACCGGCTGCGCGCCCGGCCAGAGCTCCCCGGGCTCGACCGCCGCCGCGGGCTCCTCCTCCGGTGCCCTCAAGCCGGTCAAGATCCAGCTGCAGTGGTACAAGCAGGCGCAGTTCGCCGGCTACATCGAGGCCGTGAAGCAGGGCTACTTCAAGGACGAGGGGCTCGACGTGACGCTCGTCGACGGTGGCGCCGACATCGTGCCGCAGACGCAGCTGTCGACGAACAAGGTCGACTACGCGGTCGCGTGGGTGCCGAAGGCGCTCGCATCGATCGAGCAGGGCGCGCAGATCACCGACGTCGCGCAGATCTTCCAGAAGTCGGGCACCCTGCAGATCTCGATGAAGTCCAAGGACGTCGGCTCGGTCGCGGCCTTCAAGGGCAAGAACGTCGGCAGCTGGGGCTACGGCAACGAGTTCGAGCTGTACGCCGGCATGACGAAGGCGGGCCTCGACCCCGCGAAGGACGTCAAGGTCGTGCAGCAGGCTTTCGACATGAAGGGCTTCCTCGCGGGCGACATCGACACCGCGCAGGCGATGACCTACAACGAGTACGCGCAGGTGCTCGAGAGCGAGAACCCGAAGACCGGGAAGCTGTTCCAGCCGAGCGACCTGAACGTCGTGAACTGGTCGGACGACGGCGTCGGCATGTACCAGGACGCGCTCTGGGCCAACAGCGGGAAGCTCGCCTCCGACACCGCGTACCAGGCGCAGACGACCAAGGTCGTCAAGGCCGTGCTGAAGGGCTGGATGTACGCCCGCGACAACGCGGAGAAGACGGCGACCGACGTCGTCGCCTCCGGCAGCCAGCTCGGCGCGAGCCACCAGCTCTGGCAGACCAACGAGGTGAACAAGCTCGTCTGGCCGAGCCCGGACGGGATCGGGATGATCGACAAGACGCTGTGGGACCGCACCGTCTCGATCGCGAAGACGACGAAGAACGGCTCCGGCGCGACGGTCATCACGAAGGACCCGCCCGCCACCGCCTACACGAACGAGTACGTGGAGAAGGCGCTCGCCGAGCTGAAGTCGGACGGCGACGACGTGACGGGATCCTCGTTCGAGCCGATCTCGGTGACGCTGAAGAAGGGCGGCGCCTGACCGACCTCATCGTGGATCCGGGGGAGCGCGCATCCGTGCGCTTCCCCGGATCCCGGGAGGACCGGGAGGATGGCGTCATGACCGACGCTGAACGACGCAAGGACCAGCTGACGACCGCGCCGGCCGCGACCGAGGAGGACGCGGCGCCGCGGATCGACGTCGACAGCAGCGAGGCGGGCGTGCGCCGCATCACCGTCCGCGACGACGCGGCGGTGCGACCGGGCGGCACGGGCGACTGACGCCGCACGACAGGGAGGAACAGGCATGACCCTGCAGGACATCACCGAGGCGACCGCGCTCGAGCTCGACCGGCACGTGTTCCACTCGTGGAGCGCGCAGGGCGCGCTGAAGCCGCTCGTGATCGAGGGCGCCTCCGGCACCGAGGTGTGGGACGAGGACGGGCGGCGGCTGCTCGACTTCTCCAGCCAGCTCGTCAACACGAACATCGGGCACACGCACCCGCGGGTCGTCGCGGCGATCCAGCAGCAGGCGGCCGTGCTGCCGACCGTCGCGCCCGCGCACGCCACCCGGATCCGCGGGCTCGCCGCGCAGCGGGTCCTCGAGGTCGCGGGGCAGCCCTTCTCGAAGGTGTTCTTCACCAACGGCGGTGCCGACGCGAACGAGAACGCCATCCGGCTCGCCCGCCTCGTGACCGGCCGCGACAAGGTGCTGTCCGCCTACCGCTCGTACCACGGCAACACCGGCGCGGCCATCGCGGCGACCGGCGACTGGCGGCGCGTGCCGAACGAGTACGCCCGCGGGCACGTGCACTTCTGGGGCCCCTTCCCGTACCGCAGCGAGTTCTGGTCGTCGTCGCCCGAGCAGGAGGCGGAGCGCGCCCTGCACGCGCTGGAGCGGCTCATCGAGGCGGAGGGGCCCGCCTCCATCGCGGCGCTGCTCGTCGAGACCGTGCCGGGCACGGCCGGCGTGATCGTGCCGCCGCCCGGCTGGCTGGCCGGGCTCCGGGCGATCTGCGACCGCTGGGGGATCCTGCTGATCCTCGACGAGGTGATGTCCGGCTTCGGCCGAACCGGCGACTGGTTCGCGTTCCAGAACCCGGAGCTGAACCCCGACGGCGTCGTGCCCGACCTGGTGACCTTCGCGAAGGGCGTCAACTCCGGGTACGTGCCCGCGGGCGGCGTGATCATGCCGCCCGCGATCGCGGCGCAGTTCGACACCCGCGTCTTCCCGGGCGGCCTCACCTACTCCGGGCACCCGCTCGCGATGGCGTCGATCGTCGCCACGATCGACGCGATGCGGGAGGAGGGCATCGTCGAGAACGCCCGGCGCATCGGCGCGGACGTGCTCGGGCCCGCGCTGCGCGACCTCGCGGACCGGCACGCCTGCATCGGCGAGGTGCGCGGCCTCGGCGTGTTCTGGGCGCTCGACCTCGTCGAGGACCGCGCGACCCGCGCACCGCTGCCGCCCGCGGAGATGGTGCGCATCAAGGCGGGGCTCGTCGGCGCCGGCCTGCTGCCGTTCGTGCAGGACAACCGGGTGCACGTCGTGCCGCCCTGCATCGTCACGGACGCCGAGGTCGCGCGCGCGATCGCGATCTACGACGCCGTCCTCCCCTGAGCCGCAGGTCGCCTCGGGCAGCGTCCGTCTGCTCCGGCAGCGCGATCGCCGCTGCCAGGCTGCCGGAGCCGACGGAGGGCTGCCGGAACCGACGGGCTCAGGCGGCGAGCGCGGCGAGGACCGCGGCCTCGACGGCGGGCCACTCGAAGAGCACCTGCCGCCAGGTGAAGCGGAGGGTGCGGTAGCGGGTGCTCGCAGCCACCAGGTCGCGACGGCGATCCCGTTCGAACGCGTCCTCGGGGTCGTGCCACTCCTTGCCGTCGAGCTCGACGACCAGCCTGCCCTCCACGAGCAGGTCGACCTCGCCGATCCCCGGGATGAACGGGTGCACGGTCACCCGGAGACCGATGAGGCCCAGCAGGTGGCGCGCGATCGTCTCGATGCCCGAGTCCGCCCGGCCGTCCGCGGCCGCGACGACGCCCCGGAGCCGTGCCGGCAGCCGCGCGGCGAGGGCCGGCAGGTCGGCGGCGCGCAGGAACCGGTGGTGCAGCGCCGAGTCGAGCACGGCCAGCGCGCGCTCGGGCGGGAGCGAGCGGAACGCGTGCTCCACCACGGTGAGCGCCGGCGCGATGCAGGATGCGGTCGCGGCTTCGACGACGTCGGGATCCGCGCGGTGCAGCACGATCGCGGGGGAGGGGCGCAGCGGCAGCGCGCCGTCGTCGGGATCGTGCAGCCGCGTCGTCGTGCGGCGGAACGCCACGTGCAGGCGATCGTGCTCCGGCCGGTGCGGGCGCACGGGGACGCGGCCGGGCGGGAGGTCCGGCGGCGTCCAGAGCCCCATCGCGCCCGCCGCCGTCACCGAGGTCGCGACGCCGCCGACCTCGCCGCTCGCAGGAGGGGAGCGGAGGTCCCGGGCGCCGCGCGCAGCCCGCGGCGTACCGCGATCAGCCGCCCCTGCTCGATCGCCCGTCGGACGTCGCGCTCCGACCTCCCTCGGGCGAGCAGGTCGGCGGTGGTCCAGAAGCTGCGCATGCCCGGGATCGTGGTGCGCTCGGCGCCGCTCGCGACCGTCGGGCGCGCACGCCTTGTGGACAAGGGCCTGGGGAGGAGCGGATACCGGCGTCGGACGGCCTCGGCGCTGCTCGAGGCGACGTCGGCTCCAGCAGCGTCCGTCGGTTCCGGCAGCACGATCGCGCCGTCGAGGCTGCCGGAGCCGACCGACGCTGCCGGAACCCGCGGGCGGGATCGCGCTACCGCGCTCGCCGGCGGCGAACGGGCGCCGGCCGCGGGGCGGGCCCGCGTAAACTCGGGGGGTGAACGCGCGGACCCCCTATGTGCAGAACGTGCGCGACCTCATCCGGCACCCCGGCGAGATGCGGGAGCGCCACCTCGACGTCACCGTCCCCGAGCACCTCGGGGAGGGCCTCGTCGCGGTGCAGGAGGGGTCGCAGCTCGGCGTCGACGTGAAGCTCGAGTCCCTCCACGAGGGGATCCTCGCCTCCGGGACCGTGGTCGGCACCGCCGACGGCGAGTGCGCCCTCTGCCTCGCGCCCGTGTCGCTGCCGGTCCGGGTCGAGTTCGCCGAGCTCTTCGGCTATCCTGCTGACGAACCGTTCGACCACCAGCTCGATGGCGACCAGCTCGATCTCGAGCCGGTGGTGCGGGACGCGGTGGTGCTGGCACTGCCCTTCCAGCCCGAGTGCGTCGACGGTTGCGAGGACCTTGAACTCGCTCCCGGCATCAGCCTGATCAGGGCCGATGACGAGCAGGAGAAGCCTGCGGACCCCCGGTGGGCCGCCTTGCAGGCTCTCGGCTCTGGTGACCAGAGTGCTGCGGCGAGCGACAACACAGAGAAGAGATAGCCATGGCGGTTCCGAAGCGCAAGCAGTCGCGCTCCAACACGCGCTCGCGTCGTTCGCAGTGGAAGGCCGAGGTGCCGACGCTGGTCAAGACGATCGAGAACGGCAAGGTCGTGTACTCCCTGCCCCACCGCGCCAAGGTGGTCGAGGGCTCGGACGGCGTGCCCCTGTACCTCGAGTACAAGGGTCGCCGCGTCGCCGACGCCTGATCGGCCGGGCGCTGAAGCGCCCGATCGTGCAGAGCTGGTCGCGACGCTGGGCGTCGCGATCGATCCCGGTCTCCTCGAGACCGCGCTGACCCATCGCTCCTTCGCGTACGAGCACGGGACCGCCGACAACGAGCGGTTCGAGTTCCTCGGCGACAGCGTGCTCCAGCGCGCCGTCACGATGATGCTGTTCGAGCGCTATCCGCGCGACGACGAAGGCGCCCTCGCCAAGCGGCGGGCGGGCCTCGTGTCCACGGTGGCGCTCGCGTCCGTCGCCCGGCGGCTGGGCCTGGGGGAGCACCTCCGGCTCGGCCGCGGCGAGGTGCTGACGCGCGGCGCCGAGAAGCCGTCGATCCTCGCGGACGCGGTGGAGGCGCTGATCGGCGCAGCTTTCCTCTCGGTCGGCAGCGAGCAGGCGGAGGCGTTCGTGCTGCGGCTCGTGCAGCCGCTGGTGGACGACCCCGCCTCCACCGGCGCCGTCACCGACCCGAAGACCGCGCTGCAGGAGGCCGCCGCGCAGCGCGGCGCGAACCCGCCCGTCTACGAGGTCACCGGCACCGGACCCGAGCACGCGCGCGTCTTCACGGCGACCGTCGTGGTCGGCGAGCTCGTGACCGCCACCGGCACGGGCACCAGCAAGAAGCAGGCCGAGGTCGCCGCGGCGTGGGAGGCCTACCGGGCGCTCGATGCCTGAGCTGCCCGAGGTCGAGGTCGTCCGCGCCGGGCTCGAGCCCGCGGTGAGCGGTGCGCTCGTCACGGGCGTGGAGGTGCTCGAGCCGCGGTCCCTGCGGCGGCACCTCGCAGGCGCCGAGGACTTCGAGCGCCGGCTCGTCGGCCGGCGGCTGGCGGGCGCGGTGCGGCGCGGCAAGTTCCTCTGGCTGCCCGTCGAGGCGTCGCCCGACGAGGCGCCGATCGCGCTGCTGGGCCACCTCGGCATGAGCGGCCAGCTGCTGCTGCGCGCTCCTGGCGCCGAGCCGGACCGGCAGCTGCGCATCCGCATCGGGCTGGAGCACCCCGAGCACGGCGAGCTCGTCGTCGCGTTCGCGGACCAGCGCATCTTCGGGTCCCTCGCCCTCGACCCGCTCGTGCCCACCGCGGACGGCGCCGCAGGCGGGCTGGGATGGAGCGCATCGCTCGTGCCGGAGCACGTGGCGCACATCGCCCGCGACCCGCTCGACCCCGCCTTCGACGACGACGCGTTCGTCGACCGCCTGCTCGCGCGCCGCACCGGACTGAAGCGCGCCCTGCTCGACCAGACGCTGGTGTCGGGCATCGGGAACATCTACGCGGACGAGGCGCTCTGGGCGGCCCGTCTGCACTACGAGGCCCCGACCGCCTCCCTCCGCCGCCCGGTCGTGCGCCGGCTGCTCGCCGAGGTGCGGTCCGTGCTGACCCGCGCGCTCGCCGACGGCGGCACGAGCTTCGACGCCCAGTACGTGAACGTGAACGGCGCCTCGGGCTACTTCTCGCAGCGGCTGAACGCGTACGGGCGGCAGGGCAGGCCGTGCCCGCGGTGCGGCCGGCCGATCGTGCGCGAGGCGTTCATGAACCGGTCGAGCCACCTCTGCCCGTTCTGCCAGCGGCGGCCCCGTGCCCTCGCTCAGGCGCGCGAAGGCACCAGCCTGGCCGCGAAGTAGAGCACGACGCCGACGACCAGGGCGATGCCGCCCGCGAGCCAGACCGGCCCCTCCTGCTGCGTGAGCAGCAGCACGCACGACGCGACGCCGAGCACCGGCACGAACGTCCACACGCGGAAGTGCCGGTGCTCGACCGGCTGGCGGCGCAGCACGAGCACCGAGACGTTCACGGCGATGAACACGAACAGCAGCAGCAGCACGACGGTGGAGGCGAGCAGCGACAGGTCCCCGACCAGCGTCAGGGCCATGGCGACGAGCGTCGTCACCACGATCGCCACCCACGGCGTCCGCCGCTTCGGCAGCGTGCGGCCGAGGACGGCGGGCAGCAGGTGCTGCTCGGCCATGCCGAAGGTGACGCGGCTCGCCATGATCATCGTGAGCAGTGCGCCGTTCGCGACCGCGACCAGGGCGATCAGGCTGAACACGGCCTCCGGCACGGGCACGCCGGAGGCGGACACGACCGCGAGCAGCGGGCCCGAGCTCCTGCTCAGCTGCTCGGGCGCCAGCGCGATCGAGCTCGCCAGCCCGACCAGCACGTAGACGACGCCGGCGGTGATGAGCGCGCCGAACAGCGCCTTGGGGTACACGCGGGACGGCTCGCGGACCTCCTCCGCGATGTTCGCGGAGGTCTCGAAGCCGACGAACGAGTAGTAGGCGATGATCGCGGCGCCGAGCGTCGCGATCGCGGGGTTCGCGCCCTCCGGGAACGCGCCCACCCGCGAGACGTCGCCGCCGCCCGCGCCGAGCATCACGGCCACGCACACGACGACGATGACGAGGCCGCTCACCTCGATGACGGTCATGACCACGTTGCCGCGGGTCGACTCCTGGATGCCGCGCGCGTTCACGAGCGCGACCAGCGCGAGGAAGACGATCGCCGCGGGGATCGGGGGGACGGGGAGGAAGGTCCCGAGGTAGTCGCCCGCGAACGCGAGGGCGAGTCCGGCGGCGCTGACGACGCCTGCGGCCAGCATGCAGAACCCGACGAGGAACGACAGCAGGGGCTTCCCGAAGGCCCGCTCGGCGAACACGGCGGCGCCGCCGGCCCGCGGGAACTTGGTGACGAGCTCGGCGTAGGAGCCCGCGGTGAGCAGCGCGAGCAGCAGCGCGACGACGAGCGGCACCCACAGCGCGCCGCCGACCTCCTTCGCGAGCACGCCCATCAGCGCGTAGATGCCCGCGCCGAGCACGTCGCCGAGGATGAACAGGAAGAGCAGCGGTCCGGTGACCACCTGCTTGAGCTTCGAGCCCGTCTCCTGGGCCTCGACGGGGTGCGCGGTCATCCGGGCACCGTAGGGGCGGAACTCGGGAGACCTCCGGGGGAGTGCTGGTGGATCGCGAGGCCCGGCGTCCGTCGACGCGCCGCGCGCCCGGTCGTCCCCCGAGCCCTAGCGTGGGCGCGTGGCAGGAGCGGGGCGACCGGACGGCGGGGCGCACCGGCACCCCTCGCGTCGGTGAGCACGCGGCGATGACGGAGTTCGCGGACCGGGTCGACGAGGCGGAGGCGATGGCGCGCCGGGCCAGCGGCAGCCCGGTGATCCGCGGCATCGCGCGCTCGGGCTACGTCGCGTCCGGCCTGCTCCGCGGCGCGATCGGCGTGCTGGCGCTGCTGCTCGCGGTGCACGTCGACGGCGCGCACCCCGGTGCGTCCGGCGCCTTCGACGCGCTGGCGGACGTGCCCGGCGGCTTCGTGCTGCTCGTGCTGGTGGCGGCGGGCAACGGTGCGCTGTTCCTCTGGCTGCTGGTGCAGGGCGCGCTCTTCCGGCACCCGCACCTGCTGGAGCGGTGGCGGCAGCGGCTCGTGTACTGGGGGCGCGGCGCGGTCTACGGCGTCATCGGGCTGACGGCGCTGCGATTCGCGCTCGGCGCGCACGCCATGGACTCGGGCAGCGAGGCGGCGGCGGGACGGCAGCTGCTCGAGGTGCCCGGTGGCCGCCTGGCCCTCGTGATCGTGGCCGGGATCGTGCTCGTGGTCGGCGGCAGCATGGTCTGGCTGGGCCTGAGCCGCCGCTTCGTGAAGACCATCCACGTGCCGGAGGACGCGGCCCCGCGCCGCTTCGTGCTCGGGCTCGGCGTGCTCGCCTACGTCGCGCAGGGCGGCACGATCCTGCTCGTCGGGGGCTCGCTGCTCGTCGCGGCCTGGTCCGTCGACCCGGGACGGGTCGGCGGACTCGACTCGGCGCTCGCGGGCTTCCCGGCCAGCGGCTTCGGGCAGGCGCTCCTCGTGGCGATCGGCGTCGGCTGGATCGTCGCCGGGCTGTACGCCCTCCTCCGCGCCCGCATCGCCAGCACCGCCTGAGGAGCGCGCTGCTCCCCGAAGACGGGGCGGTCGGCTGGGTCGCGGCCTTCGTCGACTACCGCTACTGCTCCCTGACCGACTCGATGGCGTTCTCGCCCACCGACGTGATGCCCCTGACCGCCCGCGCCGAGGCGTTGATGGCGCTCGAATCGTTCATCCCGTTCGTGATCCTCGCCCTGGTGATCGCCCGGGCCGTCTCCCTGCTCGGCTAGGCCTCGGAGGCCGGCAGCTCGAGGACGAACCGGGCGCCCGTGCCCGTGGCGGCGTGCTCGGCGCGGACGCGACCGCCCATGCGGCCGGCGAGCCGGGTCGCGATCGACAGGCCCAGCCCGGTGCCCACCTCCCGCGTCTCGCGGTAGCGCTCAGCGAGCACGCCGCGCGCGAACGCGTCGTGCAGGTCGTCGTCCGACAGCCCGGCGCCGGTGTCCTCCACAGCGATCCCGGCCGCCTCCGCCGTGCGGAACGCCGTGATCACGACGGACCCGCCCGCCGGTGTCGCCCGCAGCGCGTTCTCGACGAGCCCGTCCAGCACCTGACGGACCCGCCGCGGATCCGCCCGGACGGAGGCGGGCGGCCCGGCCGCCTCCATGCGGATGTCCGCCGCATCGGCGCGCGCCCGCCAGGCGGCTGCGGCCTCCGCGGCGACGCTCGCGAGGTCGACCGCGACCGGCTCGATGGAGAAGTCGTCGGCCTCGAGCCTGGCGAGCTCGAGCAGGTCCGCGGTGAACCGCTCCACCCGGGCCGTCTCGGTCATCAGCACCCGGCCGACCCCGGGCACGCCGTCCGGAGGGACCAGGCCGTCCGCGAGCGCCTCGCCCCAGCCGCGCAGCGCGGTCAGCGGGGTGCGCAGCTCGTGGGAGACGGAGAGCAGGAACTCGCGCTGCCGCCCCTCGCTCTGCGCGAGCGCGACGTCGAGCGACCGCAGCGCCGAGGCCACGTCGCCGACCTCGCCCGGCCCGTCCTCCGGCACCGGCACGCCGCGCTCGCCGTGCGCCAGCCGACGGGCGGCCTGCGCGGTCGCCGCCAGCGGCCGCGCGATGCGCCGGGACAGCCAGGCGGCCGCGAGCGCGGCGACCGCGAGGGCGGCGAGCAGCACCAGCAGGATGCGGCCGACGAGGTCCCGCGTGGTCCGGCTGAGCGCGCTCTGCGGGCGGGACAGCACGATCGCGCCCCCGTCCGGCAGGGGGCGCGCCTCCACCAGCTGGGTCCGACCCCGCAGGTCCGCGGTGGTCGACACCGGGCGCTCGACCGTCGCGGCCCGCCGTCCCGCCCCCGCGACCGCCGCGATCAGCCGCCGCCTGCCGGGCGCCGTCGAGGTCGAGACCGCGCCGTCCTCGTCGATCACCACCAGCAGCGAGCCGTCGAGGCCGGTGCCGACGCGGCGCAGGAACCGCGGCGTCGCCAGCCGCGCCGACTGCAGCGTGATCAGCGACGCCTGCGCGACGAGCTCGCCCCGCTGCTCGCTCGCGGCCGCGGCGCGGGCCAGCTGCACGGTCGCGAGCCCGGCGGCGAGCGTCGTCGCGAGCACCAGCCCGAGGGAGAGCGCGAGGATGCGGAGGGAGAGCCCGCGCATCAGCCGGCGTCCGCGGCGTACCCGACGCCGCGGGAGGTGCGGATGGGGGAGGCGTCGCCGAGCTTCGCCCGCAGCTGCGCGACGTGCACGTCGACCGTGCGGCCCCCGCCGTAGTCGGCCTGCCCCCAGACGCTCGACAGCAGCTGCTCCCGCGTGAAGACGCGGCCGGGCGCGCTCATCAGCTTCGCGAGCAGGTCGAACTCCGTCGCGGTCAGGTCGACGCGCCGGCCGCCCGCGACGACGGTCCGCCGGTCCGGGTCGAGCGCGACCGCGCCGACCTCGACCGGCGCGCCCGTCGCCGGCAGCGCCGCCCGGCGCAGCAGGCCGCGGACGCGCGCGACGAGCTCGCGCGGCGAGAAGGGCTTCGTCAGGTAGTCGTCGCCGCCGAGCTCCAGGCCGAGCAGCCGGTCCACCTCGTCGTCCCGCGCGGTGACGAAGACCACGGGCGTCCAGTCCCCGCGGGCGCGGAGCGTGCGGCAGACGTCGAGACCGTCGCGCCCCGGCAGGCCCACGTCGAGCACGATCGCGACCGGGCGCAGGCGCTCGACGGCGGCGAGCGCGGCGTCCCCGTCCCGCTCGACGTGCACCCCGAAGCCGGCGTCGGCGAGGTACAGGCGCTCGAGGTCCGCGATGGCGGGCTCGTCCTCGGCGACGAGCACGAGCCCCTTGGCGTCCACCGCGCCATTCAAGCCCCTGCCGGTCGACCGCCGGCCGGAGCGACCGGCACGCTTTACACGCCTCGAACATCCCTCGAACGGCGGCCGAGCCCGGCGTTCGCACACTGCTCGCACCGCTGCTGATCCGCGACGGCCCGAACCCGCTGAACGAGGACGACATGATGAACCCCCTCCGCTCCACCCGCCGCAAGGCCGTGCTCGTCGCCTCCGGCGCCGCCGTCCTGCTCGCCGTCGGCGGCGGCACGACCGCGGCGCTCGCCGCGACCGGCGACAGCACGCCGAGCCCCTCCGGCACGCCGGCCGCGTGCGGGGTGCACCTGCGCGCCGAGCTGCGCGGCGCGACGCCCTCGCAGCTGAAGGCGGACCTGAAGAAGCTCCGCAGCGAACCGAAGGGCGAGGCCCGCGCGGCCGAGCGGAAGGCGATCCGCGAGAAGGCGCTCGCCGGCGGCTACGGCGCCCGTGCGGGCGAGCTCGCGCGCGTCGTCGGCGGCGGGAAGGAGGCGAAGGAGGTGCGTGCGCAGCTGCCCGCAGCACTCCGCGCCGACCTCAAGACCCTGCACGCCACGCCGCGGAGGAGCGCTGAGCAGACGGCGGAGGCGAAGCGGATCGAGCAGAAGGCGCTCGCGGGCGACTACGGCACCACGGTCCAGCAGCACGTGAAGACCGTGCAGGCGCGGTTCCAGGCGCGCTGCGCGGCGAAGCAGGGCTGACCGCTCCCGCCCCCCGTGCCGGCCGGCCGAGCGAGTGCGCGGGGGCGGCTGGCAGCATGACGGGGTGAGCACCGAAGCGGTCCAGGCGGCACGGCGGATCGCGGAGGAGGTGCTGCTGCCGGACGCGGAGGCGGTCGACGCCGCCGGCCGCGTGCCGGCGGCGCACCTGACCGCGCTCGACGACGCCGGGCTGACGGGGCTCGCCGCGCAGCGGCCGTCGCTCGACGAGCGCGTCGACGTCGCCGCCGCGCTCGCGGGCGGCTGCCTCGCGACCGCCTTCGTCTGGGCGCAGCATCAGGGCGCCCTCGCCGGGGCGCTGAGCGCCGCCGGCCCCGGATCGCGCTTCGCGCCCGACCTCGCCTCCGGGCGCAGCCGCGCCGGCGTCGTGATCACGGCCGTGCGCGGTCCGTCCCCGCTGCGGCTGCGGACGGCCGACGACGGCTGGACGCTCTCCGGCAGCGCGCTCTGGGTGACGGGGTGGGGGATCGCGCAGCAGCTGCGCGTCGCGGCGGTCGCGGACGACGACACGATCACGACCGCGCTCGTCGACGTCGGTCCCGGGATGCGGGCGGACCCGGCGCCGCTCGTCGCGGCGAACGCCTCCGCCACCGTGACGCTCACCTTCGACGACGTCGCCGTGCCCGCGGACCGCTTCCTCGAGGCGGTGACGTGGGAGACCTGGGCCGCGGCCGACGCCGCCGGGCTCGCCGGCAACGGCGCGCTCGCCCTCGGCGTCGCGCACCGGGCCGCCGTCTTCGCCGAGTCCGATGCGCTCCTGGACGAGGTGGCGGCGGCGCGGGCGGGCCTGCTCGCCGCGGGCGTCGACGAGCTGCCCGCCGCGCGCGGCGCCTGCTCCGCCCTCGCCGTGCGCGCCGCCGCGGCGCTCGCGGTCCACGACGGCGGCCGCAGCGTGATCCGGGGCTCGCGCGCCGACCGGCTGCTGCGGGAGGCGCACTTCCTGCTCGGATTCGGCTCCCGCCCGGCGATCCGCGCGGACCTGCTCGCCCGCTTCGGCGCCTAGTCCCGCGCGGCGTGTCCGCGCCGCTCGCTAGCCTCGGGTCCGGCGGGGAGGAGTCGCGGCGTGCACCTGAAGAGCCTGACGCTCAAGGGATTCAAGTCCTTCGCGCAGCCCACCTCCTTCGTCTTCGAGCCCGGCGTGACGTGCATCGTCGGCCCGAACGGCTCCGGCAAGTCGAACGTGGTCGACGCGCTCGCCTGGGTGATGGGGGAGCAGGGCGCCAAGAACCTCCGCGGCGGCTCGATGGCCGACGTCATCTTCGCGGGTACCGCGACGCGCGGGCCGCTCGGCCGCGCGGAGGTCGTGCTCACGATCGACAACGCGGATGGGGCGCTGCCGATCGAGTACAGCGAGGTCGCGATCAGCCGCACGCTCTTCCGCGACGGCCGCAGCGAGTACGCGATCAACGGCGACGCCGTGCGGCTGCTCGACGTGCAGGAGCTGCTGTCCGACTCCGGGCTCGGCCGCGAGATGCACGTCATCGTCGGCCAGGGGCAGCTCGACGCGGTGCTGCGGGCGACGCCGGAGGAGCGGCGCGGCTTCGTCGAGGAGGCGGCGGGCATCCTCAAGCACCGGCGCCGCAGGGAGCGGACGCTCCGCAAGCTCGAGTCGATGCAGGCGAACCTGACGCGGCTCACCGATCTGAAGGACGAGCTGCAGCGGCAGCTGAAGCCGCTCGGCGCCCAGGCGGAGATCGCGAAGGAGGCGGGCGGGATCCAGGCGGCGGTGCGGGAGGCGCGCACCCGGCTGCTCGCCCTCGACGCCGGCCGGCTCGCCGCCTCCGTCGCCCGGCTCGCCGCCGAGCAGGGCGAGCTGCGGACCGCCCGCCAGGTGGCGGAGGACGCGGAGCAGCGGCTCGAGTCCCGCGTCGCGGCGCTCGAGCGGGAGGCGGACGGCGCGGCGCTCGACGGGCTGCGGCGGACCGCGCTCGAGCTCGAGGGCGTGCAGCAGCGGTTCCGCGCGCTCGCCCGCACGGCGGCGACCCGCGTCGCGATGCTCGCACCGGAGGAGGCCCCGCAGGCCGCGACGGGTCCGACCGCCGCGGAGCGCGCGGACGCCGAGGCCTCGATCCGGGCGCTGGAGGACCGGGCTGCCGCAGTGCGGGGGGAGGCGGAGGCCGCGCAGGCCGCGCTCGCCGCCGCGCAGCAGCGCCTCGACGCCGTGGACCGCCGCATCGCGGCCGATGCCGCCCGGGTCGCCGAGCACGACCGCGCCCTCGCGACACTCGACCGCGATGCCGCTGCGGCCGCCTCCCGCGCGGCTGCGGCGGAGGCGGAGGCGACGCGGCGGGCCGCAGCGGTGGACGCGGCGACCGTGCGGGCGCGCGACGCCGCGGCGGCCCTCGAGGCGCTGCCCGCCCCTCCTCCGGAGGCGCCCGTGGAGGAGGAGGCCGGCCAGGACACGGTCGCGGCGGCCACCGCCGATGCGGACGCCGCCCGGACGGCGCTGCACGCGCTCGAGCGCGAGCAGAGCGCGGTCGACGCGCGGCTCACGGCGCTGCGGGCCGCGACGGCGGCACCGCCCACCGTCGCCCAGGTGCTCGCAGCGCTGCCGGCCGCGCGGCGACTGCAGGACGTGCTCGACATCGACCCCGCCTGGCGGGTGGCGGTGGGCGCGGTGCTCGGCGGCCTGCTCGACGCCGCGGTGGTCGACGACCCCGCCGCTGCCGCTGCCGCCGTCGCGCCGCTCGGCGCCGTGGACCTCGTCGCCGCGGCCGCGGCGCCGCTGCCGGCGCGGTCCGGGGGACCGGGCGTTCCTGCGACCGACGTGGTGCGCGCCCCAGCGGGCGTGCTCGAGCTGCTGCGCGGCGTCGTGCTCGTGCCCGACCTCGATGCCGCGCGGGCGGCGGTGCAGGGTACGGACCGCATCGCGGTGACGGCGGAGGGGGTGCTCGTGACCGCGAGCCGCCTCCGCACCGCCGGCTCGGGAGCGACCGGGGTCGAGCTGACGGCGGAGCGGGACGAGGCGGCCGCGGCGGCCGCCGCGCTCGCGGACGAGGTCGAGTCCGCCCGCGATCGCCTGCGGGAGGCGAAGCAGGCCCAGCAGGCGGCGCGGGCCGCGGCCGACGCGGCGCAGCGGCGGGCGCGCGAGCGCACCGACGTCGTCCGCGCGGCGGAGCGCCGCAGGGCCGCGGGGACCGCGGTGGCCGAGTCCGCCGCGGCGGAGCTCGCGCGGGCGACCGCGCAGGCCGCGGACGCCGCGTCCCGCCGGGCCGAGGCCACGGCGGCCAGGGATGCCGCCGCGGCGCAGGTGAGCGCCGCCAGGACCGAGGATCGTCCGATCGTCGACGGCGGTGCCCGCGCCCCGTTCGCCGAGGCCGTCGACGCCGCGCGGGAGTCGGCCGTCGCCGCGCGGCTGGAGGCGCAGACGCTGCAGGAACGGCTCCGGGCGGAGCGCACGCGGCTCCGGGGCCTCGAGGAGCGCGCCGAGGCCGCCGAGCGCGCCGCCGAGCATGCCGCGCGCCGGGCCGCCGAGCGCTCGCTGCAGCGGGCGGCCGCCGAGGCCGTGCTCGAGGAGCTGCCCGCATGGCAGGCCTCGGTGGACGCCGCCGCGGTCGAGGCGCGGACCCGGCTCGCGGTCGCCGAGCAGGAGCGCGCGGAGCAGAACCGCGAGCTGCGCGCCGCCCGCGAGCGGCTGAGCGCGGCGCGGGGCGAGGTGGGCGACCTCGACCGCCGCGCCCGGGATCTCGACATGCGGGCCTACGAGCAGCAGGTCTCGCTGCAGACGGTGCGCGACCGCGCGATGGCGGACCTCGGCCTCGACCCGGCCGCCCTCGCCGCCGCCGAGGCGCCCGACCTCGACCGGTCGGAGGAGGAGCGGCGGCTCGCCGCGGCGGAGCGGCGGCTCGCCCGCCTCGGGCGGGTCAACCCGCTCGCGCTCGAGGAGTTCGCGGCGCTCGAGCAGCGCCACGCCTTCCTCGGCGAGCAGCTCGCCGACCTGCACCGCACCCGCGCGGACCTGCTGAAGATCGTCGAAGACCTCGATCGGCGGATGCACGACATCTTCGCGGGCGCCTACGCCGACACCGAGGCGGCGTTCGCGCGGATCTTCCCGGTGCTCTTCCCGGGCGGCACGGGGCGGCTCACGCTCACCGAGGGCGGCGACGAGCCGGGCATCGACGTCGCGGTGCGACCGGCCGGGAAGAAGATCGAGCGCCTGTCGCTGCTGTCCGGCGGCGAGCGCTCCCTCGCCGCGGTGGCGTTCCTCCTCGCGATCTTCACCGCGCGGCCGAGCCCGTTCTACATCCTCGACGAGGTGGAGGCGGCGCTCGACGACGCGAACCTCGGCCGTCTGCTCGAGGTCGTGTCATCGCTGCGCGACACGTCGCAGCTGATCCTCATCACGCACCAGAAGCGCACGATGGAGATCGCGGACGCGCTCTACGGCGTCTCGATGCAGCAGGACGGCGTCTCGAACGT
This sequence comes from Amnibacterium soli, assembly GCF_039544415.1. NCBI lineage: Bacteria > Bacillati > Actinomycetota > Actinomycetes > Micrococcales > Microbacteriaceae > Amnibacterium > Amnibacterium soli. Next base: position 188,418 of record NZ_BAABLP010000003.1, on the reverse strand, counting down.
CATCGGGCAGCGACTCGCCGCACGGTCGTGAACCGCACCGCCCTCAACCGTGCGCCCGGCGGGTGGCCCCACCGCGTCCGCCGTCTGCGCGGGGCCGATGCGGGGTGGCCCAGCGCGCAGACGACGGCCGCAGCGAGCAGTCGTTCGAGCTGTGCGGAACGGACCTCGCGGTCGTCCCGACTCGGGTAGCGGCTGTAGGACCAAGGTATTGCGATTCCCGATATCCGCCTATCCCCATTTCCGGGTGCATTTCCGAATCGTCGGCGCGCCTCCCGGACATTCAGGAAAGGGGCGGGTCAACCCTCCCGCGCGAATGCATGGGCGCGGTCGACCTGCTCCCGAGTGAGGCGCACGCCGGTGTACCGCTCGAACTGCAGCGCGGCCTGCAGGGCGTGGACCTCGGCACCGGTGACGACCGGCAGGCCCGCCGCACGGGCCGCGCGCACGAGCGGCGTCTCGACCGGCAGCGCGACCACGTCGAACACCGCGGAGGCGGCGCGGACGGACTCGGGGGAGAAGGACAGCGCGTCCTCGTCCGGCCCCGCCATCCCGAGCGGGGTGACGTTCACCAGCAGGTCGGCGCCGTCCGGCTCGACCTCGGAGTAGTGGTGCCCGTCGCGCTCGGCGATCCGCCCGCCCGCCTCCGGATCGCGCGCCCAGACCGTGACGCGCTCGAAGCCGGCGCGGGAGAACGCGGCCGACACCGCGGACGCCATGCTGCCGCTGCCGCGCAGCACGACGCGCGAACCGGGGTCCAGCGCGTGCTCGACGAGCAGGGTCGCGACCGCCTCCACGTCCGTGTTCGAGCCCGTCAGCACCCCGTCGTCGTTCACGACGGTGTTGACCGCGTCGATGTCCGCGGCCGAGTCCTCGACCGCGTCGAGCATCGGGATGATCGTCGTCTTGAACGGCATGGAGACCGAGCAGCCCCGGAAACCCAGGGCGCGCACGCCGCGCACCGCGCCCTCGAGGTCGTCCGTGGTGAACGCCTTGTAGAGGAAATCGAGCCCGAGTTCGGCGTAGAGCGAATTGTGGAATCGCGTGCCCAGATTGCTCGGCCTGCCGGCGAGCGAGATGCAGACGCGCGTGTCCTTGTTGAGCGAGGGGGCGGCCATCGACGATCAGGCGCGGTCGGCGCGGAAGGCCGTGATGACCCCGGCCAGGTCGTGGTCGCCCGCGCCCGCCTCCGACGCGCTGGCGTAGAGCGCGACGAGCGCGTCGACGAGCGTCGTCGGCACCCCCGCCGCCTCGTCGGCCGATCGGATCAGGCGCAGGTCCTTCAGTACGCCGTCGAGGGCGAACTGCGCGTCGCCGGTGCGGTCCTCGAGGATCGCCTTGCCCTTCACCTGGAGGTACGGGCTGTCCGCGGCTCCGCCCGAGATCGTCTCGAGGAACTTCGCGGGGTCGAGCCCGAAGGCCTCCGCCTGGGCGATGCCGAACGCTGCGCCCGCCGTCAGCAGGGCGACCCAGGAGTTCGCGACGAGCTTCAGCGCGCTCGCGGCACCCGCCTCGTCGCCGAGCCACACGGTGCGCCCGCCGATGGCGTCGAACACGGGCTGCACGAGCTCGCGCCGGGCGGCCGGTCCGGCCGCGAGCACCACGAGCTTCCCCTCCTCGGCGGGCTGCTTCGTGCCGACGACGGGGGCGTCGTAGAAGGGGGCGCCGTGCTGCGCGGCGAGCGCCGCCAGCCGCGCGGTGCCGTCCCGGCCGACCGTGCTGGTCTGCACCCACACCGCGCCGTCCTCGAGCAGCGGGAGCGCCTGCTCCATGACGGACGCCACGGAGTCCGCGTCGAACAGCATGGTGACGACGACCTGCGCCCCTCGCAGCGCGTCCTCGAGGGACGTCGCCACGCTCGCCCCGTCGTCGGCGAGCGGCGCCGCCTTCTCGGGGTGCCGGTTCCAGACCGTCACGGGCAGCCCCTCGCGCAGGAGGGAGTGGGTCATGCCCACGCCCATCGTCCCGGTCCCGAGCAGGGTGATCGTGGGGGTGTTCGGCATCGCGTGTCCTTCCGTCGCAGCAGCGGGGCGACGGTAGCCCCGGGCTCTTGGGTGCGGGCGGGGAGCCCGGCAACCCATACCCTTGGCTCCCGTGGCGGGATTCGGTGCGCGGCTGCGGAACCTGTTCGGCACCGTCCGGACGATCGACGAGGACACCTGGGACGACCTCGAAGCGGCGATGATCGGCGCGGACTTCGGTCCCGACATCACCGAGTCGATGCTCGCGGACCTGCGCGAGAAGGTCGACCGGTACAGCACGACGGACCCGCGCGACCTGCAGCGCATGCTGCGGGAGGACGTGGAGGAGCGGCTCGCGGGCTTCGACCCGACGCTCAAGCTGTCCGACCGCCCGGCGGTCGTGCTCATCGTCGGCGTGAACGGCGTCGGCAAGACGACGACGATCGGCAAGTTCGCGAAGTTCGTCGGCAACTACGGCCGCTCGGTGGTCGTCGGTGCCGCCGACACCTTCCGCGCCGCCGCGGTCGAGCAGGTGGCCACCTGGGCGGAGCGCGCCGGGGCGGCGGTCGTGCGCCCGCAGCACCCCGGCCAGGATCCCGCCTCCGTCGCGTACCAGACCGTCGAGTACGCGCAGCGGACCGGCACCGAGATCGTGCTCATCGACACCGCCGGCCGCCTGCACACCAAGGGCGGGCTGATGGACGAGCTCGGCAAGGTGAAGCGCGTGGTCGAGAAGCTCGCGCCGATCGCGGAGGTGCTGCTGGTCCTCGACGCCACGACCGGGCAGAACGGCGTGATGCAGGCCCAGGCCTTCATCGAGTCCGCCGGCGTCACCGGCCTGGTCGTCACGAAGCTCGACGGCTCCGCCAAGGGCGGGTTCGTGCTGCGCGTGCAGGACGAGACGGGCATCCCGATCAAGCTGATCGGGCAGGGCGAGCGCATCCAGGACCTCACCGGCTTCACCCCGCACGTCTTCGCGCAGGGCCTCGTCGGCTGACCCGATCCCGCGGATCCGCACTTCCGTCGCGGATCCGCAGCGCTCAGGCGACGCGCCGGCGGCAGAGCGGTCGGAGGCGGCGTGTCGGCCGATTTCTGCGGATCCGCGAACCGGTGCGTGCGCGGTACTGTGGGAGAACGGCCGTTCTCGACGGCCAGGGCCCGGGAGGCGCGGATGGCGGAGACGGACGGCGTGCGCGAGCGCATCCTCGCGGCCGCCGACGACCTGTTCTACGGCCGCGGCATCCAGGCCGTGGGCATGGACCAGGTGCGCGAGGCGTCGGGCATCCCGCTGAAGCGGATCTACGCGGAGTTCCCGAGCAAGGAGCGGCTCGTCGTCGCCGTGCTCGCGTCCCGGCACGCGCTGTGGGAGCAGGGCATCGCCCGTGCCGCCGAGGGTCGCCCCGACCCGCGGGGCCGCCTCCTCGCGATCTACGACTTCCTCGAGGCCTGGTTCGCCGACGGCTCGTTCCGCGGCTGCGGCTTCATCAACGCCTTCGGCGAGCTCGGCACCGTGTCGCCGCTGGTCGCGGAGGCGGCGCGCGAGCACAAGCGCTCGTTCCAGCGGTACGTCGCGGGCCTCGTGGCGGAGGCGGGCGCGGACCCGGAGCTCGCGCCGCAGCTGGCGCTGCTCGCCGAGGGCGCCCAGACCACCGCCGCGATCTCCGGCACCACCGAGCCGGCGCGCCACGCGCGCGGCGCCGCGACCGTGCTCATCGACGCGGCGCTCCGGCGGCCCGCCGCCTGACGGCTCAGCCGGTCTGCGCCCGGTAGGCCGCCGCGAGCTCCCGGTACGTCGCCGCGTTCCGGCGGATGCGCTCGAGCTCGTCGTCCGCGATCGCCCGCCGCACCTTCGCGGGGACGCCCGCGACCAGTGATCGGGGCGGCACCACCGCGCCCTCGAGCACCACGGCACCTCCGGCGATCAGCGACCCGGCGCCGACGATCGCGCCGTTCAGCACCGTGGCGTGCATGCCGATCAGGCAGTCGTCCTCGATCGTGCAGCCGTGCACGACGGCGCCGTGCCCCACGCTCACCCCGGCGCCGAGGATCGCGGGCGACCCCGGATCGCCGTGCACGACGACGTTGTCCTGCAGGTTGCTGCCCGCGCCGAGCACGATCGCGTCGCGGTCGGCGCGCAGCACGGCGCCGAACATCACGACGGCGTCCGCCTCCACCCGCACGCGCCCGATGAGCACGGCCGTCGGGGCGAGGAACGCGCTCGGATGGATCTCGGGCAGCACGCCGTCGAACGGCAGGATCGTGGCCATGCGGGCCAGCCTCCCGTGCACCGCCGACCGCCCCCTGATCGCACGTCGCAGTCGCGCGCTGGTCCCGGTTGCGCGCGAGCGCTCGGGCGCAACCGGGACCAGGGTGCGCAGCTCGCGCACCGGCCGGTCAGCCGACGGCCTGCGCGAAGCCCAGGGTCGGGTCGGCGAGGTGCTGCAGGTTCTCCGGCAGCGCGCGGCCCTTCGCGGCCATCGACTGCGCGTAGAGGCGGCCGGCGCGGTAGGAGGAGCGCACGAGCGGCCCGGCGAGCACACCGAGGAAGCCGATCTCCTCCGCCGCGACCTTGAAGTCCTCGAACTCGGCCGGCGTGACCCAGCGAGCGACCGGCAGGTGCCGCGGCGTCGGGCGCAGGTACTGCGTCAGCGTGATGATGTCGGTGCCGGCGGCGTGGAGGTCCTCCAGCGCCTGCAGCACCTCGTCGGCCGTCTCGCCCATGCCGAGGATCAGGTTCGACTTCGTGACCAGGCCCGCGTCGCGCGCCTGGGTCAGCACGCCGAGCGACCGCTCGTACCGGAACGCCGGGCGGATGCGCTTGAAGATGCGCGGCACCGTCTCGACGTTGTGCGCGAAGACCTCGGGGCGGGAGGAGAAGACCTCGCCGAGCAGGTCCGGGTCGCCGGAGAAGTCGGTGGCCAGGATCTCGACGCCGGTGCCGGGCATCGCGGCGTGGATCGCGCGGACCGTCTCCGCGTGCAGCCAGGCGCCCTCGTCGGGCAGGTCGTCGCGGGCGACGCCGGTGACGGTGGCGTAGCGGAGGTTCATCTGCACGACGGACTCCGCGACGCGGCGGGGCTCGTCGCGGTCGTAGTCCGCGGGCTTGCCGGTGTCGATCTGGCAGAAGTCGCACCGCCTCGTGCACTGCGACCCGCCGATGAGGAAGGTGGCCTCGCGGTCCTCCCAGCACTCGGAGATGTTGGGGCAGCCCGCCTCCTGGCAGACCGTGTGCAGCCCCTCGCTCTTGACGAGGTTCCGCAGGTTCTGGAACTCGGGGCCCTGCTTCAGCGTCGTGCGGATCCACGCGGGCTTCCGCTCGATCGGCACCTCCGAGTTGCGGGCCTCGAGCCGCAGCATGCGGCGGTGGCCCGCCTGCGCGGCCTCCTGGTCCGGGCTGAGGCCGGTGGAGGGGAGGCGGACGACCTTGGGCGTCGCGAGGTCGGTCATGCGGCCACCTTCTCGTGTGCGGCGAGGCCGAGGACGCCCTCGCGGAAGTGCTCGAGCACGATCGGCGCCGCGTCGGCGGGCGTGATCGTGCGGCCGGCCAGCGCCGACAGGGTCGTGACGCCCGCGTCCCGGATGCCGCACGCGACGATCCGGTCGTAGGCCGTCAGCTCGTTGCTGCAGTTCAGCGCGAAGCCGTGCATGGTGACGCCCTGCTCGACCCGCAGGCCGATGGCGCCGATCTTGTCCCAGCCACCCGCGCTGTTCCGCACCCAGACGCCGCTGCGGCCCTCGACGCGCTCGCCGGTGACGCCGAAGCGGGCGGCGACGTCGATCATCATCGCCTCGAGGTCGCGCACGAACGCGACGACCTCGTGGCGGTCGGGCAGCCGGAGGATCGGGTACCCGGTCAGCTGGCCGGGGCCGTGCCAGGTGATCTTGCCGCCCCGGTCGACGTCGACCACGGGCGTGCCGTCCTCCGGCCGTTCGTCGGGCGCGGTGCGCTTGCCGGCCGTGTACACGGCCTCGTGCTCGCAGAGGATGAGCGAGTCGGGGCGGGTCCCGGCGACGACCTCCGCGTGGACGCGGCGCTGCAGCGCCCAGCCCTCGTGGTAGTCGAGCAGGTCCGGCGCGAGGCTCGTGAGCGCGACGTCGATCACGCCGCAACCCTACGTCGCGTCGCGGACGTCGCCCGTCCGCGGCAGGATGCGGCCGTGCGACTGAACGACCTCCGCCCGCCGGACACCGCGACCGTGCGCACGGCCCTCGATCTGGCCGCCCGCTACCTGACGCCGGCGCTCGCGGCGCACAGCATCCGCAGCTGGTACTGGGCGGCGGGCTTCGCGGAGGTGCTCGGCCTGCGGCCCGACCGGGAGCTGCTCGCCGTCGCCGCCCTGCTGCACGACATGGGCCTCGCGGAGGAGTTCGACGCGGTGCGGGTGCCCTACGAGTCGTCGGGCGGTCACGTCGCCGCCGTCCTCGGCGCGGGCGCCGGCTGGTCCCGCGACCTGCAGCAGCGGCTCGTCGAGGTCGTCGAGCGCCACAACTGGCCCGAGGTGGACCCGACGTTCGACGTCGAGGGGCACCTGCTCGAGATCGCGACCGGGCTCGACATCTCCGGGGCCCGCCCCGGCGTGCTGCCGCGCGAGTACCTGCAGGAGGTGCTGGGCGCCTACCCGCGCGGCGCGCTCGCGGCGGACTTCGGCGACCGGGTCGCGGAGCAGGCGGACCGGAAGCCGACGTCGCACGCCGCCCGGCTGCTCGCCGGCGGCCTGCGCGACAAGCTGGCAGCGAACCCCCTCGAGTCCCTGTAGGCCTTCCGTTCCGGAGGACGCGTCCTCCTGCGGAACGCGGAGGTCACGGCAGCAGGGACTCGACCCGCTCGACGGTCTCGGCGTCGATCGGCTGCGCCAGCGCCTGGTGCACGGCGTCCCAGTCGGCCTTCGCCCGCGGGGTGACGACGGTGGAGGCGACCGCCTCCGTCGCGAGCAGCCACGCGAGCGCGAGGCCCTCGAGGGACGTGTCGAGGTCGCGGGCGAGGTCCCGCAGGGCGACGAGCGCGTCGAGGGCGGGATCGATCTCGACGTCTCGCGGGGCGCCGAAGCGCATCGCATCCGCCGCGCTCTCCTCCGCCGCCACGTGCCGGCCCGTGAGCCGCCCGGCGCCGAGCGGCGCGCCGGCCAGGATCGCGACGCCGGCGCCGGCGGCCAGCGAGGCGAGGTCCCTCAGGCGGTCCCGCTCGAGCAGGTTGAGGCGGATCCGCACGAATGCGGGCGCCGGCAGGCCCAGCCGGTCGGCCTCGCCGAGCAGCGCCTCCAGCGCCCACACGTCCGCGTCGCCGGCGCCCCAGCCGCGGAGGCGCCCGGACTCGATCGCGCCCGCGAGCGGCTGGAGGGTGTCCTCGAGCGTCGTCTCGGCGTCGGCGCCCCGCAGCCAGGCGAGGTCGATGCGGCCGAGGCGCCGGGATCCCGCGGCGAGGTCGGCCTCGAGGCGCACGGGGGAGAGGTCGCTGCCCCGGCCGCGCCCGACGACGGCGCCGACGCCCGAGAGCACGACGATCCCCTCCGGCTGCCGCTCCTCGAGCCAGCGCCCGGCGGCCGACTCCGCACCGCCGGTGCCGTCGGCGGCGTCGAGGGCTCGGACGCCCGCCTCCCAGCCCTCGTCGAGCAGGTCGACGGCCCGCGCCACCGGGGTCGGCGCCGGTGCGCTGCCCATCGTGCAGGCGGTGAGGTCGAGCCCGGCGACGGCGGTGGTGCGCATTCCGGCGACGGTATCGGTGCCCGCCGCTTGACTGGTGGGATGGAGCTCACCGCACTCGCCGACCGCCTCGAACGCATCTCCGTCGACTACGCGGAGCGCGAGGGGTTCATCCGGGACGAGGACTGGTTCCTGCTGAAGCTGGGGGAGGAGCTGGGCGAGCTCACGCAGGTGGTGCTGGCGCGGACCGGCCGCGGCAAGGACCGCGGCTGGGACGACGCGGAGGTGGAGGCCCGGCTGGCGCAGGAGTGCGCGGACCTGCTCGGGCACGTGCTGCTGCTCGCCCGGCGGTTCGGCGTCGACCTCGACGCCGCGGTGGAGGACAAGTGGCTGCGCTGGGAGCAGCCGCGTCCGGCGCTGCCCTGAGCGGACGCGGGCCGCGTCCCGCGCGGGCGCGGGCAGGATCGGCCGCATGCGACTCCTGGTGCTCGGTGGGACGGCGTGGCTGGGCGGCGAGGTGGCCGCGGAGGCGGTGCGGCGCGGGCACGAGGTGGTCTGCCTCGCCCGCGGGGAGTCGGGCGGGATCCCGGAGGGCGCGCGGCTCGTGCGCGCGGACCGCGACCGCGCCGACGCCTACGAGGGCGCCGCCGGGCACTGGGACGCGGTCGTCGACGTCGCCCGCCACCCCGGTCACGTGCGCGGCGCGATCGCCGCGCTCGACGCGGACCGGTGGCTGTTCGTCTCCACCGGCAACGTCTACGCCGACCACCGCCGTAAGCACCAGGACGAGGAGGCCGCGCTGCTGCGGCCGCTCGAGGGCGACCGGATGGCGTCGATGGAGGAGTACGGCGCCGCGAAGGTCGCCTGCGAGCAGGCGGTCGTCGCCGGGTACGGCGAGCGGGGCCTCGTGGCCCGCGCGGGCCTGATCGGCGGCCCCGGGGACGCCTCCGGCCGCTCCGGCTGGTGGCCGTGGCGCTTCGCCCACCCGTCGGGCGACGCGGTGCTCGCGCCCGATGCGGCCGGACGGTCCTCCCAGCTGCTCGACGTGCGCGACCTCGCCGCCTGGCTGGTCCGCGCCGCGGAGGAGGGGACCGGCGGGGTGCTCGACGCCGTCGGCCCCGAGATCACGGTGGGCGAGCACCTCGAGACGGCCCGGGCCGTCGCGGGATCGGGCGCCGGCCTCGCGGTCGCGCCGGAGGCGTGGCTCACGGAGCAGGGCGTCGAGGAGTGGATGGGGCCGCGCAGCCTGCCGCTGTGGCTCGCCGACCCGGACCGGCAGGGCTTCACCTCCCGGACCGGCTCGGCGGCGCGCGCCGCGGGGCTGACCCACCGCCCGCTCGAGGACACGCTGCGCGACGTGCTGGCGTGGGAGGAGGCGCAGCCCGCGCACCCGCACGGCGCCGGTCTGACCGACGCCGAGGAGCGCGCGCTGCTGCGCCTGCTCGCCGAGCGCTGACCCCGCCGCCCGGGCGCGGGTCCCGCCGGTAGAATCCCGGACCTATGGCCACCTTCGGATCCCTGTCGGATCGTCTCACCGCCGCGCTCGCCAACCTGCGCGGCAAGGGCGTGCTCACGGCGAGCGACGTCGACGGCACGGTCCGCGAGATCCGCCGCGCCCTCCTCGACGCGGACGTCAACCTCGACGTCGTCAAGGCGTTCACCGCGAAGGTGCGCGAGCGCGCGCTCGGCGCCGACCTCAGCAAGGCGCTGAACCCCGCGCAGCAGGTCGTGCAGATCGTGAACGAGGAGCTCGTCGGCATCCTCGGCGGCCAGCAGCGCCGGCTCGAGTTCGCCAAGCAGCCGCCGACCGTGATCATGCTCGCGGGCCTGCAGGGCGCCGGCAAGACGACCCTCGCGGGCAAGCTCGCGAAGTGGCTCGAGAACGACGGCCACACGCCGCTGCTCGTCGCCGCGGACCTTCAGCGCCCGAACGCGGTGCAGCAGCTGCAGGTCGTCGGCGAGCAGGCCGGCGCGACCGTGTTCGCGCCCGAGCCGGGCAACGGCGTCGGCGACCCGGTCCGCGTCGCGAAGGACGCGGTGCGCTTCGCACGCGACAAGCAGCACGACGTCGTGATCATCGACACCGCGGGCCGCCTCGGCGTCGACGCGGAGCTGATGAAGCAGGCCGCGAACATCCGGAAGGCGACGGACCCCGACGAGGTCCTGTTCGTGATCGACGCGATGATCGGTCAGGACGCGGTCGCGACCGCGAAGGCGTTCCAGGACGGCGTCGACTTCACCGGCGTCGTGCTGACGAAGCTCGACGGCGACGCCCGCGGCGGCGCGGCCCTGTCGGTCGCCTCCATCACCGGCCGGCCGATCGTCTTCGCCTCCACGGGCGAGAAGCTCGAGGACTTCGAGCCCTTCCACCCCGACCGCATGGCGAGCCGGATCCTCGACCTGGGCGACATCCTCACCCTGATCGAGCAGGCGCAGCAGACGTTCGACGAGCAGGAGGCGCTCGAGCTCGCGGAGAAGATCGCGACGTCGACCTTCACGCTCGACGACTTCCTCAAGCAGATGCAGCAGCTGCGCAACCGCGGCGGCCTGATGAAGATGATCGGCATGCTGCCGGGCGCCCGGCAGATGCGCGAGCAGCTCGACCAGTTCGACGAGCGGGAGATCGTGCGCACGGAGGCGATCATCCAGTCGATGACGCCGGCCGAGCGGCAGAACCCGAAGCTGCTGAACGGCTCCCGCCGCCTCCGCATCGCCCGGGGCTCCGGCATGACCGTGACCGACGTGAACGCGCTCGTGCAGCGCTTCGACCAGGCCGCGAAGATGATGAAGACCGTCGCACGCGGCGGCGTGCCCCAGATCCCGGGCATGGGCCCCGTGCCGGGCATGGGGTCGGGCCGCGGCAAGCCGCAGCAGAAGAAGAAGCAGGGCTCGAAGTCGGGCAACCCCGCGAAGCGGGCCGCGGAGAACGCGGCGCTCGCCGAAGGCCGGCCGACGAAGCCGCAGAGCGCGGGCGGCGCGGGCTTCGGGCTCGGCGGCGGGGGAGCGGCGGGCGCCGGTCAGCCGAGCGCGGACGACCTCGAGAAGCTCCAGAAGCTGCTCGGTCGCTGAGATGAGCGCCACCGGGTCCGTCGCCGCCGTCGCCCTCGACGGCTCCCACCGGTTCTCGAAGCCGACCGCCGACGAGATCCGGCTGCTCGCCGGGCTCGGCGTGGAGGGGGACGCCCACGCCGGCGTCACCGTGCAGCACAGGTCGCGGGTCGCGCGCGACCCGTCGCAGCCGAACCTGCGCCAGGTGCACCTGATCCACCGCGAGCTGCTCGACGAGGTCGACGCGGACGGCTTCACCGTGCCGCCGGGCGCGATGGGCGAGAACATCACGACCAGCGGCGTCGACCTGCTCGCCCTGCCCGTCGGGGCGAGGCTGCGGATCGGGGACGACGCGGTCGTGGAGGTCACGGGGCTCCGGAACCCCTGCCTGCAGATCGACGGCTACGAGCCCGGGCTGATGAAGCGCATGGTCGGCCGGGACGAGCAGGGGAACGTGGTGCGCCGGGCCGGCGTGATGTCCGTCGTGCTCGCGGGCGGGGTGGTCCGCCCCGGCGACCCGATCGCCGTGGAGCTGCCCGCCGAGCCGCACGTCCCCCTCGCACCCGTCTGAGCACGAGGGCAGGCGGTCGCCCGTAGGGTTCGGGCGATGGAACTCCCCGCCAAGGTCCTCGACCTGCTGCACGCCGCCAGCACCTGCTACCTCGCCACGACGATGCCCGACGGGTCGCCGCAGCTGACCCAGGTCTGGGTCGACACGGACGGCACCGACGTGCTGATCAACACCGTGGAGGGGCACCAGAAGCTGCGCAACGTGCGCCGCGACCCGCGGGTCGCCCTCACGCTCTCCTCCCCGGCCGACCCGAGCGCCTACGTGCAGGTCCGCGGCTCGGTGCGCGAGATCACCACCGAGGGCGCGCGCGAGCACATCGACGAGCTGTCGCAGAAGTACCTCGGGCGGCCGTACCCGGACTTCGGGGGAGGCGGCCAGCAGCGGGTGCTGCTGCGCATCGCGCCGGCCCGGGTGTCGAGCCCGCGCGGCTGACCCGTGCCGTCGCCGTGGGAGGTGGCGCTCGGCGACCGGATCGAGCACCTGCGTCCGGAGCTGCGGGCGTACTTCGCCGCGCTCCCTCCCGACGGCGAGGGGTTCGGCGTCGGCGTGTTCGACCGCGTCGGCGCGCCGCACGGCTGGCTGCACCCCGTGCTGCGGGTGGTCGGCGGCCCCTCCCTCTTCCCCGTGTGGGCGGCCGACGTGCCGTTCGAGGTGCGCAACCGCGCGGTCCCCGGCGTCGCCGGCGTCGCGGCCGAACGGCGCATCCGCCTCGGCGGCCGGGTGCTGACGATGCGGGACGAGACCGTCGCGACCGCGCCGGGCGTGGTCGTCGACCGCGTCGGGAGGCCGCCGCGGCTCGAGGTCGCGTTCCGCCCGACGGTGCAGGACGGCGGCCTGCGGCTCGACTCGTTCCGCGTGCGGCTGCGTCTCGGCGTCTTCCGGCTGCCGCTCGGGCCGCTGTCGCCGCAGGTGGTGCTCACCGAGCGGTTCGACGCCGCCGCGGGCGTGCAGCGGGTGGCGCTGCACGTCGACGCACCCGTGGTCGGCAGGATCTACCAGTACGCCGGGTCCTTCACCTACGGGGTCCGGCAGGAGCAGGAGGACCGATGACCCGGGTCGTGGTGGCCGGCGCGTCCGGCTTCATGGGGCGGCGCCTCGTGGCGGCACGCCGCCGGGCGGGGGAGGACGTCCGCACGATCGGGCGCCGCGGCGCGGACGCCGCCTGGGGCGACACCGCCGCGATCACCCGGCTGCTCGACGGCGCGGACCTGCTGGTGAACCTCGCGGGTCGCAGCGTGAACTGCCGGTACACGCGGGCGAACCGGGCGGAGATCGTGCGCTCACGGGTCGAGACCACGGCCGAGCTCGCCCGTGCCATCACCGCCACGGACGCGCCGCCGCCGCTCTGGATCAACTCGAGCACCGCCACGATCTACCGGCACGCCGACGACCGGCCGATGACGGAGGCGGGCGGCGAGCTCGGCGAGGGCTTCTCCGTCGACGTGGCGCGGGCGTGGGAGCGGGCCTTCTTCGAGCCCGAGCTGCCGGGCGTGCGCCGGGTCGCGCTGCGCACCGCGATCGTGCTGGGTCCGGGCAGCGTGATGATCCCGCTCACCCGCCTCACCCGCCTCGGGCTCGGCGGTCCGCAGCTCGACGGCCGCTGGCCGGGCACCCCCTCCCGGATCGCCGCGGGCGTGCACCACCGGTACCGGCCGGCCTCCGCGCGGGGACGGCAGCGCTTCTCGTGGGTGCACCTCGACGACGTCGTCGACGCGATCGAGTTCCTGCGCGCGCACCCGGATCTCGACGGCGTCGTGAACCTCGCCGCGCCGGAGGCGAGCGACGACCGCACGCTGATGCGCCTGCTCCGCCGCGCGCTCGGGATGCCGATCGGGCTGCCCGCCACCCGGTGGATGCTCGAGCTCGGGTCCTCCGCCATCCGCACCGAGACCGAGCTGGTGCTCAAGAGCCGCTGGGTCGTGCCCGAGCGGCTGCTCGACGCGGGGTTCGTCTTCCGGCACACGGACCGGGAGGCGACGTTGCGCGGGATCCTGCGCCGCTGAGGAGCGGTTCAGCGAGTGCTCCCTACATTGCGGAGCATGAGCGATCGCGACTACGACCCCTACGCCCGGCTCGACCCGGTGCCCTCCTTCCCGCTGACCAGCGACGACGTCGTGGACGGCCAGCCGCTGCCCGCCGCGGTCTACGGCGCGGACGCGGGCGGTCAGGACCGCTCGCCGCAGCTGACCTGGTCGGACCCGCCGGCCGGCACGAAGAGCTTCGCCGTGACGATGTACGACCCGGACGCCCCGACCGGCTCCGGGTTCTGGCACTGGGCCGTCGCGGACATCCCCGCCTCGGTCACCTCGCTCGCCGCGGGTGCGGAGGCGCCGGAGGGCGCCGTCGTGCTGCCCAACGAGCTGCGGCAGCGCGGCTTCACGGGCGCGACCCCGCCGCAGGGCACCGGCGTGCACCGCTACTTCGTCGTCGTCCACGCGGTCGACGTCGAGTCCCTGGGCGTCGACCCGGACATCACGCCGGCGGTGCTGGGCTTCAACCTGCACTTCCACACGCTGGGCCGGGCGATCCTGGTCGGCACCGCGGAGTTCGGCGGAGCCGAATGATGTGCGCAGCCGGTGGAGCCGGATGATGTGCGCAGCAGGCGGAGCCTCCGCCTGAATTCCGGGATGCGGGGATCCGGCGCTGGAGGCCGGGATCCCCGCGTCCGCGGAGGCGTGCTCGCTGCAGGACTACGCCACCCCGAGCTGCTGCAGGATGCCGAGCGTGTCGGTGGCGCCCCAGCGCTCCGTCATCTTCCCGTCGGCGAACCTCCCCACCTGGATGCCGCGGACCTCGAACGACCTGCCGGTCGGCGCGTGGCCCAGGAACTCGCCCTGGTGCGTGCCCGTCACCTTCAGGACCGCGGTCACGAACTCGTCGGTCGCGACGACCTGGACGGGCTCGAGGGCCACGTCCGGGAACGCCTGCTTGAACGTCGTCCAGAACTCGCCGATGCCCTTCGGGCCGGCGGACTGGTCCGGAGCCGGGTCGTGGTCGACGAGGCCGTCCGCGAGCACCTCCGTCAGCCGGTCGTAGTCGCCGCTGCCGACGATCTCGCCCATCCGCCCCTGCGCCTCGAGGTTCGTCTTCGCCTGGTCGCCGCTGTCCGCCATGGGATCTCCTTCGTGTCGTCGTGCACCGCATGATGCGGGTGGTGCATGCCTACGCGACTGGATCGGGGAAAGGCTGGCCGTGCGCGATCCGGCTCGTGGGCGTCCCGGCGGGGTGGAGCAGAATCCCCGCGTGAGCACCGCCGCCTTCCGCGCCGACGACCGACCCGTCCGCATCGCCGTTCAGATCGCCCCGCAGCACCTCCCGATCGCCGCCCTGCGCGACGCGGCGGTGCACGCGGAGGACCTCGGCGTCGACATGATCATGAACTGGGACCACTTCTACCCGCTGTCGGGCGACCCCGACGGGCTGCACTACGAGGCCTGGACGCAGCTGGCCCAGTGGGCGGAGGCGACGGAGCGCGTCGAGCTCGGCCCCCTCGTGAACTGCAACTCGTACCGGAACGCGAACCTGCAGGCCGACATGGCCCGGACGGTGGACCACATCTCCGGCGGCCGCTTCGTGTTCGGCACCGGCTCGGGCTGGGCGCAGCGCGACTACGACGAGTACGGCTACGACTTCGGCACGGTCGGGTCCCGGCTGAACGACCTCGCCCGCGACCTGCCGGTCATCCGCGACCGCTGGACGAGGCTGAACCCGCCTCCGGTGCGGCGCATCCCGATCCTGATCGGCGGCGCGGGCGAGCAGAAGACGCTGCGCCTCGTCGCCGAGCACGCGGACATCTGGCACAGCTTCGTGGCGCCGGAGGAGATCGGGCACAAGCTCGACGTGCTGCAGCGCCACGCGGAGGCGGTCGGCCGCGACGTCGCGGAAATCGAGATCGGCAACGAGCTGCGCGGAGCCGACGACGCGAAGGCGGAGGCCCTCCACGCCGCCGGCGCCCGGCTCTACACGGTCGGCGTCAGCGGCCCGGAGATCGACTGGTCCGGGGTCGAGCGCTGGCTCCGCTGGCGCGACGCGAAGAACGGCTGAGCGCGTTCGCGGATCCGGAGATCTCGCGCGACACGCCGCCTGGAGCCGACGCCCGGCGGCGCGTCGCGCGATTCGTCCGGATCCGCGCGAGTCTTCGGGACCCGGGCGGCGCGGTCGGATCAGCGGAGGGGGACGCCCTCGCGCATCTCGCGGATCAGCGAGCTGACGACGGCCCGCAGGTCGCCGCCCGCCCGTGCTGAGGCGAGCGCCTGCCGCTCGTAGGAGGCGCCGACGTCGATGATCGTCAGCACGTCCTGCAGCTCCTGCGCGCAGCCGAGCCGCTCGGCCACCGGCTCGAGGCGCGCGACGAGGGCGCGGATCGCATCGACGACCTGCGTCTGGCCGCCGTCGCGGTCGACGACGATCTCGGCGTCCATCCCGTACCGGGCGGCCCGCCACTTGTTCTCGCGGACGTACCAGGGCTGCAGGGTCGGGAGCGTCTCGCCGGCGTCGAGGCGCGCGGAGCAGTCGTCGACGATGCACTGCACGAGCGCGGTCAGGGCGCCGATCTCGAACGTCGTCGGCAGGCCGTCGCAGACGCGGGTCTCGACCGTGCCCCACTTCGCCGACGGGCGCACGTCCCAGCGGATCTCGTCCCAGTGGTCGATCACGCCGACCTTGATCAGGTCCTCGACGATCGACTCGTACTGCTGCCACGACTCGAGCTCGGGCGGCAGCCCGGCGGTCGGCAGCTGCTGGAAGAGCATCGCGCGGCTGGAGGCGTAGCCGGAGGACTCCCCGAAGACGAAGGGGGAGGAGGCGGACAGCGCCTGCAGGTGCGGGTAGTAGACGAGCAGGGCGTCGAGCACCGGCAGCGCCTTCGCGGGGGCGTCGAGCCCGACGTGCATGTGCACGCCCCAGATCAGCAGCTGGCGGCCCCACACGCCGGTGCGGTCCATGAGCGTGACGTACCGCTCCTTGTCCGTCACCTGCTGGTCCTGCCAGCGCGCGAACGGGTGCGTGCCGGAGCCGATGAGCTCGAGGCCCATCGGATCGGTGGTGCGGCGGACCTGCTCGACCGTGCGCTGCAGGTCCGCGACGCCCTCCGCGACCGTGCGGTTCACGCCGGTGACGACCTCGACGGTGTTGGTCAGCAGCTCGCTCGTCAGCCGCTCGGCGCCGTCGTCGGACACGACCTCGGTCGTCGCGAGCACCTCCGGCGCCGCGGACACGAGGTCGCCCGTGTCCCGGTCGACCAGCGCGAGCTCCCACTCGATCCCGAGCGTCGAGCGGTCCGACCGCGCGAAGTCGATCGCCATGGCGTCATCCTGGCAGACCGCTCGCCGTCGCCCGTGGGATCGGCGCACCCGGTCTGGACGCCAAGGTGGAGCAGGCAGAATGACGGATCTGCCATCGCGCCCACGAGGCGCGCCTCCGACCAGCTGGAGCCTGCGTGAACGGCAATGCCACCGCGACGTACGACAACGTCGCAATGCTCTCGGTGTCGAGCGTGCTCGGCCCGCTCGTGACGACGTCCGTCGAGATCGAGCGTCGCCTCGACCCGATCCTCAAGCGCCTGCGCCTGCCCTCCGGGCTGCTGCAGCGGGTGGCCGGGGTCGTCGAGCGCCGCAACTGGGGGCCCGGTGTCTCGTCCCACGACGCGGCGGTGCAGGCCGGGGAGAACGCGCTGCGCGAGGCAGGGGTGCCCGCGGGCTCCATCGGCCTGCTGATCAACACCTCCATCACCAAGGAGCACATCGAGCCGTCGGTCGCCACGCGGCTGCACCACGGCCTGGGCCTGCCCTCCTCCGCCATCAACTTCGACGTGTCGAACGCGTGCCTCGGCTTCGTGAACGGCCTCAACCTGGCCGCCCGTCTCATCGACGCGGGACAGGTCGACTACGCGATGGTGATCGACGGCGAGGACGTCGACCGCATCCACAAGTCGACGATGGAGCGCCTGAACCGCGAGGAGATCCAGCGCGAGGACTTCATGAACGAGTTCGCGAGCCTCACGCTCGGCTCGGGCGCCGCCGCGGCCGTGCTCGGCCGCGCGGACCGGCACCCGGAGGGCCACCGCATCGTCGGCGGCGTCACGCGCGCCGCGACCGAGTACAACGAGCTGTGCGTCGCCGACATGGACGGCATGTTCACCGACACCAAGTCGCTGCTGAAGCGCGGCATGGAGCTCGTCACCGCCGCCTGGACCGAGGCGAAGCGGGACTGGAGCTGGTCCGACATGGACCGCTACATCATGCATCAGGTGTCCAGCGTGCACACGGCCGCGTTCGTGAAGGCCGCCGACATCGACCCGGAGCGCGTGCCCGTCACCTACCCGACGCTCGGGAACATCGGCTCCGCGTCGATCCCGATCACGCTGGCGCAGGAGTCGAAGACGCTGACCAAGGGCGAGCGGGTGCTGCTCTGCGGCGTCGGCAGCGGCATCAACACCTCGATGCTCGAACTGGCGTGGTGAGCGCGGCCGCCTCCCTGCCGCCCGCCCTCCCCGGGCTCGACCCCGCCTGGTCGCGCCTGGTCCCGGTGCACGACGCCGCCACCGGGCGGCCGGTCGTGCACCACGTGCTCGACACGGGGAGCGCGCTGGCGGCCGAGGGGATCGAGCCCGTCGGCACGATCCTCGCCGTGCACGGCAACCCGACCTGGAGCTACCTCTGGCGCGGAGTCGTCGCCGAGTCGCTCGCCCGCGCCCGCTCGGGCGCGGAGGCGTGGCGCGTCGTCGCCGTCGACCAGCTCGAGATGGGCTGGTCCGAGCGCACGGACGTCGTCCGCCGCGTCGCGGACCGCGTGCGAGACCTCGGCGCGCTGACGGACGCGCTCGGCCTCGAGGGGCCGGTCGTCGCGCTCGGGCACGACTGGGGCGGCGTCATCGTGTCCGGCTGGGCGCTCGAGCACCAGGACGTGCTCGCGGGCCTCGTGCTGACCAACACGGCCGTCGACGGCCACGCGGCGCTGCCCGCCGCGCTCAAGGCGGCGCTCGCCGCCTCGTCCGTCGGCACGGAGCACACCACCGCCTTCCTCGACACCACGCTCGCGATCGCGCACCCGCGGCTCGACCCCGCGATCCGGTCCGCGTTCCGCACCCCCTACCGCGCGGCCGCCCGGCGGCAGGGGATCCGGGAGTTCGTCGCCGACATCCCCGG
Organism: Amnibacterium soli; assembly: GCF_039544415.1. Lineage (NCBI taxonomy): Bacteria > Bacillati > Actinomycetota > Actinomycetes > Micrococcales > Microbacteriaceae > Amnibacterium > Amnibacterium soli. Next base: position 170,056 of record NZ_BAABLP010000003.1, on the reverse strand, counting down.
CACCGACTCGCACCCGAGCCGCGCCGCGCTGGACGGCATCGCGGCCGGACTCACCGGCCTCGAGGCGCCCGCCCTGCTGCTGTGGGGGCCGCGCGACCCGGTGTTCCAGGAGCGGTACCTGCACGACCTGGTGGACCGGCTGCCGCACGCCGCGGTGCACCGCTTCGAGGGTGCGGGCCACCTGCTGCCCGAGGACGCGGACGTCGCCGGCGCGGTGCTCGACTGGGTCGCCGCGCCGACCCCCGCGCGGAGCGCCGTCGCTGCCGCGGTGCCGGTCGTGGAGACCCGCGCCATGTGGGCGGAGCTCGACGCGCGCGCCGACGACGACGGCCCGGCGCTGGTGGAGCTGCACGGCGACGAGTCGCGCTCGATCTCCTGGCGGCTGCTCGCCCGTCGCGTGCACGAGCTCGCGGCCGGGTTCCACGCGATCGGGATGCAGGCGGGCGACCGCGTCTCCCTCCTCGTGCCGCCGGGCGCCGACCTCACCGCCGCGCTCTACGCCTGCCTCCGCATCGGCGCGACGGTCGTCGTGGCCGACGCCGGGCTGGGTCTCACCGGGCTCACCCGGGCCGTGAAGGGCGCCCGCCCGAGCTGGGTCATCGGCATCCCCGTCGGCCTCGCCGCCGCGCGCGCGCTCGGCTGGCCCGGCGTCCGCATCGCGCCGACGGGGCTGTCCCGCGCGGCCAGGGCGGCGCTCGGCGTCGAGCACACGCTGCCCGAGCTGGCCCGCCTCGGCCGCGGCCGTGCGCTGCCGCCCGAGCCCGGTCCCGATGCGCTCGCGGCCGTGCTGTTCACCTCCGGCTCCACCGGCCCCGCGAAGGGCGTGCGGTACACGCACGCCCGCCTCGCCGGGGTGCGGGACGCGCTCGTCTCGCAGTACGGCATCACGCGGGACACGGGCCTCGTCGCCGGCTTCGCGCCCTTCGCGCTGTTCGGCCCCGCCTTCGGCTGCCGCACCTCCGTGCCCGACATGGACGTGACCAAGCCGAGGACGCTCACCGCCGCCGCCCTCGCGAAGGCCGTCGCAGCGATCGACGCGGACATGATCTTCGTGTCGCCGGCGGCGCTCACCAACGTGCTCGCGACCGCGGAGGACCCCGAGCCGTTCGACGGCGTGCAGCTGCTGCTGACCGTCGGCGCGCCGGTGGGCGCGCCGCTGCTGGACCGGGCGCAGCAGCTGCTGCGGGGCGCCTCCCTCCGCACGCCCTACGGGATGACGGAGACCCTGCTCGTCGCGGACGTGACGCGCGAGGCGATCCACGAGGCGGGGGAGGGGAACGGCGTCTGCGTCGGGCCGCCCATCACCCGCGCCGAGGTGCGCATCGCGCCGCTCGACGAGGCCGGCGTCCCCGCCGCGGTGACGACGACCGACGCCGACGTCACGGGCGAGATCCAGGTGCACGCGCCGCACATGCTCGCCGGGTACGACCGCCTCTGGCGCACGGACGCCGCCGCGAAGGCGGGCACGCCGCAGGAGGAGTGGCACCGCACCGGCGACGTCGGGCACCTCGACGCGCAGGGGCGCCTCTGGGTCGAGGGCCGGCTGCCGCACGTCGTCACGACGGCGGACGGCGTCGTGACGCCCGTGCGCATCGAGCTCGCCGCCCAGCGCGCGGGCGCGCCGCGCGCCGCGGCGGTCGGCGTCGGCCCGCGCGGCACGCAGCAGCTGGTGGTCGTGGTGGAGGGGCAGGAGGGGCCGCTCGCGGACCCCGGAACGGCGGAGGCGGTGCGGCGCGAGACCGACCGGTTCGTCGCCGCGGTGCTCGCCGTGCCCGTGCTGCCCACGGACATCCGCCACAACGCGAAGATCGACCGGGCGAAGATGGCCCGCTGGGCCACCGAGGTGCTCGCCGGCGGGAAGGTCGCCGCGCCGTGAGCCGGGTGCTCGTCACCGGCGCGAGCGGCTGGCTCGGCGCCGCGGTCGCCCGCGACCTGCTGGCCGCGGGCCACGAGGTCCGCACGCTGCAGCGCCGACCGAGCGGCGTCGAGGGCGCGGAGGACGTGCTGGGCTCGGTGACCCAGCCCGACGCGGTCGAGCGCGCGGTCCAGACGATCGACGCGGTCGTGCACCTCGCCGCGAAGGTCTCGTTCGCCGGCGCGGAGGCGGACTTCGTCGCGGTGAACATCGAGGGCACCCGCACGCTGGTCCGCGCGGCGAAGCGCGCCGGCGTGCACCGCTTCGTCTTCGTGTCGTCGCCGTCGGTGGCCCACACGGGCGAGGCGATCATGGGGGAGGACGCGCCGCCGGCCCAGCCCGAGCGCGCCCGCGGCCCCTACGCCCGCACGAAGGCCGCCGCGGAGCTCGTCGCGCTCGGCGCGGACGCCCCCGGTCTCGCCGTCGTGGCCGTCCGGCCGCACATCGTGTGGGGCCCGGGCGACCCGCAGCTCGTCGCCCGCGTGCAGCAGCGCGCCGCGGCCGGACGCCTGCCCGTCGTCGGCTCGGGCGCCGCGCTCGTCGACAGCACCTACCTCGACGACGCCGTGTCCGGGATCCGCGCCGCGCTCGACGCCGCGGAGCGGGTGCACGGCAACGCCTACGTGCTCACCTCCGGCGAGCCCCGGCCGATCTCCGAGCTGTTCGCCGGGTTCTGCGCCGCCGCAGGCGTCGCTCCGCCGTCGCGGCGCGTGCCCGCCGGCGCCGCCAAGGCCGCGGGGTCCCTCGTCGAGGCGGTCTGGCGCGTGCGCCCCGGCGCCGACGAGCCGCCGATGACCCGCTTCCTCGCCGAGCAGCTGTCGACCGCGCACTGGTTCGACCTGCGCCGCACGATGCGCGACCTGGCGTGGCGCCCCGAGGTGGGCGTGACCGAGGGCCTCCGTCGCCTCGCCGCGCACCGCACCGCCTCCTGAGCGGATCGCGCTATCGCGCGCGCTCCTGGTCGGACGTCGCGGATGCTGTCGGTGCGACGGAGGGGCGGGACACGCGGGGGTGGGAGCGGGAAGCGGCGCGGTCTGGCAGAATGTCCAGTCGGGTCCGCGAGCTTCGACCCTCTATCAGGCTCGTGGACGGACTTCTTGGTCCTTTCGCCGGGTGTGCCCCACGCCCCCGGCGCAGCGGATCGTCAACGCATCGACTCACGTGAGGAACCACGAACTGTGGCTGTCAAGATCCGCCTGAAGCGGCTCGGCAAGATCCGGGCCCCCTACTACCGCATCGTCGTCGCCGACTCGCGCACCAAGCGCGACGGCCGCGTCATCGAGGAGATCGGTCAGTACCACCCGACCGAGCACCCCTCCGTCATCAAGGTCGACTCCGACCGCGCGCAGTACTGGCTCGGCGTCGGCGCGCAGCCGACCGAGCAGGTCGCGGCGCTGCTGAAGCTCACCGGCGACTGGGGTCGCTTCAAGGGCGACGCGAACGCCAAGAGCACCGTGCAGGTCAAGGACGAGAAGGTCGCCTTCACGCCCGACGCCAAGAAGGGCTCCGTCGTCCGCTCGAAGGAGTCGCTCGCCGACGCCAAGGCCGCGGTCGTCGCGGACGAGGCCGCTGACGACGTGCGCGTCGACGACGCCGAGGCCTCCTCGACCGTCGAGCACGAGACGCCGCAGCAGGTCGAGAACTCCTGATGCTCGAATCCGCCCTCCTGCACCTCGTCAAGGGGATCGTCGACTCGCCGGACGACGTCCGCGTGGCGTCGCACGAGTCACCCCGCGGCGAGGTGCTGGAGGTGCGGGTCGCGCCTGCCGACCTCGGCCGCGTGATCGGCCGCTCCGGCCGGACCGCGAAGGCGCTGCGCACCGTGATCGCCGCGCTCGCCGACGGCCGCCGGGTCCGTGTCGACGTCGTCGACGTCGACCGCTGACGTGGCCGCCGCTGATCGGGTCGGGGGCCGCAACCGCGCTGCGCAGACGCAGCTCCGCGTGGGCCGCCTCACCAAGGCCCACGGTCTGAAGGGCGGGCTCAAGCTCGAGCTCTTCACCGACGACCCGGACCGCCGCTTCACGCCCGGCGCCTCGTTCTCCCTGCAGGTGCCGGAGACGTCGCCGTGGCACGGCAAGCGCCTCGAGCTCGCCGAGCTGCGCTGGTACAACGGCATGCCCGTCGGCTTCTTCGTCGACGTGGCCAACCGCACCGCCGCCGAGAGCCTGGTCAAGGCGATCCTCTGGGTCGACCAGGACCCGGAGGAGGTCGCCGAGCCCGACGCCTGGTACGACCACCAGCTCGTCGGTCTCGACGTCGTGCGCGACGGCGAGACCCTCGGCACCATCGACCGCCTCGAGCACCTGCCGGCGCAGGACCTGCTCGTCGTGAAGCTCGGCGACCGCGAGGTGCTCGTGCCCTTCGTGCGCGCGATCGTGCCCGAGGTCGACCTCGACGGCGGCCGCGTCGTCGTCACGCCGCCCGACGGCCTCTTCGAGCCGATCGACGACGAGCCCGAGCCGGAGCCCGACTCCGCCTCGTCCGACGAGGAGGGCGCTCAGGCCGCCGAGCAGCCGGACGCCGAGGACGACGGGACCGCGTCGACCGAGCGGTCCTGACCGTGCGGCTCGACGTCGTCACGATCTTCCCCGAGTTCTTCGCGGCGCTCGATGTCTCGCTGCTGGGCAAGGCGCGCACGTCCGGCCTGCTCGACGTGCACGTGCACGACCTGCGGGACGCGACGCACGACCGGCACCGCACCGTCGACGACACCCCCTACGGCGGCGGCGCCGGCATGGTGATGAAGCCCGAGCCGTGGGGCGAGACCCTCGACGCGCTGCTCGCCGACGACGACGACCCGCTCGTCGTCTTCCCGACCCCGGCGGGCACGCCCTTCGACCAGGCCGCGGCGAAGCGGCTGGCGGGGGAGCGGCGCCTCGTCTTCTGCTGCGGCCGCTATGAGGGCATCGACCAGCGCGTGGTCGACGACACCGCCTCCCGCGCCCGGGTCGCGGAGATCAGCCTCGGCGACTTCGTGCTGAACGGCGGCGAGGTGGCGGTGCTCGCGATCGTGGAGGCCGTCGGCCGGCTGCTGCCCGGCGTCATCGGCAACCCCGAGAGCCTCACCGAGGAGAGCCACGAGGACGGCCTGCTCGAGTACCCGTCGTACACGAAGCCCGCCGTGTGGCGGGAGCGCGAGGTGCCCGCGGTGCTCCGCTCCGGCGACCACGGCGCCGTCGCACGGTGGCGCCACGAGCAGGCGCTCGAGCGCACCCGCCGGGTCCGCCCGGACCTCCTGCCGCCCGAGTAGCCCTGTTCTTCATCGTCACGGAGTTCTGGCGTGCCAGAACTCCGTGAAGATGAAGAACCGCGTCAGTCGCGGGCGGTGAGGACGATCGGGTCGCCGTCGGTGATCGCGATCGTGTGCTCGCTGTGGGCCCCGCGGGAGCCGTCCTGGCTGCGGAGGGTCCAGCCGTCCGGGTCCGTGAAGATGCGGTCGGTCGTCTCGAGCAGCCACGGCTCGATCGCGAGCACGAGGCCCGGCTTGAGCTTCAGGCCGCGGTGCGGCCGGCCGTCGTTCGGCACGTGCGGGTCGCCGTGCATCGTGCGCCCGACGCCGTGGCCGCCGAACTCGAGGTTCACGGAGTAGCCGGCCGCCCGGCACACGTCGCCGATCGCGGCGGAGACGTCGCCGAGCTTGAAGCCGGGCCGCGCGGTCGCGATCGCGGCGTCGAGCGCGGTGCGCGTCGTCGCGATGAGGCGCTCGTCCTGCGGGCGGGGCGTGCCGACGATGACGGTGACCGCGCTGTCGGCGACCCAGCCGTCGACGCTCGCGGCGAAGTCCACGCTCAGCACGTCGCCGTCCTGCAGCGCGTAGTCGTGGGGGAGGCCGTGCAGCACCGCGTCGTTCACCGACGTGCAGAGCACCTTCCCGAACGGCATCGCGCCGAAGGAGGGGTGGTAGTCGATGTAGCAGCTCTCCGCGCCGGCGTCCCGGATCATGCCGTGGGCGATGCGGTCCAGCTCCAGCAGGTTCATGCCGACGGCGGCGTCGGCGGCCAGCCGCTCGAGGACGGAGGCGACGAAGCGGCCCGCCGGTCGCATCGCCTCGATCTCGGCGGGGGTGCGCAGCTCGATCACGGTGCCTCCTCGTTCAGCCCAGAAGACCCTAGACCGGCACGGGCGCGGCGGCGGTCCGAGCGACCGCCGCCCGAGCGGTGCCCATGAGGACCCTCTGCCTTGGGCGAACACCCTCGGTGGAGCGCCGGTGCGGATCTAGTCTCGCCGCATGGCACTTCGTCGGGCCTTCTTCGCCTGGCAGTTCGCGGCCGCCGCCGTGCTGCCCCTCTGGCTCCTGCTCGGCTACGCCGTGTGGGGCGCGTCCGTCGGCGGGCTGCTCAGCGTCGTGCTGCTGGCACCGCTCGTGCTCGTCGTCGAGCTCGGGCTCGCGCTGCTGTTCTCCGCGCGCGCCGGGGTGCGCCGCAGCAGGGCGCTCGACCTGCCGGCGGTCGGCGTGCTCGCCGCCTACCAGGTCGGCGTCATCGGCTTCGGGTTCTTCGGCCCCGCCTCCGCGTGGTTCGGGCTGCTCGCAGCCGTCGCCGCCATCGGGGGCTTCTGGCTCGGCGGCCGCCTCCTCGTCCGCGACGTGCGCGAGCGGATGCAGGCGACCATGACCGCGTTCGGCCGCCCGCCGCAGGCGCCCGCGGCGCGCGCGCCGATCGACGCCGGCGAGTACGTCGTCATCAAGCCCTCCTCGCGGTAGGAGCCGGTCCGGGCGCCCGAGCAGGGCGCCGATCACGCGCTGCAGGCCCCCGACGCGCCCGGTGTGCCACAATGGTCGATCGTGCCGCGGCCGTTCCTGCCGCCTGGGGGACCTCCATGAGTCCGCGGCACCCTTTCTCCCGGCGCTGATCCCAGCGCCCCGATGCGGGCCGACCGGCGGCGCGCCCAGGAAGTAGTACCGAATGAGTCAGCTGCTCGACGCGGTGGATGCCGCCAGCCTCCGTTCCGACGTCCCCGACTTCCGCCCCGGCGACACCGTGCGCGTGCACGTGAACATCGTCGAGGGCACCCGCAGCCGCATCCAGGTGTTCCAGGGCGCGGTCATCGCGCGCCAGGGCGCCGGCGTGCGCGAGACCTTCACGGTCCGCAAGGTCAGCTTCCAGGTCGGCGTGGAGCGCACCTTCCCGGTGCACTCCCCGGTCATCGACCACATCGAGATCGTCACCCGCGGTGACGTCCGACGCGCGAAGCTCTACTACCTGCGCGAGCTGCGCGGCAAGAAGGCGAAGATCAAGGAGAAGCGGGACGCCTGAGTCCCGGCGCTCACCCGCCCCCGTACACTGACCCGCGCGCAGGTCGACCGACCTGCGCGCGGGGTGCGGGAGGGGTCGTTCTCGACATGGTCCAGAGCCCGCCGCGCGACGCACCGGAGCGATCCGGTCGACGCCCGGGCCGCGGCGCCGCGGGGTTCCTGCGGGACCTCGTGGTCATCGTCGTCGTGGCGGTCCTCGCCTCGTTCCTGATCAAGACGTTCCTGATCAGGTCCTTCTTCATCCCCTCCGAGTCGATGCAGGACACGCTGCAGGTCGGCGACCGCATCCTCGTGAACGAGCTGGTGCCCGGTCTGATCCCGCTGCAGCGCGGCGACGTCGTCGTGTTCACGGACCCGGGCGGCTGGCTCGAGGGCGACCAGGTCGCCCCGCCGTCGAACCCGGTGTCCGCCGCCGGCGAGTGGATCGCCTCCCTCGTGGGCCTGTCCACGCAGGACGCCAACGACCACCTCGTGAAGCGCGTCATCGGGCTGCCGGGCGACCACGTCGTCTGCTGCAACGCCCTCGGGCAGATGAGCGTCAACGGCACGCCGCTCGACGAGCCCTACGTGGTGCTGCAGCCGGGCAGCCGCGCCGTCTCCGGCCAGACCTTCGACGTCGTCGTGCCGAAGGACCGCCTGTGGGTGATGGGCGACAACCGGTACAACTCGGCCGACTCGCGGTTCCACCCCGACACGGCGACCAAGGGCTTCGTGCCGATGTCCGACGTCGTCGGGCGCGCCTTCGTCATCTCCTGGCCGCTGTCGCACTGGTCGTGGCTCTCCGACTACCCCGAGACCTTCGACGGGGTCCGGGCGCCGAGCGGATGACCGCGGGTCGTCCTCCCGGGCTCGCGGTCGAGCGCGCCCTGCTCGCCTCCGGCGCGACGCTCGTCATCGGTTGCGACGAGGTGGGCCGCGGCGCGATCGCGGGTCCCGTCGGCGTGGGCGTCGCCGTGCTCGACCCGGAGCGCAAGCGCATCCCGAACGGCCTGCGCGACTCGAAGCTGCTGCCGGAGCCGGACCGCGTCTCCCTGGAACCGCGCGTGCGCGCCTGGACCGCCGCCTCCGCCGTCGGCCTCGCGGGCAACGACGAGATCGACGGCTCCGGCATCTCCGCCTGCCTGGGCCTCGCCGGCGCGCGGGCGCTGGGCGGGCTGCTCGCGCTCGGCGTGGGCCTCGGCGGCGCGGTCGTGCTGCTCGACGGCAACTGGGACTGGCTGACGCCGGGGCTGATCGCGGCCGGGCTGCCGGTGCTGCCGCAGGTGGTCACGCGGATCAAGGCGGACCGCGACTGCGCCTCCGTGTCCGCCGCCTCCGTCGTCGCGAAGGTGCACCGCGACTCCCTGATGATCGACCGCCACGACGAGCACCCCGTGTACGGCTGGCGCAGCAACAAGGGCTACGCGTCGAAGCACCACTACGCCGCGATCGGCGAGCACGGGCCGTGCGACTGGCACCGCCGCACATGGCTGCACGCCGTCTCCGCATCCGCCGCGGACGCCGCCGACGAAACGTAGGATCGTCGGACGATGGACGACGACGAGATCGAGGACTACGACCGGGAGGTCGAGCTCCAGCTCTACCGCGAGTACCGCGACGTGGTGAGCCAGTTCAAGTACGTCGTGGAGACGGAGCGCCGGTTCTACCTGGCGAACGACGTCGAGCTGACGCGCCGGGACACCGAGCACGACTTCTACTTCGAGCTGCAGATGCACGACGTGTGGGTGTGGGACGTCTACCGCGCCGACCGCTTCGTGAAGAGCGTCCGCGTGCTCACGTTCAAGGACGTGAACGTGGAGGAGCTGTCGGCCAAGGAGCTGGAGCTGCCGCAGGAGCTCGCGCTCGACGAGTAGCGCCCACCGCTCGCCGATCGCGGGCGCTGCCGGACGTCCTCGGCGTCCGTGCACGCCCGCCTCGTCCGATGCGGCCCGGTTCCTGCATGGAGAAGGGTGCAGGGGCTCGCGCCTGCGCGCCGCGCTCGGCAGAGTGGCGCCATGGACATGCTGGCGTTCAACGACGACGTCATCCGCCGCTTCCGGGCCGGCGAGCAGATCGAGGGCCTGCACCGCGACGCGCTGGTGCTGCTCACCACGACCGGGCGGCGGTCGGGGACGAGGCGGACCGCGCCGATGATGTTCGTCGACCTGGAGGGGGATCCCCTCGTGGTCGCGAGCAACGCGGGGGCGGCGGAGCACCCGGCCTGGTTCGTCAACCTCCTCGCCGACCCGCGGGTGACGGTCGAGACGCCGGACGGGTGCTCGGCGGAGGCCGTCGCGGAGGTCCTCGAGGGCGAGGAACGGGCGCGCGTCTGGCGCGACCTGACCGCCGGCTTCCCGTTCCTCGTGCAGCACGAGGAGCGCGCCGGCGACCGCGAGATCCCGCTCGTCCGCCTCCGCCGGGGCCGCTGACCGGTCCTCCTCGACGAGGATCGATGCGGGTCGCCACTCGGTGCGACGTCTGCTGAGGTGACCGGATGGCGAGGATCGCGGCGTGGACGAGACTCGTCTCGACGCCCGTCGGCCTTCCCGGGCTGGCGGTCACCCCGTTCGCGCTCGAGCAGTGGAACCTGACGTCCGAGGACCTCGGTGCCGTGTCCGCCCTCCGCCTCTCGGCGTCGGGGGAGCCCGTCCCGCAGCCGGGGCGCCACCTGGTGGACCTCGTGGAGAGCAGTGCGGTGAGCCTCGTCGAGGCGGCGACGGGGGTCCGCCGTGCGCGGGGGACGTTCCCCGACCGGCACCCGGTCCCGTGGGACGTGGCGCTCGGGCACGCGGGGCGCCTGGTGCTCCTCGTCAACGTCGTTCCGCCGGCAGCACCGGCCACCCGTCTCGACTGGTTCCAGGACTCCGAGCTCGTCCTGCTGCAGTTCCTGCGTCAGGACGCATGACACCTCCGCCGCATCGCGGAGGCCGCTGAACGCTCCTCCCCAGGGCCGGATCGAGCCGTCCTCGTTCCACGCCGCCGCACGTGGTCCTGGCGGCGCCCTCGCCCGGCACAGTCCTGGCCGTGGCGGACAAGGACGACCTCGGCAGACGGGGTGAGGACGAGGCGGCGGCGTACCTGACGGCGCTCGGGTACCGGATCGTGGATCGCAACTGGCGCTGCGCGTCCGGGGAGATCGACATCGTGGCGCTCGACGGCGCGCAGCTCGTGGTCGTGGAGGTGAAGACCCGGCGCAGCCGCGCCTACGGCGACCCCCTGGAGGCCGTGGACGACGCGAAGCTGACCCGGCTGTGCGTGCTGGCCGGCGCCTGGCGTCGGGCGCACCGCGGCGTGCGGGCGCGGAGCACCCGCATCGACCTCGTCGGGGTGCTGCTGCCGCGGAACGAGCAGGCGCTCGTCGACCACCTGCGGGCCGCGGCATGAGCGCCGCGGTGGCGAGCGCGTCGCCCGCTGCTCCCGCATCGACCGCCCGGGCGGCCGCGGTGGCGCTCGAGGGGCTGACCGGCCGGATCGTCGAGATCGAGGCGGCGCTGACGAACCAGAAGCCCGCGCTCAAGCTCGTCGGGCTGCCGGACACGGCGCTGCGGGAGGCGCAGGCGCGCGTGCGCAGCGCGGTCGAGCACTCGGGGTTCGAGATGCCGTCCCGGCACCTCACGGTGAACCTGTCGCCCGCCGCGGTGCCCAAGCACGGCTCCGGCTTCGACCTCGGCATCGCCGTCGCGGTCCTCGGCACGACCGGATCCATCGAGCGGGAGGCCGTGGGTGACGCGGTCTTCCTCGGCGAGCTCGGGCTCGACGGTCGGCTGCGACCGGTGCCGGGGGTCCTGCCCGCGGTCCGCGCCGCCGTGCGGGCCGGGCGCTCGCGCATCGTGGTGCCCGCCGCGAGCGAGGCGGAGGCGTCGCTCGTCGACGGCATCGAGGTGGTGGCCGTGCCGAGCCTTCGGGCGCTCGCGATCCGGTACGGCGCGCCGCTCGACCCCGTCGACGTGGAGCCCGTGCCCGGACCGCCGGTCCGACGCGAGCGGCGGACCGCCGCCGACCTGGCGGACGTCGTCGGCCACGTGGAGGCGATCGAGGCGCTCGTCGTCGCGGCCGCGGGCGGCCACCACCTGCTGATGACCGGTCCGCCCGGCGCCGGCAAGACGATGCTCGCCACCCGGCTGCCCGGTCTGCTGCCCGACCTGACGGGTGACGCGGCGCTCGACGCGACGAGCATCGCCTCCCTCGCCGGGCACGGCGTCGACCGCGTGCACGCGAGGCCGCCCTGGGAGGCGCCGCACCACACGGCGTCGGAGGCGTCGATCATCGGCGGCGGCAGCGGCCGCATCCGCCCGGGCGCCGTGACGCGCGCCTCCGGCGGCGTGCTCTTCCTCGACGAGGCGCCCGAGTTCTCGCCCTCGGTGCTCGACTCCCTCCGGCAGCCGCTCGAGTCCGGCCGGGTGTCCGTGCACCGTGCGGCCGCCCGGGCCGACTTCCCCGCCCGCTTCCAGCTCGTGCTGGCGGCCAACCCGTGCCCCTGCGGGCAGTGGGGCTCCACCGACGGCGTGTGCACCTGCCCGGCCTCCGCGCGGCAGCGCTACCTCGGGCGGCTGTCCGGGCCGCTGCTCGACCGCATCGACATCCGGCTGCACGTCGACCGGGTGACGAAGGCCGAGCTGCGCCTCTCCCGCGAGCTGCCGCGCACGACGACCGCGGCCGCCCGCGAGCGGGTGCTGGCGGCTCGGGACCGCGCCGCGCGGCGCCTGGCGGGCACGCCCTGGTCCATCAACGCCGAGGTGCCGGGCGTCTGGCTGCGCCACAGCGACCAGGAGCCCGCCGACAGCGCCCGGGCACCGCTCGACGCCGCGCTCGAGCGCGGGCTGGTCACGCTCCGCGGGCACGACCGCGTGCTGCGGCTGGCGTGGACGCTCGCGGACCTCGGCGGTCTCGATCGGCCGGGCCGCGCCGAGATCGGGCGGGCCCTCACGATGCGGAGCCCCGGGGCATGAGCACCACCACCACCGCGCTCGAGGACCTCGTGCGCGCCGTCCGGCCGGGCGGCGCCGACGACGACCCGGCAGCGGTCCTGGCCGCAGGCGCCTGGACCGCGCTCGTGGAGCCGGGCGACGGCGTCGCCGGAGCGCTGGTCGCCACGCTCGGGGCGGTCGACGCGCTGGACGCCCTCCGACGGAACGCGCCGCCGTCGCCGAACCCGGAGGTCCGGCGCGCGTTCGAGCGCTGGGCGCCCCGGGTCGACGACGGCGCGTTCGCGCGCGCCTTCCGCAACGCGGCGCAGCTCGGCGCCCGGCTGCTCCTGCCGGGCGACCCCGACTGGCCGGGCGGGCTCGCGGACCTGGGGCTGCACGCCCCGCTCGCGCTCTGGGCGCTCGCGCCCTCCGGGCCGCTGCCCGCGCTCGGCCGGTCGGTCGCGCTCGTCGGCGCCCGGTCGTCGACGGCCTACGGCGACCGCGTGACCACGGACGCCGCCTGCGGGCTCGTCGACCGCGGCTTCGGCGTCGTCTCCGGCGGCGCCATCGGCATCGACGGCGTGGCGCACAGGGCCGCCCTGGCCAGCGGAGGGCTGACCGTCGCGGTGCTCGCCGGCGGGCTCGACCGGCTCTACCCGGCGCAGCACGTCGAGCTGCTGCACCGCATCGCCCGGCAGGGCGTCGTGCTGTCCGAGATGCCGTGCGGCGCCCGACCGATGGCGGAGCGCTTCCTGAAGCGGAACCGCATCATCGCTGCGCTGTCCCGGGCGACGGTCGTGGTGGAAGCCGGTGCCCGCTCGGGCGCGACGAACACCGCCGGACACGCGGCGCAGCTCGGCCGGCCGCTCGGCGCCGTGCCGGGCTCGGTCTACTCGGCGACCTCCGCGGGGACCCACGTGCTCGTGCGGGACTACGGGGCCGTGCTCGTGCGGGACGCCGCGGACATGGCCGAGCTCGCCCGCGATCCGGACGAGGCGGTGATGCTCGACGGGCTCGAGGCGCTGGAGGCGCCGCAGGACCTGCACGAGCGCCGCGTGCTCGAGGTGCTCGCGAAGCGGCCGCGCACCGTCCTCGACCTCGCGGCGAGGGCCGGTCTGAGCGTCGCCGACACGGGCGCCGCGCTCGGCATGCTCTCGCTGGGCGGCTCCGCGGTCGAGGGTCCGGGCGGGTGGTCGCGCCCGTGAGCCGCGGGGCCGAGCGTTCCGCCGCTCGATGCCGAGAGGCGGCGTCAGGGGAGGTCGATAGCGTCCCCCGCGTGACCAGGGAGCCCATCGCCACCCATCGGGTGGGGCACGTCAGCGACAGCCACTTCACCGCCTCCGGCTCGATGCACGGCACCGTGCACCCCGCCGCCACGTACTCGGGTGCGCTCGCCGCGCTCGAGGGCAGCGGCATCCCGATCGACGCGCTCGTGCACACGGGCGACGTGGCCGACCACGGGGAGGCGGACGCGTACGTCGCCGCCGCCACCGTGACGCGGGAGACGACGCAGCGCACCGGCTGGCCGGTGCTGTGGGCGGTCGGCAACCACGACGTGCGCGCCGCGATGGCACCCGCGCTGCTCGGCGAGCCCGCGACCGACGAGCCGCTCGACCGCGTGCTCGAGGTGCGCGGGCTGCGGCTCGTGACCCTCGACACCTCCATCCCCGGCCGGGTCGAGGGCGCGGTGACGGAGGCGCAGGCCGAGTGGCTGCGCGCGGTGCTCGCGGAGCCCGCCGAGCACGGCACCGTGCTCGCGCTGCACCACCCGCCGGTGCCGGTCGAGGTGACCGCCATGGCCCGGCTGCACCTCACCGAGCAGGACCGGCTCGAGGCGGCGCTCGCCGGCAGCGACGTGCGGGCGATCCTCGGCGGCCACCTGCACTACGCGACCAGCTCAGTGTTCGCGGGCGTGCCCGTGCACGTCGCGCCCGCCACGGCCTACACGATCCGGCTCACGAAGCCGGGCGGCGGCGTGATCGCCGTCGACGGCGCCCGCGCCGCGGGTCTCCTGTCGCTGTACGACGACGGCCGGGTCGGCTACTCCGCGCTGCCCGCCGATCCGCAGCACGTGCTCGACAGCACGCCGGAGGACGTCTTCACGACCATGGGCGTCGACGTCGAGCACTGAGCCCGAGGGTCGAGCTCGAGCGCCGGCCTGCCCGGCCGCGGTCGGAGGGTCGCGCGCCCTGCGACGGACGGATGACGCACGCTTGCGGGCATGCGCCTGACGGAGGCGGTGGCGGTCCACCGGCGGCACCTCGAGCACGAGCGCGCCTACTCGCCGAACACGATCGACGCGTACGGCGCCGACCTCGCCGACCTGATCCGCTTCGCTGCGTCCCGCGAGGTCGAGGACATCGACGGCGTCGACCTCGAGCTGCTGCGCGACTGGCTGTGGGAGGCGACGGAGCGCAAGCTCGCCCGCGCCACCATCGCGCGCCGCGCCGCCGCGGTCCGCAGTCTGACCGCGTGGCTGCACCGCACCGAGCGCATCGCCGCCGATCCCGGTGCCCGCCTCCGCGCGCCGAAGGCGCAGGGCCGGCTGCCGCGCGTGGTGGGGAACGACCAGCTGCGCGAGCTCTTCGAAGGGCTCGAGGCGCGGGCGGCGGAGGACGACCCGTCCGCGCTCCGGGACCTCGCCCTCCTCGAGCTGATCTACGGCTCCGCCCTCCGCGTCTCGGAGGCGTGCGGGGTCGACCTCGACGACGTGGACCTCGGCGCGCTCACCGTGCGCGTGACGGGCAAGGGCGCGAAGGAGCGGGTGGTGCCGTTCGGCGTGCCCGCCTCCCGTGCGATCCGCGCCTACCGCGACCGCGGTCGACCGGTGCTCGCCGAGCGGGGCGGCGGGGCGGCTGGGGCCGCCCTGTTCCTCGGCGACCGGGGCGGCCGCATCGGCCCGCGCAGCGTGCACCGGCTCACCTCGCGGCTGCTGGAGGCGGTGCCCGGGTCGGGGCCCTCCGGGCCGCACGCGCTCCGCCACTCCGCGGCGACGCACCTGCTGGACGGCGGCGCCGATCTGCGCGCGGTGCAGGCGATGCTCGGCCACGCGAGCCTCGGCACGACGCAGATCTACACGCACGTGTCGATGGAGCGGCTCGCCGAGAGCTACCGGCTGGCGCACCCCCGCAGCTGACGATCACCCCGGCCAGGCGCTGAGGGGGAGCAGCACCGCGCGCGTCGCGCCGCCGAGCCGCAGCAGCGGCGAGACGTACGCCCAGCCGTCGCCCGAGCGCACGCGGGCGCCGAGGTGCAGCACCCCCGGCGGATGCGGGCCACCGGTCGCGAGGTGCCCGACCACCTGACCCCGCCGGACGACCTCGCCGGCGTGGACCGCCGGGTCGACCGGCTCGACGCTCGAGCGCACGCCGTCGTGGTCGATCGCGACCACGCCCCGGTCGACGACCGTCCCGGCGAAGGCGACGACGCCGTCGTCGACCGCGCGGACCGCCTCGCCCTCCTCCGCGGCCACGTCGATGCCGCGGTGTCCTGCCGCGTACGGCGTCGCCGGCGCCTCGAACCCGCGCACCACCGCGTGCGACGCCGTGGGCCAGGACCAGACGGGCGCGGGGGAGGCGACGAGCAGCCCGACGGTGGCGACGAGCGCAGCGATCCGGAGCACCGGGCCATGCTCGTCCCGCGGGCCCGACCGCACCGCCTCCGGCCCTGGGGAGGAGCCGGTGCGGACCCGC
Organism: Amnibacterium soli; assembly: GCF_039544415.1. NCBI lineage: Bacteria > Bacillati > Actinomycetota > Actinomycetes > Micrococcales > Microbacteriaceae > Amnibacterium > Amnibacterium soli. The sequence continues at coordinate 154,306 of NZ_BAABLP010000003.1, read as the reverse complement.
TGCCGACGAGGCGGAGCACGACAGCAGGACGAATCGACCTCAGCAGGAGGATCCGGCCCGTTCCTTCCTGCTGAAGTCGTTCCTTCCTGTTCATGCGCTCGGATGTTCCTGCTGTCGTGCTCGCGCCCGGCCACGGGGGCGCGGCCCCGGGGGAGGCGGGCGGCTGGTAGAGTGCTGGCCGCATCTCGCACGCGAGGTGACTTCGCGCGCCCACCATGCGCAGCACCGGCCATCGGTCCCGCAGCTCAGGCTGCAGGGCGGTCGGGCCGCCGGGCGCCAGGGCCGGACGGCGCACCCGCGCGTCCGGCGGACAACCGAGAACCGCGCCCGGAACGGGCGCAGACAGGAGCACGGCCGTGGCCGTCGTCACCATCCGCCAGCTGCTCGACAGCGGCGTCCACTTCGGGCACCAGACGAGGCGCTGGAACCCGAAGGTCAAGCGCTTCATCCTCACGGAGCGCTCGGGCATCCACATCATCGACCTGCAGCAGTCGCTGTCGTACATCGACAAGGCGTACGACTTCGTCAAGGAGACGGTCGCCCGCGGCGGCACCGTGCTGTTCGTCGGCACGAAGAAGCAGGCCCAGGAGGCCATCGCCGAGCAGGCGACGCGCGTCGGCCAGCCCTACGTCAACCAGCGCTGGCTCGGCGGTCTGCTCACCAACTTCCAGACGGTCCACAAGCGTCTGAACCGCCTCAAGGAGCTCGACCTCGTCGACTTCGACGACACGACCAAGGGCTACACGAAGAAGGAGCTGCTGATCCAGCGTCGCGAGCGCGACAAGCTCGAGAAGACGCTGGGCGGCATCCGGAACCTGTCGAAGACCCCGAGCGCCATGTGGGTCATCGACAGCAAGCGCGAGCACCTCGCGGTCGACGAGGCCAAGAAGCTCGGCATCCCCGTGATCGGCATCCTCGACACGAACGCCGACCCCGACGAGCTCGCCTACCCGATCCCGGGCAACGACGACGCGATCCGCTCCGTCGCGCTGCTGACGCGCATCATCGCGGACGCCGCCGCCGAGGGCCTGATCCAGCGCCACCAGGGCACGAACCAGGCCGACGCCGAGCCGCTCGCGGCCTGGGAGCAGGAGCTGCTCCAGGCGACCGAGAATCCGGAGGCGCTGTCGCTCCAGGTCGAGCAGGTCGACGACCGGGTCACCGGTCAGACCGCGGACACGCAGGACCGCATCGACACGGTCGTCGCCGACCCGGCGGACGCGTCCGCCGGTGTCGCCCCGGCCACGACCGAGGTCGCCCCGACCGAGCCGGTCGAGGAGAACGACGCCGACGCCCAGGCCGACGCCGACCTCTCCGCCGGTGCCGAGGGCCTCGTCCCGCAGCACGCTCCGCAGACCGAGGCCGACGTCGAGGCGCAGGAGCTGGCGAGCACCACCGCCGAGCAGCAGCGTCCCGCCGCGGTCTCCGACCCGGCCGCCACCGAGGACCCCGAGCCCTCCGCCTGATCCCGCCGGGACCCCGGTCCCGACCCCGCCGACGGCCGTCCGGCTGCGAGACATCGCGCCGGGCGGCCGCGGGCGGTTCCTCACGAACCATGAAAGGAGTCAGCAATGGCCAGCTACACCGCCGCTGACGTGAAGACCCTGCGTGACCGCCTCGGTGCGGGCATGCTCGACAGCAAGAACGCCCTGGTCGAGGCCGACGGCGACATGGACAAGGCGATCGAGATCCTGCGGGTCAAGGGGTTGAAGGGCGTCGAGAAGCGCTCCGGCCGCTCGACCACCGCCGGCCTCGTCACCGCCGCCGCCGAGAACGGCGTCGCGACCCTCATCGAGCTCGCCAGCGAGACCGACTTCGTCGCGAAGAACGACCGCTTCACCGCGCTCGCCGACGAGGTGCTCCGCGCCGTCGCCGCCGCCGGTGCGACGGACGTCGCCTCCGGCAACGCCGCCCCGCTGAACGGCAAGACCGTCGAGGCCTACATCAACGACGAGGCCGCGCTCCTCGGCGAGAAGGTCGAGCTCCGCTCGGTCGCGCAGGTCAAGGGCGAGGACTTCGCCGTCTACCTGCACAAGACCAGCAAGGACCTGCCCCCGCAGGTCGGCGTCGTGCTCGGCTACGCCGGCTCGGACGCAGAGACGGCCCGCTCCGTCGCGCAGCACATCGCGGTCTACGACCCCAAGTACGCGAGCCGCGAGGACGTCCCGGCCGACGCCGTCGAGCGCGAGCGCCAGGTCCTGACCGAGGCGACCCGCAACGAGGGCAAGCCCGAGGCCGCCCTGCCGAAGATCGTCGAGGGCAAGCTCAACGGCTTCTTCAAGGAGGTCGTGCTCGTCGACCAGCCCTACGCCCGCGACAGCAAGGTCTCGACCGGCAAGGTCCTGAAGGACGCCGGCCTGACCGTCTCCGGTTTCGCGCGCATCAAGGTCGGCGCGTAAGCACTGATCCTCGAGAAGCCCCGCCGTCTCCGGACGGCGGGGCTTCTCCGTCGTCAGGGGCTCCGGCTGCGCCAGGACACCGTGAAGCGGGAGGAGCGGGTCCGCTAGCCTCGTCTGCGGTCGAAGGGGGTCCGCATGCGTCGTGTCGTGCTGAAGCTGTCGGGTGAGGCGCTGGGAGGCGGCACGTTCGGCGTCGCCCCGGACGTCGTGAAGTCGATCGCGGGGCAGATCGCCTCGGCCTCGCAGGAGGTGCAGATCGCGGTCGTCGTCGGCGGCGGCAACTTCTTCCGCGGCGCCGAGCTGAGCCAGGCCGGGATGGACCGCTCGCGCGCGGACTACATGGGCATGCTCGGCACGGTCATGAACGCTCTCGCGCTGCAGGACTTCCTGGAGCAGGCGGGCGTGCAGACGCGCGTGCAGTCCGCCATCTCGATGACGCAGGTCGCGGAGCCCTACATCCCGCGGCGCGCGATCCGGCACCTCGAGAAGGGCCGCATCGTCATCTTCGGCGCCGGCGCCGGCCTGCCCTTCTTCTCGACCGACACGGTCGCCGCGCAGCGCGCGCTCGAGATCCACGCCGACGAGGTGCTCGTCGCGAAGAACGGCGTCGACGGGGTCTACACCGCCGACCCCCGCACCGACCCGACGGCGACGAAGCTCGACACCGTCACCTACGCGGAGGCGCTGCGCGAGGGCCTGAAGGTGGTCGACTCGACGGCCTTCAGCCTGTGCATGGACAACGGCATGGCGATGCGCGTGTTCGGCATCGAGGGCGCGGACTCCATCGACGCCGCTATCCGGGGCGCCGAGGTCGGCACGCTCGTCTCGGCCTGAGGCCGCAGTCGGCCTGGAGCCAGGGCGCGCCCTGTAGACTCCCAGGGCTTCGGAACGAGAGGGGTCGCCGTGATCGCCGATGTGCTGCAGGAGGCGGGCGACCGCATGGACAAGGCGGTGGAGTCGGCCAAGGACGACTTCAACACCGTCCGGACCGGTCGAGCCAACCCGGCGCTGTTCCAGCGCATCCCCGTCGACTACTACGGCACCCCGACGCCGCTCGGACAGTTGGCCAGCATCCAGGCGCCCGAGGCGCGGATGCTCGTCATCACCCCGTACGACAAGGGTGCGTTGAAGGACATGGAGCGCGCCATCGCGACGGCGCCGAACCTCGGCGGCTCGCCCTCGAACGACGGGTCGATCATCCGCGTGGTGATCCCCGAGCTGACGCAGGACCGCCGCAAGGAGTTCGTGAAGGTCGTCCGCGAGAAGGGCGAGCACGCGAAGGTGTCCGTGCGGAACATCCGCCGCACCGCGAAGGACGACCTCGACTCCCTGACCGGCGAGGTCAGCGACGACGAGATCGCCCGCGGTGAGAAGGAGCTGGAGGCGCTGACGAAGCGTCACGTCGACCTGATCGACGAGGCGCTGAAGCGCAAAGAGGCCGAACTGCTCGAGGTCTGAGAGGTGTCCGACGGCGATCCTTCGCGTGGTCGCTCCCGGCGCCCGCCGCGGAGCACCGCCGACCTGCAGGACCAGATCCGTACGACGCGCGGTGACCTCCGCGACCAGGTGCGCCACACCCGGGCGCAGTTCGACGAGGCGAACGCCCGGCTGACGAAGCGGTCCGGGCGGAACATCCTGTTCGCGACCGTCTTCGGAGTCGTGCTCGCCGGCTCGGCGCTCGTCAGCCTGGTCTTCTGGAAGCCGCTGTTCCTCGTGCTGGGCGTCGCGCTCGTCGCGTTCGGTACCTCCGAGCTCGCCGTGGCGCTCCGGCACGCGGGCATCCGGGTGCCGCGGGTCGGCGCAGCCCTGGTGGGCGTGCTCGCCGTGCCGGTCGCCTACTTCTCCGTGCTGCCCGCCGCCACGCAGACGGTCCGCGCCGGCGCCGGGCTGCCCCAGCCGCAGGTGCCCGGCGGCTGGCTCGCGGCGATCGTGTTCGCGGTCGTCGCGGCGGTCGTCTGGCGCCTCTGCTCGCAGCTGCGGTCGCCGGTGCCCGCGCGCACGCTCGGGCGCGACGTGCTCGTGACGGCCTTCGTGCAGCTCTACGTCACCGGGCTCGGCAGCGCCGCGGTCGTGCTCGTCGCGCAGCCGGACGGCCAGTGGTGGGCGCTCTCCTTCCTCGCGGTCGTGGTGGCGAGCGACGTCTTCGCGTACCTGTCGGGCCTCCGGTTCGGGAAGCACCCGATGGCGCCTCGGATCAGTCCGAAGAAGACGTGGGAGGGGCTCGCGGGCGCGGCTGTCGCCACGATCGTGATCGGCACGGTGCTCGCACCGCTGCTGCTCGACCGACCCGTCTGGTTCGGGCCGCTGTTCGGGGTCGTGATCCTGCTGACGGGCACGCTGGGGGACCTGGGCGAGTCGATGATCAAGCGGGACATCGGCGTGAAGGACATGTCGTCGTGGGTGCCCGGCCACGGCGGGATCCTCGACCGGCTCGACTCGGTGCTGCCGTCCGCGGCCGTTGCGCTGCTGCTCTACTTCGCGACCACCTGAGCGCCCCTCGGCGGACACGCCGGGACCCCGCGTATTGGGGGCGCGCAGCCCTCATTCGGGCATCATGTCGCCCATGCCGTCGACGTTCCCGCGCGAATCCGCCCGCCGCCTCGGCTACGACCCGCAGGAGGTCGACCGCTTCATCACGGCGGCGCGCGCGGAGTTCGACCGGCAGGCCGGCGGCCTGCGGGCCGCGGACGTGCGGCGCACGGCCTTCACGATGCGGCGCGGCGGCTACGCCACGCCGGCCGTTGACGCCGCGCTGGAGCGCCTCGAGGACGCCTTCGCGGTGCGCGAGCGGGAGACCGCCGTGCGGGCGGGCGGGGAGCGGGCCTACTACGCGAGCACCCGGCAGCTCGCGAAGGAGATCATCGGCCGCCTCGAGCGCCCGGACGGCAAGCGGTTCAGCCGGGTGGGCTTCTCCCGCATCGGCTACTCCGTGCCCGAGGTCGACCGCTTCGCGCACGAGGCGCGCAGCTACTTCGAGGACGGCTCGCACGTGCCCGTCGAGCGGGTGCGCTCCATCGCGTTCCACCCCAAGCGCGGCGGGTACAGCGAGGCGCAGGTGGACCTGCTGATCGACGGCCTCGTGGAGACGATGCTCGCCGTCCGCTGACCTGCGAGACAGCGCCGCGGGGCGCGGAGTGGCGTCCGGGGGCGCGATCGGGGCTCGGGTAGGGTTACCGGATCGTGATGAGGCAAGCGACGAACGTGCTCCAGACGCCGCAGACGCCCGCTCCCGTGCGGCGCCGATCGCGCGGCCGACTCGTGCTCGGCGTGTTCGCCGTGATGGCCAGCGCCGGCATCGCGCTGGTGAGCGCGATCGACCCGTACGCGGGCGCGACCGCGGCGCCGTACTACCAGAAGCCGGTCCTGGTGAAGACGACGGGCGTGCAGCGCTACAAGATCGACGGCGGCTACGTGCTGGTCGACATCAAGCGCGACACCTTCAAGGTCGTCGAGGCGCCGGATCCCGAGCCCGCGAAGCAGGCCGCCAAGGGCGCTGCCGGCAGCGCGGCCGCTGCCGCCGGCGGCAGCAGCGCGCCGAGCTACACGACGCCTGCCGGCGTCGCGCAGACCTTCGCCGCGAAGGCCGTCGCCTCCCGCGGCTGGGCGCCGAGCGAGTTCAGCTGCCTCGTCAGCCTCTGGAACCGCGAGTCCGGCTGGAACACGCACGCCGCGAACCCGAGCGGCGCCTACGGCATCCCGCAGGCGCTGCCCGGCAGCAAGATGGCGACTGCCGGCGGCGACTGGCAGAACAGCTACCAGACGCAGATCACCTGGGGCCTCGGCTACATCGCCGGCTCCTACGGCAGCCCCTGCGGCGCCTGGGCGCACTCCAACGCCTTCAACTGGTACTGATCCGCAGTGCCGCGCCGCAACCGGTTCCACAGCGACGAGCCGCCGCCCCTCCGCATCGGCGGCGGGGCGCGCGAGGAGGAGCGCGGCGGGCGCTCCTGGCACGTGCAGCCGATCTCGGCCGCGCAGGCGCTGAAGCCCTACCGCTGCCCCGGCTGCGGCGGCGTGGTGCCGGAGGGGGTTGCGCACCTCGTGGTGTGGCGGGCCGACGGCGTGCTCGGCGACCAGGCCGACCTGGAGGCGCGGCGGCACTGGCACACGGCCTGCTGGCGCGTCTCGTGAGCGCGCCCGTCGAGATCCGCAGCGGCACGACGCTGGTCGCGGACCGCGAGGACGTGGCCTTCGACACCGCCGACGGGCTCACCCTCGTCGGCGAGCTGGCGACGCCGAGGGACGGCCCGCCGGTCGCGACGCTCGTCTGCCTCCATCCGCTGCCGACGCACGGCGGCTTCATGGACTCCCACGTGCTGCGGAAGGCGGCCGCGCGGCTGCCCGCGCTCGCGGACCTCGCGGTGCTGCGCTTCAACACCCGCGGCACCTCGAGCCCGCGCGGCACGAGCGAGGGCGAGTACGACGGCGGGATCGCGGAGCGGTACGACGTGGCCGCGGCGGTCGCCTTCGCGGCCGAGCGCGGCCTGCCTCGGCCGTGGCTGCTCGGCTGGTCGTTCGGCACGGAGCTCGCGCTGAAGTACGGCCTCGACCACGCGATCGAGGGCGCGATCGTGCTCTCGCCGCCCCTGCACCGCACCTCGGAGGCGGAGCTCGCCCGCTGGCACGGCTCGGGCCGCCGGCTGGTGGCGCTGGTGCCGGAGCTCGACGACTACCTGCGGCCGCCGGAGGCCCGGGAGCGCTTCGCGGTGGTGCCGGAGGCGGAGCTCGTCGCCGTCGACGGCGCGAAGCACCTGTGGGTGGGGGAGGCGGCCGTGCGCCGCGTGCTCGACGAGGTCGTGCGGGTCGTGCGCCCGGATGCGTCCCCGCTGCCGACCGAGGTGCCGGCGGCGCTCGTCGAGGCCTGAGCCCCTACGCCTCCGCCTGCTTCGGGACGACCACCTGGTCGATGATCAGCAGGATCGCGGCGGCGACCGGGATCGCGATGAGGGCGCCGAGGATGCCGAGCAGCGTGCCGCCGACGAGGGCCGCGATCACGACGATCACGCCCGGCACCTTGACGGCCCGGTTCATGATGTTCGGGCTCAGCACGTACGCCTCGACCTGCATGTAGACGAGGTAGTAGATGGCGACGATGAGCCACAGCGGCAGGCCGGACGACGGCCACGCCGTGCCGCCCGCGGACAGCGACAGCACGAGCTGACCGAGCACGATCAGGACCGCCGCGGAGATGGTGCCGACGAGCGGGATCAGGCTGCCGAGGAACGCGATGAAGGCGAAGACCGCGGGCAGCTTCGCGCCGACCAGCGACAGGAAGATGAAGCTCAGCACGCCGTTGACGAGCGCGAGGCCGACCTGCCCGATGACGTACTTGCCGACGGAGGAGAAGATCTGCTCCGCGATGCTGGAGAACCGGCCGCGCTTGGTCATCGGCACCATGCGGTACAGCGCCGCCTTGAACTCGTTCATCGACGCCGTGAAGTACAGCGTGAGGATCACGACGACCACCGCGCCGCCGATGCCGCCGATCAGGCCGACGCCGACCGAGAGCACGCCGCCGGTGATGACGCCCGCGTTCGACTGCAGGTACTTGACGGCTTGGTCGATCAGCGGCTGCACCCGGATGGAGTCGCCGACGGCCCTCTGCACCTGGTCGACGAAGTCGTTCCAGCCCTGGTACTGGTTCGCGAACTGCGCGATGCCGCCGACCAGGCTGCCGATCTGGGTCGCGATGACGGGCACGATCAGGAACGCGATGGCGACGACGACGCCGATCACGACGACGACGGCGATCAGCATCGCGAGCCACCGCGGCATTCTCAGCCGCTGCAGCTGGCTGACGAGCGGGTCGAGCCCGAGCGCCAGGAACGCCGCCGCGACGACGTAGGTGAGGATCGTCGCGAGCTGCAGGGTCGCCGCGCCGATCGCCAGGGCCAGCAGCACGCCGAGCGTGCCGATCAGTCCCGTGCGGAACGGGTTCTCCACCTTCACGGCGACGGCTCCCGGTTCAGGACTCGACGTCGACCGGCTGCACGCCGGTCACCGCGCTGCGCAGGGACTCGAAGTAGTGGGCGATGCCGTCCCGCTCCTCGCGGAGCGCGGCGAGGCGGTCCTCCGCGTCGCGGACGAGCTGCGTCGAGCGCTGCTCCGCCTCGCTGACGATGGCGTGCGCCGTGTCCCGCGCGTTCGCGACGAGCTCGGCGGCCTCGGCCTGCGCGGTCTCGCGCGAGCGGCGGCCGTCGACCTCGATCTGCATCTGCAGCGCGTCGGCCTCGAGGCGCTTGTCCGCCGACCGGCGGATCGCGTCCGACAGCTGCGCGTTCGCGTCGTCGAGGTAGCGCTGGGTGGAGGCGACCGCCTCCTGGTGCCGGGCCAGGTAGTCCTGCTCCGCCTCGTCGCGGCGGGACTTCAGCTCGATGTCGAGGTCCAGGCGCGCCTGCTCGATCTCCTGCTCGGTGGCGTCGCGGAGCTCGGCGAGGTCCGCGGCGAGCGCGTTGCGCGCGGCCTCGTACTCGCGCTGCTGCTGGCGGCGCAGGCCCTCCAGCTCCTCGAGCAGCTCGGCGCGGGCGGCCTCCGCCTCGCGGGCGGCGGCGAGCCGGGCGGTCTCGGTCTCGCGCGCGACGTCGGCGCGGGCCAGCTCGGCCTTCCGGGACAGGTCGGCGTGGGCGCGCTCGACCTCGAGCCGCAGCTCGGTGCGGGTCCGATCGACCTCGGCCTCCACGTCGGCGCGTGCGGCCGACAGCTCGCGGTCCAGCTCGGCCCGGGCGAACTCGGTCTCGCGGGTGATCCGGAGGGCGTCCTCCTTCGCAGCGGCCGTCTCGCGCTCGACGACGACGCGCAGCTCGGCCGCTTCGCGGTCCGCGGCGGTCCGCACGGCGGCGGCCTCGCGCTTCGCGGTGCCGCGCAGCTCGGCGGCCTCGGTCGCCACCGCGCCGCGGATGGCGGCCGCCTCGCGGGTGGCGTCCTCCGTCGTCGTCTCGGCGTGCAGCTCCGCGCGCTCGACGAGGTGGTCCGCCTCCGCGCGAGCCGATGCGAGCATCGCGTCCGACTGCTCGCGGGCGTCGCCGACGAGCCGCTCGGCGAGCTCGGCCGCCTCCACGCGCATGCGGTCCACGTCGACCTGCGTCGCCGTGCGCAGCCGCTCGGAGTCGATGTCGGCCTGGGAGATGACGCGCGTCGCCTGCTCCTCCGCGAGGCGGAGGAGGCTCTCGAGCCGGTGACCGAGGCCGGAGTAGGTGGGGCTGCCGACCTCCTCGAGCTCGCCGTCGAGCTCGTCGACGCGCTGCGCGAGCCGCTTGACCTCGCGCTGCGCCTCGGCCATCGAGGTGTTCGCCTTGATCAGCTCGCGGCGCAGCTCCTGCATCGCGCGATCGACCTCGTCGCGGTTGTAGCCGCGCATCGCGGTGGTGAAGCCGGACTCGTCGGACACGTGTCGCTCCTCATCAGCCGAAGGTTCGTAGGCCGGAGGACGGTGCCGTCCGGCGGGTAGCAGTGTAGGTCCGCGGGTCCGCGCCGCGCCCGCCGACATGCGTCGCCCCGACCGGGCCGGCGGTTAGGCTGACCCGGTTTTCGGGCCGTGCGTTGCGGGACGCCGCCCCCGGGAACGGCCCGCCCGTCGGCGGTGCCGCTCGTCCTGCTCATTCCCGCCGGACGAGAGGAGACGGTGTGCGGTTCGCGATCGCGTTGGTCACGCTGCTCATCGCCGGAGTGCTCGTCGCCACGGGTGTGGCGCAGCGGACCGTGCTGAAGCCCGCGGACCACGTGTCCGTGGCCGCCGAGGTGCCCTCGGGCGTGCACTACGTGCTCGTGCCGGGGGACGTGCTGCGGTCCCACGACGGGGCGCAGGGACTGCACCTGGCGGGCGCGAGCACGACCTTCGCCGGCTACGGACGCACCTCCGACGTCACCGCCTGGCTCTCCGGCCAGCGCTACGCCGAGCTGCAGGTCGACGACCGGGGCGAGCTGACGAAGCCCGTCGTGCGCACCGCGAAGGTCGTGGCCGGGCTGCGCGGCGGCACCCCCGACCCGGACGGCGCCGACCTCTGGATCGACCAGAAGACCGGACGCCGGAGCCTCGACTGGCCCCTCAGGCTCCCCGCCTCCATGTCCGTGCTCGTCGCCTCCGACGGCGCCGCCGCCGCGCCCTCCGATCTGCGCCTCACCTGGCCCGTCAGCACCGGCACGCCGTTCGCGGTGCCGCTGATCATCGCCGGCGGCGCGCTCGCCGTCGTCGGGCTGCTCCTCTACCTCTGGGCCCTCGTCCACGTGCGCCGCTCGCGCGGACCCCGTCGCAGGCCGCCGGGGAAGATGCCGAAGCGCCCGCAGCCGCCCAAGTACCGCCCGCAGCGCCCCGCCTCCGCCGCGCCCGCACCGGGCCGCGGCCGCCGCAGCGTGCGCCCCCGCATCGCGCTCGGCTCCGCCGTCGCTGCGGTGCTCGCCGGCTCGCTGCTCGTGCCCGCCGCCGCGCCGGCCGTCGCGGCGACGAAGACCCCGCTCGCCTCCGTGACGGAGGACCAGGCGAAGCGCATCGTGCAGCGCGTCGCGGCCGTCGCGGCCGAGGCCGACGAGGCGCGCGATGCGAAGCGGCTGGCGGACCGCTTCAGCGGCCCGGCGCTCGAGCTGCGCAAGGCCGCGTACAGGATCAAGGCGAAGGACAAGAAGGCGGGGCTGCCGCTCGCCATCCCGGTCGAGGACACGACGATGCGCCTCGTCCTGCCCGAAGCCACCGCCGCCTGGCCGCGCCACCTGTTCGCCGTCGTGGAGCAGAAGGGTGCGAAGAAGCCCGCGCCCGTCGCCCTGGCGCTCGTGCAGCAGGACCCGCGCGCCGACTACAAGGTCGAGTACTCGATGGGGCTCATCGGCGGCGTCAAGCTGCCCGACCTGCCCTCCGCCCTCGACGGGGCGAGCCGACTCGCCGCGACGACCCCGCTGCTCGCGGTCGAGCCCGGGAACCTCGCGGCCGACTACGGCGCCGTGCTCCGGGACGACCAGAGCGACTCGGCGAAGGAGTTCCTGACGAAGGACGACCCGCTGGTCGAGGCGGTCGGCGAGGCGGCGAAGAAGAAGATCGCCAAGAAGCTCGGCAGCACGGCCGGCATCACCTTCAAGGACCTCGCGTCCGACGGCGACGCGGAGTCGGTGCTCGCGCTCTCGACCGCGGACTCCGGGGCGCTGGTCGCCGTGCGGCTCGACGAGCAGTGGACCGTGAAGCCGAAGCGCGCCGGCGTGACCGTGAAGCCGAGCGGCGGGACCCGGATCCTGTCGAAGACGGACTCCACCGCCAAGGGCATCACCTCGGTCTACGGCTACCAGTTGCTGTTCGCGGTGCCGTCAGCGGGCTCCGGGAAGCCCGTCGTCCTGCTCGGCTACGATCAGGGGCTGGTTTCCGCGAAGGAGTTGTGACGACTGTGGCCGCTGTTCCCGCTCCGCCTCCCGGTGGGCTCCGAGGCGCGATCGACCTGTCGCCGCTCGTGTCCCGGCAGAACCAGCAGGCCGCGCAGGCCGCGCAGGCCCGGCAGGCGCCCGCCGGGGGAGCACCCGAGCAGGCGTCCGGTCTGGTCGTCGAGATCGGCGACGCCGAGTTCCCGCAGCTGATCGAGCTGTCGAGCACCGTGCCGGTGGTCGTCGCGCTCGTCGCCTCGTGGAGCACGCCGTCGCAGGAGCTGGTCGTCTCGCTGCGCCGCGTCGTCGAGTCGGCCGCCGGGCGGCTGCTGCTCGCGATCGTCGACGCCGACGCGAGCCCGCAGATCGCCGCCGCCTTCCAGGCCCAGTCGATCCCGACCGTCGTCGCCGTGATCGCGGGCGGCCCCGTGCCGCTCTTCGCCGGCGTGCTGCCGGAGGAGCGCATGGCGCCGCTGTTCGAGCAGGTGCTCGAGCTGGCCGCGCAGAACGGTGTGACCGGCACCGTGCCCGGTGCGGAGGACGCGCCGGAGGGCGCCGCGGCCGAGCCGGAGCCCGAGCCCCTGCCGCCGCTGCACCAGGAGGCGTACGCGGCCATCGACCGCCAGGACTACGCCGAGGCGGCCCGCCTGTTCCGCACCGCGATCGCGCAGGACCCGCGCGACGCCGCGGCGGTCGCGGCGCTCGCGCAGGTCGAGCTGCTCGACCGGCTGCAGACCGTGCCCGCCGACGCCCGGACCGCGGCGGCGGCCGACCCGAAGGACGTGCCCGCCGCGCTCGCGGTCGCCGACCTCGACGTCGCCGGCGGCCACGTCGACGACGCGTTCGACCGCCTGCTCGACGCCTTCGCCGGGGCGTCGGGCGACGACCGCACGGTGCTGCGCACCCGCCTGCTCGACTACTTCGCGCTCACCGGTGCGGACGACCCCCGGGTGGCGGCGGCGCGACGGCGCCTCGCGATGCTGCTCTACTGACGCGACCGGGCACCGCGCGGTCGCGGCAGCGGCGGGTCCCCGAGCGGGCGCACTGCGCGGGCTCAGGGACCGCCGAGGTGCTCAGTAGGCGCCGGAGGGGGCGACGACGGCCTTCGCGGTGCGCCACAGGATCTGCAGGTCCTGGGTCATCGACCAGTTCTCGACGTAGTAGAGGTCGAGCCGGATGCCGTCCGCCCACTCGAGGTCCGACCGTCCGCTGACCTGCCACAGGCCGGACAGGCCGGGCGTGACGGCCAGGCGGCGCAGCTCGCGCCGGTCGTACTCCGACACCTCCGAGGGCAGCGCCGGACGCGGCCCGACGAGGCTCATCTCGCCGCGCAGCACGTTCACCAGCTGCGGCAGCTCGTCGAGGGAGTAGCGGCGCAGGACCTTGCCGACGCGGGTGACCCGCGGGTCGTCGGCCATCTTGAACAGGCCCTTGCCGTGGCCGGCGGTCAGCTCGGCGCGGCGCACGTCGGCGTCCGACGACATCGATCGGAACTTCAGGATTGAGAAGGGCTCGCCGTCGCGGCCGATGCGCTCCTGGCGGTACAGCACCCCGCCGGGGCTGTCGCGGTGCACGAGCACCGCGATCACGGCGAGGACCCGCGCGAGGACCACGAGCGCCAGCGCGGATGCGGCGACGTCGAACAGGCGCTTCATCGTGCGGCCGATGCCCGCCTGGTGCGGCGTCTCGACGTGGATCAGCGGCAGGCCGGCGACGGGGCGGAGGTGGATGCGCGAGCCGCCGACGTCCGTGATGCTCGGGGCGACGACGAGGTGGTGCGCCGGGTCGAGGTGCCAGGCGAGGTCGCGGATGCGGTCGGCGGGCAGGTGGTCGCTGCTCGTGGCCATGACGGTGTCCGCCTCGAGGGCGCGCATGGCGTCGGGCACGTCGTCGACGCCGCCGACGATGCGCAGGTCGGCGACCGACCCCTCCGACGGGCCGTCCGTCAGCGCGACGCCGACGACGCGGTAGCCGTGGCCCGGCTGCCGGGCGAGGTCGAGCGCCGTGCGGATCACGGTCTGCGTCGAGCCGAGCAGGACGACGCGGTGCGAGTCGAGGCCCCGGGCGCGGCGCGCCATCAGGTGGCGGCGCCAGCCCCAGCGGCCGCCGACGAGCAGCGCGGTGCCGACCGGCACGACGGCGCCCGCCCAGATGCGGGAGAGGTCCACGCCGAGGAAGAAGCCGAGGACGATCGTGATGACGAGCGTCGCGACGCCGGCGCGGATGACGCGGCGGTACTCGGTGGTGCCGGTGCCGATCTCGTCCTCGTCGCGGGAGTCGACGACCGCGAGGGCGAGCAGCCACAGGACGGCGAGCGCGATCGACACGGCGGGGTAGGGGAGCGAGGCGGCGTACTCGCCGCGGCTGGCGACGCGCTCGGCGGCGCCGAACAGCGCCAGGTGGCCGACGAGGACGACGACGGCGACGATCGCGGCGTCGGTGATCGCGAGTCGGCGGGCGAGGCGCAGCGACCAGCGGGTGGCGGCGACGCCGCGGGTGGCGGTCGCCGGGAGGGTGATGGGGGAGGCGGTCATGTTCCTTGGGTCCGTATGGGGGTGGGACCCGGGCCGACGGCTTCGGGGCGCGTCGGCTCGGTGCTGGCGGGGAGGGGCGGGTTCAGCGCGCGGTGCGCGCCGGACGGGCCCTGCCGGGACCGGGAGGAGGATGGGCGATGAGCATGGGGGGCTCGTTTCGGGTACCGGGCGCGCGATCGGGGTCGCACGTCCTGTCGGCGCCGCGGGGACGGCACCGGTCTCGGGTCGACGGCACCGGACGCCGGGGAGGCGAGGGGCCCGTCTGGGGGTGATCCGACGGTATCCCGGTGCTGCTGGGGCGACAAGCCGTGTCCGCATTTGTGCGGACCCCAGTTCAGGGGTACAGGCCGTCGGGGTACACGCGAGGAGGGGGATGCGAGGGCTCGAGCCCTCGCATCCCCCTCCTGCTCCGCCGGTGCGGACGGCCCTACTTGCGCGCCTTCGGGCTGAGGAACAGCGCGCCGAGGGGCGGCAGGGTGAGCACGACCGACGCGGGCAGGCCGTGCGAGGGCTCCGCCTCCGCGACGACGGCGCCGTAGTTGCCGACGCCCGACCCGCCGAACTCGGCCGCGTCGCTGTTCAGCAGCTCCTCCCAGGTGCCGGCGAACGGCAGCCCCACCCGGTAGTCGCCGATGGGGCGCCCGGAGAAGTTGAAGATGCAGGCGATCGGGTTGCCGTCGCGGTCCCAGCGCAGGAAGGCGATGACGCTGTTCTGCGCGTCGCTGCCGTCGATCCAGCTGAAGCCGGCGGCGGAGGTGTCCTGCTGCCAGAACGACGCGTTCTCGCGGTAGACGCGGTTCAGCTGGCCGACGTACCCGAGCAGCGACCGGTGCGCCGGCTGGTCGAGGATCCACCAGTCGAGCCCGCGCTCCTCGCTCCACTCGCTGCGCTGCCCGAACTCCTGGCCCATGAAGAGCAGCTGCTTGCCCGGGTGCGCCCACTGGAACGCCAGGTAGGCCCGCACGTTCGCGATCTGCTGCCACGGGTCGCCGGGCATCTTGCCGATCAGCGAGCCCTTGCCGTGCACGACCTCGTCGTGGCTGATCGGCAGGAGGAAGTTCTCGCTGAACGCGTAGACGAACGAGAACGTGAGCTCGTTCTGGTGATGGCTGCGCCACATCGGGTCGTTCGCGATGTAGCGGAGCGAGTCGTTCATCCAGCCCATGTTCCACTTGAGCCCGAACCCGAGTCCGCCGTTGTCGGTGGGGTGCGTGACGCCGCCCCAGCTCGTGGACTCCTCGGCCATCATGACGACGCCCGGGTGCAGCTTGTAGGCCGTCGCGGTGGTCTCCTGCAGGAAGCCGATGGCCTCCAGGTTCTCCTGGCCGCCGAACTTGTTCGGCACCCACTCGCCCTCGTTGCGGGAGTAGTTCAGGTACAGCATCGAGGCGACCGCGTCGACGCGCAGCCCGTCGATGTGGAACTCGTCGAGCCAGTAGAGCGCGTTCGCGACGAGGAAGTTCCGGACCTGGCTGTCGCCGAAGTTCGGGATCAGCGTGCCCCAGTCCATGTGCTCGCCGAGGCGCGGGTCGCTGTGCTCGTACAGCGCCTCGCCGTCGAACTTCGCGAGGGCGAACGCGTCCTTCGGGAAGTGGCCGGGCACCCAGTCCATGTACACGCCGATGCGCGCCTGGTGCAGGCGGTCGATGAGGTACTTGAGGTCGTCGGGGTGGCCGAACCGCGAGGTCGGGGCGTAGTAGCCGCTGACCTGGTAGCCCCACGACGGCGCGTACGGGTGCTCCGCCAGCGGCAGGAACTCGACGTGCGTGTACCCGGTCTCGTGCAGGTAGTCGATCAGCTGGTCCGCGGCGTCGCGGTAGCCGAGGCCCTGGCGCCACGAGCCGAAGTGCATCTCGTAGATGCTGATCGGCTGCTCGGTCGGGTTGCTCGCCGCGCGGGCGCTCAACCAGCCGGAGTCGCCCCAGCGGTAGGTGCTCTCGGTGACGACGGAGGCGGTGGCCGGGGGCACCTCCGCCTGCCGGGCCATCGGGTCGGCCTTCTCGATCCACTCGCCGGCCCGCGTGAGGATCTCGTACTTGTACGCGTTGTACGGGTCGAGGCCCGGCACGAACAGCTCCCAGACGCCGGTGACGTCGAGGCGGCGCATCGGGTGGAGCCGGCCGTCCCAGCCGTTGAAGTCGCCGATGATCCGCACGGCCTGCGCGTGCGGCGCCCAGACGGAGAACGAGGTGCCCCAGACGCCCTGCAGCTCGCGGTGGTGCGCGCCGAGCATCTCCCACAGCCGCTCGTGCCGGCCCTGGCCGAACAGGTGCAGGTCGACCTCGCCGACGCTCGGGAGGAAGCGGTACGGGTCGTCGGCCGTCCAGCTCGCGTCCTCGTCGTAGCTCGTCTCGAGCGCGTAGTCCTGCAGCCCGGCGACGGAGACGCCCTGCCAGACGCCCGAGCCGACGTGGCCGAGCTCGACGCGGGCGCCGGAGGCGAGCACCGCGACGACCTCGCGCGCGAGCGGGCGCAGCGCGCGGATGACGACGGCCTCGGTGCCCTCGATCGGGTGCTGGCCGAGCACCGAGTGCGGGCCGGAGTGCCGGCCGTCGGCGAGGCTCGCCAGCTCGCCCTCGGAGGGGACGGGTGCGATCGGCGTCGCGTCGGCCGGGGCCTCGGCGTCGGTCTTCTTGGGCATGGTCGGACCTCCTGGGTCGTCGGTCCCCGTCGGCACCGGCGGCGGTCGGAGGGTCCGACCGCCGCCGGGGACGGGACGCTGCTTACTGGTCCGGATCGTCCTCGACGGTCAAGATGTGGACGGGCTCCCCGAACGGGTCGAGGCGGACGTAGTCGTCGGCGCCCCACTGCCACACGGCCCCGCTGACGAGGTCGCGGACGGTGAAGACGTCGTCGGGCAGGCGCCCGAACGCGGTCGGGTCGAGGTGCACGACCGTCTCGCGGGCGCCGTTCGGGTCGAGGTTCGCGACGACGATGATCGTGTCGGCCGAGCCGGTGCCGGTGAACTCGGCGTCGAGGTGCTTCGAGTAGGCGATCACCTGGTCGGACTCGGTCCAGTGGAAGTGGATGTTCCGCAGCTGGCCGAGCGCCGGGTGGTGGCGCCGGATGCCGTTGAGCCGGGCGATGTACGGCGCGAGGGTCGTGCCGAGCATCGCGGCCCGCGCCCAGTCGCGGGGCCGGTACTCGTACTTCTCGTTGTCGATGTTCTCCTCGGACCCCGGCCGCGCCACGTTCTCGACGAGCTCGTAGCCGGAGTAGACGCCCCAGGTGGGCACGGAGGTCGCCGCGATGGCCGCCCGGATCTTGTAGGCGGCGGTGCCGCCGAACTGCAGGTAGGGCGTGAGGATGTCGTGGGTGTTCACGAAGAAGTTCGGCCGCATGTAGTCGGCCGTCTCCTGGGAGAGCTCGACCAGGTACTCGGTCAGCTCCTCCTTCGTGTTCCGCCACGTGTAGTAGGTGTAGCTCTGCTGGAAGCCGACCTTCGCGAGGCCGCGCATCATCGGCGGGCGGGTGAACGCCTCCGCGAGGAAGATCACGTCGGGGTGCGCCGCGTTCACGTCGTGGATCAGGCGCTCCCAGAAGCCGAGCGGCTTCGTGTGCGGGTTGTCGATCCGGAAGATGCGGACGCCGCGGTCGATCCAGACCTGGAAGATCCGCCGCATCTCCGCGTACGAGCCCTCGGGGTCGTTGTCGAAGTTCAGCGGGTAGATGTCCTGGTACTTCTTCGGCGGGTTCTCGGCGTAGGCGATCGAGCCGTCGGCGAGCGTCGTGAAGAACTCGGGGTGCGAGACCACCCACGGGTGGTCGGGGGAGGCCTGCAGCGCGATGTCGAGCGCGATCTCGAGCTTCAGGCGCTTCGCGGCCTCGACGAAGGCGAGGAAGTCCTCCTCGGTGCCGAGGTCGGGGTGGATGGCGTCGTGGCCGCCGTCCTCCGAGCCGATGCCGTAGGGGGAGCCCGGGTCGTTCGGGCCGGCGGTGAGCGTGTTGTTCGGGCCCTTGCGGTTCGTGCGGCCGATCGGGTTCACCGGCGGGATGTAGACGACGTCGAAGCCCATCTCGGCGATCGCGGGCAGCCGCAGCGCGGCCGAGCGGAAGGTGCCGGAGGTCCACGAGCCGTCCTCGTGGCGCACCGCGCCCTCGGAGCGCGGGAAGAACTCGTACCAGGAGCCGGAGCCGGCGCGGAGGCGCTCGACGCGCAGCGTGCGCGACGGGCCCGCGGTGAGCAGGCTCGAGATCGGTGCGGCGGCGAGCGCGTCGGCGACCCGGCCCTGCGTCACGACGCTCCAGCGGGTGCCGGGGTCGGTGCCGACGTCGCGGAGGGCGGCCGCGCTGTCGCGGAGCAGGGCGGGCGCGTCGTCGCCGCGGCCCTCCTCCTCGGCGGCGCGCTCGAGCAGGCGCGCACCCTCCTCGAACATGAGCTCCACGTCGATGCCGGCGGGGATCTTGATGCCCGCGTCGTGCAGCCAGGTGCCCCAGTCGTCGAGCCACGCATCGACCCGCCAGGTCCACGCGCCGGTCTCGTCGACCTGCACCGAGGCGGTCCACCGGCCGAGCCCCGGGTTGACCTGCACCATCGGGCGGCGCAGCACGCGACCGGAGGGGGCGGTCAGCACGACCGCGGCGTCGATGACGTCGTGGCCCTCCTTGAACACGGTCGCGGAGAACGGCACGACCTCGCCGGCGAACGCCTTCGCGGGCCAGAGGTCGTCCGGCTGCTGCGGGGAGAGGTCGAGGATCGGGATGCGGCCGAGGACCGGCTTCCACGGCTCCGTCTTCCGGGCCGGGCGACGCCCGGCGGGCGCACGGGTGCCCGTGCTCCTGGATCGCGTCGTCGCGGGCCGGCCGCCTTCCGCTGCCTGGGTGTCAGCCACGCGCACACCATACGAGAACCGCATGAGAGCCGGATAGGTGCGGCGATCGGGCCCCGCGAGCGGGTCGCGGATCGTCCACATCGGCGACACCGCTTCCCCGTATGGTGACCGCAGTCGCCGAGGTCCGAGGAGCTCCTTCTTGTGAAAGCAATCCGCCGCTTCACCGTCCGAACCGTGCTGCCCGCGTCGCTGTCCGCGCTCGACGAGCTCGCCGCGAACCTCCGGTGGTCCTGGCACGAGCCGACCCGGCGCCTGTTCGAGGAGATCGACCCGGACCTCTGGCGCAGCCACGCGTCGGACCCGGTCTCGCTGCTCGGCGCGGTCAGCCAGTCCCGCATCGAGGGGCTCGCCGCCGACGGCGCCTTCGTCGCCCGCGCGAACGCGCTGCGCGACGACCTCGCCACCTACTGCAGCGAGCCGCGCTGGTACCAGTCGCTGACCGAGGCGCCCGCGCACATCGCCTACTTCTCGCCGGAGTTCGGCATCGCCGCTGCGCTGCCGCAGTACTCGGGCGGCCTCGGCATCCTCGCGGGCGACCACCTGAAGAGCGCGTCCGACCTGGGCCTGCCGCTCACCGGCATCGGCCTCTTCTACCGCGCGGGCTACTTCAAGCAGTCGATCTCACCGGACGGCTGGCAGCAGGAGGCGTACCCGGTCCTCGACCCGGACGGGCTGCCGCTGACGCTCACCCGGCACGCGGACGGCGCGCCCGCGCTCGTCTCCCTCGCCCTGCCGGAGGGCCGCACGCTGCACGCGCGCATCTGGCAGGTGCTCGTCGGCCGCGTCACGCTGCTGCTGCTCGACACGGACATCCCCGAGAACGAGGACGCGCTGCGCGACGTCACCGACCGCCTCTACGGCGGCGGCGGCGAGCACCGCCTGCTGCACGAGCTGCTGCTCGGCGTCGGCGGCGTGCGCGCGCTGCGCATCTGGACCGAGCTGACCGGCCGGCCCGACGCCGAGGTGTTCCACACCAACGAGGGCCACGCGGGCTTCCAGGGCCTCGAGCGCATCTCGACCCTGATCCACGACGGCCTCACCTTCGCGGAGGCGCTGCAGGTCGTGCGCGCCGGCACCGTGTTCACGACGCACACGCCGGTGCCCGCGGGCATCGACCGGTTCGACCGGGGTCTCGTCGAGCAGTACTTCTCCGGCGACCTGCTGCCCGGCGTCGAGGCCTGGCAGGTGCTCGACCTCGGCGGCGAGAACTACCCGGGCGGCTCCGGCGACATGTTCAACATGGCGGTCATGGGCCTCCGGCTCGGGCAGCACGCGAACGGCGTCTCGCAGCTGCACGGCGAGGTGAGCCGCGGCATGTTCAGCGGCCTCTGGCCGGGGTTCGACTCCTCCGACGTGCCGATCACCTCGGTCACGAACGGCGTGCACGCGCCGACGTGGACGGACCCGATGCTGCTCGAGCTGTCGCAGCAGAAGCTCGGCACCTCCGACACGACCGCCGCCGACTGGGCCGGGCCCGGCGTCGGCGACGGCGAGCTGTGGGCCGTCCGCAACCGCATGCGGGCCAACCTCGTCGCGGACGCGCGCCGCCGCGTGAAGGCGGCGTGGCACGAGGAGAACCCGGGCGCCTCCGCGCCGGCGTGGTTCGACGACCTGCTCGACCCCGACGTGCTGACGATCGGCTTCGCGCGGCGGGTGCCGACCTACAAGCGGCTCACGCTGATGCTCGAGGACGAGGCCCGCCTCGCCTCGCTGCTCACGCACAAGAAGCGGCCGATCCAGATGGTGATCGCGGGCAAGTCGCACCCGGCGGACGACGAGGGCAAGCGCCTCATCCAGAAGCTGGTGCGCTTCACGCAGGACCCGGAGCTGCGGCGCCGCATCGTCTTCCTCCCGAACTACGACATCGCCATGGCGCAGGTGCTGTACCCGGGCACGGACGTCTGGCTGAACAACCCGCTGCGGCCGCTGGAGGCGTGCGGCACGTCGGGCATGAAGGCGGCGCTGAACGGTGCGCTGAACCTGTCGATCCTCGACGGCTGGTGGAACGAGTACTACGACGGCGAGGACGGCTGGGCGATCCCGTCGGCCGATGCCGCGGGCGACGCGGCCGAGCGCGACAAGCTCGAGTCGGAGAGCCTCTACGACCTGATCGAGAACCAGATCGCACCGCGCTTCTACCGGCGCGACGCCGCCGGCGTGCCGACGCGTTGGCTCAAGTCGGTCCGGCACACGCTGGCGACGCTCTCGCCGGAGCTCTCCGCGGACCGCATGGTGCGGGAATACGTGACGCGGCTCTACATGCCCGCGGCGAAGGCGGCGGAGGCGATCACCGCCGCCGACTACGCGGGCGGCCGCGAGCTCGCCGCCTGGAAGGGCGTCGTCTCGTCGGCGTGGAGCGGCGTCTCCGTGGTGCACGTCGAGTCGGGCGGTCTGGCTCCGGTGCCGCAGGTCGGCGACCGGCTGCACGTGCGCGCGCAGGTGCAGCTCGGCTCGCTGCAGCCGGGCGACGTCGCGGTCGAGGTGGTCTACGGCACGTCCCGCGAGGGCGACGACCTGGTGAACACCGCCACCGTGGAGCTGGCTCCGCTCGAGGACGACGCGCTCTCGAGCACCGGCGCCATCGCGCTCGACGGCTCGCGCACGTTCGCCGGCACCGTCACCCTCGGCCGCCCGGGCTCCTTCGGCTACAACGTGCGCGTCGTGCCGAAGAACGAGTACCTGGCGGACCCCGCGGAGATGGGCCTCGTCGCCGTCGCCCACTGACCGAGCACGTCAGCAGGAGGAAGCGAGCACGACAGCAGGACAGGACGACATCAGCAGGAAGGAATCGCCCGATTTCTCCTGCTGATGTCGTTCCTTCCTGCTGAAGCGCTCAGGCCGGCGCGCTCACCGGACGGCGTAGAGGAGGAGGGTCGGGCCGTCGATCGCGATGTGCTCGCCCGGCGCGGAGTGCACGCCGGTCGCGGCGTCGTCCGCGCTGGTCCAGAGCAGCTCGAGGTCCGTGCAGGCGCCGTGCTCCGGCAGCGTGACGCGCATCGCGGTCTCGTCGCCGTGGACGACGAGCAGCGTCGCGTCGCCGTCCGTCTCGGCCAGGTACTGGAGCGTGCGGTTCTCCGGCGTGGACCAGGCGGCCTCGTCCATCGCGCCGCCGTCCGCGTTGAACCAGTGCATCGCGTTCGGGGTCGCCGCGTCGGGGTGCTGTGCGGGCCGCAGCGCCGGGTGCTCGCGGCGGATGCGGATCAGCCGCCGCGCGACGTCCTGCAGCTCCTGCTGCCACTCGGTCAGGTTCCAGCCGATCCAGTTCACTGCCGCGTCCTGGCAGTAGGCGTTGTTGTTGCCGCGCTGCGTGCGCCCGAGCTCGTCGCCGGCGAGCAGCATCGGCACGCCGGCCGACAGCAGCAGGGTGCCGAGCAGGTTGCGCATCGCCCGGCGGCGGTCGGCGAGCACGCGCTCGGAGCGGGTCGCGCCCTCGACGCCGAAGTTGAACGACCGGTTGTTGTCCGTGCCGTCGCGGTTCGACTCCCCGTTCCCGAGGTTGTGCTTCGTGTTGTAGGAGGTGACGTCGGCGAGCGTGAAGCCGTCGTGGGCGGTGATGAAGTTCACGCTCGCGAGGGGGCCGCGCTCCGCGGAGAAGTGCCACGACGAGCCCGACAGCTGGTTCGCGAGCGCGCCGATGCCGGTGCGGGCGAGGCCGCCGTGCCGGGTGACGACCGTGTCCGTCAGCCAGAAGTCGCGCACGGTGTCGCGGTATCGGTCGTTCCACTCGGACCAGCCCGCGGGGAAGCCGCCGGTCTGCCAGCCGCCGAGGCCCACGTCCCACGGCTCCGCGATCAGCTTCACGTCCTTGAGCGCCGGGTCCCCGAGCAGCTCGTGCAGCAGGGGCGCGTCGGGCGTGTAGGTGATGTGCTCGTCGCGGCCGAGCGTGACGGCCAGGTCGAAGCGGAATCCGTCGATCTGCACCTCCTCCGCCCAGTAGCGCACCGAGTCGTGGATGAGGCGCCGGACCTGCTCCTGCGAGCAGTCGAGGCTGTTGCCGCATCCCGTGGTGTCGATGTACCGGCCGTCGTCCTGCCGGTAGTAGGTGCTGTTATCGAGGCCGCGGAAGCTCTGGACGGGCCCGGCGGGACCCTCCTCCGCGGTGTGGTTGTAGACGACGTCGAGCCACACCTCGATGCCGGCGGCGTGGAGGTGCTTGACCATGCCCTTGAACTCGTCGAGCACGGCCTGCGGGCCCGCGGACTGCGCCGTGAGGGAGGCGTACTGCGCGTGCGGCGCGAAGAAGCCGACGGTGTTGTAGCCCCAGTAGTTCACGAGGCCCTGCTTCTGCAGCCGCCGCTCGCTCGCGGACTGGTGCACGGGCAGCAGCTCGACCGCCGTGACGCCGAGGTCCTGCAGGTAGGCGATCGTCGACTCGTGGGCGATGCCCGCGTACGTGCCGCGGAACTGGCGCGGCACGGACCGCAGCTGCTTCGTGAGGCCCTTCGCGTGCGCCTCGTAGACGACGGTCTCGGCGAGGGGCGTGTTCGGCTTGCGCACCTCGCCCCAGTCGAAGGCGTCGTCGACGACGACGCTGCGCCACGAGTCCTGGTCGATCCGCACGATCCCGCGGCCGTAGGGGTCGAGGAGGGGGCGGGACCGGTCGAACGCGTCACGGGGCCCGGCGGGACCGTCGGCCTTGACGGCGTAGCGGCGCCCGGGGGTGAGGAGGGCGGATCGGCCCGTCCAGACGCCCTCGGCGTCGCGCTGCATCCGCACCGTGCGCTCCACCCACGAGGGGTCGCGCTCGCTGAGCAGGCAGAGGTCCATGCTCGTCGCGGTGCTGCTCGCCACCCGCAGGGTGCCGCCGTCCGGATCGAGACGGACCCCCAGGTCGCGGAAGCGGTCGGCCGCGGCGGGAGGCTCCTGCACGCGCCTACCCTAATGATGCGATGGCCGTCTACCTCGATCACGCCGCGGGCACGACGCTGCGGCCCGCGGCCGCGGCGGCGTTCGCGGAGGCGCTCGGCGCGGTCGGCAACCCCTCCTCGGTGCACCGGCACGGGCAGGCCGCGCGGGCGGTGCTCGAGGAGGCGCGCGAGCGCCTGGCCGCGGCAGCGGGCTGCGAGCCGGTCGAGGTGCTCTTCACGTCCGGCGGCACGGAGGCGGTGAACCTCGCGGTCGTCGGCGGCTGGCGCGCCCGCGGCGGGGGAGCGCTGCTGCTGCCGGGCGGCGAGCACGCGGCGACGGTCGAGGCGGCGGAGGCGCTGCAGGCCGAGGGGGCCCGCATCGTGCACCTGCCCGTCGACGCGGAGGCGCGGCTCGACCCGGCCGTGCTCGCCGACGCGCTCGCGACCGAGCCCGACGCCGCGCTGCTCACGGTGCTCGCCGCCAACAACGAGGTCGGCTCCGTGCAGGACGTCGCCGCGCTCACCGCGGTCGCCCGCGCGGCCGGCGTGCCCGTGCAC
Organism: Amnibacterium soli; assembly: GCF_039544415.1. NCBI lineage: Bacteria > Bacillati > Actinomycetota > Actinomycetes > Micrococcales > Microbacteriaceae > Amnibacterium > Amnibacterium soli. Next base: position 129,797 of record NZ_BAABLP010000003.1, on the reverse strand, counting down.
GTCGACGCGATCGCCGCCTTCGGGGCGGTACCGACGCGCTTCGACGCCTCCGGTGCGCAGCTGATGAGCGTCTCGTCCGTGAAGGTCGGGGGACCGGCGGGGGTGGGCGCGCTGCTCGCAGCCCGCACGGCGCCCGTCCGCCCGCTGCTGCACGGCGGCGGCCAGGAGCGCGGGCTCCGCTCGGGCACCCCCTCCGCCGCGCTCGCGCTCGCCTTCGCCGTCGCGGCGGAGGAGGCGGCGGCGCACCGCGACGCGGAGGCGGTGCGCGTCGCCGCCCTGCGGGACCGCGCGCTCACCGGGGTGCTCGCGGCGCTGCCCGGCGCGGTGCTGCGCGGCACCCCGCCCGGGCCCGGGCGCCTGCCGGGCAACCTCCACGTCACGGTCGCGGGCGCGGACGGGGAGTCGCTGCTGTTCCTGCTCGACGGCGCCGGGGTCTCGGTCAGCACGGGTTCCGCCTGCCTCGCCGGCGTCACCCGGCTGTCGCCCGTGCTGCTCGCGATGGGCGTGCCCGCGGAGCAGGCGCGCGGCGCGCTGCGCATCACCCTCGGCCACTCGTCGACGGCGTCGGACGTCGACGCCCTGCTCGCGGCCCTGCCCGCGCTCGCGCCGGTGCTCGCCCGCTGACGCGCGCCGCACCGGATCCCCGTGGCCCTCCCACGGGGGCTGTCCGCGCTCTCAGGCGGTTCTTAGGCTCGGCCGCATCCGGGTGACCCGCCCGCGATCGGCGCCGCCCCAGCGCCGGCCCCTCTCCCCGAGGACCCCTGTGCCCACATCGCCCCGGCGCGCCGCCCTGCTCGCCGCACTCCTCGCCTCCGCACTCGTGGCCGGCTCCGCCGTCGCGGCCGCACCCGCGCAGGCCGACGGCCGCCGCGTCGCCGTCCCCGCCGCGAAACCCGCCTGGGCGACCGCCGCCGCCGACAGCGGGGCCCTCGCCTCCGCGACCTCCGTCGAGCTCGAGCTCGCGCTCCGCCTGCCCGACGAGGAGGCGGCGAAGGCCTTCGCACTCGCCGTCTCCACCCCGGGCACCCCGCAGTACGGGCAGCACCTGTCGCCCGCCGACTGGATCGCGCGCTTCGCCCCCGCGCAGGCCACCGTCGACACCATCGCGGCCGCGGTGCAGAAGGCCGGACTCACCCTGGAGTCGGTGCCGAAGAGCCGCCTCTTCGTGACCCTGCAGGGGTCCGCCGCGCAGGTCGACGCGTTCCTCGGCACCCGCGTGCACGCCTACGACGTCGACGGGCAGCAGCGGCTCGCCGCGGCCGGTACGGCGACGCTGCCGCAGCCCGTCGCGCGTGCCGTCGCGGCCGTCGTGCTCACCCACCCGCGGATCACGCCCGGGCCGAACGCGAAGAAGAAGAAGCCGACCGTCTCGCCCTGCTCGCAGTACTGGGGCCAGCACACCGTGAAGCTGCCGAAGAAGGCCTACCGCCGCTCCACCGCCAGCACGCCGCTCTGCGGCTACTCGGCGAAGCAGCTGCGGCAGCTCACCGGCCTGCAGCGCTCGAACCTCGACGGCGCGGGCCAGACCGTTGCCGTCATCGACGCGTTCGGCGCGCCCTCCATGCGCCGCGACCTCGCGACGTACTCGCAGCGCAACGGCCTGCCCGCCGCCTCCTACACCGAGCTCGTCGCACCCGGGCGGCCCTCGTACGCCTGCGCGCCCGCCGACTGGCAGGTCGAGCAGGCGCTCGACCTGGAGGCGGTCCACGCGGTCGCCCCGAGGGCGCACCTCCTCTACGTCGGCGCGAGCGACTGCGGCGCCGGCTTCGACGTCGCCATGTCCCGCGTGCTCGACGACGGCCTCGCGTCGATCGTGTCCAACAGCTGGGGCTCCACCGCGCTCGACACCCTCGCGGGCAGCGACCTCGTCGACGACGCGACCCGCCAGAGCATGGTCGTGATGCTGCACCAGCAGCTGCAGGCCGCCGGCCAGGGCGTGGGCCTCTACTTCGCGAGCGGCGACCTCGGCGACGACTCGATGGTCGCGGACGCGCCCGCCGTCGACTTCCCCGCCTCGTCCCCGTTCGTGACCGCCGTGGGCGGCACCGCCGTCGGCCTCGACCGGCACGGGAAGCGCGTCTTCACCACCCCGTGGGGCGAGAACGTCTCGCTGCTGTCGGGCGCGCGGAAGAAGGCGTGGTCGCCGAAGCTGCCCGGTGAGTTCATCGGCGGCGCGGGCGGCGGGGCGAGCGAGCTGTTCCCGGCGCCGGCCTACCAGGCGGGCCTCGTGCCCGCCTCCCTCTCCGGCGGCATGCGCACGGCGACCGACGTGTCGGCGCTCGCGGCCATGACGACCGGGTTCCAGGTCGGCGTCCGCGAGACGGGCACCTTGACCTACCGCACGGCGGCCGTCGGCGGCACCTCGCTGGCGACGCCGATCGTGGCGGCGCAGGTCGCCCTCGCCCAGCAGGCGTCCGGTCGCCGGCTCGGGTTCCTGAACCCCGCGCTCTACGCCCTCGCGCGCCGCACCCCCTCCGCGTTCCGCGACGTGGTGCCGTCGGCCGCGCGGCGGGCCGTCGCGCTGCGGTCGGGGAAGGACGTGCTGCTCGTCACGGTCGACCGCGACTCGTCGCTGAATGCGCGCCGAGGGTACGACCTGCCCACCGGGCTCGGCGAGCTGACGCCGGCCGCGCTCGCCGCCCTCGGCCGTCCCTAGCGCCGGTCGGTCGTCGCTCGACGCACGTCGAGCGGCGACCGGCCCCCGCGGCGGCGGCACGTAGCCTGGAGCGGTGAAGGTGCTGGCGGCGATGAGCGGCGGCGTCGACTCCGCCGTGGCCGCTGCGCGCGCGGTCGAGGCGGGCCACGACGTGACCGGCGTGCACCTGGCGCTGAACCGCAACGCCGGCACGGTCCGCACGGGCGCGCGCGGCTGCTGCACCATCGAGGACGCGATGGACGCCCGCCGGGTGGCGGACCGCATCGGCATCCCCTTCTACGTGTGGGACTTCAGCGACCGGTTCGCGGAGGAGGTCGTCGACGACTTCGTCGCGGAGTACGCCGCCGGCCGCACGCCGAACCCCTGCCTCCGCTGCAACGAGCGGATCAAGTTCGCCGCGCTGCTCGACCGCGCGGTGTCGCTCGGCTTCGACGCCGTCGCGACCGGCCACTACGCGGTCCTGCGCACGGAGGCCGACGGCACCCGTGCGCTGCACCGCGCCTCCGACGAGGCGAAGGACCAGTCGTACGTGCTCGGCGTGCTGACGGCCGAGCAGCTCGCGCACGCGATGTTCCCGCTCGGCGAGACGCCGTCGAAGGCGGTCGTGCGGGCGGAGGCGGCGGAGCGCGGGTTCCGCGTCGCGACGAAGCCGGACAGCCACGACATCTGCTTCATCCCGGACGGCGACACCCGCGGCTGGCTCGCCGACCGCCTCGGCAGCGCGCCCGGGCCGGTGCTCGACGCGACGGGCGCCGAGGTCGGGCGGCACGAGGGCGCCCACGCCTACACGGTCGGGCAGCGCCGGGGGCTCTCGCTCGACCGTCCGGCGCCGGACGGGCGACCCCGCTTCGTGCTCGAGGTGAAGCCCGCGACGAACACCGTGGTCGTCGGGCCGAAGGAGGCGCTCGCCGTCGGCGCGCTCGCCGGTGCGCGGACGTCGTGGGCCGGTCCGCGGCCCGAGGGGCAGGAGTTCCGCTGCGACGTGCAGGTCCGAGCCCACGCCGACCCCGTGCCCGCGACGGCGGCGTTCGAGGACGGCGAGCTCGTGATCCGGCCGGACGAGCCGCTCGTCGGGCTCGCGCCGGGACAGAGCGCCGTGCTCTACGACGGCACGCGCGTGCTCGGCCAGGTCACGGTCGACCGCACCGTCTCCGTGGCGCCCGTCGCCTGATCGGACCCCGCTTTCCGTGATCGGCCGGCTGTCGGTGGGCGCCCCTATGCTCGCCGCATGAGCGACACGGCGACCCAGGTCCCCGCGGGCGGTGCCGACGGCGGCGACACCCACGACTCGGCCGAGGCGCGCGCCGCGGAGGGCGCGGCGCTCGAGCGCGCGCGCGAGGTCGGCGACCTCACCGCCCGCATCAACGACCTGCGCCACGAGTACTACGAGGGCGACCAGTCGACGGCGTCCGATGAGGAGTACGACGGCCTCGTCCGCCGCCTGCAGGCGCTCGAGCAGCAGCACCCCGAGCTGCTGCGGCCCGACAGCCCCACGCAGACCGTCGGCGGCGCGCCGGAGACGAAGCTCTTCGACCCGGTCGTGCACAGGGAGCCGATGCTCTCGCTGGACAACGTGTTCAGCCGCTCCGAGCTCGAGGCGTGGGCCGAGAAGGTGCAGCGCGACGCCGCGAAGGCGCTGCCCGAGGCCCCGGTCCGCTGGCTGAGCGAGCTGAAGATCGACGGCCTCGCGATCAACCTCCGCTACGAGCGCGGCGTGCTCACCTCGGCCGCGACGCGCGGCGACGGCGTCACCGGCGAGGACGTCACGCCGAACGTCCGCACCATGGGCACGATCCCGATGCGGCTGCAGGGCACCGGGCACCCCGACCTCGTCGAGGTCCGCGGCGAGATCTTCTTCCCCGTCGCGAACTTCGACGAGCTGAACGCGCGACAGGCGGCCGCGGGGGAGCGGCTCTTCGCGAACCCGCGCAACGCCGCGTCCGGCTCCCTCCGGCAGAAGGCCGAGGGCAAGAGCCCCGAGAAGCTCGCGCTGATGGAGGCGCGGATCCGCGGCCTCCGCATGCTCGTGCACGGCATCGGCGCCTGGCCCGTCGAGCAGATCGAGCGCACCACCCCGGTGACCGCGCAGAGCGAGGTCTACGACCTGCTCGCGGAGTGGGGGCTGCCCACCTCCAGCCACTACCGCGTGTTCGACGCGGTCGACGAGGTCTGGGGGTTCATCGAGCAGTACCGGGCGCAGCGCGCGTCCGTCGAGCACCAGATCGACGGCATCGTGATCAAGGTCGACGACCTCGACCTGCACGTGGCCCTCGGCGCGACGAGCCACTCGCCGCGCTGGGCGACCGCGTTCAAGTACCCGCCCGAGGAGGTGCACACGAAGCTGCTCGACATCGTCGTGTCCATCGGCCGCACCGGGCGCGCGACGCCGTTCGCGGTGATGGAGAAGGCGCTCGTCGCCGGCTCCGAGGTGCGGCAGGCGACGCTGCACAACCAGGACGTCGTGAAGGAGAAGGGCGTCCTGATCGGCGACACCGTCGTGCTGCGCAAGGCGGGCGACGTGATCCCCGAGGTGCTCGGGCCGGTGGTCGAGCTGCGCGACGGCACGGAGCGCGAGTTCGTGATGCCCACGCACTGCCCCGAGTGCGGCACCGAGCTGCGGCCGGCGAAGGAGGGCGACGTCGACCTCCGCTGCCCGAACGCCCGCAGCTGCCCGGCGCAGGTGCGCGGGCGCGTCGAGCACATCGGCTCCCGCGGATCGCTGGACATCGAGGCGCTCGGCGAGGTCACCGCGGCCGCGCTCACCCAGCCGTCGGTGCCGGCGACCCCGCCGCTCGTCACCGAGGCGGGCCTGTTCGACCTCACCATGGACGACCTCCTGCCGATCCGCGTCGTGCCGCGCGACCCCGAGACCGGGATGCCGCGCCTGAACGAGGACGGCTCCGAGAAGCTGCTGGCCCCGTTCGAGCGGAACGCCAACGCGGACGAGCGCCGGGCGGCGAAGGAGGCGGGCGCGCCGCTCGAGCCGGGCGCCCGCGTGCCGTCGAAGCAGGCGGTCGACCTGCTGGCGAACCTCGAGATCGCGAAGACGAAGGACCTGTGGCGGTACCTCGTCGGGCTGTCGATCCGGCACGTGGGCCCCGTCGCCGCCCGCGCGCTCGCCGCGCACTTCGGCTCGATGGCCGCCATCCGCGCGGCGTCCCGCGACGAGCTCGCGAACGTCGACGGCGTCGGCCCGATCATCGCGGACGCGCTGATCGAGTGGTTCGCCGTCGACTGGCACGCGGAGATCGTCGACCGATGGACCGCGGCGGGCGTGCGGCTCGAGATCCCGGGCCACCCCGGTCCCGGTGAGGCGGACACCGCGCCGAAGGGCCCGCTGGCCGGCGTGACGGTCGTGGTCACCGGCACGGTCGAGGGCTTCAGCCGGGAGGAGGCCGAGGAGGCGATCCTCGCGGCCGGGGGCAAGTCCGGCTCCTCCGTGTCCAAGAAGACGGCGTTCGTGGTGATCGGCGCGAACCCCGGCGCGAGCAAGCTGACGAAGGCGGAGGCGATCGGCACCCCGCAGCTCGACGCCGACGGCTTCCGTCGCCTGCTCGATGGCGGCCCCGCGGCGGTCGCTCCCGCCGAGCCGGACGGCGACGAGGCCTGATGGGGCCCGCCGCTGCCGATCCGCCGGTGCGCACGGCCCCGTCAGCAGCGGACGGCCCCGCGAGGCGAGACGTGCGCGTGTGCTTCGCGGGGGACTCGCTCGTCGCCGGCACGGGCGACGAGTCCGCGCGGGGCTGGGTCGGCCGGGTGGCCGCCGCGGCGATCGCGGGCGGCCTGGACCTCACCGCGTACAACCTCGGCGTGCGCGGCGCGACGTCGGTGCAGGTCGCGCGCCGGCTCGCGATCGAGGCCCGGCCGAGGCTCACCGCGGGCGACGACGCCCGGATCGTGCTCTCCTTCGGCGTGAACGACACGATCGTCGAGGACGGGCGGCAGCGGGAGCCCACCGAGCGGACGCTCGAGGCGCTGCGGACGATGCGCGACCGCGCGGCACCCGTGCCGATCCTGCTCGTCGGCCCGCCCGCGGTGGACGACGACGAGCAGAACGACCGCATCCTCGTCCTCGACCGGGCGCTCGAGCACGAGGCCGCCGCGCTGGCGGTGCCCTACGTCGCAGCGTTCCCGGCGACCGTCTCGTCGCCCGTGTGGCGGCACCCCGTGCACGTCGGCGACGGCTTCCACCCCGACGCCGCCGGGTACGCCCACCTGGCCGCGGTGCTCGCGCCGCCGGTCGTCGCCTGGCTGCGCGAGCCCGTCGCGCGGTAGTCCTGGCGTCCCGCGGTCCGCATGCGCACCGCGCATCGCCCCGGGGACCGCGTGAGAGCCGGCGAGGGGGACGCGCGGCGGGCCTCGATAAGATCGAATCCATGCCCGACGCGTCCCCGGTGATCACGGTCGCCGACGTCCAGCACCTCGCAGGCCTCGCCCGCATCGCACTCGAGCCGGCCGAGATCGAGCATCTCGCCGGTGAGCTGAATGTGATCGTGGACTCGGTCAAGAAGGTGCAGGAGGTCGCCACGCCCGACGTCCCCGCGACCAGCCACCCGATCCCGCTCGTCAACGTGCTGCGCCCCGACGTCGTCGGCGAGGTGCTCACGCAGGAGCAGGTGCTCTCCGGGGCGCCCGACGCCTTCGACGGCCGCTTCCGCGTGCCGGCCATCCTCGGCGAGGAGCAGTGATGAGCGACCTGACCCGCTTCACCGCGGCGGAGCTCGCCGAGCACCTCGCCGCGGGCGACGTCTCGAGCGTCGAGGCCACCCGCGCGCACCTCGACCGCATCGCGGAGGTCGAGCCCGACGTCCACGCCTTCCTCCACGTCTCCGGCGAGGCCGCGCTGCGCCGGGCCGCCGAGCTCGATCGGCTGCGCGCGGCGGGCGAGGCGCCCAGCCCGCTCGCCGGCGTGCCGGTCGCGATCAAGGACGTGCTCTGCACGAGCGACATGCCGTCGACCGCGGGCTCGCGGATCCTCGAGGGCTGGGTGCCGCCGTACGACGCGACGCCGGTCGCCCGCCTCCGCGCCGCGGGCCTCGTGCCGCTCGGCAAGACGAACATGGACGAGTTCGCGATGGGCTCGTCGACGGAGTACTCCGCGTACGGCGCGACGCACAACCCGTGGGACCTCACGCGCATCCCGGGCGGCTCCGGCGGCGGATCCGCCGCGGCGGTCGCGGCCTACGAGTCCCCGGTCGCGCTCGGCTCGGACACCGGCGGCTCGATCCGCCAGCCCGCGGCCGTCACCGGCACGGTCGGCGTCAAGCCCACCTACGGCGGCGTGAGCCGGTACGGCTCGATCGCGCTCGCCTCCAGCCTCGACCAGGTCGGCCCGGTCAGCCGCACGGTGCTCGACGCCGCCCTGATCCACGACGTCATCGGCGGGCACGACCCGCACGACGCCACGAGCCTCACGGACACCTGGCCGTCGATGGCGGAGGCCGCGCGCCGCGGACGGACCGAGGGCTCCCTCGCCGGCATCCGCGTCGGCGTGGTGCACGAGCTGAACGGCTCCGGCTTCCAGGCCGGCGTCCGCCAGCGCTTCGGCGAGGCGCTGCAGCGCATGGCCGAGGCCGGCGCCGAGATCGTCGAGGTCGCGGCCCCGCACTTCGAGTACGCGATCAGCGCCTACTACCTGATCCTGCCCGCGGAGGCGTCGAGCAACCTCGCGAAGTACGACGCGATCCGCTTCGGCCTGCGCGTCGACCCGGGCCGCTCGACCACCGAGCAGGTCATGGCGCTCAGCCGCGAGCAGGGCTTCGGGCCGGAGGTGAAGCGCCGCGTCATCCTCGGCACGTACGCCCTCTCCGCCGGCTACTACGACGCCTACTACGGCAGCGCGCAGCAGGTCCGCACGCTCGTGCAGCGCGACTTCACCGCCGCGTTCGAGCAGGCCGACGTGCTGGTCTCGCCGTCCGCGCCCACGACCGCGTTCCCGCTCGGCGAGAAGGTGGACGACCCGCTGGCGATGTACCTGAACGACGTGACCACCATCCCCGCGAACCTCGCGGGCGTGCCGGGCATGAGCCTCCCCATCGGGCTCGCGCCCGAGGACGGCCTGCCCGTCGGCCTGCAGCTCATGGCGCCCGCACGCGAGGACGCCCGCCTGTACCGGGTGGGCGCGACCGTCGAGGCGCTGCTCGAGGCGGAGTGGGGCGCGCCGCTGCTGTCGCGCGCGCCGAAGCTCGGCAGACCCGTGCCCGCACCGGGCTTCGGCACCGAACCGGACGGAGGCACCCTCTGATGGCTGCTGGCGGCACCGACCTGCTCCTCGACTTCGACGAGGCGCTCGAGCGCTTCGAGCCGGTCCTCGGCTTCGAGGTCCACGTGGAGCTCTCCACCGCGACGAAGATGTTCTCGCCCGCGCCGAACCCCGCAGCGCCGGGCGCCGACGCCTCCGTGCCGAACACGCTCGTCGCGCCCGTCGACATGGGCCTGCCGGGCGCGCTGCCGACGGTGAACGCGCAGGCGATCCGGTACTCGATCTCGCTGGGGCTCGCGCTCGGCTGCTCCATCGCGCCGTCGAGCCGCTTCGCGCGGAAGAACTACTTCTACCCGGACCTCGGGAAGAACTACCAGATCAGCCAGTTCGACGAGCCGATCGCGTTCGAGGGCACCGTCGAGGTGGAGCTCGAGGACGGCACCCTGTGGACCGTGCCGATCGAGCGCGCCCACATGGAGGAGGACGCCGGCAAGCTCACGCACGTCGGCGGCGCCACCGGTCGCATCCAGGGCGCGGACCACTCGCTCGTGGACTACAACCGGGCCGGCGTGCCGCTCGTCGAGATCGTCACGAAGCCGATCTTCGGCGCCGAGCACCGCGCGCCCGAGATCGCGAAGGCGTACGTCGCCACGATCCGCGACATCGTGAAGTCGCTCGGCATCTCCGAGGCGCGGATGGAGCGCGGCAACCTGCGCTGCGACGCGAACGTCTCCCTCCGCCCGCGAGGCCAGGAGAAGCTCGGCACCCGCACCGAGACGAAGAACGTGAACAGCCTCCGGTCCGTCGAGCGCGCGGTCCGCTACGAGATCCAGCGGCAGGCCGCGATCCTGAAGGCGGGCGGCACGATCATCCAGGAGACCCGGCACTGGCACGAGGACACCGGCACGACCAGCGCCGGCCGCCCGAAGTCGGACGCAGACGACTACCGCTACTTCCCGGAGCCGGACCTGCTGCCCGTCGAGCCGTCGCTCGAGCTGATCGAGGAGCTGCGCGCCGCGCTGCCCGAGTCGCCCGCAGCGTTCCGCCGCCGCCTGCAGGCCGACTACGGCTTCACTGACGGAGAGTTCCGCGACATCCTCAACGCCGGCGTGCTCGCCGAGCTGGAGGAGACCGTGTCGAAGGGCGCAGCGCCCGCCCAGGCCCGGAAGTGGTGGCTGGGCGAGATCCTCCGGATCGCGAACCAGCGGGGCGTCGACGCCGGCAGCCTCGTCTCGCCGCTGCACGTCAGCGAGCTGATCGCGCTGGTCGAGAACGGCGACCTCACCGACCGCCTCGCTCGGCAGGTGCTCGAGGGCGTCGTGGCGGGGGAGGGCAGCCCCGAGCAGGTCGTGGCGGCCCGCGGCCTGAAGGTCGTGTCCGACGACTCCGCGCTCATCGCGGCCATCGACACGGCGCTCGCCTCGCAGCCCGACGTGCTGCAGAAGATCCGCGACGGCAAGGTGCAGGCCGCCGGCGCGGTCATCGGCGCCGTCATGAAGGCGATGCGCGGCCAGGCCGACGCGGCCCGCGTCCGCGAGCTCGTGCTGGAGCGCGCCCGGTCCTGATCCGCCCGCCTGCTCCTCTTCACGGATACGGGGATCCGGCGCGCCGGATCCCCGTATCCGTGAACAAGCACCTCCGCGGCTTCCGGTCCGTCGCGTGCAGATCCGGTCCGCGAGGTGCGCCCGGAAGTGCGCGCGGGCGACCGGAAGTCACCAGGTGGGGACGTCGGCGTCGCGTTCGATGAACTCCAGGCGGTTGCCGACCGGGTCCGAGGCGGAGCAGCGGCGGTGGCCGGGGAAGAGCGACTCGTCCCACTCGACCGCGACCCCGTGCGCTGCGAGGTGCGCAGCGAAGGCGTCGAGCGCCCGCACGCGGATGCCGGGGTGCGCCTTCCGCGCCGGTTGGAACCCGGCCTCCACGCCCAGGTGCAACTCGAGCCGGTCGGCGCGGACCCAGAGGCCGCCGCGGGCGGCGAGCGCCGGCGGCTCGGCGACCTCGCTCATCCCCAGCACGCCCACGGAGAACCCGCGCAGCTCGTCCTCCGATCCCGCGGGGATCGCGAGGAGCACGTGGTGCAGCCCGTAGGACCAGCCCGACTCGGCGTCCTCGCCGTACCCCTGCTCCGAGACGATCCGGTCAGCCTGCCGCCGGGGCGTCGCATGCGGCCTCTGAGCGCGCAGCTGCGCGCCGCAGTCCCAGTTGCGGCCGAGCGCTCGCGCGCAACTGCGACTGGAGCGCGCAAGAGCGAGCCGGGAGGGGCGGGTCAGGCGCCGGGGGTGCGGTACTTCTCGAAGAACTGGACGACGGTCGCGGGCTGGTAGTTGGACGGGTCGCCGTGCTCGCCGGTGGTGTGGAAGTAGGTGACCTCGGCGCCGGCGGCCTTCGCCTCCGCGACGCACACGGCGGCGTTCGTCGCCGCGTCCACGATCGTGTCGGCCGGTGAGGCCCACACCAGCATCGGCGTGCGCCCGACGCGCACGGGGGAGACGGGCGCCCGGCTGACCCCGCGCCACGAGCCGCGGATGGTGGCCTGGAAGCGCGGCTCGTGCATGGTCCGCAGATCGCAGACGGGGAACCAGGCGGTGGAGGCGCGGACGGCGGGCAGCTCGCGGCCGAGCTGCATCGTCGCCAGCCCGCCCATCGACTCGCCCATCAGGAACACGTCGTGCAGCCGGTACCGGCGCTGCGTCCGCTCGATGAGCCGCCGGTAGTCCGCGACGCTCGGCGCGTCGCCCCAGGCCTTGCCGTCCGCGTCGGCGGCCAGGATCGTGAACCCGGCCTCGCTGACGGCGTGCGCGACCGACGCCTCCTGGCGCCGGCTCAGCAGCGACCACCGCGTCTGGCCCCAGCCGTGCAGGAACACGACGAGGCCGCCGTTCGACCGCTTCGGCACGAGCACCAGGGAGGCGGACGCCTCGTCGTCGACGACCCGGGCACCCGCGGCGCGCAGCGCGGCGGGCTCCGCGGTGGCCACGGGGCGCGGCGTCGCGCCGGGCGGGACCGTCGACGAGGACGCGCACCCGGTGAGGTCGAGCGTCACGAGCAGTGCCGCGAGCGCCGCGATCGCAGCACGGCGCGGACGGAAGGGCACACCGACATTCTGAGGTGATTCGCAGGTCTCCTCGGACCACTGCGGAAAAGGTCGGCCGTCGGTAGCGAATCGTGATCGAGTCCCCCCGGAACGGGGCGCACGACACGGGCGGGGTGCGATCCGGGCGCCGCGTACGCTCGTCGCAGGCGCCGCGGCTCACGTCCTCTCTCTTCACTCGACGTGCTGCGCGGTGGCCTCGTGCGGACGGTCCCCGTCCGCCGTGTCGCGGGATGCGCGGCGCGCACGCCGTCGCGTCGTGTCGCGCATCCCACTGAACACCCTTCTGATCAGCGGATCGCCGACGGCGTTCGGGCAGGATGGCCGCATGCAGGCGTCGCCCGATCCCGAGCTGGTCTCCGCGCTCCGCCGCGACCTCGACGCCGCGCGCTTCACGGTCGAGGGGCTGGAGGCCGCGTGGGGCCCGGTCGCGGCCGAGGCGCTGGGGCGGGACGACCCGGTGCCGGCGCTGCTCGAGCTGGACCGCCGCGACCCGTCCGCGGCGGGCCTGCTCGGAGCGCTCTTCGTGCTCGGCGCGCCGCAGCCGGTCGCGGCGCTCGACGGCGCCCTGCCCGGCACGGGCGCCACGGGCGCCGCGCGGCTCGGTCTCGTCCGCATCGAGGACGCGGCGGCCGTGCTGGTCGACCTGCGGCCGTACGCCCTCGCGGACGAGTCCGGCGTGGCCTCCTGGTGGATCGCCTCCGACCCGGGCGAGATGGCGCTCGGCGGCGAGCTGCCGGCGGAGCACGTGCTCGGCGCGGGCTCGGCGTCGACGACGCTCGCGCAGATCCTGGTGCCCACCGGCACCGGCTCGGTGCTCGACCTCGGCACCGGCAGCGGCGTGCAGGGCCTGATCGTCGCCCGCACCGCCTCCCGCGTCGTCGCCACCGACGTGTCCGCGCGAGCGCTCGACTTCGCGCGGTTCAACGCCGCCCTGAACGGCACGGCGCTCGAGCTGCGCGAGGGGTCCCTCTACGAGCCGGTCGCGGGGGAGCGGTTCGACCGCATCGTCAGCAACCCGCCCTTCGTGATCACCCCGCGCGGCTCGGCCGAGGTGCCCGAGTACACCTACCGCGACGGCGGCTTCCGCGGCGACGGACCCGTGGAGGCGGTCGTGCGCGGGGCCGCCGACCACCTCGCCGAGGGCGGCATCGCCCAGCTGCTCGGCAACTGGGAGGTGCGCGGCGGCGACCAGGTCGAGGCCCGCGAGCGGGTGCTCGACTGGGCCGGANGACGGACTCGTGGAGGCGGTCGTGCGCGGGGCCGCCGACCACCTCGCCGAGGGCGGCATCGCCCAGCTGCTCGGCAACTGGGAGGTGCGCGGCGGCGACCAGGTCGAGGCCCGCGAGCGGGTGCTCGACTGGGCCGGACCCCTCGACGTCTGGATCGTGCAGCGCGACCTGCTCGATCCCGCGCAGTACGCGGAGACCTGGGTGCGGGACGGCGGCGCGCAGCCCGGCAGCGCCCGCTACCGGGCGCTCGTGCGCGCCTGGCTCGACGACTTCGCCGCGCGCGGGGTGACCGCGATCGGCGCCGGCTACGTGACCCTCCGCCGGCCGCGGGGCGCACCGACGCTGCGCCGGTTCGAGCACCTGGACGGCGCGGTCGGCAGCGACATCGGCGGGGCGATCGAGGCGGGCCTCGCGGCCCACGACCTGCAGCGGGTGCTGCCCGACGAGGCGCTCGCGGACACCGTGCTCGAGGTCGCGCCGGACGTCACCGAGCACCGGCACTACTGGCCGGGCGACGCGGACCCGACCGTGATCGAGCTGCGGCAGGGCACCGGGTTCGCCCGCGTGCGCCGCGTGGACACCGTGACCGCCGCGGTGGTCGGCGCGTGCGACGGGGACCTGCCGGTCGGCGCGATCGTCGACGCGGTCGCCCGGCTGCTGGACGCGGACGCGGAGGCCGCCCGGGCCGCCGTGCTGCCCGTCGTCCGGGAGCTGCTCGTCGAGGGCTTCCTGGCGCTCCGCTGACCGCGGCGCTCAGCCGCCCGGTGCGAGCCTTGCTGCATGCATGTCGTCCTCACCGGAGCAACCGGTCTCATCGGATCCGCCGTCGTCCCGCACCTCGTCGAGCAGGGCCACCGGGTCACCGCCCTCGTCCGCAGCGAGGAGGCCGCCGCCAAGGCGCAGGCCTCCGGCGCGACGCCCGCCGTCATCGACTTCGACAGCGCGACGGCCATCGCCGAGGCCTTCCGCCCGGGCGACGCCGTGATCCACCTCGCGGCCGCCGGCGACGACGCGGAGGCGTTCGACCGGCGGGTCGCGGAGGCCGCCGTCGGCGCGCTCGGCGGCACCGGCAAGCCCTACGTGCACACCGGCGGCGTCTGGGTCTACGGCTCCGGGGACGACCTCACCGAGGCGACCCCCTACGACGCGCCGGCCATCACCGCGTGGCGGCTCGGCGTCATCGAGTCGCTGGAGGCGGAGGACCTCGCGCTCACGGTCCTGCACCCGGGCATCGTCTACGGCGACGGCGGCGCGGGCATCCCGCAGATCCTCGCGGGCCAGCCCCGCACGGGCGACGGGAAGCTGACGACGCTCGGCAGCGGCGTGCAGCACTGGACCACGATCCACGTCGACGACCTCGCCGCGCTCTACGCGGCCGTCGTGACGAGCGGCACCGGGCAGGGCGCCGTGCTCGGCGTCAGCGGCACGAACCCGACCGTCGCCGAGCTGAGCGCCGTGCTCGCGGGCGACGCGGGCGTCGAGGCGGAGGACCCGTCGGCGACGGAGTCGCGACTCGGCTCGGGCTTCGCGGAGGCGCTGCTGCTCGACCAGCAGGCGACCGGCGCGAAGGCGCGCGGCATCGGCGGGTGGACGCCGACCAAGCCGTCCCTGGCGGAGGAGCTCAGCCGCTCCTGAGCGGTGGCCCGGCGGCGGGTCAGCCGGCCAGGACGGTGGAGGCGAACGAGCCGAGCCGCTCCTGCAGGCCGGTGATCCGCCGCTGCACGATCTCCTCGGGCGGCAGCTGCATCGGCGCCGCCGGGGGAGCGATGCGGATGATCGCGGAGCAGTTGAGGTCCGCGCAGATGTAGGTGCCGACGGTGTCGCCCTTGCGGCCGGCGTCGCCGGAGCGCGGTGCCGCGAACAGGGTGACCTGCGCGCCCGGCTGGGCGGTGTGGCAGAGCGAGCACATCGCGCTGATGCCGGAGCGGATGCGGCTCTCGGAGGCGCGCAGCGCGAACGACACGGGCCGCTCGTCCTGCCAGACGGTCAGGTAGGCGCGCTGGGGCGCCTTCGCGTCGTGCCAGCCGAGGTACTCGCGATCGTCCCAGAGCACCTCGTGCAGCCCGGGCATCGGGAGCCGCTCGGCCTCTCCGCGCGTCGTGTTGACGAAGGATTCGCGGATCTGGTCCTCGGTGAGCGGCTGCATCCCGTCCAGGGTAAACCTGAGCGCCCGAGGCGGGGCGCGGCCGTGCAGCACGCTGGGATCAGCGCTGGGGGACCCGCGTGTAGTCGGGGTGCTCGGCGAGGAAGTTGCGGACGAGCGAGCACTGCCCGATCGGCCTGATGCCCGCGGCCCGCGTGTCGTCGAGGCCCGCGCGCACCATCTGCGTGCCGAAGCCGTGGTGCTCGTGCTCGGGCAGGATCTCGCTGTGGGTGAAGACCCGGCCCTCGTCGGTGTCGCGGTAGACGAGCTCGCCGATCGGCTCCCCGTCCAGCACCGCGACGTACCGGTGGTGCTCGGTGTCGTGCTCCGTCGCGATGTCGGCCATGCGGTCATCCTGCACCGCCCCCGTCACCCCGGCAACCGAGGGTCCTCCTGGGGAGGAGGGGGAGGATCGGGGCATGAGCACCCCCGACCTCGTCGTCATCGGATCGGGGCCGAACGGGCTCGCGGCCGCCGTGACCGCCGCCCGAGCCGGCCTCGACGTGCTGGTGCTCGAGGGCGCCGACCGGCCCGGCGGCGCCGCGCGCACGGAGGAGACGACGCTGCCGGGGTTCCGCCACGACCTCGGCGCCGCGGTGCAGCCGATGGCGCTCGCCTCCCCGTTCTTCCGCCGGTTCGGCCTGGAGGAGCGGGTGCCGTTCATCACGCCGGAGATCTCCTGGTCGCACCCCTTCGAGGACGGCACGGCCGTGCACGCCTGGCGGGACCTCGACCGCACGGCGGCCGGCCTGGGCGCGGACGGACCCGCGTACTCGCGCCTCGTGGGGCCGTCCGTGCGGCGCGCGCGGGAGGTGGCCCGGTTCACGCTCGGCCCGGTGCTGCGGGTGCCGCCCCACCCGGTCGTCGCCGCGCGGTTCGGGCTCTCCGTGCTCGATCAGGGCGCGCCGGGCTGGAACCGACGGTGGCTCGGCCGGGACGCGCCCGCGCTCCTGACCGGCGTCATGGCGCACACGGTGCGGCCGATGCCGTCCATCCCCTCCGCGGCGGCGGGGCTCGCGCTCGCCGTGCAGGGCCACGCCGTCGGTTGGCCGGTGCCCGTCGGCGGCACGGGAGCCGTGACCGACGCACTCGTGGCCGACCTGCTCGCGCACGGCGGCCGCATCGAGACCGGCCGTCCCGTGCGCGACCTCGCCGAGCTGCCGCCCGCCCGCGCGCTCCTGTTCGACACGAGCGTGCCCGTGCTCCTCGACGTCGCCGGACGGCGCCTGCCCGCGCCGCTGCGCGCCTGGCTGCGCACGTTCCGGCACGGCGCGGGCATCGGCAAGGTCGACTACGCGCTCGACGCCCCGGTGCCGTGGCTGGATCCGACCGTGCGCCGAGCCGTGACGGTGCACGTCGGCGGCACGCGCGCGCAGATCGCGGCGGCGGAGGCGGACGTCGCCGCGGGGCGCGTGCCCGACCGCCCCTACGTGCTCGTGGCCCAGCCGAGCACGGTCGACCCGACGCGCGCGCCCGCGGGCAAGCACGTGCTGTGGGCCTACACGCACCTGCCGAACGGCTCGACGCTCGACCCCGCCGAGCTCGTGACGTCGGCCATCGAGCGCGTCGCGCCGGGTTTCCGCGACGTCGTGCTCGCCGCGAACGCGCAGAGCGCGGCCGACATCGGCGCCTGGAACCCGAACCTCGGCGGCGGCGACCTCGCGGCCGGGGCGGTGTCCCTGCGGCAGCTGCTCGCCCGCCCCGTGCCGTCGCCCGAGCCGTGGCACCTCGCGAACGGCGTCTACCTCTGCTCCGCGGCGGCGGCGCCCGGTCCCGGCCTGCACGGCCAGGGCGGCTACCTCGCCGCGCGGTCCGCGCTCCGCCACGAGTTCGGCATCCGCACGCCGCCCCGCCTCCGCTGAGGCCGCACCCAGGCGGTCGCGCGCAGGGTTGATGACATGGCATCCAAGGTCTGGTTCATCACGGGCACCTCGCGCGGCTTCGGCCGGGAGTGGACGATCGCGGCGCTGGAGCGCGGCGACCGGGTCGCCGCGACCGCCCGCAGCGTCGACTCGCTCGACGACCTCGTGCAGCAGCACGGCGACGCGATCCTGCCGATCGCCCTCGACGTGACCGACAAGGCCGCCGTCGAGGCCGCCGTCCGGCGGACCGTCGACACGTTCGGCCGCATCGACGTCGCGATCAACAACGCGGGCTACGGCCACTTCGGCTTCGTCGAGGAGGTCTCGGAGGAGGAGCTGCGGGCGCAGCTCGAGACGAACCTCTTCGGTGCCGTGTGGGTGACGCAGGCGGTGCTGCCGACGATGCGGGAGCAGGGCTCCGGCCACATCCTGCAGGTCTCCTCCATCGGCGGCATCAGCGCCTTCCCGCTCGTCGGCGCCTACCACGCGTCGAAGTGGGCCCTCGAGGGCCTCTCGCAGTCGCTCGCGCAGGAGGTCGCGGACTTCGGCGTCAAGGTCACGCTCATCGAGCCCGGCGGGTTCTCCACCGACTGGGCCGGCCCGTCCGCGAAGCGCTCCGCCGAGCTGCCCGCCTACGCGGACTACCGCAAGGCTGTGCTGGAGCAGCGGGCGAGCCGCAACGCGGAGCCCGGGCATCCGGAGGCCACCCGCGGGCCGATCCTCGAGCTCGTCGACGCGGAGGAGCCGCCGCTGCGCGTCTTCTTCGGGAGGTCCCCGCTCGGCATCGCGAAGGCCGACTACGCGAAGCGGATCGAGACCTGGGAGCAGTGGCAGCCCCTGTCCGAGCGCGCGCAGGGCTGACCGGCACGGGGCGACGCGCCCGATCTGTTTCGGGCGCGTGACGGATGCGGGGTCCGGCCGCCCCTGGCCGTACCCTGCCCGTCGTGACCACCGCCGAGGCGCAGCCCAGACCGTCGTTCGTGGAGCAGGGCGGGATCGAGGCGATCCCCGTCGATCGCCGGCACGGCTCGCCGTGGCAGCTGCTGACCACGTGGACCGCCCCGAACCTCGAGTTCGCGACGATCTTCGTCGGCGTCATCGCCGTCGCCTTCTTCGGGCTCTCGTTCCCGGTCGCGATCGCCGCCCTGGTCGTCGGCAACGCCCTCGGCGGCCTGACGCACGGGATCCTGTCGAGCTGGGGACCGCGCGACGGGGTCGCGCAGATGGTGCTGGGGCGGGTCGCCTTCGGCAGCCGCGGCAACGTCGTGCCGGCCGCCATCAACACCGTGATGGCCGGCATCGGCTGGTTCGCGGTCAACTCCGTCAGCGGTGCGCTCGCGCTCGCCACCCTCACGGGTCTGCCCGCCTGGCTGACCCTGCTGCTGATCGTCGTGCTCGAGGTCGCGGTCGCGTTCGTCGGCCACGACCTCGTGCAGCGGTTCGAGCGGTACGCGAGCATCGCGCTCGGCATCGTCTTCCTGCTCGCGCTGGTCTTCGCCCTCGGCAGCGGTCACCTCACGGGCGGTGCGGGCGGCAAGGCCGGCGGCGCGCCCTTCGCCGGCATCACGCTGGCGATCTCCGCCGCCTTCGGCTACGCCGCCGGATGGAACCCGTACGCCTCCGACTACACGCGGTACCTGCCGCCGCGCACCTCCCGCCGCACGCTCGGCTTCGCCGCCGGGTTCGGCAACTTCCTCTCCTGCAGCCTGCTGATGGCGGCCGGCGCGGCCGCGGCGACGGTGGCGGGCTTCGACGCCGGCGATCCGACCGGCTCCTTCACGAGCACCTCGGTGATGCCGGAGGTGGTCGGCAAGCTCACGCTGCTCGCCATCGCGGTCGGGGCGGTCGCCGCGAACGCGCTGAACGTCTACTCCGGTGCGATGAGCTTCCTCGCCGCCGGCGTCCGGATCCCGTTCGCGCTGCGGCGGGCGATCGTCGCCGTCGCCTTCGGGGCGATCGGGTTCGTCGTCGCGCTGACCGCGCTGCCGAACGCGGGGGAGGCGTACGAGGCGTTCCTGCTCGTGATCGCCTACTGGATCGCGCCGTGGCTGGGCGTGCTGCTCGCCGACCGGGCGTCGCGCCGCGGCACCCGCATCGCCGCGTTCCTCGCGGACGACGCCCGGTACGTGAACCGGGCCGGGCTGATCGCGTTCCTCGTGGCGCTCGTGGTCTCCGTCGTGCTGTTCAGCAACCAGTCCGCCTACGTCGGGCCGCTCGCGGGCTCCGTCGGCGACCTCACCCCGTTCGTCGGCTTCGTGCTGGGCGCCGTGCTCTACGTCGCGCTGGCCCGGGTGCTGCCGCCGGAGCACGGCGGGCCGCTGCCCGCCGACGGCTACGAGCAGCCCGAGCACGTGGACGCGGCGGCCCGCGCGTGAGCGACGAGCGGCGCTACCCGACCGACGCGGACAAGCTCGCCGTCGCCGCGGAGCAGGCGCGGATCGGCCTGGAGGAGGGCGGCATTCCGATCGGGGCGGCGCTCTTCGACGAGGACGACCGACTGCTCGGCGCGGGGCGCAACCGGCGGGTCCAGCACGACGACGCCTCCGTGCACGGGGAGACCGACGCGTTCCAGGCGGCCGGACGGCAGCGCTCCTACCGGCGCACGACGATGGCGACGACGCTCTCGCCGTGCTGGTACTGCTCGGGCCTCGTCCGCCAGTTCGGCATCGGCCGCGTGATCGTCGGCGAGGACCGCAACTTCCTCGGCGGTCAGGACTGGGTCGCCGAGCACGGCGCCCACGTCACCGTGGTGAACGACCCGGACCTCATCGCGATGATGGGCGACTTCATCGCCCAGCACCCCGCCCTCTGGAACGAGGACATCGGCGAGGACTGACCGGCTTCTTCGCCGACCGCACTACATCGGCTCGCCGAGGGGCGCGGTCGTGAAGACGCCGCCGAGCGGGTCGGAGCCGACCGGGCGCAGCTCGTCCGGGGAGGAGAGGCCGAGCCGCTCCGCGAGCTCGGCGACGTGCGCCTCCGCGTCGTCCTGCGGCTCGAACCCGATGGCGCGCCCCGGCTCGAGCGACACCGTCCGCCTCGCGTTCGCGGAGACGCCCCACACGACGTGGTTGCCGGGCGGCGCCGACAGGGACGCCTCGATCAGCCGCGCGAAGTCGCCGGGGGAGAGCCAGGTGGAGCGGGCGCGGGCCGTGGGCGGCGTCGCGCCGAAGGTCATGATCCGCGCCGACACGATCCGCATGCCGAACCGGTCCGCGTACAGGTCGCCGAGCGCCTCCGCGACGACCTTCGAAAAGCCGTAGTAGGTGTCGGGCCGCGCTCGCGGCATGCCCTCGCCCGCCTCGTCCGAGGGCACGAAGCCCGCGGCGTGCACCGAGCTGGCGAGCAGGATCGCGGCGCCCGCGTCGCGCGCGGCGTCGAGGGCGACGCGGGCGGACTCGACGTTCACGTCGACGACGTCGCGCCAGCCGCGCTCGGAGGCGAAGCTCGCCAGGTGCACGACGAGGTCCGTCCCCGTCGCCGCGTCCCGCATCGCCGCCAGGTCGGTCGCGGAGGCGATGCGCACGTCGTCCGCCTCGACGGCTCCGCTCGGCTGCACGACGTCGAGCAGCCGCAGCCGGTGGCCGGCGTCGCGCAGGAGGGGCAGGACGGCCGTGCCGATGGACCCGGCCGCGCCGGTGATCAGGATGTTCGCCACGCCTCGACGCTAGGACCGGCATCGGGCACTCGGCTGGACGCGCTGATCGTGACACGCGAGCCGCAACGCCGGTCGTCCGCGCGGGCCCGCCTAGCGTCGGACGATGAGCTTCGACCGGTACGGCGCGGACGTCCTCAGCAACGGCGACTGGAAGCGCAAGCCGCCGCCGCCGAAGGTGGTGGAGGCGCTGAAGGGCGTCGTCGTCGAGGAGGTCGCGAGCGGCTTCGTCGGCGCCGTCGTCGGGGTCGAGGGCCGCATGGTGAAGCTCGAGGACCGCCGCGGGAAGGTGCGCGTCTTCCCGATCGGCCCGGGCTTCCACATCGACGGGCAGGCCGTCGCGCTGCGGGTGCCGAAGGTGCAGCCGAAGCGGACCGGTCCGCTGCGCTCCGCCTCCGGCTCCTTCGCCGTGGAGGGGGCCAAGGCGCGGGTCGCGCGCGGCAGCCGCATCTTCGTCGAGGGCCGCCACGACGCGGACCTGATCGAGAAGGTGTGGGGCCACGACCTGCGCATCGAGGGCGTCGCGGTCGAGTACCTGCAGGGCGTCGACCACCTCGAGGAGGTGCTCCACGTCTTCAAGCCGGACCCGAGCCGCAAGGTCGGCGTGCTCGTCGACCACCTCGTCGCCGGCAGCAAGGAGACCCGGCTCACCGAGGCGGCGGTGAAGCCCTGGGGCGACGACGTGCTCGTGGTGGGGCACCCCTACATCGACATCTGGCAGGCGGTGAAGCCCGAGCGCCTCGGCCTGAAGGCCTGGCCCGTCATCCCGCGCGGCACCGAGTGGAAGCACGGCATCTGCGAGGCGCTCGGCTGGCCGCACGAGGACCAGGCCGACATCGCGCGCGCCTGGCAGCGCATCCTCGGCCGCGTCGACCACTTCAAGCACCTCGAGCCCGCGCTGCTCGGGCGGGTCGAGCAGCTGATCGACTTCGTCACGGCGTAGCAGGCGCTTCCCGCGGCGCGGTGCTCGGGGCTACCGTCGCGCGATGGACGACGTTCCCGGCCACCTGCTCGACGGCGACCCCTCGGTGCGCTGGCAGGCGCTGCGCGACCTGGCGGATGCGCCCGCGGAGGAGGTCGCTGCGGAGCGCGCCAGGGTCGTGACGGAGGGCTGGGGCGCCCGGCTGCTGGCCGAGCAGGGCGAGGACGGCCGCTGGGACGGCGGCGTCTACCGGCCGGGCTGGGTCGACGAGGCGCGCCCGTTCTTCGACGCCTGGACCGCCACGCACTTCGCGCTGGAGACCCTGCGGGACCTGGGCGCGGACCCCGCCGCGCCCGCTGTGCGCCGCGCGATCGACCTGGTTCGCGAGCGGGTGGTGTGGGACAAGGGGGACGGACGCGCCTACTTCGACGGCGAGACGGAGCCGTGCGTCAACGGCACCGCGCTCGCCTCCGCCGCGTACTTCGGCGTCGGCGGCGACGCGATCGTCGAGACCCTGCTGACGAGCCGCCAGGCCGACGGCGGCTGGAACTGCTGGGCGCAGGGCTCCGAGACCCCCTCCTCCTTCCACTCCACGATCTGCGTCGTCGAGGGGCTGCTCGCCTGGGAGCGGGCGGGCGGCCGGTCCGGCGAGGTGCGCGCGGCCCGCATCGCGGGGGAGGAGTACCTGCTCGAGCGCCGCCTGCTGCGCCGCCGCAGCACGGGGGAGGTGATCGATCCGCGGTTCGCGATGCCCGCCTTCCCAACGCGCTGGTACTACGACGTGCTGCGCGCGCTCGAGCACTTCCGGGTCGCCCGGCCCGAGGGGGACGAGCGCTGCGCGGAGGCGGTCGAGCTGCTGCGCGGCAAGCGGCTGCCGAACGGGCTGTGGAACCTCGAGCAGACGCGCATGGGCCCGGTGCTGTTCGAGTTCGACGAGGAGGGGGAGGGCTTCCCGAGCCGCTGGATCACGCTCCGCGCGCTGCGGGTGCTGCGGTGGTGGGACGCTCAGACCCCGAGCAGCTCCCAGGACACCTCGCCGGCGTCGAGCTCCAGCAGCGCGTAGGTGCAGCGCGGCTGCCGTCGGCGGTCCGTCGGCGAGCCGGGGTTCAGCAGGCGCAGGCCGTTCGGCGTGGTCGTGTCCCAGGGGATGTGGCTGTGCCCGAAGACGAGCACGTCGGTGGCGGGGAAGGCCTCGTCCATCCGGCGCTCGCGCCCGGTCGAGGCGCCCGTCTCGTGCACCACGGCGAGCCGGACGCCCTCGACGACGGTGCGGGCGACCTCCGGCAGCCGGGCGTGCAGCGCGGGCCCGTCGTTGTTGCCGGCCACGCCGATCACGGGCAGCCCCGTCGCGAGCAGCAGGTCGAGGGTCGCCTCGTCGACCCAGTCGCCCGCGTGCACGACGCCGTGGACCTGCTGCAGCGCGGCGAGCACCGCGTCGGGCAGGCGCTTGGCGCGTCTCGGCAGGTGGGTGTCGGCGAGCACGAGGAACCTGGTGGGCACGCTCCCATCCTCGGCTGGTGGGATCGGCGGATGCCCACCGCCACCTGCAAGGCCGTCCTCTTCGACATCGACGGCACGCTCGTCGACACGAACTTCCTGCACGTCGACGCGTGGCTGCGCGCCTGCGCGGACGTCGGGCACCCCGTCGACGCGTGGCGGGTGCACCGAGCGATCGGCATGGACTCGTCGAAGCTCCTCGGCACGCTGCTCGACGAGCACGCGGACCGCCTCGGCGACGCCGTCAAGGAGCGCCACGCGGAGCACTACGCGGCCCAGCGCGAGCGCATGCGGCGGTTCGCGGGGTCGCAGGAGCTGCTCCGCGAGCTCGCCGACCGCGGGCTGCAGGTGGTGCTCGCGACCTCCGCGCCGCAGCAGGAGTACGACATGGTCATCGAGGTCCTCGCCCCCGGCGACTCGGTGTCGGAGGTCACGACCGCGGAGGACGTGGAGGCCGCCAAGCCCGCGCCCGACGTCATCGAGGTCGCGCTGAAGAAGGCGGGCGTGTCCGCGGACGAGGCCGTCATGGTCGGCGACGCGGCCTGGGACGCGGAGTCGTGCGCGCGCGCGGGCGTTCGGTGCATCGGCGTGCTGTCGGGCGGCTACGGCGCCTCCGAGCTGCGGGACGCGGGGGCCGTCGCGGTCTACGACGACGTGGCCGAGGTGCTGCGCCGGCTCGACGAGAGCCCGATCTTCTCCGCCTGACGCCGAGCGGCGGACCCGGGGCGGATCCTCAGAGTGCGTTCGGAGATTCGTTCTACAGTCGCGCCATGAGCGACGACAAGACCGAGATGCTCGGCGGCACCGAGAACAGCAGCACCGAGAAGGACCCCAGCGACTGGGTGACGGGCGGCGAGCCCGCGACCGGCGCGCAGAAGAGCTACATCGACACCCTCGCCCGTCAGGCGGGGGAGGAGATCCCCGCGGACATCACGAAGGCGGAGGCGTCCGAGACCATCGAGCGCCTGCAGGAGGAGACCGGCCGCGGCCAGTCCTGACCCCGGGCCCGGTGTTCATCGATACGGGGATCCGGCTCGCCGGATCCCCGTATCGATGAACGCTCCGATCAGGCCTTCGGGGCGGCGGCGCGCAGCTTCTCGAGCAGCGGCTCGGCGACCTCGTCGAGGAAGTGCTGCTGCAGCGCGTCCCCGACCTGCACGACCGCGACGTCGGTGAAGCCGGCCTCCCACAGCGGCTTGACGCCCTCGACCAGCTCGTCGAGGTCCGGGCCGCACGCGATCTGGTCGGCCACGTCCTCCTTGCGGACGAACTGGCTGGCGCCGTGGAAGCCGTGCGGGGTCGGCAGGTCGGCGTTGACGGCCCAGCCGCCGGCGAACCAGCGGAACTGCTCGTGCGCCAGGTCGATCGCTTGATCCTTCGTCGGCGCCCAGCAGATCGGGATCTGCCCGATCTTGCGCGAGGAGGAGCTCCCCTTCGCGGCGTCCCAGCCCTGCAGCAGCTCGGGCAGCGGGTCCGTGGCGATCAGGTGGTCGCCGAGCGGCGCGAACCGCTCGACCGCCTTCTCGCCGCCGACGGCGAGCCCGATCGGCACGCCGCCCTCCGGCACGTCCCAGATGCGCGCGGAGTCGACGCGGAACCAGTCGCCCTCCCACGTCACGAGCTCGCCGGTGTGCAGCGCGCGGATGATGTGCACGGCCTCCTCGAGCATGTCCTGGCGCTGCGCCACCGGCGGCCAGCCGTCGCCCGTGATGTGCTCGTTGAGGTTCTCGCCCGAGCCGAGCCCGAGGGTGAAGCGCCCGTCCGCGAGGATCTGCAGCGTCGCCGCCTTCTGCGCGACGACCGCCGGGTGGTACCGGATCGTCGGGCAGGTCACGTACGTCATGAGCTCCATGCGCTCGGTGGCGTGCGCGATCGCGCCGAGCATCGTCCACGCGTAGCCCGCGTGCCCCTGCTCGGTGAGCCAGGGGGAGTAGTGGTCGCTGGAGACGGCGAAGTCGAACCCGACCTCCTCCGCCTTGATGCCGTACTGCACGATCTGCTTCGGGCCGCTCTGCTCGGTCATGAGCGTGTAGCCGAACCGCGTCATCGGTGGTCCTCTCCTCGAATGGTCACCTGGAGCGTACGAAGGGCTGCGTGACCGTCGGCCGAGCGGTGGCTGCGGCTCCCTGAACCGCTCCCGGCAGGGTCATAGCCGATGCAGAGGCGGCTGGGTCCGGCTTCCGGGGGAGGACCCTCTACCGTCGGTGGTCACAGGGCCGAGGAGGGCGCGATGGGTCTGCTGGACCGGCTGAGGAGCTACCTGAACGACGACGCGACGGGCTCGCGCGGCGGCGGGTCGGGCTACCGCGCGCAAGCGACCCGGCGACCCGCGGGCGGCGCCCGCTCCGAGGACGAGATCGCCGTCGACCGCTACCGCTACCTGCTGCGCACCGCGCCGCCCGACGCGGTGGAGGAGGTCCACGCGGAGGCGTTCGCGAAGCTGACGCCCCAGCAGCGGCGCCTCGTGTTCGAGGAGCTGTCGCAGAACGCGGCGGCCGCGGACCGGCCCGCCTCCGACGACCCCCGCACGCTCGCGCGCAGCGCGACCCGGTCCGAGCTGCGGCAGCCCGGCTTCCTCGAGCGCACGCTCGGCAGCGGCGCGGGCGGCGGCATGTCGCGCGGGCCCGGGCTCGGCACGATGATCGGCGGCTCGCTGCTCGGCACCGTCGCAGGCGTCGTGATCGGATCGGCGATCGCGGACATGGTGCTGCCCGGCATCGGCGACTTCGCCTCCGACTTCGGCGACGGCGCCGCCGACCTGGCGGACGCCGGCGGCGACTTCGCCTCCGGGGCCGACGACTTCGGGGGCGGCGGGTTCGGCGACTTCGGCGGCGGCGACGGCGGCGGGTTCGGGGACTTCGGCGGCGGCGACTTCTAGTCGCCGCCCCTGCCCCGGGGGCTCGTGCCGGCTGCGGATCCGCTCCGCGTTCCGGCGACCGTGCGCGGAGCGCGCTCCGGCGCCCGGCAGGATGCGGACATGCTGACCGACCGCGTGCGCGAGCGGGTGCTCGAGGTCCTCTCGGGGCAGACCACCGGCGTGCCCGAGTACGTGCTCGAGCTGTCGCGCGGGAACGACGCGGGCTTCTTCCCCGAGGGCAGCGCCGTCTGGGAGGTGCACCGCGACATCTCGACCCTGGTGGCCGGGCCGCGCGCGCTGCTCGTACAGGCGCTGCACCCCGGGGCGATGGCGGGCGTGCACGACCACTCCCGCTACCGCGAGGACCCGTTCGGCCGGCTCAACGGCACGATCCGCTGGATCACGACCGTCACCTACGGCAGCACCGAGCAGGCGATCGGCGCCAGCCGCTGGGTGCACCGCCTGCACGAGAAGGTGCAGGGCACCTACACCGGGCCGGACGGGGAGGCGCGCGCGTACTCGGCGCAGGACGCCGACCTGGTGACGTGGGTGCACCTGGCCTTCGCCGACTCCTTCCTCCGCAGCTTCCAGCGCTTCTCCGGCCGGCCGATCCCCGGCGGTCCGGACGCCTACGTGCGCGACTGGGCGATCGCGGGGGAGCTGATGGGGGTGCCCGACCCGCCCCGCAGCCTGGCCGAGCTGGAGGCGCGGCTCGACGCGATCTGGGCGAGCGGGATCCTCCGCGCGGACGAGCGGGTGCGCGACGCCGTGCGCTTCATCCGGCGGCCGCCGCTGCCCGCGCTGCTGAAGCCCAGCTACCCGGTGCTGTTCGGCGGCGCGGTCGCGACGCTGCCGCCGCAGGCCCGCGCGCTGCTCGACCTGCCCGCGCCCTCGCCGGTCGTGGAGGCGGGCACGAAGGCGGTGCTCGCGGCGACTCGGCGCCTGCTGGGGGAGGCCGCCGCACCGCAGCAGGCCCGGCGACGGCTCGCGGCGCTCGCCGCCTGAGCAGAACCTGCGGGGCGCGCCGCCCGCGTGGCGAGAACGCGCGTTCTCGACTAGGGTGATCGACGAGAACGGTCGTTCTCCACTCGTCGGAAGAAGGTCCTCATGCCCACTCGCACCGCACGCACCGCCTGGGACGGCGGCCTCCAGGACGGCTCCGGCCAGGTCGAGCTCAGCAGCTCCAAGGTCGGCACCTACGACGTCTCCTTCCCGAAGCGCGCCGCGGACGACGCCGGCGGCACCACGAGCCCCGAGGAGCTCATCGCCGCGGCGCACTCCGCCTGCTACGCGATGCAGCTGTCCGCCAACATCGCGGAGGAGGGCGGCACGCCCCACACGCTCGACGTGAAGGCGGACGTGACGCTCGGCCCGGACAAGGCCGACGGCGGCTTCAAGCTGACCGGCATCGTGCTCACGGTCCGCGGCGAGGTCGAGGGCCTGGACGCCGCGGGCTTCCAGCGCGCCGCCGAGGCCGCCAAGGCCGGCTGCCCCGTCAGCAAGGCGCTCACCGGCGTCGAGGTCACGCTGGACGCGGCGCTCGTCAGCTGACGACCCCGCACCGCATCGAGGGGACCCGGCCGGTCGGCCGGGTCCCCTCCGCACGTCCTAGAGCCAGTTGCGCCGCCGGAAGGTGATGTAGAGGACCACCCCGAGCGTGAGCATCGCGAGCAGCGCCAGCGGGTAGCCGAAGCGCCAGTGCAGCTCGGGCATGTTCTCGAAGTTCATGCCCCAGATCGAGGCGAGCGTCGCCGGGAAGAAGCCGATCGCCGCCCAGGACGACACCTTCTTCACCTGGTTGCCCTGCTCGAACGAGTCGCGCGTCAGCTTCTCGATCTGGTCGTTCTGCCGCTGCCCGACGAGCGTCGAGTTCACGGTGAGCGCGTTCTGCAGCAGCACCCGGAAGCCCTCCACGCGCTCCTGGATGCGGACCACGTGGTCGAGCACGTCCCGCAGCCCGCGGCGCACCTCGATCAGCGCCTCGTGCCCGTCGATCTCGGCGCGCACCTGCTCGAGCAGGCCGCTCAGCGGCGCGATCGCGCGCTGGAAGACGATCACCTCGCGCGTGAGCTCGTAGATCCGCTGGGACACGCTGGACTCGCCGGCGAAGAGCTGGTCCTCGATCTCGTCGATGTCGTTCTCGAGGCCGTTCACCACCGCCGCGTAGTCGTCGACCACCCGGTCGGCGACTCCGTAGAAGACCGCGAGCGGGCCGGCGTCGAGCAGCGTCGGCTCCGCCTCCAGCCGCGACCGCACGGCCTTCAGGTCCGGCGCCTCCGCGTGCCGCACCACCACGACGAAGTCCGTGCCGAGGAACAGGTCGACCTCGCCGAACTCGACGCGCTCCTCGGCGTCCATGTAGCGCGCAGGGCGCAGCACCACGAAGCGGTCGTCGCCGTAGCGCTCGATCTTCGGCCGCTGATGCCCCTCCTGCGCGTCCTCGACCGCGAGCGGATGCAGCGCGAACTCGTCGGCGACGGCCTGCAGCTCGCTCGAGTCGGGCCGGTACAGGCCGATCCAGCCCATGCCGTGCCGCGCCCGGATCAGCTCGCACGTCTCGGTCAGGTTCGAGGGGTCGGCGGTCCGCGCCCCGTCCACGTACACCGCGTTGTCGATGATCGGCACCTGCGGAGACTAGTGAGGGCCGGGAACACCGGCCTGCACGCGGAGCGCGCGGTTTCGCGGGGTACCGTTCGGCAGGTGTCCCGCATCGCCGCAGTCGCGACGGCCCTGCCGGCGCACGCCTACCCCCAGCAGGCCATCACCGACCTCTTCGCGCCGATGGTCGCCCACGACCCGGGCCGCCAGGCGCTGATGCGCCGCATGCACGCCTCGTCCCACGTCGCCACCCGCCACCTGGTGCTGCCCCTCGAGGAGTACCGCGACGCCCTCACGTTCGGGCAGACGAACGACCGGTTCGTGACGGAGGCGACCGCGCTCGCGGAGTCGGCCGCGTCCAGCGCGCTCGCGCAGGCCGGCGTGCAGCCCGACGAGGTCGACCTCATCGTCTTCACCTCCGTCACCGGGCTCTCGGCGCCGAGCGTCGACGCGCTGCTCGTGCCCCGCCTCGGGATGCGGGAGGACGTCAAGCGCATGCCGATGTTCGGCCTCGGCTGCGTCGCCGGCGCGAGCGGCATCGCCCGCGTGCACGACTACCTCGAGGGGCACCCCGACGGCGTCGCGCTGCTCGTGTCCGTCGAGCTGTGCTCGCTGACCGTGCAGCGGGACGACGACTCCGTCGACAACCTCGTCGCGAGCGGTCTGTTCGGCGACGGCGCCGCCGCGGTGCTGCTCGTCGGCGCCGACCGCGCGGTCCGCGACGACGTGCGCGGCCCCGACGTGGTCGCGACCCGCAGCCGCCTCTACCCGGGCAGCGGCGCCGTGATCGGCTTCCGACCGAGCGAGACCGGGTTCCGCGTGATCCTGACGGCCGGCGTCGTCGACGTCATCGACGCCAACTTCGCCGACGACGCCACCGGGTTCCTCGAGGACCAGGGCCTCCGCGTGCCGGACGTCGGCACCTGGATCGCGCACCCGGGCGGACCGAAGGTGCTCGACGCGTTCCAGCGCGGGCTGCACCTGCCCGACGGCGCCCTCGACCGCAGCTGGGCGTCGATGGCCGCGGTCGGCAACCTGTCCTCCTCCAGCGTGCTGCACGTGCTCGCGGACGAGCTGCGGGCCCCGCACGACGCCCGGGAGCACGGCCTCCTGTTCGCGCTCGGCCCCGGTGTCAGCGCCGAGTTCGTGCTGCTGCGCTGGCCGGAGGCGGCCGAGGCGCTGGCGGCCGCGTGACCGCCGAGCTGGTCGCCGGGACCTCCGGCTGGTGGGCGGCGTACACCGCCTACCTGCTGCTGCTCGCCGGCACGGCCGTCGAGCGGCTCGTCGAGCTGCGCGTCTCGAACCGGAACGCGCGGTGGGCCTTCGAGCGCGGCGGTCGGGAGACCGGGCGCGGCCACTTCGGGCCGATGGTCCTGCTGCACTCCGGGCTGATCCTCGCCTGCGCGCTGGAGCCGCTGCTCGCCGGCCGGCCCTTCATCGCCGCGCTCGCCGTGCCGGCCGCAGTGCTCGCGCTCGCCTCGCAGGCGCTGCGCTGGTGGTGCATCGGCACGCTCGGGCCGCGGTGGAACACGCGCATCGTCGTGGTGCCCGGGCTGCCGCTCGTGCGCCGCGGGCCCTACCGGTTCCTGTCGCACCCCAACTACGTCGTCGTGGTGCTCGAGGGCATCGCCCTGCCCCTCGTCGCGACCGCGTGGGGGACAGCGCTGGTCTTCACCGTGCTGAACGCGGTCCTGCTGCTCGGCTTCCGGATCCCGGCGGAGGAGCGGGCGCTGCGGGAGGCGCTCGCCGCAGCACCGGCGGGATGACCGGCTTCACCGTCCGCGAGATCGAGGAGCGCGACTGGGTGCGCCTCCGCGCGCTGCGCCTCGAGATGCTCGCGGACACCCCCATCGCCTACCTCGAGACGCTCGCGAGCGCGCAGGGGCACCCGGTGTCGCACTGGCAGCGCTCCGCGCGCGGCCGTCCTGGCGGCGTGAAGCTCGTCGCCGAGCTCGACGACGGCCGGTGGGTCGGCACGATGGGCGGCGTCGTCGCGGACGGCTCGCCCACGCTCGTCGCCGTGTACGTGGCACCCGGCTTCCGCGGCACCGCCGCAGGCGTCACGGACGCGCTGCTCGCGGGCGTCGAGCGCTGGGCTGCGCAGCACGGCGACCAGCTGCGGCTCGAGGTGAACGAGTTCAACGGCCGGGCGATCGAGGCGTACCGCCGGCGCGGCTTCGTGATGACCGGCCGCACGACCCCGTACCCGCTCGACCCGCCCTCCCTCGAGCTCGAGATGGTCAAGCCGCTGCGCTGAGCCCGTCGCCGCGCCGCCGCAGCGTCGCGGTGCGGGTCGGGGGGAGACGTCGCGCCCGGTCCGCACGGCGGCACCGGTCCTCCGCGTCCGGGCGCGTGCGGAAGGTCGGTGCCGCCAGGGAGAATGAAGGCGTGGCGGCGAAGGGCGGGCAGGGCGAGCGGCAGGTGTCCGCCGCCGACGTCGACAGCACCCGGGCCACCGTGCTCCACGTCGACATGGACGCGTTCTTCGCATCGGTCGAGCTGCTCGACCACCCCGAGCTCGTGCACCGGCCGGTGATCATCGGGCACGAGGGAGGCCGCGGCGTGGTCACCTCCGCGAACTACCCGGCCCGCCGGTTCGGCGTGCGCTCGGCGATGCCGGTCGCCCGGGCGATGCGGCTCTGCCCGCAGGCCGTGGTGCTGCGCCCGCACTTCGAGAAGTACCGCGACGCCTCCGCCGAGGTGATGCGGATCTTCCGCGACGTGACGCCGCTCGTGGAGCCGCTGTCGATCGACGAGGCGTTCCTCGACGTGGCCGGGGCCGTGAAGCTGTTCGGTCCGCCCGCGCAGATCGCCGCCGAGCTGCGCGCGCGGGTGCAGCGGGAGACCGGCCTCACCTGCAGCATCGGCGCGGGCGCCACGAAGTTCATCGCCAAGCTCGCCTCCACGAGCTCGAAGCCCGACGGGCTGCTCGTCGTGCCGCCCGAGCAGACCCTCGAGTTCCTCCACCCGCTGCCCATCGGCGCGCTCTGGGGCGTGGGTCCCGCGACGCGGGAGTCGCTCGAGCGCCGCGGCATCCGCCTCGTCCGCGATCTCGCCGAGACGCCCCGCGCGGTGCTCGAGGGCTGGGTCGGTGCGGGCGCCGGCGCGAAGCTGCACGACCTCGCCTGGGGCCGCGACCCGCGCCGCGTCACGACCAGCCGGGCGGACAAGAGCATCGGCCACGAGAACACGTTCGGCACCGACGTGCGCGACGTCGACGCGCTGAAGCGCGAGCTGCTCGATCAGGCGGACCGCGTCGGCGCGCGGCTGCGGAAGGCGGGCTGGCGCGCCCGCACGATCTCGCTGAAGGTGCGGTTCGCGGACTTCACCACGATCACCCGCTCGCACACGCTGCCCGAGGCGACCGACCTGGCCCGCCGCATCCACGAGGAGACCGTCGCGCTGCTCGACGCCGCCCAGCTGCGCGGGCGGGCGGTGCGCCTGCTCGGCACGCGCGGCGAGCAGCTCGTGCGCGCCGAGGACGAGGTGCTCGGCCTGTGGAGCGACCAGGAGCAGTGGCGCGGCGCGGAGACGGCCGCCGACCTCGCCGCCCTGCGGTTCGGTCGCGGCGCCGTGATGCCCGCCGCCCTGCTCGAGCGGCCCGCGGGCCGCGAGCGCCTCGCCGACGGCGAGGGCTGAGCCGGGTGGAGACGCAGGACCCGCGACGGGGCGCGTCGCGGCACCGCTCCGCGTCGCGCTTCGCGCTGCCGCGGCCGGCCGGCCGCGCCGCCGCCGTGCTCACCCCGGTGCTGTCCCTCCTGCCGCCCCTCGTCCTGCTGGTCGTCGTGCAGGCGCTCAGCCCGGTCGCGCAGCGGGTGCCGACGGGCGCCGCGCGCTTCGAGACCGCGGGCGCCTGGCTCGCCTCCGCGCCGGGCGCGCTCGCGGGCACGACCTCCTGGCCGACCACCCCTGCGCTCGGCCGTCTGCAGCTCGGGCTGCTGCTGCGCGCGCTCCAGGGCGGCACGGCGCAGAGCGTGCTCGCGGCCGCGCACGGCGGCATGCTGCTGCTCGCGGTCGTGCAGGCCGTGCTGCTGTGGTGGGTGCTGCGGCGCCTCGGCTCGGGCGGCATCGCCGCCGGGCTCGCCACGGCCGTGTTCGCCATCGCGCCCGTCGCCGTCGCGACGCACGCCGCCGTGTCCGCGACGGCCGTCGCCGCGGTCTGGCTGCTCGGGGCGGTCGGCCTGGGGCTCGGTCGGCGCCGATCGTCGCTGGTCGCCGCCGGTGCGCTCGCCGCGGTCGCCGTCGCGTCCGCTCCCGTGCTCGTCGTCGCGGTCGTCCCGCTCGCCGTGCTGCTCGTCCTGCGGCTGGCCCGGTCGCCGGGCGGGGAGCGGCCCGCTCGCGCCCTGCTCGCGGTCGGCGCCGGCTTCGGCGTCGTCGCGGTGCTGCTCGCCGCCGTGTTGGCGGTCCTCGCCGCGCTGCCCGCCACGGCCGCGGCGGCGCGGCTCGACGCGCTGGTGGCCGCCGAGTCCCCGTCGCCGGTGCTCGGCGGTGCCGCGCTCGCGCGGTGGGCCGTCGTCGACCCGCTCGGCCTCCTGGTCGCGGTCGGGGCGCTCGTGCTCACGGCGGTCGTCGCCCGGGACCGCGCGGTCCCGGTCGTCGCGGTGGTGCTGCTGGCCGCGTCCGTCTGGCCCGAGGGCGGCGACCCGGTCGCGCCGACCGTCGTGCTGCTGCCGGTCGTCGCCGCGGCGGTCGCCCGCTCGGTCGAGGTCGGCATCGCGGGTCTCGCCGACCCGCTGTTCGTGCGCAGCGTGCTCGGCTCCGCCTGGCTCACCGGCGTGCTCGCGCTGCTCGTCGTCGCGACCGTCGCCTGGCTGGTCGGCCTGAGCGGGCTCGTGCCCGGCCGCGACCAGCCGGTGGCGAAGGTCGCGCGGTGGATCGACAGCGGCGTGCCCGCAGGCCAGACGGTGCTCGTGGGCCTCGGCGCGTGGCCCGACCTCGTGACGCACGGGCGGGCGGACGTCGGCTGGTACGCCGGGCAGCGGGGCGGCACCGCGGTGCGCAGCTCCGTGCCGTGGCGCACCGCCGACTACGTCGTCGAGGACGCCTCCCTGCCGCCCGATCGCACGGGCGCCGCCGCGACCGCGCTCTCGCGCTCGCTCGAGGTCGCGTCCTACGGCGCCGGCGATGCGGCGATGGCGATCCGCGCGGTCCGCGAGCCGGCGGCTGCGGCGGCGCCCGCGCCCCCGACGACGGCCGCGGGGCGCGAGGCCGCCCGCTTCCGCCGCACCGTCGGCGCGCAGCTCGCGCAGAACCCCCGCATCGAGGTCGACGGGCAGGACCGCGCCCGGCTGCTCGCGGGCGAGGTGGACGCCCGGATCGTGCTCGTGCTCGCCCAGTTCGCGACCGCGCACCGCATCGCCGTCCGCGACTTCGGCACGACGGAGGGCGACGCCTCCGGCGTGCGGACGACGGTCGCGATCAGCGAGATCGACGACCGCCGGGTGCCGTCCGACGGCACGAAGACCGGGGTGCTGCTGCGCTTCCTCTCCGACCTGCGGGGCGACTTCGCGACCCGCTCCATCGACGCGGCCGACGACGGCATCACCGCGTCGTTCGCACCACGGCCGGACCTCGTCCCGAAGGGCTGACACGCCGGTGCTCGGGCGATGCCAAGCGTGATGGTCCACAATCCGGTTCCGATGAACCGCTACCGCCGCCCCCTGCTCGCCGTGCTCGCCGCCGCGCTCGTCGCCGTGGCGCTGCCGGCCGCGCCCGCCTCCGCCGCCTCCCGCGACGGCTGGGTGCGCCTCGCCCACATGTCGCCCGACACCGCGGCCGTGAACATCACGCTGTCGAGCCTCTCCGGCGACGTGACGCTGTTCCGGCTGCAGAACGTCGGCTACGGCGCGGTCTCGAAGTACATGCGGCTGCCCCAGGGCACCTACGCGCTCGCGATGGTGCCGGCGGGGGAGGACGACCCGGACGCGACGCCCGTCATCAGCGGCTCCGTGCAGATCAAGGCGGGCGAGGCGGAGACGCTCGCGGCCATCGGCAAGAACGACGCGCTGAAGACCGTCGTCTTCCCCGACGACCTCGACGCGGTCGGCGGCGGCGACGCCCGCGTGCGCATCGTGCAGGCCTCCGTCACGCACAAGACGGTCGACGCGACGGCCGGCGAGAAGACGGTCGCGGACGACGCGTCGTTCGGCAAGGTGTCGGGCTACGCGACCGTGCCCGCCGGGTCGACCTCCATCGACCTCAAGGCCGGCTCCGACGTGCAGACGGTCTCGCAGCGCTTCACCGCGGGCAGCGCGCACACGCTGTTCGTCATCGACGACTCGAAGGGCGACCTCACGGTGTCGCCTGCGCTCGACAGCGCCGCCGCCACCGAGAAGCCCGTCGGCTCCCTCGCCGCGGGCGGCGGCGGGCTCGCTGACGGGGACTCGCAGCTCGCGCTGCTGCTCGCCGGCATCGCGGCGGCGGGCGGCGCCGGCGCGCTCGGCGTCATGGCGCGCCGACGCAGCGGGGCGCGCCGGTCCTGATCGCCAGGGTCCGGGTCCTCGCGGCGGTCGTCGCCCTCGTCCTCGCGATGGGCGGCGGTGCCGCCGTGACGTGGCACGGCGTCGTCGAGCGCCGTGCGGCGGCCGAGCGCGTCGAGGTGGAGCGGGCGCGCCTCGCCGCGATGACCGCCGCGGAGCGCCGCGCCGCGCGCGGCGGCACCGACGGGCTGCAGGACCCGACCGTGTCGCAGCCGCCGACCCGCAGCACCGCGACGCCCGTGCGGCTCGTGATCCCGCGGATCGGCGTCGACAGCGCGCTCGAGGACCTGCACCAGGACTCGCGGGGCGTGCTCGTCGCGCCCGAGTACGCGGACACCGCCGGCTGGTGGACGAAGGGCGTCGTGCCCGGCGACATCGGCGCGGCCGTGATCGTCGGCCACCTCGACACGATCCTCGGCCCGGCCGTCTTCGTGCGCCTGAAGCAGCTGCGGCCGGGCGACCTCATCGCGGTGCGGATGTCGGACGGCCGCACCGTGCGGTTCTCGGTCGACGGCAGCCACGTCGTGAAGAAGGCGCTCTTCCCGAGCGACGCCGTCTACGGCGCCACCCCGGACGCCCAGCTGCGGCTCATCACCTGCAGCGAGCCGTTCGACCCCGTCGCCCACAGCTACACGGACAACCTCGTCGTGTTCGCGACGCTGCGGGGCGGGTCGGCCCAGGGCTAGGCCAGCGAGCGCTCCGCCAGCTCCGCCTTCGACCAGCGGGCGGGCTCGGCCAGCACGGCCCTCGCCCCGTCGCGCGCGTCGGGCTCCGCGTCGGACGAGTTGCCCCACAGCAGGACGCCCTGCACCGCATCGCCGTCCAGGTAGTAGACGGTGCCCTTCTCCTGCGGCTCGGCCCACGCCTCGACGACGTCGAGCGACGCGTCGAGCGTGCCGATCGCCTCGTAGCGGTGGCCGAAGACCATCGAGTAGAAGTACGGCGTGTAGGTGAACGGCGTCTCGTCGCCGACCATCGCGCGACCGGCCGCGCGGCCCTGCTTGCGCGCGAGGTCGACGTGCTCGATGCGGCGGCGCCCGAGCAGCGCGTCGGGGTAGGAGGCGACGTCGCCCGCGGCGTAGACGGACGGGCTGCTCGTGCGCAGATGCTCGTCGACCACGACGCCGTCGTCGACCGCGAGGCCCGCCTCCTCCGCCAGCCGCGTGTTCGGGGTGATGCCGAGGCCGAGCACGACGACGTCCGCCTCGAGCGTCCGGCCGTCCTCGGTGGTGAGCACGACGCCGTCCTCCGAGGCCTCGCCCGAGGCGATGCGGGTGTCGGTGACGATCTCGACGCCGGCGTCCTCGAACCAGCTCTGGAAGCGGCTCGCGAGGTCCGCGGGCAGCACCCCCTCGCGCAGCCCGGAGTCCGGGATCACGAGGGTGACGCGGCACCCGTTCTGCACGAGGGCCGCCGCGATCTCGGTGCCGATGTAGCTGCCGCCGACCACGACGACGGCGGGCTGGTCCTCGGCGAGAGCGCGGAGGTGCCGGTAGTCGGCGAAGGTGCGGAAGTACACGACGCGGTCGCCGGCGGGGAGGTCCAGCGTCTTCGGGGAGCCGCCCGTCGCGAGCAGCAGGGCGCCGTACTCGATGGTCTCGCCGCCCGCGGTGACGGTCTTCGCCTCCGGGTCGAAGGACTCGACCGTGACCCCGGTGCGGATCTCGGCGCCGGTCGCCTCGGTGCCGAGCGGCACCTTGTCCTCCGTGAAGGAGGGGTCGGTCCACAGCAGCTTCGACAGGGCGGGGCGCGTGTAGGGCTCGTCGGGGTCGTCGCCGAGGACGAGCACCGCGCTGTCCGGGTCCAGCTCGCGGATCCCCTTGGCGGCGGCGTCGGCGACCATGCCGGCGCCCACGATCACGTACTCGTAGCGCGTCATGGCTTCACTGTGGCAGCCGTCCGCACCCCGAGCCTGAGCATCGTCGCATCCCGAGCAGACGGGGGCTCTCGTCTCTCCGGAGTTCTGGCTGCGCCAGAACTCCGGAGAGACGAAAGGGATCAGGCGACGAGGATCGCGGCGCTGTCCGGCGGCAGGGTGAGGTCGCCCGCGGAGACCGCGACGCCTTCCGCCGTCCTCAGCACCAGGGCGCCGTCGGCCGGCACCACGGCGTCCGCGGTGCCGAGGTTCACGGCGACCGTCACGCCGCCGCGCACGAGCACGAGGGTCTTCGCCTCGTCGTCCGCCACGGCGCTGGTGGTCGTGAAGCGCGGGTCGGTGAGGTCCGACAGGCGCCGCCGCAGCACGATCAGCCGCGTGTGCAGGTCGAGCAGCGCCGCGTGGTGGCCCTGCTCCGGCTCGGCCCAGTCGAGCTTCGAGCGCTGGAACGTCTCCGGGTCCTGCGGATCCGGCACGACCGCCGGGTCCCAGCCCATCTTGGCGAACTCGTCGATGCGGCCCTTCGCGGTCGCCTCGCCGAGGTCGTGCTCGGGGTGGGAGGTGAAGAACTGCCAGGGCGTGGTCGCGCCCCACTCCTCGCCCATGAACAGCATTGGCGTGAACGGCGTCAGCAGGTTCAGCACGGCGCCCACGGCGAGGCGCTTCGGCGACAGCGACTGGGACAGCCGGTCGCCCTCCGCCCGGTTGCCGATCTGGTCGTGGTCCTGCGCGAATGTGACCAGCCGGTTCGTCGGCATCGTGAGCCGGTCGATGGGGCGGCCGTGGTGGCGCTCGCGGAACGTCGACATGGTGCCGTCGTGCACGAACCCGTGGGTCATCACGCGGGCGAGCGTCGACAGGCTCTCGAAGTCCGAGTAGTACCCCGTCGTCTCGCCGGTCAGCGCCACGTGGAGGGCGTGGTGGTAGTCGTCGCTCCACTGCGCGTCGAGCCCGTAGCCGTGCGCCTCCCGCGACGTGATCAGCCGCGGGTCGTTCATGTCCGACTCGGCGATCAGCGTGAGCGGGCGGCTCTGGTGCGCCGACAGCACGGCGGTCTCCTCGGCGAGCTGCTCGAGCAGGTGCTGCGCGCGGTGGTCGACGAGCGCGTGCACGGCGTCGAGGCGCAGGCCGTCGACGTGCATGTCCGACAGCCACATCAGCGCGTTGTCGATGATGTAGCGGCGCACCTCGTCCGACTCGGGGCCGTCCAGGTTCATCGACGTGCCCCAGGTGTTCGCGCCGCCCTCCGAGAAGTACGGACCGTACTCGGGCAGGTAGTTCCCGGAGGGACCGAGGTGGTTGTACACGACGTCCTGGATCACGGCGAGGCCGCGGGCGTGGCAGGCGTCGACGAAGCGCTGGTAGGCGCCGGGGCCGCCGTACGTCTCCTGCACGGCATACCAGAGCACCCCGTCGTAGCCCCAGTTCCAGATCCCGTTGAAGGCGTTGACCGGCAGCACCTCGACGTGGGTGACGCCGAGGCGCACCAGGTGGTCGAGGCGGTCGATCGCCGAGTCGAGCGTGCCGTCCGGGGTGAAGGTGCCGATGTGCAGCTCGTAGACGACGCCTCCTGCGAGCGGGCGGCCCGTCCACGCGGCGTCGGTCCACTCGTAGGAGGCCGGGTCGAACCGCTGGGACAGCCCGTGCACGCCGTCGGGCTGACGTCGGGAGCGGGGATCGGGCCGAGGGGTCTCCTCGTCGTCGATCAGGTAGCCGTAGCGGGCGTCGGCGGGCACGGCGTCGACGCCGTCGGGGGTCCACCAGCCGTCCTCGTCGCGCGTCATGGGCACGACCTGCTCGCCGAGCTGCAGCCGGAGCCGCTCGGGCTTCGGCGCCCAGACGGCGAGGGGATGACGGATGGGGACGGTCACGGCTTTCCTCCGACCTCGATCAGCAGCGCGACCGGGTAGTGGGCGAGCACGTCGGCGACGCGCAGGACGCCGCCCTCGAACTCGCGGTTGGTCAGGACGTCGATGACCGGCGCGCTGCCGACGTCGACGGTGGTGTCGCCCCAGCCGCCGTGCTCGGCGAGGCCGATCGGCAGCCGCGTGGCCAGCGCGATGGCGCCGCCGCGGTCGAAGGCGACGAGGTGTTCGGCGGCGGTGCCGGAGGCGGTCAGCGGGGTGTACCCGGTGAACAGCTCGGGCCGGTCGCGGCGCAGGCGCAGCGTCTTCGCGACGACGAGCAGCTTCGCGGCACCCGTCTCGTCGACGTCGGGCAGCGCGCCCTCGTCGATCTGCGCGAGCAGCTCGCGCCGCGTCGCGAAGTCGACCGGCCGGCGGTTGTCGGGGTCGACGAGGCTCTGCTCCCAGAGCTCGCTGCCCTGGTACACGTCGGGCACGCCCGGCGCGGCCAGCTGCAGCAGCTTCATGGAGAGGCTGTTCGTCCATCCCGCGGGGCTGAGCCGCGTGGCGATCCGCTGCACCAGCTCCGCCACCGCGTCGTCGTCGTACGCCGCATCGACGGCGGCGGACAGCCGCTCGCCGAAGGCCTCGTCCGGTGCGGTCCAGGTCGTGGAGACGCCCGCCTCCTTCGACGCCTTCTCGGCGTAGGCCTGCAGCCGGTCGCGCTCGATCGGCCAGGCGCCGACGGCCGCCTGCCACAGCAGGTTCGCGAAGGTCGGGTCCCCGAAGCCGACGGCGCGCTCGAGCGTCGCGAGCGCCTCCGCCCACTCGCCGGGCAGCTCGGACAGCACGTCGATGCGGGCGCGCACGTCCTCGCCGCGCTTCGTGTCGTGCGTCGACAGGGTCGTCATCGCGTTCGGCCAGTCGGCCTGCCGCCGGGCCTGCCGCTCGTGGAACCGGTCGAGCGAGAACGCGAAGTCGTTCGGCTCGCCGCCGACCTCCGTCAGGCTGCCGAGGCGGGTGTAGCGGTAGAACGCGCTGTCCTCGACGCCCTTCGCCATGATCATCCCGCTCGTCTGCTGGAAGCGCTGGGCGGCGGCGGAGGCGGGGTCGCGCAGGACCGCGGAGGCGACGTCGATCTCGGCCGCGAGGTCGGGGCGGTACCGCTTCGCCTCCTGCACGGCGACGTCGAGCTGCTCGACGCCGCGCGGGAGGTAGGAGCGGTAGACCGGGAAGCAGGTGAGCAGCTCGCCGATCGCGTCCGCGAGGCGCTCCGGGTCGGTGCCCTCCGTGGCGTCGGCAGCCGTGCGGACGAGCCGCAGCACCTCGGAGTGGAGGATGCCGTCGGCGACCTCGCGCTTCGTGGTGTGGATCAGGTCCTGCCAGTCGGTCGGGCCGTCGAGGCGCGCGGCGAGCACGGTCAGGGGACCCTCGCCGGCGGGGTCGATCAGCACGCGGTCGACGTCGCCGAGCGCGTCGTAGCCGGTGGTGCCGGCGGTGGCCCAGTCCTCGGGCAGGGGCTCGTCGCCCTCGAGGATCTTCTCCACGAGGACGTACCGTCCGCCGATCGCCTCCGCCAGGTCGTCGAGGTACCCCTTCGGGTCCGCGAGCCCGTCCGGGTGGTCGATCCGCAGGCCGTCGGCCAGGCCGTCGCGCACCCAGCCGACGATCGTGCGGTGCGACTCCTCGAACACCTGCGGCAGCTCCACGCGGATGCCCGCGAGGGTGTTCACCGCGAAGAAGCGCCGGTAGTTCAGCTCGGAGTCGGCGCGCTGCCAGTGCATCAGCTCGTAGTGCTGACGGGAGTGGACGGTGCGCGCGTCGGCGCCGTCGTCCGCGGTGCCCGGCGCGATCGGGTAGCGGTTGTCGTAGTAGACGAGCTCGTCGCCCTCGACCTCCAGGGAGTCGAGGTCGCTCTCGTCGCCGAGCACCGGGATGCGCAGCCTGCCGCCGCCGAAGTCCCAGTCGATGTCGAACGCGTCCGCGTAGCGCGACGCCTTCCCGTTCCGCAGCACGTCCCACCACCAGGCGTTCTTCGCCGGGGTGGCGACGCCCATGTGGTTCGGCACGATGTCGATCAGGACGCCGAGGCCCTTGGCGTGGGCGGCGTTCGCGGCCTCCACGAGGCCCTCGTCGCCGCCGCGGTCGGGATCGACCCGCTCGTGGGAGACGACGTCGTAGCCGTGGTCGGAGCCGGGCTCCGCCTCGAGCAGCGGCGACAGGTAGACCCAGTCCGCGCCGAGGTCGGCGAGGTAGCCGGTCAGCTCCGCGACGGAGTGGAGGTCGAACGCCTTGCGCACCTGCACGCGGTAGGTGGAGACGGGCGTCTGGGCGGGGGCGGACGAGGGAGCTGCGTGGTCGGTCACGAGGGCCTACTTCTTGTCGGGCTTGGCGTCGGAGGCCACCTGGGCAGCGGCCTGGCCGGTCGCCTGCGCATTGGCCAGGACCGCCAGGGAGGCGGCGACGGAGTGGTCGGGCTCGATCTCGGGAGCCTGGTGGGCCTGCAGCACGACGAGCGAGCGCGGCTCGAGGTGCAGCTGGTTCCCGGCACGCAGTGGACCACGGTCCGTGTTGCGGGCGCTCGTGTCCACGACGACGTCCCAGGAGGCTCCGTACGTCTTCGCAGGCAGCTTGCCCTCGACCACGTCGTCGCCCGCGTTGAAGTACAGGAGGAAGTCGACGTCGACGACGCGCTCGCCGCGGGCGTCGCGGTCCTGCAGGCCCTCCCCGTTCAGGTACACGCCGACCGCCCGGCCGAAGCCGCTGTCCCAGTCCTCCGGCTGCATCTCGGAGCCGTCGGGCCGCAGCCAGAGGATGTCGGGCTTGGCGGCCCCCTCCTCGCGGCGCTGCGGCCGGCCGTCGAAGAAGCGGGCGCGGCGGAAGACCGGGTGCTCCTTGCGGAGGCGGGAGATCGCGGCCGTGAACTCGATCAGGGGCTGGTCCGCCTGGTCCCAGTGCAGCCAGGCGATCTCGCTGTCCTGCGCGTAGGTGTTGTTGTTGCCGCGGTGCGTGCGGCCGAGCTCGTCGCCGTGCAGCAGCATCGGCACGCCCTGGCTGAGCAGCAGGGTCGCGATGAAGTTGCGCTGCTGCTTCGCGCGCAGGGTGAGCACGGCGGTGTCGTCGGTCTCGCCCTCGACGCCGCCGTTCCAGGAGCGGTTGTGGCTCTCGCCGTCGTTGCCGCCCTCGCCGTTCGCGTCGTTGTGCTTCTCGTTGTACGACACGAGGTCGCGGATCGTGAAGCCGTCGTGCGCCGTGACGAAGTTGATCGAGGCGACCGGGCGCCGGCCCGAGTTCTCGTACAGGTCGGCGGAGCCCGTGAGCCGCGCCGCGAACTCGCCGAGCGTCGAGGGCTCGCCGCGCCAGAAGTCGCGGACGGTGTCGCGGTACTTGCCGTTCCACTCCGTCCACTGCGGCGGGAAGTTGCCGACCTGGTAGCCGCCGGGGCCGATGTCCCACGGCTCGGCGATCAGCTTGACCTGGCTGACGATCGGGTCCTGCT
The DNA here is from genome assembly GCF_039544415.1 of Amnibacterium soli. NCBI lineage: Bacteria > Bacillati > Actinomycetota > Actinomycetes > Micrococcales > Microbacteriaceae > Amnibacterium > Amnibacterium soli. The sequence continues at coordinate 87,384 of NZ_BAABLP010000003.1, read as the reverse complement.
GCACGAGCTCGAAGAAGGTCGACAGCCGGTCGACCTCGTAGAACTCGCGGGCGAGCGTCGCCGCGAGGTCGAAGCGGAAGCCGTCGACGTGCATCTCGGTCACCCAGTAGCGCAGCGAGTCCATGATCAGCTGCAGCGCGTGCGGGTGCCGCACGTTGAGCGAGTTCCCCGTGCCGGTGTAGTCCATGTAGAACCGCTTGTCGTCGTCGACGAGGCGGTAGTACGCGCTGTTGTCGATGCCGCGCATCGACAGCGTCGGGCCGAGGTGGTTGCCCTCCGCGGTGTGGTTGTAGACCACGTCGAGGATGACCTCGATGCCCGCGTCGTGCATCGCGCGGACCATCGACTTGAACTCCTGCACCTGCTGCCCGAGCTGACCCGCGGAGGCGTACTCGTTGTGCGGCGCGAAGAACGCGATGGTGTTGTAGCCCCAGTAGTTGCGGAGGCCCTTCTCGACGAGCGTCGAGTCCTGCACGAACTGGTGCACCGGCATCAGCTCGATCGCGGTCACGCCGAGCTTCTGCAGGTGGTCGATCACGTGCGGGTTCGCGAGGCCCGCGTAGGTGCCGCGCTCCTCCTCCGGCACGTCCGGGTGCAGGTTCGTCAGGCCCTTCACGTGCGCCTCGTAGATCAGCGTCTCGTTGTAGGGCACCTTCGGCGGGCGGTCCCCGCCCCAGTCGAAGAACGGCGTGACGACGACGGACAGCATCACGTGCGACGCGGAGTCCTCGTCGTTGAACGAGTCGGGGTCGCCGAACGTGTACGAGAACAGCGACTGGTCCCAGTCGTAGGCGCCGACGGTCGCCTTCGCGTACGGGTCGAGCAGCACCTTCGCCGGGTTGCAGCGGACGCCGTTCTCCGGGTCGTAGGGGCCGTGCACGCGGTAGCCGTAGCGCTGGCCGGGCTGGATCTGCGGGAGGTAGGCGTGCCACACGTACGCGTCCACGTCGATCAGGTCGACGCGGGTCTCGGTGCCGTCCTCGTCGAAGAGGCACAGCTCGACGCGCTCGGCGGCCTCGGAGTACAGCGCGAAGTTCGTGCCGCTCCCGTCGAAGGTGGCACCCAGCGGGTACGCGGTGCCTGGCCAGGTCTGCACGGAGGTCTCCTCGAGGGGAAGGCGCGGAAGTCTGCGGCGCGCGCTCGGGCGCCGCATGGACGGCGTCGAGGGTACTGGCGGACTCCTTGAAGAACCGGGGCTACCGTCGTCGTCATGAGTGCGCTCCCGGTCCGCATCGCGGACACCTTGAAGCAGTTCGGTGCCCAGGTCGCCTACGGCGAGGAGCGGGAGATCGAGGGCACCACCTTCGTCCCGGTCGCGCTCATCGCCTACGGCTTCGGCGGCGGCGGACCCGAGGAGGAGGGCGGCGGGGGCGGCGGCGCCTACGCGATCCCCGTCGGCGCCTACGTCGGCGACAGCCTCGGCATCCGCTTCCAGGCCAACCCGGTCGCGCTCGCCGCGGTCGCCATCCCGCTCGTCTGGGTGTCGGGCAAGGCGCTCGCGCGCGTCGTGAAGGCGCTGAAGAAGTAGGTGGCGGACCGCCCGTTCGTCGTCGACGCGCCCGCCGAGCCGGACGCCCCGGAGCCGCGCCTGCGCGCACCGCGGGACGACCGCTCCGCGGCGATCGCCGGGATCGCGGCCGGCGCCGCGGCGATCGGCGCGGGGGAGCTGACCGCGTCGGTGTTCAACGCGGCGGCGAGCCCGCTGCTGTCCGTCGGGTCGCTGGTCATCGACCTCACGCCTCCCTTCCTCAAGTCCGCGGTCATCGCGGCGTTCGGCACCGGCGACAAGCCGTTCCTGGTCGTCGTGCTGCTGGTCGTCGTGCTCGCGATCGGGGCGCTCGCCGGCGTGCTGCAGGCCCGTCGTCCGCCCCTCGGCGTCGTCGTCGTGGCGGTGCTCGGCCTCGTCGCGGCGGTCGCGGCGATCACGCGCTCCGGTGCGGGCGTGCCCGACGCGGCGCCGTCGGTCATCACGGCGGTCGTCGGCGGGGCCCTGCTCGCGCGCCTCGTCACGCGCTCGGTGACGACGGGCCGACGCGCGTTCCTGATGAGCGCCGCCGTCTCCGCCGCAGCGGGGGTCGCGGCCGGTGTGCTCGCGCGCTCGCTGAGCGCCGGGCAGCGCGGGGTGCAGGCGGCGATCGACACGGTGGTGCTGCCGAAGCCCACCGCGACCGCGACGGCGCCGGCCGCGGCCGACTCCCTGAAGGTCGCGGGGCTGACGCCGCTCGTCACGGACACGGCCGACTTCTACCGGATCGACATCGCCCTGTCGCCGCCCGCCGTCGACCCGGCGAGCTGGCGGCTCGAGGTCACCGGCGAGGTCGAGCACCCGTTCTCGATCGGGTACGACGAGCTGCTGAAGCTGCCGATGCACGAGTCGGCGACGACGCTGATGTGCGTCTCGAACCCCGTCGGCGGCACCCTGAACGGCACGGCCGTCTGGCTCGGCACCTCCATCCGCGACCTGCTCGTGCGCGCGGCTCCGAAGGCCGGCGCGGACATGGTGCTCTCGTCCGGCGCCGACGGCTTCAGCGCCAGCACGCCGCTGTCCGTGCTGCAGGACGCGGGTCGCGACTCCCTCCTCGCGGTCGGGATGAACGGCGAGGCGCTGCCGCAGCTGCACGGCTTCCCGGTGCGCATGGTCGTGCCCGGGCTCTACGGGTACGTGTCGGCCACGAAGTGGCTGACGAGGCTCGAGGTGACGCGGTTCGACCGCGCGACCGCCTACTGGACCACCCGCGGGTACAGCGCGCGCGGTCCGGTGAAGGTGTCGAGCCGCATCGACGTGCCGAACCGGCCGAGCGCCGCCGGCGTGGTGGACGTGGCCGGCGTCGCGTGGGCGCAGCACACCGGCATCGCGCGCGTGCAGCTGCAGATCGACGACGGACCGTGGCGCGACTGCGAGCTCGCCGACGCCTGGTCCGCCGACGTCTGGCGGCAGTGGCGCTACCGCTGGACGGCGCCGAAGGGCGAGCACACCCTGCGGGTGCGGGCGACCGACGCGAAGGGCCTGGTGCAGACCGCGAAGCTCGCGGGCGAGGCGCCCGACGGGGCGACCGGCCTCCACACGGTCCAGGTCTCCATCACCTGATCACTTGCTCACGCTTCGTGCCGCCCGGCTGCGGTCGGGGCGGCACGAAGCGTGAGCAAGGTTCAGAGGAGGGTGGCGGCGAGCAGGTCGAGGTGGTCGAGGTCGGTCATGTCGATCGTCTGCAGGTAGACCCGCACCGCGCCCGCCTCGCCGAGCGCCGCGACGCGGTCGGCGACCTCGTTCGCCGTGCCGCCCAGCTGGGTGGCCCGCAGCTCGTCGGGATCCGCGCCGATCGCCTCCGCACGGCGGCGGAACTCCGCCTCCGTGCGCCCCACCACGGTCTGCTTCGCGACCGAGAGGCGCAGGTCGTCGCGGCCCGCCGCGTCCGCTGCCGCGCGCCCGCGGCCCCAGGCCCGCTCGAGGTCGTCGCCGTCGGCCCAGGGCACGTTGTACTCGGTCGCGAACTCGGCGGCGAGGGCCGGCGTGCGCTTCGCCCCGGTGCCGCCGACGATGACGGGCACCCGCTGCTGCACGGGCTTCGGCAGCGCGGGGGACTCCTCGAGCCGCCAGTGCACGCCGTCGAACGCGTACGTGTCGCCGACCTCGGTCGACCAGAGGCCGGTGACGATCTCGAGCGCCTCCTCGAGCAGGTCGAACCGGCGCTCGGGGAACGGGATGCCGTACGCGAGGTGCTCGGCGGCGAACCAGCCGGCACCGAGCCCGAGCTCGACGCGGCCGCCCGACATCGCATCCACCTGCGCGACCTGCATCGCGAGCAGGCCGGGGTGCCGGAACGTCACGCTCGACACCAGCGTCCCGAGCCGCACCCGGGAGGTCTCGCGGGCGAGTCCCGCGAGCGTGGTCCACGCGTCGGTCGGCCCGGGCAGCCCGTCGCCGCTCATCGCGAGCAGGTGGTCGCTGCGGAACCAGCCGGTGAAGCCGAGTGCCTCCGCGGCCTGCGCGTGCGCGAGCTGCAGGTCATAGCTCGCGCCCTGCTGGGGTTCGGTGAAGACGCAGAGCTCCATGCGCCGAGGCTAGGCTGTCCGCGACACGGGAGTCCGGTGAGCCGGGCTGAGAGGAAGCTGCTCCAAGCTTCGACCGTGGGGGCGGGCCCGAGGGCGCGCACCCCGCACCTGATCCGGATCATGCCGGCGCAGGGAGACTCTTCACATCGCCCGTGCTCGATCCTTCGAAGGCGGGCACCCCATGAGCACCACCGAGACCAGCAGGCGGACCGGCACGGCGGGGCGGCGGCTCCGCTGGCGCGTCGTCGACATCGTCGTGGCGAGCGTGCTCGCCGTGGCGTGCTCCTTCCTCTTCATCGTCTGGAACGTCGGCTACGAGGGCCCGAGCAACCTGCTCACGCCGCTGCTGCCGGGCGTGCAGGGCCTCGTGAACGGGCCCTGGTTCATCGCCGGACCGCTCGTCGCGCTCGTGATCCGCAAGCCGGGCGCGGCGCTGTACGGCGAGCTGCTCGCGGCGATCGTCTCCGCGCTCGTCGGCAACCAGTGGGGCGCGACGACGATCATCTCCGGGCTCGTGCAGGGCCTCGGCGCCGAGATCGTGTTCGCGGTCCTCGCCTACCGCGTCTGGACCTGGTGGAGCGCGCTGTTCGCCGGCGCGGCAGCGGGCGTCGGCGCGTCCGTCTACGACCTCGGGGTGATCCCCGGGCTCGCCGGCTACTACGCGGGCTCCCGCCCGGGCTTCGCCGTCGTGTACCTCGTCTCGCAGGCGATCTCGGGCGCGGTGCTCGCGGGCCTGCTCGCCTGGGTGATCGTCCGGGCGCTCGCGGCGACGGGCGTGCTCGCGCGCTTCCCCGCCGGCCGGGTCCGCGCCGCACGATGACGCCCGCCGCGCTCGCGGCGCGCGGCTGGGGCTGGCGGCACGCGGGGCGCCCGGACTGGGCGCTCCGCGGGGTCGACCTCGAGGTCGCCGCGGGGGAGCGGGTGCTGCTGCTCGGCGCCTCCGGCGCGGGCAAGTCGACGCTGCTCCGCGCGTTCGCGGCGGTGCTCGGCGACGACGAGGGGGAGGACGACGGGCGGCTGCTCGTCGACGGGCGCGACGCGCACGACGCGCGCGGCCGCGTCGGCCTGGTCATGCAGGCGCCCGACTCGAACATCGTGCTCGAACGGGTCGGCGACGACGTCGCGTTCGGCTGCGAGAACCTCCGCGTGCCGCCCGCCGAGATCGGTGGGCGGGTGCGGGAGGCGCTCGACGCGGTCGGGCTGCGGGTCGCGCTCGACCGCTCCACCTCCGCGCTCTCGGGCGGCCAGCAGCAGCGCCTGGCGATCGCGGGCGTGCTCGCGATGCGGCCGGGCGCGGTGCTGCTCGACGAGCCGACCGCGAACCTCGACCCGGCGGGGGTGGAGGAGGTGCGGGACGCGGTGCTCGCCGCGACGGCGGGAGCGACCCTGCTCGTCGTGGAGCACCGGGTCGCCGTGTGGCGCGATTCCGTCGACCGGGTGGTCGTGCTGCAGCCGGGCGGTGGCGTGCTCGCCGACGGCGACCCCGACGAGGTGCTGCGCGCCCGCGGTGACGAGCTGCGGGCAGCGGGCGTGTGGGTGCCGGGCTCCGTGCCGCGCGCCCCGAGGACCCCGCTGACGGACGGGGAGGCGCTGCTCGTCGCGGACGGGCTCGCCGTCGGCCGGTCGGGCGCCGCCGTGCAGACGGACCTGCGCGCGACCGTGCGCAGCGGCGGCGCGCTCGCCGTGCTCGGGCCGAACGGCGCCGGCAAGACGACCTTCGCGCACACCCTCGCGGGGCTGCTGCCGCCGGTCGCGGGCGCCGTCCGCGCGGAGGCGGTCCTCGCCGGCGGCCTGCGACCCGCGCCGATCCGCTGGCGGTCGCGCGAGCTGCTCACCCGGATCGGCTGCGTCTTCCAGCAGCCCGAGCACCAGTTCCTCGCCCCCGACGTGCGGCGGGAGCTCGCGATCGGCCCGCGAGCGCTGCGCCTGCCCGACGCGGAGGTCGCGCGACGGGTGGACGAGCTGCTCGACCGCCTCGGGCTCGCCGCGCTCGCGGAGGCGAACCCCTTCACGCTCTCCGGCGGCGAGCAGCGGCGCCTCTCCGTCGCCACCGCGCTCGCGGCGGCCCCGCGCGTCCTCGTCGTCGACGAGCCCACCTTCGGGCAGGACGCCCGCACCTGGGGCGCGCTGGTCGACCTGTTCCGCGGCCTCCTCGACGCGGGCACGGGCCTCGTCGCGGTCACGCACGACGAGGACTTCACCCGCGCCATCGGGGCCGACCGGCTCGAGATCGGGGCCGTCGCATGACCGCGGTCGCCGAGCGGACGGCGGACCGGCGGCGGACGACGCCGCTCGAGCGGACGAACCCCGTCGTGCGGCTGCTCGCCTCCCTCGCGTTCGCCGTCGTCCTCGTGCTGAGCGTCGACGTCGTGTCGGCCGGCGTCGCGCTCGTGCTTGGCGGTGTGCTGCTGCTCGCCGCCGGCGCGGGCGGCCGCCGGCTCGCGCTCCGGATGCTGCCGGTGGTCGTCGCCGCGCCGCTCGCCGCGCTGACGATCGCGCTCTACGGGCAGGAGAGCGGGCGGGTCCTGCTCGCCTGGGGCTTCGTGCGGGTCAGCGACGGGTCGCTCGCGCTGGCCGCCGCGACGCTGCTGCGCATCCTCGCGATCGGCGTGTGCGGCATCGGGCTGCTCGGCGGCATCGACGCGACCCGCCTGGCCGACGGGCTGGCCCAGCTGCTGCGCCTGCCCGCCCGCTTCGTGCTCGGGGCGCTCGCCGCCTTCCGCCTGTTCGGGCTGCTCGGGGAGGACTGGCGGGCGCTCGGGCTGGCCCGCCGGGCGCGAGGGATCGCGGACGACAAGCGCCTCCGCCGGCTCGCCGGGCAGGCCTTCGGCCTCCTGGTGCTCGCCGTGCGCCGCGGCGGCGCGCTGGCGACGGCGATGGAGGCGCGCGGCTTCGACGGGCCGGGCGGGCGCACGTGGGCGCGCCCCTCGCGCCTCGGCGGAGCGGACGCGGTGCTCGTGCTGGCGACCGCGCTCGTGCTCGCGGCGGCCGTCGGCGCAGCGCTCGCGGCCGGCACCTGGAACCCGGTGTCCGGTGGCTGAGCCCCTGCCCCCCGCCGCGGCCGTCGCGGCGGTGCGGGCGCTGGCGGCGGCCCGGCGCAGCTGGACGGTGCTGATCGACGGCGGCTCGGGCGCCGGCAAGTCGACGCTGGCCGACCTGCTCGTCGCCGCCACCGGTGCCGTGCTGGTGCGCCTCGACGACCTCTACCCCGGCTGGGACGGCCTCGCGGCGGGCGCGGAGGCGGTGCGCCGCGACCTGCTCGTGCCCAGGGCGACCGGTCGCGCCGGCACCTGGCGCCGGTGGGACTGGGCCTCGGACGCGCCCGCCGAGCGGTCGGTCGTGCCGGCCGGCGGCGGGCTGGTCTGCGAGGGCTCCGGCGTGCTGACCCGCGCCTCCGCCCCGCTCGCCGACCTGGCGGTGTGGGTCGACCTCGACGAGCCCGAGCGGCGCCGCCGGGCGATCGCGCGCGACGGCGAGCCCTACGCGCGGCAGTGGCGGCGCTGGGCGGCGCAGGAGGCGGCGGCGATCGCCGTGCAGGAGCCGCAGCGGCTCGCCGGGCTCGTCGTCGACGGGCGGAGCCTCCCGCAGCCGATGGTCAGCGACCTTACGGAAGACGCTCACTAATCTCGAGTCCCATGAGCGACACCTCCTCCGATTCGAACCAGTACGTCGCGGAGTACCTCGACGGTCCGCTGGAGGGCACGACCGAGCACCGCTTCCTCCAGGACGGTGCCATCGAGCCGCGCGTCACCCAGTACGCCCTCGTCGACGGCACCGACGCGATGTTCGAGTACGTGGCCGGCGAGCCGCGCGAGCTGAACGGCCAGCAGTACGTGCAGTACTCCTTCGACGCGAAGGACAGCGACGACCTGCAGGGCCAGGCGGATCCGAACGAGGAGTCCGAGCACCTCTGATCCCTCGGGATCCTCAGGCGGACGCCTGCACCCCTCGGCCCAGTCAGGCCCAGCCGAGGTCGTGCAGGCGTTCGTCGTCCAGGCCGTAGAAGTGGCCGATCTCGTGCACGAGCGTCGTGTGCAGCTCGTCGCGCAGCTGCTCCTCCGTGTCCGCGGCGCCCAGGTGCGGCAGCCGGAACACGACGATGCGGTCGGGCAGCTCGCCGAACCCGTACTGGCCGCGGGACGTCAGGTCGACGCCCTCGTACCGGCCGAACAGGTCCTCGCCGTCGGCGGCCGCGTCCTCGATCACGAACGCGACGTTCTGCAGGCCCTCCACCATGTCGTCGGGCAGCGCGTCGAGCTCCTCCTCGACGATCCGCTCGAACGCGGCGGCGGTCAGCTCGAGCCCCACGCGTCGACGCTAGCCGGGCGGCGGCACCCCCGTGCACTGCGCACGAGGTCCGCACCGATGACCTTGAGCAACCGCCCAAGCAGCGTTCGTCATATTGGTGCGGTGAGGACCGTCTTCGTGATCGTGTACGTCGCGATGGCGCTGTGGCTGATGATCTCGGCCGCGGCGCGCGTCGCGATCCAGCTCGGCAGCGGCCTGGACCTCGACGTGCTGCCGTTCATCAGCGGCGGCATCGGCCTGGTCGGACTCGTGCTGCTGCTGCCGGCCTACGAGGACCGGCGGACCCACCGCAGGGACTGAGGGAGACCGCCCTCCGCGGCAGACCCGACCGGGTCGTCCGCGGAACTGGGGTGAACGACGGGACTCGAACCCGCGACATCCGGCACCACAAGCCAGCGCTCTACCAACTGAGCTACGCCCACCATGCGTCCGGCGTCGCCACCGGAGCGTTCAGAAGTGTACCGGAGACTCAGGCCCCGGTCCCACTCGCGAAGTCCTCGACCACCTGCGCCGCGGCGGCCTGCGCCTCCTCCGACGTCGGACCGGGCAGCGGAGCGAACACGGTCGCGCGGTAGTAGCCGAGCTCGCGCACCGACTCGAGGATGTCGGCGAGGGCGCGGTGACCGCCGTGCTTCGTCGGCGCCGCGTAGTACACCTTCGGGTACCAGCGGCGGGCGAGCTCCTTGATGGAGGAGACGTCGATGCTGCGGTAGTGCAGGAACCCGTCGACGTCGGGCATGTACTTCGACAGGAACCCGCGGTCCGTGCCGATCGTGTTGCCCGCGAGCGGCGCCTGCCCGGCCTGCGGGACGAAGCGCTGCAGGTACTCGAGCACCTGGCGCTGCGCCTCCTCGAGCGTCACGCCCTGCTCCATCGCCTCGAGCAGCCCCGAGTTCGTGTGCATCTTCGTGACGAAGTCGCCCATCTGCGCCTTCGCGGCCTCCGACGGCTTGATGACCACGTCGAAGCCCGGGTCGAGCACCCGCAGCTCGAAGTCGGTGACGACGACGGCGACCTCGACGAGCTCGTCGACGGTGAGGTCCAGTCCCGTCATCTCGCAGTCGATCCAGACGAGACGGTCACCGGACGGCATACCCCGATCCTACCGAGGCCCCCTGTCACCGCCGTCCGGCGGGCGTTCGAGCAACGTGCAGCGGAGCGCGAGCAGCATGCTGCGATGACCGAACCGCTCCTGTTCATCCTCGCCATGGACCAGCGCGACAGCATCGAGCAGAAGCTGTACGAGCTGCAGTCCGCTCCGACGCCCGAGCAGTCCGCGAGCATCGCGGCGAACAAGCTGCTCGTCTACCGCGGCCTGCTCGACGCCGTGCCCGGCGTGCCGGAGGGGGCGAGGCCCGGCTTCCTGGTCGACGAGCAGTACGGCGGGTCGCCTGCGGTGCTCGCCGCTGCGGACTCGCGCGTCAGCGTGGCGATGCCGATCGAGGCGAGCGGGCAGGAGTGGTTCGACTTCGCCTACGGGCACGACTGGCGCACGCACGCCGAGTTCTTCGGCGCCGAGCACCCGAAGGTGCTGATCCGCGACAACCCGGGGCTCGACGAGCAGCACCGGGCCGAGCAGGCGGGGAAGATCGCGACGATCTCCGCCTGGGCGCGCAAGGCGGGTCTCGAGTTCATCGTCGAGCTGCTCGTGCCCGCGGGCGACGACGACCTGGCGGAGGTGGACGGCGACACCGACCGCTACGACCGCGAGATCCGCCCGGGGCTCACGGTGCGGGCGATCGAGTACCTGCAGGACCACGGCGTCGAGCCCGCGATCTGGAAGATCGAGGGGCTCGCGCAGCGGGAGGACGCGGAGCGCGTGGCCGCCGCCGCGCGCCGGGACGGCCGCGACGCCCGCTGCATCGTGCTCGGGCGGCACGCGCCGCAGGAGCAGCTCGACGAGTGGCTGCGGGTCGCGGCGCCCGTCGAGGGCTTCATCGGCTTCGCCATCGGTCGCAGCGTGTGGTGGGACGCGCTCGAGGGCCGGCTCGCGGAGGACCTCGACGAGGCGGCGGCCCGCAAGCAGGTCGCCGACAACTACACGCACTTCGTGCAGACGTACCTGGCCGCTCGCGCCTGACCACCTGTTCACGGATCAGGGGTCTCCGGGACGGCATCCCCTGATCCGTGAACGGGCTGCAGGTCAGGGGACGGTGTGGCCCGCGGCGGTGAAGAGGCGGTACCACTCGGGGCGGGTGAGGCGCAGCTCGCTGCCGGCCGCCGCCTCCCGCACGCGCTCGGGCTTCGTCGTGCCGAGGATCACCTGCATGTCCGCGGGGTGGCGGGTGATCCAGGCCGTCGCGATGCCGGTCGGCGTCACGTCGTACTTCGCGGCGAGCTCGTCGAGCACGTCGTTCAGCTCGGCGTAGTGCTCGCGGTCGCCGATGAACGGGCCGGTGAAGAAGCCCGCCTGGTACGGCGACCACGCCTGCAGGGTGATCCCGTTGATGCGCGCGTAGTCGAGGATGCCGTTGTCCCGGTCGATCGACTGGTCCAGGGCCGCCATGTTCGACGCGACGCCGGCCGCGATGAGGTTGGCGTGCGTGATCGACAGCTGCACCTGGTTGAACGCGAGCGGCTGCGTGACCGACCGCTTCAGCAGCTCCACCTGGTACGGCGTGTGGTTGCTGACGCCGAACGCCTGCACCTTGCCCGCCGCCGCGAGCTGGTCGAACGCGGCCGCGACCTCGTCCGGCTCGACGAGCGCGTCGGGGCGGTGCAGCAGCAGCACGTCGAGGCGGTCGGTGCGCAGCGCCTGCAGGGACTCGTCGACGGAGGCGAGGATGTGCTCGGTCGAGAAGTCGAAGTACCCGTCGCGGATGCCGACCTTCGACTGCAGGACCACGTCGTCGCGCTCGGCGGGGGAGAAGGCCATCGCCTCGCCGAAGCGGCGCTCGCACAGGTGGTCGCCGCCGTACACGTCGGCGTGGTCGAACATCGTCACGCCGACGTCGATCGCCGAGCGGACGAGGGTGCGGATCTCCTCGTCGCTCATGTCGGGGATGCGCATCAGGCCGAGGACGACGTTCGGCGCGGTGAGGTCGGTCTGGGGGAGGTCGAGCTGCTTCACGGGTGGGATCGTGCCACCGGTCGCCGGGATCCGCCGGGGAAGCCCGGGCAGGGGCGGTGTCTGTGGTCGGCGGCAGGCTGTTCCGATGCCCACCGCTGCAGTCGCCGCTCCGCCGCTGATCGACATCAGCCGCATCTACGCGGAGCCCGCAGCGCTCGACCTGCCGCGCGGGCGCGAGATGGCGGCGCGATGGCCGGACGCCGAGATCGTGCCGGTCGAGAGCCACTGGCGCATCCCCGAGCTGCACGGCGACGAGGCGAACGTGCGGCGCTGGGTGCGCATCAAACGGGAGGCGCTCGTGCTCGGGATCAAGAAGACCCTGACCGTGCGCCCGAACGGCCGCAGCGCCGACTTCATCGCCCCCTCCACCGCGAACGGCTGCGCGATGGCCTGCTCCTACTGCTACGTGCCGCGGCGCAAGGGCTACAGCAACCCGATCACGGCCTTCACGAACATCGACCGCATCGCTGGCGCGATCGCGAAGCACGTGCACAAGCAGGGGGCGAAGCCGGAGGCGAACCAGTGCGACCCGGTCGACTGGGTCTACGACCTCGGCGAGAACAGCGACTGCTCGGCCGACGCCCTGCTCGGCGACAACGTGCACGACCTCGTCGACCTGTTCGCGACGTTCGACACGGCGAAGGCGTCGTTCGCGACGAAGTTCGTGAACCGCGAGCTGCTCGAGTGGGACCCGCAGGGGCGCACGCGCGTCCGCTTCTCCCTGATGCCCGCCGCGATGGCGAAGCTGACCGACATCCGCACCACGCCGATCCCCGAGCGCATCGCGGCCATCGACGACTTCGTCGCCGCCGGGTACGAGGTGCACGTGAACTTCTCGCCGGTGATCATCGCGCCCGGCTGGCAGGAGGAATGGCGGCAGCTGTTCCGGCAGCTCGACGCGGGCATCGGGCCGGCGGCGAAGGCGCAGCTCGCCTGCGAGGTGATCCTGCTCACGCACAACGCCGCGCTGCACGAGGTGAACCTCGGCTGGCACCCGAAGGCGGAGGAGGTGCTCTGGCAGCCGCAGCTGCAGGAGCCGAAGCGCAGCGAGAACGGCGCGATCAACGTGCGGTACCGCATGGGCGAGAAGCGCCGGTACCTCGACCAGCTGCTCGCGATCATGGCGGAGGAGCTGCCGTACTGCCGCGTCCGCTACGCGTTCTGACCCCCTCCGGCCCGCCTCACTCGTTCACCGTGCGGTCCGGGCCGACGGAGGTCGTGGCGACGGCGAGGTCCAGCGCGCTGCCGCCCAGCACCTTCAGCCGCAGCGCCGTCGTGCGGTAGCCGCCGCCCGTGCCGGCCGCCGGAGCCGGATGGGGCGCGACGTCGGGCTGCTCGTTCAGGGTCACGGAGAGCACCGCGGGCAGGACGCCGAGCTCGCCGGGCAAGGCGCTTCGAGCGGCGGTGAGCGACGTCGCCAGCGAGCCCTTCGCGTCCGCGACGGCGGCGGTGAGCGGCGCCGACACGACCGTGCCGACCGCTCCCTCCACGGGCCCGAGGAGCAGGGGTGCGAGCTGCGCGGTCACCGCCGCGAGCAGGCTCGTCGGGTCGAGCACGGACAGCACGACCACGCTCGGGGCGCTCCGCGTCTCCGTGCCCGCGGCGAACTGCGCCACCGTGCCCGACATCGACTCGCCGACCGTCGCGATCGTCGCGCCGGCCAGGACCACGGGCACGCTGACGTCGACGGACACCGTCGCTTCGGAGGCCGCCGCGCTCCAGGCGGCGCCGACGTCGGTGACGACCGCGCCCGCAGCGGCGGACGTCCCGGAGGCGATCCGGCTCGCGTCCGCCGCGGTCAGCAGCGCTGTGTTGGGCGCGGGAGCAGCGGGTGCGAGCGAGCCGACGTCCACGACGACGTCGCCGGCGGAGGCGTCGAGCCGGACGAGGCCGCCGGCCGGCGTGGTCTGCGCGGCGGCGGTGTCCACCGCGCCGAGGTCCGCGCCGATCCGCACCGTCGCCGACGCGCCGCCCGCGCGGGCGAGGGACCCGAGCGAGCCCAGCGCGGCGTTCACCGCGCCGACGAGGCCCGTGCCGGCCGTGCCGGCCAACGACGTCTCCGCCGGGCTCGTCCCGGCGCCGCCCGTGACCGCGTCGAAGGCGGTGCGGACCGCGGCGCGCTGCGCACCCGTCGCGCCGACGAGCCTCGTCACCGACGCCGTTCTGGTGGTCAGCGACAGGGACGACACCGTGACGCCGCGGTCGAGGGCGCTCGCCAGGGACGCGCCCCACCGCCTGCTGCACTCGCGCAGGGTGGACGTCGCAGCGACGCGGCCGACGGCCAGCCGGAGGCGGGACAGGTCGCCCGCCGCCGCGGTGCCGCCGGAGACCTGCCCGAGCAGGCCGTCGACGTCGAGCGCGCCGAGGGCGGGGGCGCTGCCCGAGGCGATGCCCGCCGTGTCGACGGCACCGACGCCCGCCACGGAGGTGCCGGTGCTCGTCGCGGCGGCGTACTGCGTCTGCGAACCCGACGGCGCGGTGAGCGCGGAGCCCAGCGCCGCTGCCGCGGACGCGCTGCTCACCGCGGTCGTCGCCGCGTCGGACCCCTGCGGGACGGCGCCGGCGGGGAAGACCGCGATCGACGCCGGGTTGTCCGCGGTCATCGGGGCGAGCGCGGCGCGCGCCGTGAGCGGTGCGCCCGCGACCGATCCGGCCAGCCACCGGCTGCTCGCGGTCGTGCGGTAGACGCCCGGGGTGGTGCAGGAGGAGGACGCCGAGCCCACGGCGTCGCCGAGGGTCGTGCTGCTCACCCACGCCGCCGAGCTGGACTGCACGCCCGCGCCGACGGCGACGGCCAGCGCCGCGGCGGCTGCGACGCCTGTGCCGAATCGGCGGCGGCGCCTCCGTCCGGCGTCCAGGTGGCGCCTCATGCCAGGTGCCGTCCCATCGGAGGACCGACCGGCGCGGTGGTGACCGGGCCGCGGTGCCGGGCGCGGATCCGCTCCGGCCAGAACGCCCAGCCGAGGCTGCCCGCGATGACGGCCGCGACGGCGGCGATCACGACGGGGGAGCCGGTGTAGCGCAGCACGTCCGCGGCCGCGGGCAGCGGCTGCACGACCCGTCGCAGCGCGGTGACCGTGTAGGGCTGCGGGTCCTGCACCCGGTTCGCGTCGCCCTTCAATCGCACCGTGGCGGTGCGGCCCGACGGGTCGACCGCGACCGCGACCACGCGGTGGGTGATCGGCGGCTGCCCGCTGCCGCGCTGCACCGTGACCACGTCGCCCGCGCGCACGTCGCGGAGCGCGATCGGCGCGGAGACCGCGAGCGAGCCGGTCGGGTAGTCGGGCGACATCGAGCCGGTCGCGAAGGTGACGAGTCCGAGCCCGAGGGCCGCCGAGACGATCCACCAGGCGACGCTCGCCAGCCCCGCGAGCGCGCAGCACGCGAGCGCGACGTCGAGCGCGCGGCTCAGGGGGCGGGCTCCGCGCGCCGTGCCGTCAGCGGGACGTCGCATCGAAGCGCCACAGCGGCGACGTCGTCTGTCCGCCCAGCGCGCTCGGCACGCCGGTCGGCAGCGACACCGCGAGGCACACGCCGACCGCGGTGCCCGGCTGCCCGGTGGTCGTCGGCGTCGGCACGGAGAAGCTCGTCGGCGCGGCGGCCGACAGCACGGAGCCCGCGTTCACGAGCACCTGACCGGCGGAGGGGAAGGAGGCGGCGTTGCAGTCGGCGCGGAGGACGCCGAGCCTTGCACCGTAGGTGAGGGCGCCGAGCAGCGCGTCGGAGCCGACGGTGCCGCCCTGCAGCGTCACGTCCGCGCCGCGGGAGCCGGCCGCGGCGCGCAGCAGCACGGAGGCGTACACGGTGTCGCCCGGGGTGAGCAGCGACGCGTTGGAACCGAAGTTCAGGCTGCCGTTCGCGTTCACCGTCGCGGCGGTCCAGGTGGTCCCGCCGTCGAGGCTGAGCTCGATCTTCAGCAGCGACGAGCCGAAGCCGCCGTTGCCGTCGGACCCGGCGACGGTGATCGACTGCTGCCAGGCGGCCAGCGAGGTGACGCTGACGCCGATGCAGAGCGCCAGGCCCGCCGTCGCGACGGCGAGCAGGCGGCGGCGCCGTCGGCGCTGCACGGTCGGTGAGGTCATGGTGTCGGCTCCCGTTCGCTGCCGCGTCGATCGCGGCAGGGGCCAGGCTGGAGGCCCGGGAGGCGGTCTGCAGCGGATGGCGCAGCGGCTGCACGATTCGTCGCGACGGGCGCACGCCTCTCGACCCCAGGTGGAGGGGGCTACCCCGCGACCGCCGGGTCGAGCATCGCGTCGAGCGCGAGCAGCTCGCCGGTGAACCGGGCGCGCAGCGCGGCCTTCTCGTCGTCGGAGCAGAAGGCCGCCTCGACGCCGTTCAGGGCGAGCCGGCGCGCGGTCGCGGCGTCGACGCCGAGGGCTACGAGCCCCTCCCGGTACTCGCGCCCGAGATCCGTGCGGAAGAACAGGGCGTCGTCGGTGGAGATGTTGACGTTCGCGCCCGCGGCGATCAGCGTCGCCAGCCGGTGCTCGGGGTCCAGACGCCAGCCCGAGCAGATCGTCGTGGAGATCGGCGTCGCATCGAACGGCACCTGCTCGTCGACGACGCGGGCGAGCAGCTCGGCGTCGTCGACGACGCGGTAGCCGTGGTCGATGCGGTCGACGTGCAGCACGTCGAGCGCGGCCCGCACGTCCTCCGGGCCCGAGTGCGGCGTCTCGCCGGCGTGGATCGTCGTCCTCAGCCCCACCCGCTTCGCGAGGGCGTACGCCTCCGCGAACCGGGCCGGGTCCTCCGTCCCCTCCGCGGTCAGGTAGTCGGCGCCGATGCCGACCACCTCCGGGTACGGGGTGTCGGTGACGAGCTGCACCAACTCGGTCGCCTCCGTCGGCGTCACGTCCTTCCGGATCGCGACGACGACGTTGAAGCCGACGCCGAAGTCGCGCTCGGCGGCCCGCAGCCCGTCGAGCACGCCGTCCATCAGCGGCCCGTAGCCCAGGCCCACCGCGGCGAACGAGTGCGGGTTGACGAAGTACTCGCGGTACCGCAGCGCGCCGTCGGCCGCCGCGAGGCGGACGCCGTCGTACGCGACCCGGGCGAGCTCCTGCGGCGTGCGCAGCACCTGATGCGCCGCCTCGAAGTCGACGAGGAACTCGCGCAGGTCCGCGTAGTCGAACAGCTCGGCGGCGTCCGAGGTCCGCAGGGGGACGCCGTAGCGCTCGGCCTGCGCGATCAGCATCCCTGCTGACATCGTCGATACGAAGTGGCAGTGCAGCTCCGTCTTCGGCAGCAGGCGCAGGTAGTCGTCGAGTGCGAGCATCGGCGCACGCTAGGGGAGCGCGGTTTCCGCGGTGTTACCGCTCCCGTCTCAGGCCGGCAGCACGGACAGCCGGACGTGGGAGGGGTGCTCCGCGTCGTGGAAGACGCGGAACCGGCACGGCACGCCCTCGGGCGAGTCGCCCAGCGCGCCCTCGACGCCGGGGTTCGGCGCGAACCGCGGGAAGGCGCCGCCCGCGATGACGAGGCGGAGGCGGTGCCCGGCGGCGACGCGGTAGGCGGTGGGGAACAGCTCGACGTCGACCGCGAGCACCCCGTCGTCCCCGACCGTCACGTCGTCGGCCGGCACCGTCAGCGGATCGAGGCGACGGATGCCCTCGACGACGTTGCGGGAGACCCCGTCGGGGTCGACGTCGCAGAGGCGGACGAACACGTCGGCGCGGTCCCGCTCCGGCTGCACGTGCACGCGGGCGACGACCGGTCCGACCAGGTCGAGGTCCTGCGCCTCCGCCGCGCCGGTGAAGACGACCACGTCGATGCCCGCCTCCGTCTCGCGGTCGTCGACCTGACCTCCCGGGGGAGCGAGCAGCGGACCGCCGTCGACCGGGGTCGGGTCCGCGGGGTCGAACACGAAGACGCTCGGCCCGGCCGCGCCGCCCACCGGCGACGGCGCGAGCGCGGCGTCCGGCGCGAGCCAGCGGCGCTCGACGACCGCGGCGGGCGGCGGCCAGGCCTCGAGGTCGAGCCAGCGGTCCGCCTGCTGCAGCCAGACCCGCACGGGCGCCCCCTCCGGCGCGGGCCCGCCGTGCAGGTGGTGCTCGAGCCACTCGAGGTCCGTCCGCAGCATCTCGCGCACCTCGGGCGTCGCGCCGTGCAGCCACGGGCCGACCGTCAGCCACACGGGCACCCCGGCGGCGACGAGCCGCTCGTGGTCGTGCAGCTGGGCCTGGAGGAAGAGGTCCCACCACCCGGTCACCATGTTGACCGGCGGCATGCGGCCGAGGTCCGCGCCGTCGTGGTCGGCGACCTGCCAGAAGGGGTCGCCCGGCTCCGCGTGGCCGGTGAAGTCGCGCCAGAAGGCGACCGGCACCTGCGCGGCGGTCACGTCCGCGTCCCGCAGCGGCCGGGTCCGCAGGGCCCGGACCACGCGGGTGCGCCGCCCGAAGCCGCCGATCAGCGGCAGCGGCGCGGGCAGCTCCTGCCTGGCGAGCAGGTCGCTCCAGGTCAGCCCGTTCAGCAGGCCCGGCGCCCCGTGCTCGTAGAAGCCGTCGCTGATGCGCGCAGCCGTGATGTGGAGGGAGGAGGACACGAGCGGCGGGTCGGCGTAGGGCGCCACCGCCCACTGCGTGTGCCCGAAGTAGCTCGCACCGGTGGTGGCGACGCGGCCGTCGCACCACCGCTGCCGGCGGACCCACGCCAGGGTGTCGAGCCCGTCCTGGTGCTCGGTCGTGAACGGCCGGAAGGACCCGCCCGAGCCGAAGCCGCCCCGCACCGACTGCAGCAGCACCTGGAAGCCCCGCCGCGCGAGCACGATCGCGAACAGCCGGCTGCCGAGCGTCGTGCGGCCGTAGGGAGTCCTGATCAGCACCACGGGGCCCGGGCCGGATCCGCGTGGCCGGTACAGGTCGGCGAGCAGGTCGACGCCGTCGGACATCGGCACGCGCAGGTCTCGCGTGACCGCGTAGTCGGTGCCGCCGGCCGGCAGCCCGAGGGCGAGCTCGGCCGCCCGTCGACCGACGCGGGCGAGGGGGAGTGCGCGGGATCGCCTCATGGACCGCAGTCTGCTCGCCCCGCTCGACAGCGCGCCGCGAGGGCGCCTGGCGGGGTGAGCGACTGTCGTCGAGCCCCGGTTCGCGAATGTCCGCCTTTCATACGGTCGATCCGTGAAGCACCTGCTCATCGCCGACAAGACCTTGCTGGTCGGGGACGAGGTCGCGGAGCTGCTGCTGCGGTACGGCGCGCTGCTGGCGCAGCTGCGGAGCGGCGACAGCGTCTCCGTGCACGCAACCGACACGGACGGCAACGACGTGACGGCCGGGCTCCTCCTGAACAGCGGGACCGCCCTTGTGATCCAGTCCGCCACGACGTCGCTGCCCGAGCCGGCAAACGCGGAGGCCGAGGCCTACCTGCGGTCGCGCATCGCGAGTTACGACGTGATCGCCGCGCAGCCGCTCGGGGCACGGGCACCGACGAGGACGACGCGCCTCGGGGAGCATGACCTGCGGCCAGTGGACGGTCGAGTTCGACGACCGGCTGCTGGCGCACCTGCAGATCGTGATCGTGCAGCGCCCGCGCATGCAGGAGCGGTTCGTGCTGTCGTGGATCGACGGCGTCGAGGCCGGCAGCGGCCGCAGCTCGATCTGGCTGCATCCGGAGGGGGACCTCTCCTTCCGCTTCGCCGGCTCCCGCGCGCCCGAGATCGACGAGGAGTGGGTGCAGCGGCTCACGGAGTCCGCCCGCGGCTCGCGCGGCCTGATCGTGACGACCGAGGACGGGCGCACCGCGCGCTCGACGAGCGCCAAGCGGGGCTGAGGGAGGATCGCCCGGTGCTGGAGCAGCGGCGGTTCGGGGACACGGGTCTGCAGGTCTCGGCGATCGGGCTCGGCGCGGGCCAGATCGGCGAGCGCGAGGTCGGCGAGGACGACGCGGCCGCGGTGCTGCAGGGCGCCCTCGACCTCGGGGTCACGCTGATCGACACCGCCCGCGGCTACGGCCTGAGCGAGGAGCGGATCGGCCGGCACCTGGCGCACCGGCGCGGCGAGTTCGTGCTGTCGAGCAAGGGCGGCGCGGGCGTCGAGGGCGAGCCGGACTGGAGTCCGGAGGCGCTGCGGCGCGGCATCGAGGACTCCCTCCGCCGCACGCGCTCCGAGCGCATCGACGTGTTCCACCTGCACTCCTGCCCGGTGGAGGTGCTGCGTCGCGGGGACCTGCAGGACGTGCTCGACGACGCGGTCGCCGCGGGCGACGTGGGCGTGGCGGCGTACAGCGGCGACAACGAGCACCTCGCCTTCGCGGCGGACTCCGGCCGCTTCGGCTCGGTCGAGGCGAGCGCGAGCATCGCCGACCAGTGGAACCTGCGCCACGTGATCGGGCGTTCCCCGGCGCTCGGGGTCATCGCGAAGCGGCCCATCGCGAACGCGCCGTGGCGGTTCGCGGAGCGCCCGGTCGGCCACTACGCGGAGCTGTACTGGCAGCGACTCCGCGAGCTCGACTACGACTTCGGCGACCTCGACCCCGCGGAGCTCGCGCTGCGCTTCACCGCGCACGCGCCGGGGGTGCACAGCGCGATCGTCGGCACCGCGAAGCTCGACAACCTGCGGCGGAACGTCGAGGCCTTCGAGCGCGGGCCGCTGCCGGAGGAGGTGCTGCAGCGCATCGACTCGACGTGGCGTCGTGTCGGCGCGGACTGGCCGAGCTCGACCTGAGCGCGCGTCAGCCCCGGCTCGCCTCGAGCTGCGCCGTCCAGTCCGCCGGCACCCGCTCCGCGGGCCCGGGCACGGTCTGCGCATCCGGACGGCTCTGCGGGTCGGCGAGGCGCGGCCCGTCGACGAACGCGTCGACCCGGTAGTCCCAGAACCAGTCCTCGCCCGGCTCGAACGACTGCTCGACCGCGTGGCCGGTCTCGCGCCAGTGCGCGGTGCCGTGCCGGCCCAGGGAGTCGTCGCAGCAGCCGATGTGCCCGCACGCCGCGCACCGCCGCAGGTGCAGCCACCACGAGCCGGTCGCCTCGCACTCCGCGCAGCCGGTGCCGGAGGGGCGGGCGGTCGGGTCGATCATCGCGGTGTCGGTCATCGCTCCAGCATGCGGGCTCGCGCTGCGGCGCGCACCGCTCCGTCCGCCCCGGTCCCGGACGCCGGACCAGGGAGCGCGTGGTCGGACGTCCGGCCGGTCCGCAGCCGGGACCGGGTCCTCAGAGCGCGGTGACGCCCTGCACGCGGTGCCCGATCGCGATCGCCTCGCCCGAGACGACGTTGCGCGGCGAGATGAGGAAGGTCACGAGGTCCGCGATCTGGTCGGGGCTCGACTGGCCGCCCTGCCCAGGCGTCACCTCGGCGGCGGGTTCGTCGGTGACGACGGCGGGGTTCACGACGTTCACGCCGACGCCGGTGCCCGCGTACTCGTCCGCCAGGTTCTTCGCGGCGACGATCAGCGCCGTGTTCCGGACCGCGCCCGCGAGGTTGCCGGTCAGCACCGCGGCCTGGCCGGCGATGCCGACGACGCGCCCGTAGCCCGCCTCCCGCATCCCGGGCAGCACGGCGTTCGCGACGCGGAGGAACGTCAGCGCCTTGCCCGCGACGGCGTCCGCGACCTGGTCGGGATCGTTCTTGCGCGCCGGGTCGAGCGTGCCCAGGCTCGGCGCGGCGGTCAGCACCGCGGCGTCGATGCGGCCGTGCTCGGCGAGCACGGCGGCGATCGCCCGGCGCACGGACCCGTCGTCGCGGCCGTCGAGCTCGATCCCGCCCTCGCCCGGGTGGCGGGAGGCGACGACGACCGTCGCGCCCTCCTCCCGCGCCCGCTCCACGATCGCCGAGCCGATGTAGCCGGCCCCGCCCACCACGAGGACGACCCGGTCGCGCAGCTGCAGATCCATGCCTCCACGGTAGCCACGGGGTCCTGCGCGGCGCCCGCCTACGATCGACGGGACCCGGCAGCGGGTCGCGGCGCGATGGAGGCCACATGACGACGACGTTCGGCGACGGGGTGCTGTTCTTCCCGGTCACCCCCTTCGACGACCGGGACCGCGTGGACGAGGCGCTGCTCGCCCGCCTCGTCGCGGACGGGCTGCGCCACGGCGCCGGCGGGGTGTTCGCGGCCTGCGGCACCGGGGAGTTCCACGCGTTGTCGGCGGAGGAGCACCGGACCGCGGTGCGGGCCTCGGTCGCGGCCGCCGGCGGCGCGGTCCCCGTCGTCGCGGGCACGGGCGGGCCGCTCGGGCACGCCCTCGCGTGCGCCCGCGGCGCGGCGGAGGCGGGTGCGGACGCGCTGCTCGTCCTGCCGCCCTACCTCGTGAGCGGGACGCAGGAGGGGCTCGTCCGCTACGTCGAGGCGATCGCCGCGGCGAGCGGTCTGCCCGTCATCGCGTACCACCGCGCGAACGCGGCCTTCACGGTCGACGGGGTGCGGCGGCTGCTGCAGGTGCCCGGCCTGATCGGGATCAAGGACGGCGTGGGCGACACCGCGCTGATGCAGGCGTTCGTGCTCGCCGCGAAGGCCGCCGGCCGGGACGACGTCCTGTTCTTCAACGGCCTGCTGACCGCGGAGATGTCGCAGGCCGCCTACTCCGCGATCGGCGTGCCCCGCTACTCCTCGGCCGTCTTCGCAATGGCGCCCGAGATCGCCACCGCGTTCCGCACCGCGCTCGAGTCGGGCGACGACGCGGCGCGCACCCGCCTGCTCGACGGGTTCTACGGCCCGCTCGTGCGCCTCCGCGACGAGACGCCGGGCTTCGCGGTGTCGCTGATCAAGGCCGGGCTGCGCCTCGGCGGCGCGGCGGTGGGTCCGGTCCGGCCGCCGCTCACGGACCCGACCGACGAGCAGGAGAAACGGCTCGCCGCGCTCCTCGAGGCGGGGCGGGCGCTGGTCGCCGCCGGCCGGTGAGCGGGCGCATCGCCGCGCTCGCGACGCGGCTGCTGCGCGTCCCGCTGTCGCGCCCGTGGGGAGCGGACGTGCCGGATCTCGGCGTGGTCGAGGTCCGCGTCACCGCGGACGACGGCGCGATCGGCACCGGATTCAGCTGGACGCCGACCATCGGCGCGACGGCGGTCCGCGCGCTGCTCGACGACGACGTCGCGCCCTTCGTCGTCGGCCGTCCGGCGGAACCGGAGGGGTGGGACGACGTCTGGCGGCACCTCCACGAGGCCGGGGGAGGAGGCGTGACGACGATCGCCCTCGCCGGGCTCGACACCGCGCTCTGGGACCTGCGCGCCCGTCGCGCGGGGATCGGGCTCGCCGAGCTGCTCGGTCGCCGGCACGACGCGCTCGCGGTCTACGGCAGCGGCGTGAACCTGCACTACCCGCTGCCGGAGCTCGAGGCGCAGGTCCGGCGCTGGATCGACGGCGGCATGACCGCGGTGAAGATCAAGGTCGGACGACCCGACCTCGCCGAGGACCTGCGGCGCGTCGCCGCCGTGCGGGCGCTGCTCGGGCCGGACCGCGAGCTGATGCTCGACGCGAACCAGCGCTGGGACCTGGCGACGGCCGTCCGCGCCGCGGAGGCCTTCGAGCCGTTCGCGCCGGCGTGGCTCGAGGAGCCGCTGCGCGCGGACGACCTGGCCGGCCACGTCGCGCTCGCGCAGCGCATCGCGATCCCGATCGCGGTCGGGGAGAACCTGCACACGGAGCACCGGTTCCGGGAGTACCTCGACGCGGGTGCCGCCCGGGTGCTGCAGCCCAACGTCGTGCGCGTGGGCGGCATCACCCCGTTCCTCCGCATCGCCGAGCTCGTGCGGGAGCGCGGCGCCCGGCTCGCGCCGCACCTGCTGCCCGAGCTGTCCGCGCAGCTCGCCTTCGCGCTGCCGGACCCGGTGCGGATCGAGGACGTGGAGGACGCCCGCTTCGAGCAGCTCGGCGCGCTCGCCGAGCCGACCGGTCTGCGCTTCCACGACGGCGTCGTCGAGGGCGGCCCGGCGCTGGGGCTGGGCCTGCGCCTCGCCTGAGCCCCCGCCTCCGGCCGGGCGGCAGAATGAACGCATGGACGCCGACGAGGTCTTCCGCGCTGCCCGGACCGCCTGATCGCGCTGCGCGCCGACCACCGCCGGGCGACCGAGGAGTTCGTCTGGCCCGACGTCGGCCCCACGTTCAACTGGGCGACCGACTGGTTCGACCGCATCGCCCTCGGCAACGAGCGGATCGCGCTGCGGATCGTGGAGGAGGACGGGCGCGACCGGCAGGTCTCGTTCGACCGCATGCGGCAGCGCTCCGACCAGGTCGGCGGCTGGCTCGCGGAGCACGGCGTCGCGCCCGGCGACCACGTGATGCTGATGCTCGGCAACCAGGTCGAGCTGTGGGAGTCGATGCTCGCCGTGATGAAGATCGGCGCGGTGCTGCTGCCGACCACCACGGTGCTGACGCCCGGCGACCTGCGCGACCGGGTCGAGCGCGGGCTCGTGAAGCACGTGATCGCGAACGCGGCCGACACCGGCAAGTTCGACGGGCTCGGCGGCTTCTCGCGCATCGTCGTCGGCGACCCGGTCGACGGCTGGGCCCCGTACGCCGACGCCGCGGGGTGGACGGGCACCCGGCCCGAGGTGGCGGTGCGGTCGGACGACCCCTCCCTCGTCTACTTCACCTCCGGTACCACCAACCGGCCGAAGATGGTCGTGCACACCCGCGTCTCGTACCCGGTCGGGCACCTCACGACGATGTACTGGCTCGGCCTGCAGCCCGGTGACGTGCACCTCGCGATCAGCTCACCCGGCTGGGCGAAGCACGCGTGGAGCTGCTTCTTCGCCCCCTGGATCGCGGAGGCGACGGTCTTCGTCTTCAACTACGCGCGCTTCGACGCCGCCGCCCTGCGGCAGCAGCTGGACCGCGGCGGCGTCACGACGTTCTGCGCGCCCCCGACCGTCTGGCGCATGCTGATCCGCGCCGACCTGGGTGCGAAGCCGCTCGCGCTGCGCGAGGCGCTGTCCGCCGGCGAGCCGCTGAACCCCGAGGTCATCGACCGGGTGCAGGACGCCTGGGGCCTCACGATCCGCGACGGCTACGGGCAGACCGAGATGACCGCCATCATCGCGAACACCCCCGGCAGCCCCGTGAAGAGCGGATCCATGGGCGTGCCGCTGCCGGGCGTGGGCATCGCGCTCGTCGACCCGATCTCCGGCGAGCAGGCCGACGAGGGCGAGATCGCGATCGACCTGCAGCAGACCTCCCCGTACCTGATGGCGGGCTACCTGGGCGTGCCCGGCACGGGCGCGGGCACGACGGAGCGCTACTACCGCACCGGCGACGTCGCCCAGCGCGACGCCGACGGCGTGATCACCTTCATCGGCCGGACCGACGACATCTTCAAGTCCTCCGACTACAAGGTGTCGCCGTTCGAGGTGGAGAGCGTGCTGATCGAGCACCCCGCGGTGATGGAGGCGGCGGTCGTGCCGGCTCCGGAGGAGACGCGGCTGAACGCGGTCAAGGCGTACGTCGCGCTCGCGCCGGGCTGGGCGGCCGACGAGGGCACGGCGCTCGCGGTGCTGCAGTACGCGCGGGAGCAGCTGCCGCCGTTCCAGCGCGTGCGGCGGCTCGAGTTCTTCGACCTGCCGAAGACGATCTCGGGCAAGATCCGCCGCGTCGAGCTGCGCCAGCGCGAGGCGGACGCGGCGCGCGACGGGGTGGCGCTGCCCGACGAGTGGCGCGACGACGGGTTCCCGCAGCTGCGCGGCGGCCGCGCCTGACCGCCTCCACGCGATCGGGCGCCCGGCCCGCGCCGCGGAGGCACATGGGGACCCGGCTAGCGTCGGAGGCCGCGACGGGCTGCCCGGGGGAGCGGTCGCGGTGGGGAGCGGAGGACGCATGAGCGCGATCGCACAGCCGCGGACGGCAGCTCGTCCGTCGCGGCGTCCCGCCCGGCCGTCGCTCGGCGCGTGGCTGCGGTCGGCCCTCCTGCTCGTCGTCACCGCGGTGGCGCTCGTGCCGCTCGTGCCGATCCTCCTCCCGCTCGTCGTGACCCGGGACGGGACGTTCGCGCCGCTGCGCGTGCTGCTGCAGCTCGGCGACGGGCCCGCGCTGCAGTGGCTCCTGAACAGCGTGCTCGTGACCGCCGGCACCGTGATCGGCGTGCTCGTCGTCGCCGCCCCGGCGGGCTACGCCCTGTCGCGCGGGCGCAGCCGTGCGCTCGGCGCCTACGCCGTCGTGCTCTTCGGGCTGCAGTCGCTGCCCGCGATGGTGCTGCTGCCGCCGCTCTACGTGATGCTCGTGCAAGTCGGCGGCATCGACGACCTGGTCTGGCTGACGGTGCTGTACGTCGGGTTCTCCCTCGCGGTCGCGACCTGGACCACGACCACCTGGTTCTCCACCCTGCCGATCGAGGTGGAGGAGGCCGCGTGGCTCGACGGCTGCACCCCGTTCGGCGCGTTCGTGCGGATGGTGCTGCCGAACTCGGGGCCCGCGCTGCTGTCGACGGCGCTCATCACGTTCCTGTTCGCCTGGAACGAGTACTGGATCGCGTTGCTCTTCGTGCAGGACCAGCGGTTCTTCACCGTGGGCCTCGCGCTCGTCAGCGGCGGCCGGTCGCCGGGGCTCGCCATAATCGGCCTCGTGCCCCCGGTGGTCGTCTACCTGCTGCTGCACCGCTGGTTCCGGTTCGGCGGCATCGCCGACTCGGCTGCCCGGGCCTAGCGCCGTCTCGCGGCCTCCTCACCGGCGGCTGCGGAAAGGTGGTCGGAGCGCGGGATCCGCGTGCAGCGGTGGAGGAGGCGCGTCCGTGAGCGATGCGAAGTCGGGCAGGCGGGCCGCCATGGCGGCGCTCAGCGGGCTGATGAGCGGGGTCGGGCAGAACGTCTCCGAGCGCGTGAAGCAGGAGTTCGACGCGACCCGCGCGGAGGGCGACCCGCAGTCGGCGAAGCGGGCAGCCGCGGCGGCGCTCGGCGGGCTCGTCGGCGGGGTCGGGCAGAACGTCGCGGACCTCGTGCGGCAGGAGCTGGGCGCGGCGCGCTCGGACGTGGTCGCCTCCGCCAAGTCGGCGGCGCGCGGCGCCGGGCTGCTCGGCGGCGCCGCGGCTGCCGGGAACACGGCGGTGCTCTTCACGGGCGTCGCGGTGTGGCGCGGGCTCGGCAACCGGATCGGCTTCGCGAAGTCGGCGCTCGTCGTCGCGGCGCTGTCCGCGGGCGCAGCGGCCGCGCTCGCCGCCAGCGGCACCGCGGAGCTCGGGCGCGTGCAGGCCGCCGCTCGCGCGGCCCGGAAGGCGGCCGCCTCCGACGGCGCGGCCCCCGCACCCGCTGCCGAGACGCCCGCGCCTCCCGCCCCGGAGGCCGCTCCCGCGCCGAGCGCGACGTCGCCCGCTCCCACGCCGAGCGCGACGTCGCCCGCACCCGCACCCGCACCCGCTCCGGAGAAGACGGAGCGCGGCCCGATCGCGCTCGGCCCCGCCGCACCCCGCGAGGACTGACGGTCCCGCGATTGCGCGCGCCAGACGCAGTTGCGCGCGAGCGAGCGCGCGCATCCGGGACCACGGCGCGCAGCTGCGCGCACGGGGCTAGTCGCGCTTGCCGAGCAGGCCGAGGGCGACCCGGCGGGCGGCGCGGCGCAGCTCCATCTCGTGCAGCGCCATCGCGGCGAGGTCCTCGAGGGTGGCGACCTCCGCGGCGCCCATCGAGCGCGGCCGCACGTCCGAGATCGAGAGCGAGCCCAGGTTGTGGCCGTCCGCGGTGATCAGCGGCGCGCCCGCGTAGAACCGGAGGCCCGCGTGCTCCGCGGCGGGGCGGGAGGCGGTGCGCGGGTCGGCGCGCACGTCCTCGATCACGAGCGTCTCGTCGTGCAGCCCGCCGGTGCCGCCCAGGCCGCGGTCGCGCGTCAGCTCCTGCACGTCGATGCCCTGGCGCGACTTCAGCCACACGCGATCGGCGTCGACGATGCTGATCACCGCGACGGGCACGTCGAAGATCCGCGCGGCGAGCGAGGTGATCCGGTCGAACTCCACGTCCGGCTCGCTGTCCAGCAGGTCGGAGTCGCGCACCGCGGCGAGGCGCGACGACTCGGAGTCCGCCGGCTTCGGGCGATCGCCGCCGAGGTGGCCGACGATGATCGCCCGGAAGGCGGTGACCGCCTCCTGGGCGGTCGGACGGTCCTTCGGGTCGCGCGCGGTCATGCCGCGGAGGATCGCGGCGAGCTCCGCGGGCATGTCGCCCGGGATGGCGGGGTCCGCGTCGAGTCGCGCGAACGCCGACTCGAGCACGCCGCCCGGGAACGCCGTGCGTCCGGTGTACGCCTCGAGCAGCACGAGGCCGAGGGAGTAGATGTCCGTCTCCGAGCCGAGCGGCTCGCCCTCCACCTGCTCCGGGCTGAGGTATGCGGCGGTGCCCGTCGTCTCCTCGCTCGGCTCGTCCGTCGATCCGCTCAGCACCGCGATGCCGAAGTCCGCGATCTTCCCGCGCGCGGGACGCGCCTGCGCGGGCGCCAGCAGCACGTTCGCCGGCTTCAGGTCGCGGTGGATGATGCCCCGCTCGTGCACGTACTGCAGCGCGGCGAGCAGGTCCCACGCGAGGTACGCGACCTCGAAGGGCGTCAGCGCCCCGGTGCGGAGCCGACGGCGCAGGTCGGGCCCGTCGACGAACTCCATGATCAGGAACATCTGCGGCGCCGTGGCGTCGGTGAGGTCCACCCCCGCGTCGAGCAGCGCCACGAGCGCGTGGTGGTTCAGCCCGCCGAGCATGCGGGCCTCGCCCTCCTGCGCCTTCAGCTGCTCCGGGGTCGCCGCGCGGGCGCTGAACACCTTGATGGCCACGTCGCGGCCGAGCAGCAGGTCGCGCGCGCGGTACACGACGGAGGCGCCGCCGCGCCCGAGCACGGGGCCGATGCGGTACCGGCCCTGGAGGACGGACGGGAGGGAGACCGGGGAGGCGGCGTCGACCACGGGTCCAGCGCTCCCTTCCGTCGCGAGCAGGTCGGGAGCATCGTTCCATCTCGGGCGCCGGAGCGGCCGAGGCGTGCGCGAACCGGCCGGATGTGCACCCGGAGCCCGTCCAGGAGTGCGGCCGGATCGCGTTCGTAGACTCCCCGCCGTGGACGAGTACCTCGAGCGCCCGCAGGCCCGCATCGCGTACAGCAGCACCCTCGCCGCAGCCGACCGGACCCTCGTGGTCGCGCACTCGCTCGCGACGAGCCGCCGCTGGGAGGACGAGGCGGGCGTCTTCGACTGGAGCCCGGTCGCCGACGCGGGGCAGCGGCTGGTGCGCATCGACAGCCGCGGCCACGGCGAGTCGAGCGGCGGCGCCACGGACGAGCAGTACCGCTGGCCGGCGCTCGCCGAGGACCTGGTCGCGGTCACCCGGGCCGTCTCGCCGACCGACCCCGTCGACGCACTCGGTGAGAGCACGGGCTGCGGCGTCCTGCTCCACGCCGTGCTCGCGGCGCCGGACCGGTTCCGGCGCCTCGTGCTGGTCATCCCGCCGACCACGGGAGCCGCGCGCGCGGAGCAGGCCGAGCTCTACCGCGGCGCCGCCGAGCTGATCGACCTGCGGGGACCGGAGGCGTGGCAGCGCCTCGTCACCGCGGCCGCGCCGCCCGAGATCCTGCAGCGCGGCGGCTGGACCCGCCCCTCCTGGATCCCGATCCGCGACGAGCTCGTGCCGTCCGTGCTGCGCGGCGCTGCGGGCAGCGCGTTCCCGGAGGACGACGCCCTCCGCACGATCGTGCAGCCGACGCTGGTGCTCGCCTGGGGCACGGACGCGAGCCACCCCGTCTCGAGCGCGGAGCACCTCGCCGCGCTGCTGCCCGCCGCGACGCTCGAGGTGGCGTCGACGCCCGACGAGGTGCGCGGGTGGGGTCGCCGCGCCGCCGCGTTCCTGCAGGGGTGAGCGTGCCGGAACGCCTCGCGAGCTTCGCGTCCGACGGGCTGCTGCTCTCCGTCCGCGACGAGGGGCCGCTCGACGGCCCCGTCGTGATCGCGCTGCACGGGTTCCCGCAGACGTCGGCGAGCTGGGCCGCCGTGACGCCGCGGCTCGTGTCGGCGGGGTACCGCGTGCTCGCGCCGGACCAGCGGGGCTACTCGCGGGGCGCGCAGCCGCAGCGCGTCGCGGACTACGCGATGGGCGCCCTGACCGGGGACGTGCTCGCGCTCGCCGACGCGGCGGGAGCCGACCGGTTCGCGGTGCTCGGCCACGACTGGGGCGCCGCCGTCGGCTGGACCCTCGCCGGGCGGCACCCCGACCGCGTCGCGTCGCTCGCCGCCGTGTCGGTGCCGCACCCCGCGGCGCTGCGCCGGGCGCTCGCGGGCCCGCAGCTGCTGCGGTCCTGGTACATGGGCCTGTTCCAGCCGCCGGTGCTGCCCGAGCGCCTGCTGCGGGCGCGCGGCGGCGCGTTCGCGCGCCGGCTGCTCGCCGGCACCGGGCTGCCGTCGCTCGACGCCTCCCTCCGCCTGCTGACCGATCCCCGCACCGCCACGGCGACCCTGAACTGGTACCGGGCGATCCGCCTGCGCGGCCAGCTGAGCGCGGGCCGCACCCGCGTGCCGACGCTGTTCGTGTGGAGCGACCGCGACACCGCGATCGGCCGCCGGGCCGCGGAGGGGGCCGCCGACTTCGTCCGGGCGCCCTACCGGTTCGAGGTGCTGCGCGGGGCGTCGCACTGGATCCCGGAGGAGCGGCCCGACGAGCTCGCCGCCCTCGTGATCGCGCACCTGCGGGCGCACCCGGTCGACGAGGAGCCCGCGGCCGGCGCCTGATCCGGACGCGGCAGCGGGGCGACTACGTCCGCGCGGGGTCGGCCACGTCCGCGGAGGCCGCCTGCTGCAGCAGCCGGAGGGCCAGCGCGACCGGCGGCGTCCGCGCGACGGCGTCCCGCACGACCGCGTGGATCGAGCGGACGGGCGTCGGCCGCACGATGGGCCGGGCGACCACGCCGGCCGGCAGCCGGGCCGCGCCGAGCGCGGGCAGCACCGTGACGCCGACGCCCGCGGCCACGAAGGAGATCGCGGACGGGTAGTCGTGCGCTTCCACGCGGAAGGTCGGGGCGAAGCCGGCCGCGGCGCACGCGTCGAGCAGGACGCGGCGGCACCAGCCCCGGGTGAAGTCGTTGTCGATCCAGGACTCGGCGGGCAGATCGCCGAGCGGCACCTCCGGGCGCGACGCCAGGGGGTGCTGCTCGGGGAGGACGACCACGTAGGGGTCGTCGAGCAGGTGGTGGGCCGTCGAGCCGACGGCGGGCGCGAGGTCGGGCCGGTCGACGACCAGCTGGACGTCCGCGCGGTCCATCCCGTCCTCCGCCGGGTCGTCGGCGAGCCGCAGGTCGAGCCGGACCGCCGGGAACGCCTCGATGAGCCCCCGCACGACGACGGGCATCCACACCGCGCCGACCGACGCGAAGTACGCGATGGAGAGCGCGCCCGTGCGGCCGGCGCGCAGATCGGCGACGAGGGTCTCGCTCTCCGCGATCCGCGCCAGCACCGCCTCCGCCTCGGCGGCGAGCGTGCGGCCCGCCGCGGTGGGGCGCACGCCCCGGCCCGCCCGCTCGAGCAGCACCAGGCCGGTCTCCCGCTGCAGGGCGCCGACGTGCTGGCTCACCGCCGAGGGCGTGTACCCCAGGTTCGCGGCTGCCGCCTGCACGGAACCGGTCGCCACGACGGCGCGGAGCACGCGGAGGCGCTGCACGTCGAGCATGCGCCGGATCGTACAGTCGGGCTGAAGGGAGCGGAAGCATCCGGTGATTGCACTGAATCCTCCACTGCTCGAAGGTGGAGCCGTGCCCGCCTCCCGCGTCCTGCCCGTGCTCGCCGCCGTCGTGACCGTCGTGCTCTGGGCATCGGCCTTCATCGGGGTGCGAGCGGTCGGGGCGGACCTCGACCCGGGCCCGCTCGCGCTGGGCCGGATGCTGGTCGGGACCCTCGTGCTGACGCTGGTGGTCGGCGTGCGCGCGGCACGACGCGGGAGAGCGCCGGTTCTGCCGCGCGGCCGGCTGCTGCTCGCCGTCGCCGCGTGGGGCGTCGCTTGGTTCGGCCTGTACAACCTGGCGCTGAACACCGCCGAGACGCGGATCGACGCCGGCACCACCGCTCTGCTCGTGAACCTGGCGCCCGTGATCGTGGGCGTGCTCGCGGGGCTGCTGCTCGGCGAGGGGTTCCCCGCCCGGCTGATGATCGGGCTCGCCGTCGCCTTCACGGGCGTCGCGCTCATCGCGGTCACGACCTCCACCGGTCGAGGCGACCTGCTCGGCGTGCTGCTCGGCCTCGCCGCGGCGGTGCTCTACGCGGGTGCGGCGACGGTGCAGAAGCGGCTGCTCGTGCGGCTCGACGCGCTGACGCTCACCTGGCTCGGCGCGGCCGCGGGCACCGTCGTCTGCCTGCCCTTCGCCCCGCGGCTCGTCGAGCAGGTCGCCACGGCACCGGGCGCCACCCTGCCCGTGGTCGTCTACCTGGGCGTGTTCCCGACCGCGATCGCGTTCCTGCTGTGGGGCTGGGCGCTGTCGCGGACCAGCGCGGGCCGGATGGCGGCGTCGACCTACGCG
Organism: Amnibacterium soli; assembly: GCF_039544415.1. Classification (NCBI taxonomy): domain Bacteria; kingdom Bacillati; phylum Actinomycetota; class Actinomycetes; order Micrococcales; family Microbacteriaceae; genus Amnibacterium; species Amnibacterium soli. The sequence goes on along the minus strand of NZ_BAABLP010000003.1, from coordinate 55,571 downwards.
GTCCCGCCGCTGGTCGTGCTGCTGTCCTGGGCGGTGCTCGCGGAGGTGCCCGCACCGCTCACCTTCGTCGGCGGCGCGATCTGCCTGGTCGGCGTCGCCCTCGCCACCGGCGTGCTCGGCGGCCGGCCGCGCCGCGCGCCTGCGGTCGGGGGCCGTCAGACGGAGCGCGTCAGCCGCGGGTAGAGGCCCCGCAGACGCTGCTCGAGCCGCAGCCCCAGGTAGGCCTGGCCGTCGATCGTCGGGTGATGGTTCCGCGGATCGAGCACGCGGGTCGGCGCGGAGGGGATCCATGCCGCGCGGAGCATGGAGATGTACGCCACGCCCTCCGCCTCGGCCACGTCGGCGAGCACGTCGTCGACCGCGCGCTGCTCGGCGGTCACCGGCTCGGGATCGGGTCCCGGCCCGAGCATCACGCGCGGCGCCGCGGGGAACCGGCTCCCCAGCGCCCGCAGGGTCCGCCGCGCACCGGCGGCCAGCTCCGCCTGCGACGCGTCGCGGTCGTTGCTGCCGCCCTGCACCACCACCAGGTCGGCGCGCACCGAGGGCTCGACGCGCGCCACGCGATCGGCGTAGGCGGCGCCCCCGCCCGCATCCGTCACGTAGCCGGTGCCCGAGACGGCGTCGACGGTGACCGCCCAGTGCAGCCGCGCCGCCGCGACCTGACCGAGCGCCCGCGCGGGGTCGGCGTGCAGCCCGGCGGCCCAGGAGTCGCCGAGCACGAACAGCGACCGGACGTCCCGGTCCGGCGCCAGCAGCGTCGCGACCGCCGCGGCGCCGAGCACCGCCACGGTCCGCCGGGTCGGTGCACGCCGCTGCATCCCTCGAGTGTGGGACGGCGGCGCCCGGGGTTCCAGGGACACGGTGCCCGTCCTCGGCGTGTCCCGCCGGGCGTCCAGGCCCGTTGCACCTGCGCCCGCGTCAGCGGAAGGCGGACACCAGGCGCACTGCGGCGCGCGCCGTGAGGTGCGGCAGGTAGGCGCGCGTCAGCGCGATGCCGGTCGCCGGCAGCGCGAGGGCGTCGGGGTAGGCGAGGACCAGCGGCTGCAGCTCGGGCTGGAACTTCGCCTTGAACGACGCGAGCGACGCGAACCCGTACGCCGGCTCGAGCACCCGGGACAGCACCCGCAGCAGCCGGTCGAGCGCTCCGTCGTCCTCCACGTCGGAGAGCGCGAGGGGTGAGGCGGACAGGCTCACGAACTCCAGGTCCTGCTCCTGCGCGAGGAGCAGCACCTGCGCGATGACGAACTCCATCAGCCCGTTCATCGAGTCCGCCGACCGCCGCATCACGTCGAGCGTCCAGCCGATCTGCACGTCGTCGCGCCAGGTCGGCAGCCAGCTGGTCGTCGCGATCACGCGGCCCTCCGCGTCGAGCGCGAGCATCAGCCGCACCGCGGGGTCGTGCAGCTCGTCGACGCCGCCCAGGGTGAAGCCGAGCTCGGGCAGCCCGCGGTCCGCGACCCACTCCTCCGAGATCGCGGTGATCTGCGCGCGTTGCGCGGGGGTGCAGTCGCTCCAGGTCGTCCACCAGGTGGAGACGCCCAGCCGCTGCGCGCGGTTGATGGAGGTGCGCACGTCCTGCCAGCGCTTGCCGGTCATCGCGAACGCGCGCGGACGGATCAGGGTGTCCTCGCCGATGGTGGCCGTCGACCAGCGCCGCTCGTCCGACAGGGCCCGCGCGAACTCGGGGGAGACCGCGTAGAACACGGGGGTCAGGCCCCGGTCGTCGCAGTCGACGGCGAACTCCCGCGCCGCGGCGAGCCGGCCCGCCGCGGCGCCGACGGGCTCGCCGAGCGCGAGGGCGACGCCCCCGATCTCGCGGTACGCGACGGCGTGGTCGCCCGAGGCGGAGAACCGCACGACGTTGCCCGGCCAGGTCGCCATGTAGGAGATCGAGCCGCTGCCGCCGGCGCGCAGCAGCCGGCGCAGGCGCTGGTCGTCGGCGCCCGGCGCGACCGCCAGGTCGAAGCGCAGCACCAGGGTGACCGCGAGCACGACCGCCCAGAGCAGCGGCCCCATCCAGTCGTGGATCAGGTGAGCGGGCTGGCCGATGGGAACGAGCCCGAGGTGCTGCAGCCGCTGGAAGCCGATCGGCACGTACCGCTGCGGCACGTCGGCGAGGGTCGACAGCACGTCCGACCGCGGCGCGAACTGGCGGGGGAGGAGGGCTCCCGCGAGCACGTACGGCACCGCGCCGACCAGGAGGGCCGCCACGACCGCGCCCGCGGAGGCCAGCGCCACGGTCCGCCGAGGGCGCACGTCGAAGTGCCGGATGCTCAGCAGCACCAGTGCGGCGACGGCCGCCGGCACGAGCGCGGCGAGGGTCGTCTGCAGCGTCGGGCCGCCGTCCAGCGCCGGGCCGAGCAGCGTGCGCGGGTGCCGCAGCGCGGGCAGCACGCCGAAGAAGACCGCGGTCAGCAGGGCGATGAGCGCGTTGAGGGCGACGGCGACGATCGCGCTCGCCCGGCGGCCGTGCCACATGCCCCACGCGGCGGCGAGCGACGCCGCCAGCACGAGCAGCGGCATCAGGGCGGCGCCCGGGCCGTTGACGTGCGCGAGCGCGACCTGGCGCGCGCACTCGGCCGAGCTGCGGAACCCGTCGCAGGGGTCGCGCAAGAACCCGGCGCCCGGCAGCGAGTCGCGGAACAGCAGGCCGAGCGGCCGCAGCGGCCCGTAGCCGTGCGGCGACACGACCGCCACGATCGGGCCGAACGCGGTCACGCCGACCACCGCCGCGAGCAGGCTGCGGGTCTCGTGGTGGCTGCTGCGGCGCCACCGGAGGCGCGGCGCGTGCCGGGTGAGCACGAGGCCGAGCACGAGGCCGACCGCGCCCGCGGCCAGCCGGTAGGCGTCGCCGGGCTCGCCGGAGTAGAGCAGGACGACGACGAGCGCGGTGAAGCCGAGCACGCGGATCCTCCGCCGCCACAGCGGGCCGGCGAACGCGCTCGCGGCCATCGCCGTGCCCGCGACGGGGATCAGCGGATCGACGACGAGGGTGTCGAGCGGAGCCTGCGACCAGACGCCGCGCACGAGAATGCCGGCGGCCTGCAGCACGATGCCGGCGGCGATCCCGAGCACGGTCGTGCCCGCGGCGACGAGCAGGGTGCGGCCGTGCCCGAGCAGGCGCTCCGCGCCGCCCATCACGGCCACGATCGCCACGACGTCGAGCAGCAGGGCCCCGAGGCCCGGCGCGAACACCGCCGCGGTCAGCACGGACAGCAGGTCGTGGTGCTGCACGACCGCGTCGAGACCCGTGCCGACCACCTGGCGCAGCCCGGGCCGCGGCCCGAGCAGCGAGCCGGTCGCCAGCGCGACCAGCAGCACGAGCGCGGCGAACGCGACCGAGACGGTCTGCCGGCGCAGCACGGCGGTCACGAGGGCAGGCCCCAGCGCGGTACCAGGCCCTCGATGCCCCACGCGAGGCCCTGGGAGGCGGTGTGCCAGTCGTGCGCCGTGCCGGGCACGACGTAGGTCCGCACGGTCATGCCCGCGCGCGCCGCCGCCTTCGCCATGCGCAGCGTGATCGGCCGGTAGCGGTCGTCGTCGCCGCCGACCGCGAACATCGCGTGCGTCGACGGGTAGCGGTGGTGCGCCAGCACGTGCAGCGGCGAGGCGTCGAGGTAGGCGCGGGCGGACCGGCCGAACCCGCGGTCGATCGTCTGGGTCACGGTGCCGTTGCGCGGCGCGAGCTCGCCGGAGACGTCGACGATGCTGCCGAACTCCGCCGGGTAGCCGGAGCCGAACTGGATCGAGCAGGTGCCGCCCTCCGAGAAGCCTGCGATCGTCCACGCGCGCCGGTCGGACGAGACGGACTCGTGGGACAGGATCCAGTGCCGCACGTCCACCGTGATGTAGGTGGCGACGCGACCGAGCCTCGAGTTCACGCACATCGGGTTGCGGGTGGCGGACCCGAGCTGGTCGGGCACGACGAGCACGGGCGCGACGCCGTGGTGCGCCTTCGCGATGGCGTCCATCGTCTCGTCGAGGTGTCCGGCGAGGAACAGGTCGGAGGGCTGCCCCGGCTGGCCGGACAGGCCGATGACGACGGGCAGCCGCGGCGGGTGCTTCACGAGCGCGGCGGGCGGCAGCCACACCCAGGCCTTGCGGGCGTGGAAGTGGGAGAGCGTGCCGGGGATCGTGACCGTGCCGAGCTCGCCGGTGGTCGGCATGTCCGCGGGCGCGCGCCAGTCGGCGAGCGGCCGGCTGCTCGCGTGCAGGCCGCCGGCGACGAGCGCGCCCACGCCGGTGTCGCCGACGACGTCGCCGAGGGTCGGGTAGTAGGCGAAGTCCTCGTTGATCATCAGGCCGCCGGCGGCGAGCACCGCGGGCACGGCCACGACCGCGACCGCCTTCCTCCACCAGCTCGTGCGGAACAGGCCGACGAGCGCCACGGCGACGCCGGCGAACAGCGCGGCGCCGGCGACGTGGACGACGGTCGAGAGCTGCACGCCGAAGACGTCCTGCACGTCGCCCAGCCACCAGACGAGCGCCCAGCCGATGCCCGCGCCGAGCACCGCGGCGGCGCCGAGCACCGCGTACCAGCGCCCGCGGCTGCGGGCGCGCACGCCGAAGGGCAGCAGCAGCACGATCACGAGCACGCTCACGACCGCGTAGACGGCGGCGAGCGTGCGCACCGTCTCGATCGGCAGCGACGACAACCAGTTGGGCATCGGGACCTCCGATCGCCATGGTTCGGGTCCCGCTGCCAGAAACCTCGAAGACCGAGCCGGCGCCGTCGAGGTCAGGGCCGGCCCACCCGGTAGCCCTGCCCGCGGACGGTCGTGACGATGTCCCGCTCCGTCTTGCGCCGCAGGTAGTGCACGTAGGTGTCGACCGTGCCCGGGACGTCGCCCGGCGGGAACACCTCGCGCAGGATCCGCTCGCGCGACAGCGTCTCGTCGGGGTGCTGCGCGAGCAGGTGCAGCAGCTGCGCCTCCGTGCGGCTCAGCACGATCCGACCGCTGTAGGGGGAGTTGATGATCCGCGCGGCGGGCCGGAACTCCCAGTCGCCGACCATCACCACGGGCTCGCCCGTCGCGTGCACCCGCGTGATCGCGCGGAGGCGGGCGAGCAGCTCGGTGGAGGCGAACGGCTTCGTCAGGTAGTCGTCCGCGCCCGCGTCGAGGCCGCCCACGCGGTCCTCGAGAGAGCCCAGGGCCGTGAGCAGGATGATCGGCACCGCGCTGCCGCGGGCGCGCAGCTGCCGCACGAGGTCGAGCCCGTCGCCGTCCGGCAGCCGGCGGTCGAGCACCAGCGCGGCGAAGTCGCCCTCCATCGCCAGCCGGAAGCCGGTCGCCGCGTCCAGCGCGAGACGCACGTCGTAGGCGGGGGAGAGCATCTCGACCGTGAGCGGCCCGATGCGCACGTCGTCCTCGACGAGGAGCAGCGGAGGCCGTCGCTCCGCCGTCACGTCGTCCCCCGGCGCGCCCGGGACCGAGCACCGCCGAGCACGTCCACCGCCACATCGTGCAGCAGCGCGGCGCCGGCCGCATCCCCGGTTCCGGAGGCGGGCGCAGCGCGTTCATGTCATGTGAAGGCGGAGGGGCTCTTCCTCGGAGGTTTCTTGACGGCGGGCGCGGACGCTGCCGGGCATGATCCGCACGCCGACGCTGCAGCGACCCGAGCGGGCGCCCGTCGCGCCGCTGCGCGCGCCCGGTCGGCTGCTGCCCGTCGGACCGGTCGCCGTCGCGATCGGCGCGCTCGCGTTCGCGATCCGCCTCGCCGTCATGCTGCGCGGCGGCGGCCTCACCGGCATGGGCGGCTACGACGACGGCGTCTACTACGCGGCGGGCGACGCCCTGGTCCACGGGCGCATCCCGTACGCGGACTTCCTCCTCCTGCACCCGCCGGGCGTCGCGCTCGCCGTGGCGCCGTTCGCGGCGTTCGGTTCGCTGACCGCCGATCCGGCGGGGCTGACCGCCGCACGGCTCGCGTTCGAGCTGATCGGCGGGCTGAACACCGCCCTGATCGTCGTGATCCTGCGGCGGTGGGGCTGGGCCGCGGCGCTGACCGGCGGCGTGCTCTACGCGGTGCTGCCGCCGGCGGTGTGGGCCGAGCGGTCGGTCCTGCTCGAGCCGCTCGGCACCCTCGGCGTGCTGCTGGCGGTGCTCCTGCTGCAGCGCGCCCGCACGGGCCGCGGCGTCCTGCTGGCGGGCCTCGCGGCGGGCTGGTCCGCCGACGTGAAGATCTGGTACGTCGTGCCGATCGCGGTGCTGGCGCTCTGCACGCCCGGCATGCGCGACCGCCTCCGCTTCGCGCTCGGCGCGGCGCTGGCCGTCGCGATCGTGTGGGGCCCGTCGCTGCTGGCCGCGCCGCAGGCGATGGTGCGAGAGGTGGTGCTCGATCAGATCGGCCGGCCCCGGCAGCCCGGCCTCGTCCACCGGCTGGCCGGCATCCTCGGCGCGCACGCCGCCGCCGGCCTGCACCTGCGGACCGTGACGCTCGCGCTCACCGCCGCCGTCGCGCTCGCCGTCGTGCTGACCCTGCTCACCCGGGGCGCCCGGGTCTTCGCCGTGCTGCTGCTCGCGGACGCGGCGGTGCTGCTGCTGAGCCCGTCCTGGTTCCGCCACTACGGCGGGCTGACCGCGCCGCCGCTCGCGCTCTGCGCGGGCATCGGCGTGCAGCGCGTCGCGCAGCTGCTGCCCGCGCGCCGCGTCGTGCTGCCGGTCCTGGCCGCCGGCGTCGCGGCGGCGCTGCTGCTCGCCGGGTTGCACCTCGACGACCGCATCCGCTCCGGCTTCGCCGTGCCGGCCGCCTTCTCCGCCGCCGTCGACCGGACCCCCGGCTGCATCACCTCCGACGACCCGACCGTGCTGGAGTCGACCGGCCTGCTCAGCCGCGACCTCGCCGACGCGCGCTGCCCGGTGTGGCCCGACGTGACCGGCTGGACGTACGACCGCGCCGACGTGCGGCTGCCGGACGGCCGGCCCGTGCCGCGTCCGCGGAACGCGATCTGGCAGCGCCTCGTCCTCCACCACCTCCGGTCCGGCGACGCCACCATCCCGATCCGCCCGAGCACCGGCCTCAGCGCGCGGAGCCGTGCCGTGCTCGACGCCGGATCCCCGCTCGTGCACGTCGGCCGCTTCGTGCTGCGGCCCACCGACCGCCGATGACCGACAGGAGCCCCGCCATGCGCACCCTCGTCTGCCTGCCCACCTACGACGAGGTCGAGAACCTCGCGAACGCCGTCGCCCGCATCCACCTCGCCGAGCCCGGCGCGCACGTGCTCGTGATCGACGACAGCAGCCCGGACGGCACCGGCGAGCTCGCGGACGCCCTGGCGTCGCGCGACGCCCGCGTCGCCGTGCTGCACCGCACGGAGAAGGACGGCCTCGGCCGCGCCTACCTCGCCGGTTTCGGGTGGGGGCTCGACCACGGCTACGAGTGCATCGTCGAGATGGACGCGGACGGCTCGCACCGCGCGGCCGACCTCCCGCGGCTGCTCGACGCGCTGGAGGAGGGTGCGGACCTCGTCCTCGGGTCCCGGTGGATGCGCGGCGGCGCCGTGGACGGCTGGGCCCTGCACCGCCTCCTGCTCTCCCGCGCGGGCAACCGGTACGCCCGCCTGATGCTCGGCCTGCCGTACCGCGACGTCACCGGCGGCTTCCGCGCGTTCCGCGCCGGCCGGCTGCAGCGCCTCGACCTGTCGAGCGTGCGGAGCGAGGGGTACTGCTTCCAGATCGACCTCGTGCGGCGCGCGCACGCCGCCGGCCTGCGCGTCGTGGAGGTGCCGATCACCTTCGTCGAGCGGGAGCACGGCGTGAGCAAGATGTCGGGCGGGATCGTGCTCGAGGCGCTGTGGAGCGTCACCCGCTGGGCGCTCGCGCCCCGGCGGCCCGCCGCCGCGCGGGCTCGACGGCGTCCGGCCTGAGCCCCGGACGCGCGGCCGAGTCGGGATGCGCGCCCGCGTCAGGACGTCAGTCGGAGGGAACGGCGTGCTCCGGTCGACGCCGGGCGATCGCGTCCTCGACGAGCTCGCAGATCGTCCGCTCCGCGTCGGTCGCCGCGATCTGCACGGCGATGCGCGCGGCCGCGGTCCGGTAGGCCTCGTCGCTGCGGACGCGCTCGATCGCCGCTCGCATCTCGCCGGTCGAGGGCCGGCTGGTGCGCAGGTCGATGCCGGCGCCCGACCAGGCCACGCGGGCCGCCGTCTCCACGTCGGTCTCGAGCGTGCCCGCGACGACGAGCGGGATGCCGCGCCGCAGCGCGTGCTGGGTGTGCAGGTAGTCGCCGTCGGAGACGACGACGCTGCGCTGCGGCAGCATCCGCGACCACGGCAGCCCGGCCTCGAAGTGCACGTTCGCGGGGATCGCCCCGGCGAGGGCGATCGCCGTCGACCTGCGGTCCGCGCCCGCGACGATGACGGTGTTGCCCGTGCCCCCGTACGCGCGGATCATCGGGACGACGAGGTCCCGGACGGTGGAGGGGGAGGTCGCCCGCACCCCGATCACCGGGGGCTCCTCGAGCGGGTCCCACCACTCGGGGATCGACTCTCCCGACGGCGGGTGCAGCGGCCCGACGAAGCGGAAGTTCGAGGGCGCCGCCGCTCGCGGGTACTCGAAGCGGTCGGTCGTCAGCTGCGCCCACGCGTCGCCGAGCGCGGGGGTGGCGCGCAGGTCGCCATGGACGCGGACGCCGAAGGTCCGATGGATCTGCTCGTTGAACGACCGCGACAGCCGCGCCATCACGCGGGCCGCCATCAGCTCGAACGCCGCGGCCCGGACCCGGTCGCCCGCGTCGAGCGAGGGCGCGAAGCCCATGCCGTACGGCGGCACGAGCGGGTCCGGGATCCACGGCGCGGAGAAGCCGACCATGATCACGGGCGGCCGCTCGGTCGCGGGCCTCGCCGCGAGCATCGCCGCGCCGACGAACAGGCCGTCGGTGACGAGGGCGTCGACCGCCGCGTCGCGGATCACGCGCTCGACGACGGCCCACTGCCCGGGCACGGGATCGATGACGTTGCGCTGCACCCGGGCGAGCAGCTGATGGGCGCGCTGGGCGACGGGCGGCAGCGCCCGCTGGCGGGCCGGCGTCGGCGGCTCCGGTGCGACGTGCACCTCGAAGCCGAGTCGCCGGTACGACTGCACCGCGGCCTCCGACGAGACGACGGACACGCGGTGGCCCCGGTCGCGCAGCGCCTCCGCCACCGTGAGGGCGTGCTCAGCGGCACCGAGACCGCCGAGCGCGGCGAGCAGGACGGACGACACGGGATCGGATCGTGCCGGTCGCGTCGAGGTGCGCGGTGCTGCGCGCGCCGGGGTGCACGGATCCCCGTGGTCGCGCCTCGGTGCGTCGCTTGCGCGAGGACCGCGGTCGTGGGTTGATCGATGCCGGGTGCGGCCGTGGGTCGCACCGCCAGGTGGACGACGTCGTCGGCGGCGCCGTCGCATGCGGTCGAGGAGGGGTCCATGCTGGGTTCGAAGCGCGCCGAGGGCATCGACCACGACGACGCGGTGCGCGCGGTCGTCGACATCCTCGGCGACGGCGGCCTGCTCGCGGTCACGCCCGAACGGTTCGCCGCGGCGGTCGGCCTCCCGCAGCGGCGCGTGCAGGTCGATCTCGACGCGCTCGCCGCGGAGGCGTTCCAGCGACTCAGCGTCGCCGAGCTCGCGGACGTGCGCAGGACCGTGCTCGCGAACCCGTCGCCGGCCGAGCAGCTGCGCTCCCTGCTCGTCTGGCTCGCGACCCCGCCGCAGGACAGCGACGCGGTGCGCCTCGAGGCGTGGGCGCTGTCCCGGCGCAACCCGGCGCTGCGGACGGCCGTGCGGGAGAACGAGGAGGCCTGGCACTCGCTCGTGGCGTCGGTGATCCGGCGCGGCGCCCGCACCGGGGAGTTCCTCCAGGCCGACGCCGACGAGGTGGCGGCGCAGGTGATCTCCCTGATCGACGGCATCAACGCCTACCAGCTGATCGGCTACCGGTCGGACTTCGACCGCATGCGGCTGCTCACCCGGGTGCTGCAGGCCGAGCTCGGCCTCGCCTGGGGACCGCAGCTGCTGGACGCGCTCGCGCCCGAGCCGCCCGCGGTCTGAGCCGGCCGCTCAGACCGCGCGCTCGCCGAATCCCAGCGGCTGCCGCGTGAAGCGGTAGGTCGCCCAGCTGAGCAGCCGGATGGAGCCGTCGTCCCGGCGGCGCACGACGAGGCGCTCGCCCCGCTCGCGTCCGGACACCGTGCGGTACGAGTCGGGGCCGTCCTGCTCGAAGACGGACGGCGCCACTGCGGGATCGGCGCCGCCGACGACGGCCTCGAGCCGGCCCTCGCGGGCGCGGAGCACGAAGGCCGAGCCCTCCGAGAACCAGACGCCCAGCAGCTCCTGCACCGCCGCCGACGGCGCGGGGCCCGGCGTCCACCGTGCGGGGAGCGGTGCGTCGTGGGCGGCGACCTCCTCGCCCAGGCGGATCGCGGTGCCCTCCGGGTCCTTGGCGACGCTGTTGTTCATCAGCACCACGGCCGTCAGCCCGGACTCGCGATCGGAGTACGCGCCGGTGATGCCGCCGGGCGCGCCGCCGGTGTGCCCGAACCAGGTGCGGCCGTCCTTGCGCACGACCGCGAAGCCGAGCCCCTGGGCGCCGCTGAAGCGGTCGTCGCGGATCGCGTGCGGTTCGAGCATCTCGCTCACCGTGTCCCGGCGCAGCACGGCCTCGTCGGGGTCGAGCAGGAAGGCGTGCCAGCGCACGAGGTCGGCGACGGTGCTCGCCAGCCCGCCGGCCGCAGCCAGGATCCCGGTGAACAGGACCGGCTCGTCGACCGGCGCGTCGGAGAACGGCGGCACGTAGTAGCGGCCCGCCTGCGGCGCGCGCTGCTGCAGGGTGGTGTCGCGCAGCCCCACGGGATCGAGGAGGCGGGACTGCAGGCTCTCCGCGAAGGACCTGCCGTCGGCGTGCGCGACGAGCTCGCCGAGCGCGATGTAGCCGAGGTTGCTGTAGTGCCAGGCGGTGTGCGGCTGCAGCACGCGCTCGGTCGCGTTCCAGTCGCTGACGAACCGCTCCGCGGGCGGCACCTCGAGCGTGTCCCAGAACTCCGCGTCCACCGGCTCGCGCTGCATGCCGCTCGCGTGGGAGAGCAGCTGCCGCACCGTGACCCCGGGATGGTCGCTGCCGGGCAGGTGGTCGTCGACGAGGTCGTCGAGGCCGAGCCGGCCCTCGTCGCGCAGCTGCATGACCATCGTCGCGGTGAAGGTCTTCGTGTTCGAGGCGATCTGGAACCGCGTGTCCACCCCGAGCGGCACCGACGGGTCGGCGAGGTCTGCGGTACCCACGCCGGCCGACCACAGGAGATCGCCGCGGTGCGCCACCCCGGCGGCGAGCGCCGGTGTGCGGCTGGCCCGCTGCGCGTCGACGGCGATCCGGTCGAGGCTCCGCCGGGTGGTCTCCATCAGCTCGTGGCGCACCGCCCGATGCTACGAGCGACCCGCTGGTGGTGGCCGGGACCCGTCGCCCTGCAGATCGATGCGCGATCGGGACGCGGAGCGCTTGAGCGGTCCGGCCCGGCGGCGGACACTGCCGGGCATGCGGACCTCGTCGGTGCTGCGCGGCCTGTTCGCGCTGCTGCCCCTGCTCGCGCTCACGGGCTGCGGCGCGTCCGCGGCGGTGGTCGGGTCGTCCACCCCCTCCGGCTCCTACGACCTGCCGCTCGTGAGCAGTCCGGGGCCGACGAGGGGCGTGGACCGCATCGGCTGGCCGGGCGCTGCGGGGGAGGTGGTGCGGTGCACAGGTCCCGTGATCGGCTCGACGAGCACCGCGCCGTACGCCGGTGAGGACACCGGTGCCACGCCCGATGCGGCGCTCGACGCGGCGCGGCGCTGGTACTCGTGGGACGGCGCGCAGACCGGGTTCGCCCTCGCGCGCACCGAGACCGACCGGCGGCTGTACGTGCTCGAGGTGGCGGGCGTCGCCAAGCAGGCGCTGATCCTCCGGCACGGGCCGGCGCTGAAGGGCGACGGCAGCCGCGACACGGTGACCCGCTGGTGGCTCGAGTCGCGGGCGCGGTGCGACTACGCGGAGCTGCCCGACTCGGTCGCCCGAGAGCAGGGTCTCGAGATCTGGACGGACGCGACCGGCCGGCGGCAGCCGACGTCCGCGATCGTGTCGTTCTCCTTCACCGGGGACTGCTTCGCCGGCATGACCGCCCTCGACCTGCACGGACCCGTCGAGGGCGGCTGGGACAAGGGCCCCTCGCCGACGGAGTACGTGCGGCGTCCTGATCCGGAGCTGCAGGACGAGTACTTCGAGCGCGACTTCCTGGAGCACGTGGCCGTGCCGGCGGACGCCATCGACTCCGGGTACGAGCGCGAGGGCGAGCACCTGTGGCTCTCGAAGGACAGCGGCTACGCCTACGTCGGGCAGCGGCAGGACGCCGACGCGTGGCCGAAGGCCGTCCGCACGATCCGCTGCGCCTGACGCCGGCCGGTCGCGGCTCGTGCCGGAGCCGCGCGACGATGGAGGCGTGGACGGGCGCACGGGTCGAGGGCAGGCGATCGCTCCGCCGGGTCCGGCCGAGGTTCGGAGGACGTCCGCGAGGAGGGCGTCCGCGCTGCCGTGGTCGGTGCCCGTCGGCGTGCTCGGCGTCGCGCTGCTCTGGTCCGTGCCGTTCGCGAGCGGTGGCGCGGCGGCCCGGGCAGTGACCGACGTCGCCCTCGGCAACTGGGTGCTGCTGCTGATCTGGTCGGTCTGGTCGACGTCGCTCACGATGGCCGCGACGTGGGTGCAGCGGGCCGGGCGGCCGCTCGGGCGCGGCTGGACCGTCGTGCAGACCGCGCTGCTCCTGGTGGCGCTCGTGTGGGCCCTGCCGCCGGTGCTGCTGGCCGCGCCGGCGCCGCTGCAGCTCGCGGCGTCCGTCGCCGCCCACGTCGTCCTGCCGGTCGCCGCCCTCCTCCTCTCGATGCTGCAGGCGCTGCTGCTGTTCCTCCACGCGTGACGCCGAACGGAGACGGTCTCGCGCCGCCGGCTTGCGGCGCCCGAGGCCGGGTCCCTACTGTTCGAGTCCCGCTGACGAGGAAGGTGCGGCACCGCTGATGCTGACGGCTCGCCTGGCAGGTCGTCGTCTCGCGGGCGTCGGTGCCCTCGGGCTGGTCGCGACCGCGCTGCTCGCGGCCGTGCCGGCCGCCGGCGCGGTCCTGCCGCCGCTCGTCGTCCTGGTCCTGCTGCTGGCCGGCGCGATCGCGCTCCTCGCCGCCGTGGTCGGCTGGGTCCCGCTCGGCCTCCTGGTCGCGTCCGGAACGCAGGGCTCGCCGGGCCTCGCGGGGACCGCGTCGTGGGGCCGCCTCGCCTGCGTCGTGCTCGGCCTCGGGCCGATCGTCTCGGGGGCGCTCGCGGCCGTCGACGCCGCGTCGAGCGAGAGCCCCGGTGACGTTCCACTCGAAGCGATGTGGAACGTGTGCCTGACGGTGCTCGCCGTCCTCGCGGCAGCGGCCGTCGCCCGCAGCGGTGCGCTGCGGGGCGTCGCGCGCTGGGCGCTCGCCCTGCCCGCGGCCGTGCAGGCCGCTGCGACCGTCGCGCGGCTCCTGCCGCCGCCGGTCGATCCCGTGGTGTCGACTGCGCTGGTCGGCGTCGTCCTGCCGGTGGTGCTGATCCTCGTCGGCGTCGCCTGGGTCCGCGACGCCGATCAGCACCCGCGGTCGGAGGCGGACCCGCTGGTCCGCTCGCGACTCGGGCGGACGGACGCGGAGTGGGAGACGGCGGTGCCGACGTCGGTGGTCGTCGCCCGCCTCCGCGGGGCACTCACGAGTCGACGCCGGTTCACCCTCGTTCGGCTGGACGAGACCGCTGCAGGTGCCGAGGCCGAGGTGTCCGCGCGGCCGAGCTGGGCCGCCTGGGGCGGCCGGATCCACCTGCGCCTCGACGCGCTCGGCGAGGGGCGCACCCGGGTCCGGGGTCGGTGGTCGCCCGCGCTCGTCACCGCCGTGCTGACCTGGGACCAGGGCGAGCGGGACCTGCACGCACTGGCGCGGGTGCTGGCAGGGGACCCGGCGCCGCAGGGCGAAGCGCTCGTCGCGACCGCGGACTGACGAGGACCAGCGCGGAGCCGTCGTTCACGCGCGTCGCCGGCGCCTCCCGCCCGCGAACCGTCCTGCGACCAGGGGGTTCCGCGGCATCCGGGGTGCTGGGCGCGCTCGCTGGCCGCGACGATCGGGCCGCGATGCGCGTTCCCGAGGCCCGCACGCGCTGCGCACCTGAACCGAACCTCGTGATCGCACGCATCGCGTGCACTGGGGGTTGCACGGAATCGCCGAAGTCACCATGCTCGCGGTCCGTGTCCCACCTTCACCCGATCGACCGCGACGGCGAGGACGCCGACGACGCGACGCTCGTCGACCGCATCGCGTCGGGGGACGGCCGGGCCTTCGACGCGCTGATGCGCCGCCACGACGCGGTGCTGCGCCGGGCGGCTCTCCGCATCACCCGCAACGCGGCCGATGCGGACGACGTGCGCCAGGAGACGGCGCTCAAGGTGTGGCAGCACCTGCACACGCTCGACGACCGCACGCGCGTGCGCGCCTGGATCCTGCGGATCGCGGCGCGCGAGGCGCTGCGGCTGCTCGCCTCGCGCCGGCAGGACAGCGAGCTGACCGACGACGTCGCGCTCGTCGCGGGGCCCGATCGGCAGGTCGAGCGGTTCGACCTGCAGGACGCGCTCGCCGTGGTCCTCGACGCCATGCCCGCCCAGCAGGCGCAGTGCTGGCTCCTCCGCGAGCTCGGCGGCTTCTCGTACCGCGAGATCGCGGCCCAGACGGGCGTGTCCGAGACGGTGGTCCGCAGCTCCCTCGTCGCCTCCCGCCGGAGGATCCAGCAGGCGATCGAGCCGATCTGCCCGCAGGGGCGCCTGACGCCGACCGTCGTCGCGGTGCCGCCGGTGAAGGCCGCCGTCGCCGTCTGGCCGCCCGCGTCCGCCCCGGAGGAGCGGCCCACCGTGACCGCCCGCAGCCCGTTGCACGAGGAGATCGCGCTCACGCCCAAGCGCTCGAGACGCCCTGCCGCCCGCGCGGCGCGCCGCCCGCCGGTCCTCGGCGACTGACCCGGCCCGGCAGGGCCTCGCACCGACGGGGCCTCGCATCGGCAGGGTCGACGCGGTCGTCGCGGCGCGTTTCGCGGGCGTGCAGCGGATCAGGAGAGGAGTCGCGCCGTCATCCGGCTCTCCTCCACCCCGTCTCCGCGTCGCTCGACCCGGTAGGCGACCGCGCCCTCGCGGTCGCTCAGCACGTCGACCAGCTCGGTGTCCTCGTAGAGCAGCCCGACCCCGTCCTCCGTCGCGAAGGAGGTCGGCAGGGTCCCGTCCGCGACCGCCGCGTGCAGCACGGGCCGCCGCGACGCCTCCGCGTCGTAGTGCACGCCGTTGCCGTAGGGGAGCAGGCCGAGCCCGTCCGTGATCACTCGCAGGTCCGGCCCGAACGAGTCGGTGGGGCCGCCCCGGTGCCAGCAGATCGACCCGGCGGAGGCGCCGGTCAGCACGATGCCGAGGTCCCACGCCTCGCGCAGGATCCGGTCGAGACCGTGGAGCCGCCAGAGCGCGAGCAGGCCGGCCACGGAGCCGCCGCCGACGTAGACGACGTCCTGGCTCAGCAGCGTCTCGCGGAGGTCGGGCACGTTCGGCTGCGGCATCAGCCGGATCGGGCTCACCGTGGCACCGGTGCCGGCGAAGGCGCCGTGCACCATGGCGACGTCCTCGAGCCGGTCGCCCATCGCGGTGCCGAGGTAGGCGACGCGGGGCGCCCGAGGGTGCGCGCTGAGGTCGATCGCGGCCTGCACGAGGGGGCCGACCGTCCAGCCGTGGCGTCGGTCCAGAGCGAAGCCGGTCGATGCGGCGAGGATGCGGCGGACCACCATTCGTCGACGCTAGACCGCGGTCGGCACCTCGCCGCGCGTGGCTGCCGGGGTCAGTCCGCGGGCCGGGCCCGGATCCGGCCGCGCTGCAGGAGGACGAGCGCGGCGAGCGCGGCCCCAGCGCAGCCCGCGCCGAGCGCCAGCAGCACGACGCCGATCCGCGGCGCCCAGACCAGCCACGTGACGTCGACCGGACGATAGGTCGCGCCCGACAGCGGGGCGTAGGCCGTCCAGCCGTGCTTCGCCGGCTGGAACGGGTTCCCGGTCAGCTGCACGCCGATCCCGGCGCACACGATCCCGGCCGCGAGCAGGACGATCAGAGGCCACCGCTTCACGGTCCGACGCTAGCCCGCTGCTCGTCGTCAGCCCAGGGAGAACGATCCGCTCTGCCGCCAGGACGTGCTGTCGACCTGCACGGACCACCATCCGGCGCCGGCGGTCGTCTTCGGCTTCGTCGCCCGGATCTCCAGCGTGCGCGACCCGGCCCGGTCGATCCTGATCGGCAGGCGCATCGTCGCGCCGCAGGGCACGTCGGTCTCGGCGAGCGTCCGGCCGTCGCTGCTAATGCGGACGTGGACCTGGTCGGCGTCGTCGCAGACCGCGTAGGCGACCCAGTCGCCGGGGCGCACGCCGGTCAGCTGGACGGAGCCCGGTCCGCCGCCGCCTCCTCCTCCGACTCCGCCCTCGTCGTGGAACACGGTCTGCATCCGGTCCAGCCAGGTGCTCGATCGGTCGTCCGTCGGCGGCGCGGCGGTGCAGCCGGCCAGCAGGAGCGCCGCGCACGCGACCAGGCTCGCCGCGCGGGCGCGGGAGGCGCGACCCGGGAGCCGACGGTGCTGCACGCGAACAGCATGGACCCCGACCGCGCTCCGCGCCGGAGCGACGCCGGAGATCAGCTCGCGGAGGCGGTCGGCTTCTGGCCGGGCTCGGTCGCGGAGAACCAGCCGAGCAGCCCGCCGTCGATCCGCATCACCTCGTAGTCGCCGCACCGCTGCACGCGGTCCGGGAACCGGTCGAGCTTCGGCGCCCAGCTCGGCTGGTCGAAGGGGATCGCCTCGCGGTCCGCCTCCACGCAGCCGGAGGGCTCGCGGCTGGTGCTCTTCAGGGCGATGACCGCGTTCGTCTCGTCGTTCGTGGCGAGGTTGTGGATGTCGGTCGCGTCGGACGGCAGCCAGCTCGGCGCGGGCACCCCGGTCCAGCCGGTGGTCGCCGCGGCCCGGTCGGCGAAGGACTCGTCGTGGGTCTTGTGCGCGATGTTCGCGACGGCGCTGCAGCCGGTCATCGACAGCGCCAGGGCGACGGCGGCGGGGAGGACGAGGAGGCGGTGTGCGGTGATGTTCACGTTCCGATCTCAGCCGGTGCGCGTCCTCAGCGGATCGCTCGGGGGAGGGAACCGGTTCCGACGGGAGGATGAACGGCACCGCCGTCCCGCTCATCCGGTAGGGCGGCTGCCGGCGCCGAGCGGGAGGATCCGGAGCCGGGGCCGCCGTGACGGACGACGGGGGTGACGCTCGTCAGGACAGCGGCTCGCGCGTCCACGCCTCCATCGAGTGCTCCGAGGTGCGGCGCCAGTGCTCGGCGCGGCCTGCAGTGACGTCGGCCAACCAGAAGGTGACGTCCGGGTTCCAACCCGCGAGGACCGTCCGTCCGCCGGGAACGGGGAGTGCCTCGCCCGCCGTGGTGAGGTAGCCGTGCACCGAGACGTGGACGGCGTCGAAGTGCTCGGCGACCGCCTCCCAGTCCGGGATGAACCAGACGCCGTCGAAGCCGGTGCTCCGCCACCAGACGCCTCGACGCGAGCGGCTGACGTCGAACGGGTGGGCGGCGACGAGCTGCTGCCAGTCGCTCGGACGATGCACCTCGTACACGCGGGTGCCGGCCTCGGAGGGGAGCAGCTGTCGGACGGCAGCACGCTCGGGACCGTAGGAGTCCTCCTGCGCCGCGAGCTCGATCGCTCCGATGGCGTCGAGCCGACGGGACGAGGAGGGCATGACGGTGTCGTCGGAACCGAACCACACGACCGGCGTCGACCACCACTCGCCGCCGGGCTCGTCGTCGGGGTCGGCGCAGCGCCTCGGGAAGCGGGCCTCGTACCCGAGCAGGTCGTGCCGGATCCGACGGAGAGTCGAGCGAGCCGGACGCAGCGGTGCGAGGTGCCCGTACGGCTTCCCGGCGACCTCCCACTGCTGCTCGAGGGCGATCGGGGACGACCACCACGCTGCGGCCGGCGAGGCGTGCAGCGCTGCGCCGGCAGGTCGCAGCGCGTCGGTGACCGCGGGCAGCGACGCGAGGGCGTCGCGGATGCGCGGCGGTTGCCAGGGCATCGCCGAGTCGACGGCCGCCCCCAGGCCGACCAGCAGCATCAGGGGATCCGCGATCGCGCTCAGCGGTGCCACGTCGACGGCGGCGATCGCCTCCACGAGCGCCTGCACGACGGGAGCGCCCGGGTCCAGCGACCCGACCTCCGGGGAGTCGGTGGCGCACTGCTGCTCGACCTCGTGCTCCATCGTCTGCAGCGTCCTGGCGAAGTCCTCCGACAGTCCGCACAGCTCGGACAGGCAGAACGACCGACCTCGGGCACCGACCACCAGCTCCACGGGTTCAGCATCGCCCACCGCAGCGATGCGGGGCCCCCTGCGGTCGCGGGTCAGCCCGGGTGCTTCGCGAGCAGCCGGGTCGTGGCGATCATCGCGCCGCCGAGCACGGCGGGGATGCCGCCGGGGTGCACGGACGCACCGACCCGCCAGAGCCACGGGCGTCGTCGGTCCGAGTAGGCCGGCCGGTGGAAGGGGCCGCTCATCCACGGCGGCCGCGCCGCGCCGTACAGGGCGCCGTGCGGTTCGCCGAACGCGCCGTAGTACTGCGGGTCGAGCACGACCGACTCGGCGAGGCCGTCGGTCAGCGGCGCCGCGAGACCCAGCGCGCTCGAGATGCGCTCGACCTCGCGGCGCACGAACGGGTGCTCGAGCGTGTACGCCTCGTCGTTCGCGGGCCCGGTCAGCAGCACGGCGAGCGTGCTCCGGCCGTTCGGGTAGACCTCGCCCGCGCGGTACGTCGTGACGAACGCCATGGTGTCCGCCGGCTCGTCGCCCGCCGCGAGGCTGCGGTGCAGCGCCGCGGGCCGGCGCGGCAGCACGACGCTGTGCGACGCGACCTCGGCGGGCAGGTCCCGGTGCAGCACGCCGTGGATCGCGATCGCGGAGCACGAGAGGGTGCGCGGCCTGCGCGGCGCGGCGCGGCCGAGCAGGCCGTCCAGGCGGTCGGCGTCGAGCGCGCTGACGACCAGGTCGGCGGTGTGCTCGCCGGTCGTGGTCCGGACGCGGCCGCGCTCGACGCCCGTGACCTCCTCGCCGGTGCGCACCTCGACGCCCGCCGCCTCCGCGAGCCGCTGCAGCGCGAGCACGATCTCGTACACGCCGCCGCGGGGGACCCAGGCGCCGGTCGCCGCCATGATCGCCGGCATGCTCGCGTACAGCGCCGGCGTGCGCTCGGGGGCCACCCCCGCGTTCAGCGTGTGGATCGCGAGGATCTCGCGCAGGCCGTCGGGCAGCCAGTCCAGCGAGTCGAGGTAGGCGCGGGTCGTCAGGCGGCTGCCGTAGGTGCGGAGCAGGCGGCGGACGGCCGGCAGCGCCGAGCGGGACAGCGGGTCGGCGAGCAGCAGCGCGGTCACGTCGTCCGCGAGCGGTGCGTGCTCGTCGCTGAAGCGGCGCCAGGCCGGGTACCAGGGGTGGTCCTCGGGCACGGGGAGGGAGACCTGCTCGCCCTCGTAGTAGTAGCGGCTGACCTCGGGCAGCCGGATCAGGTCGAGCGCGCCGGCGTCGGCGATCGGGCGCCCCCCGGCGTCCAGCCGGCGCAGCAGCTCGTCCCACACCGCGGGGAAGGTGACGAGCGACGGTCCGCTGTCGATCCGCTCCCCGTCGAGCTGCAGCCGCCGGCTCTTGCCGCCCAGCACCGCCGCGGACTCGAGCAGGACGACGCGGTGCCCGGCCTGCGCGAGCAGCGCGGACGCCGCGAGCCCGCCGAGCCCGCCGCCGACGACGACGACGCGGCTCACCGGCGACCTCCGGCGACCGACGCGACGCCCCTCACGGGTACAGCCCCATGACGATCCCGAAGGTCAGCGGCGCACCGGCGACGGAGCCCGCGATGTAGGGGAAGGCGACCGACAGGGGATAGAGCCGGTGCCCGGTCGCGGGCGTCGGCCGGCGCAGCAGCCGCCCGACGAGCACCCCCGCGATCACCAGGTTCACGACCGCCACGGGCAGGCTGACGATCGCGAAGAGCACCGTCGACACGAGCCACCACGCGCCGCTCCACAGCGCGGTGCCGCGCGGCCCGAGGCGCACTGCCGTCGTCTCGATGCCCGCCTCGCGGTCCTCCTCCACGTCCTGCACCGCGTCGAACGCGTGCTTGGCGACGCTCCACGCGAGCAGCCCCGCCAGCGCGGGCCACAGCGGCGCCGCGCCCAGCGCGAGCGGCACGAACAGGAGGGGGAGCGCGTAGGCGGCGTTGCTCAACGAGTCGAGGAACGGCCGGGTCTTGAAGCGCAGCGGCGGCGCCGAGTAGAAGACGAACACGCCCGCGTAGAGCAGCATCGCGGCGACCGCGGCGGGCGGCAGCGCGGTGAGGAAGTAGACGAGGAACGGCAGGTTGGTGGCCGCCACCGCCCAGGCGATCGTCCGCACCTCCCGCGGTTCGATGCGCGCGCCCTCGATGGAGCCCTTGCGCGGGTTCAGCGCGTCGGTCTCCTGGTCGTAGATGTCGTTCACGCCGTAGATCAGGAGGTTGAAGGGCAGCGTCAGCCAGAGGATCACCGGCAGCGCCTGCAGGTCGAAGAGCCGGCCGGTCAGCCAGATGCCGACCAGACCGGTGCCGATCGTGTTGATCCAGAGCACCGGCCGGGAGATGTGGACCAGCCGCACGAGCCGCGTCAACGGCGCGATCGACGCCGTCGAGGTCGTCACCGCGATCGGCACGACGCGTGGGGCACGGGCGATGCGATCGCCCCGAGCACGGTCCCGTGGTCGGTCATGGCCGTGCTCCTTCGGGGGTTCGCCGGTGTCGCCCGGTCCGGTCATTCTCAGCCTGCGGCCTGCGATCCCGGTGGACGAGCCGGTCGAGGGTCCCAGGCGGTCCTTCGAGGTCGGGCCACAGACTGCGGGGGTGCGGATGATGCTGCTGACGGCCGGGACCAGGGGCGACGTCGAGCCGTTCGCCGCCTTGGCGCGCCGTGCCGTCGCCGCCGGTCACGAGGTCCGCCTCGGGGTGCCCGACGACTCCGGCGTCGATCTGACGGGGATCGACGCCGTGGGTCTCGACCTGCGCTTCCAGGGGCTCGTGCCGGAGCCGTCGGCGCCGCCGTGGGCGCTGGCGCGCGCCCTGCGCGAGGTGCGTCCCGCCCTCCGCCGCCTCTTCGCCGCGAGCGTGCGCGAGACGGTCGGGTACGCACCGGACGTGGTGGTGCACCACCCGCTCGTCCTGAGCGCGCCGATGGCGGCGGACGGCCTGGGCGTCCCGCGCGTGCTCGTCGAGCTGACGCCGGTCGCCACGCCCACCGCCGCGTTCCCGGCGGCCGGCGGGCCGACCGCGACCCGGGACCTGGGACGCGCGAACCGGTGGACGTACGCCGTGCCGAGGGCCGCCGCGCACCTGCTGCAGCCCGAGGCGGCACCGGCCGCGGCGCTGCTGCCGGGTGGGATCGCGCCCGCTGCGCGCTCCTCGTCGCGCGCCGTCCTGATGGCGGTGAGCCCGCAGCTGCTGCCGCGCCCCGCGGACTGGCCGGAGCGGGTGCACCTCACGGGCGCCTGGTTCGACGACGCGGCGAGCGAGGCCCTCGCGCCCGAGGTGACCGCGTTCCTCCGGCGCGGTCCCCACCTCGTCGCGACGTTCGGGTCGATGGTCGCCGGCGACGCCGCGGCTCGGGCGGAGGCGGTCGTCGCAGCGGCGCGGGCGCACGAGCTGCGGGCGGTGCTGCTGACGGGGTGGGGAGGCATGGTGCTGCCGGAGGGGCTGCGGGGCCCGGACGTGCTCGCGCTGCGCTCGGCCCCGCTCGGCCCGCTGCTCGCGGGTGCGGCCGTCGTGCTGCACCACGGCGGGGCGGGCACGACGCACGCGGTCGCGCGCGCCGGCGTGCCCTCCGTCGTCGTGCCGTTCACCGCGGACCAGCCGTTCTGGGCCGCCCGCCTCGGTCGGCTCGGGATCGCGGCCGCACCGCTGCCGCCGCGCCGGCTGCGCGTCGGCACCCTGGTGCCGGCGATCACCGACGCGCTGGCGCGCACGGCTCGGGCCGAGGAGGTCGCAGCGGCGATGCGCACGGAGCGCGGGGTCCAGCACGCGGTCGACGTCATCGCGAGCCTGGAGCGCACGACGACGACCGTGCTCTGACGCCCGGCGGCGCCGCGACCCCGTCGGCTGACCGGCGACCGGTGCGGCCCCGCCCGGCACGACGCGTGCGCGACGATCGTGATGTGACCGCAGCGCGTCCGTTCCGCTCCCGTCTCTTCGAGGTGCTCTCCGGTGACCCGTCGGGCGAGCCGGCGTGGGTGCGGCGGCTCGGCGAGGGCAGCGGCCCCGGCTTCTTCCCCGTCGGCAGCGCGGCGTGGGAGGTGCATCGCGACGCGACGACGCTCGTCGCGGGGCCGAGAGCGCTGCTGATGCAGGCGCTGCATCCGGGGCCGATGGCCGGGGTGCACGAGTTCTCCCGCTACCGCGAGGATCCGATCGGCCGGCTGCAGGGCACGATCCGCTGGATCACGACCGTCACCTACGGCACGACCGAGCAGGCCCGAGCGGCGTCCCGGATGGTGCAGCACCTGCACGAGCGGGTCCGCGGCTCCTACGAGGGCGCCGACGGGGCCCGGGTCGCCTACGCCGCGGACGACGCCGATCTGGCGTCGTGGGTGCACATCGCGTTCATGGACTCGTTCCTCCGCGCCTACCAGCGGTACGGGCGGACGCCGATCCCGGGCGGCCCCGACGCCTACGTCGCGCAGTGGGCCGTCGCCGGCGAGCTGATGGGCGTGGACGACCCGCCCCGCGACGTGCGCCAGCTGGAGCGGCGGATCGACGCGTTCCGGGCGTCGGGCGTGCTCCGCGTCGACGACCGGGTGCGGGAGGCGCTCGAGGTCATCCGACGTCCGCCGCTGCCGGCGCTCATCCGGCCGGCGTACCCCGCGATCGTCGCGGGCTCCGTCGCGACGCTGCCGGACTGGGCTCGCGGGATGCTCGGGCTGCGGCGCCCGGGACCCGCGTCCGAGGCCGCCACACGACTCGTCCTGCGCGGCTCCGCGAACCTGCTCGGCGAGGCGCCGACCGCGAGGCAGGGGCGGCTGCGCAACGAGGCCGGCGGACGGGAGGCGTCGGACCGGGACTGATCGCGCGGCGGTCCTCGGCACACGGACACGGAGCGCGCTGCCCCGACCGCTCCCACTTCGCAGTAGCGTGCGGCGACCGCGGCCCGCGAGCCGTGCACCGATGCGAGGAGTCCCAGGATCGTGACCGACTCCGACGCTGCGGCGGCCGTCCGGCGCCGGCCGCAGCAGCCCGAGCTGCAGGGCGTCGACACGAACACCGGGCCGATGTGGGCGATCGCCTGCCTGCCGCTCGTGAGCGCACTGCTCGATGCGATCCCGTCGCCCTTCGGTGCCGTGCCCCGCGACGTGACCTCGACGGCGCCCGGCCCCTCGGGCTTCTCGGTCACCGTGTCGCTCGTGCTCCTGGTGGTGTCCGTGCTGCTGGCCGTCGCGGACCGCCGCATCCTGCGGGAGCGCGGGATCATCCAGCCGCTGCATCCGGCGTGGGAGCTCTTCGACCCGGTGTACGTCATCGGGCGAGCGGTCGTGGTGCACCGGCGCGTGCGCGGATCGCTGTCACCGCTGTGGCTCTGGGTGGCCACGTCGATCGCCTCGTACGCCGTCAACGGCCTCGGGCACTGATCTCCGACGACCTACTCGTCCTCCGGACCGGGCAGATCCGCGTCCTCCGGCCACATCCACTGCGCGTGCGACGCCGCCTCGCGCAGCGCGGTCGTGTCGATCGTCCGCCTCGACTCCTCGATCCCGAAGACCGGCCAGGAGCAGACCAGCTCCATGGTCGGTGCAGGCGGGAGCGGCAGCAGCCAGTGCTCGGCGGTCCCGTGGATCCGCTCCGTGCCGCCGCTGGTGCCGCTGCCGCCCGGGTTGACGAGCCGCGGTCCCGAGCCCGGGTCGCGCCGGTCGAAGCGGTCGTTGGTGCGGGCGGTGGTGCCGTCGCTGAGGGCCACGCCGAGCAGGAGCGCGTCGCCGTCGGCGCTGCCCGCAGGGACGTGGCGGAAGGCGATCTCGTGCAGCCGCCGCCAGCGGGCGGCGAACTCGTCCGTGCGGCGGACCACCCAGGCGATCTCGAAGAGGCAGCCCGTGCTGTAGGCGCGGATCGCCTGCACGGCGACCGCGGCCGTCCCGGACCGGGCGAGCACGAAGGACGCGGCGACCGGCCGGCCGACCTCGTCGGGCCAGGGGCCGTGGACGGCCGGCGGTCGGCGGTACGTCTCCCGCTCCTCGTCCGGTTCCGGCGGCTGCGGATCGACGGAGGAGAAGAAGGACACGACCGGCAGCCTGTCGCGCACCTCGACGCGGCACAACCGCCGTCCGAGCGCCGAGGCGGATCGATCGCTCCGAGCCGGACCCCGACCTGCGATGTCACGATGGCGTCATGAGCTCGCCTTCTTCGTCCACCGCCGACCGCGCCCTCGCGCTCCGCGCCCTGCATCAGGCGCCCGAGATCCTGCAGGTCGTCAACGTGTGGGACGCGATCAGCGCCAAGACCGTCGCGGCCGTCGAGGGCACGTCGGCGATCGCCACCGCCGGCCACTCGATCGCGGCGAGCCACGGCTACCCCGACGGCGGGATGCCGCTGGACGTCGCGCTCGCCGGTGCCAAGGCAGTGGTTGACGCCGTCGACCTGCCGGTCACCGCGGACCTCGACGACGGCTACGACGATCCGGCCGAGACGGTCCGACGGGCGATCGGGCTCGGCATCGTCGGTGCGAACGTGGAGGACCGCCTCCGGCCGGTCGCGGAATCGGTGGCCCGGGTGCGCGCGATCGTGCAGGCGGCGGAGCGTGAGGGCGTGGCCTTCCAGCTGAACGCCCGGACCGATGCGATCGTGCGCGGCGGCGGTCGGCCCGCCCAGGAGAGCATCGCCGACGCCATCGAGCGCGGAAAGGCGTTCCTCAGCGAGGGTGCGGCACTGGTCTTCGTACCGGGAGCCGTCGAACGCGGTGCCGTCGAGCAGCTCGTCGCCGGCCTCGGGCGGGGGAACCTGTCCGTGATCGGGCTCCCCGGCGCGCTGCCGGCCGCGGAGTACGAGGCGCTGGGCGTCGCTCGGATCTCGTACGGTCCGCTCACCCAGCGGGTCGCGCTTCGCGCCCTGCGCGATCTCGCGGGCGACCTCTACAGCGGCGGCGTGATCCCGACGGACACACCGGCGCTGAACTGACCCGTCCGGACGTCGGCGGCACAGCGGCGGTCGGGCGCCGGCAGCGCTGCGATTGCCGCCCGATCAGGTGATTCGCGCCCCGAGCAGGACTCGAACCTGCAACCTACGGATTAGAAGGCCGTTGCTCTATCCATTGAGCTATCGGGGCCGGTGCGACCGGTGGACGAGTGTACGGCGCTCGGGTTCCGCGCCGGTCTCGACACCTCCGGGCCGCGCGGTGCGCCCGGACGCGCGCGGGGCGGACCGAGATCCGCGGCGGGTCAGGAGCGGGGGACCAGGTCCTCGCCCGGCGTGCCGCGACCGCGCACCGACGCGGCCGACACCGGGGGAGGCGTCTTCAGGTCGAGGTTCTGGGTCACCTGCGCCTCGTCGTCGTACACGTCGAGCCAGGCCGGCACCGGGTTGGCGGGCGCCGGCGCCTGGGCGGGCGAGGCGGTGGGCGCCTGCGCGGCGGGGGCTGGTGCCTGCGCTGCGGACGGCTGCGCGGCGGACGGCTGCACGGCAGGTGCCTGCGCAGCGGGGGAGGCCGCGGCGGGGACCGCGGGCGCGGAGTCCGGAGCGGGCGTCCGCTCAGGACGGGCGTGCCGAGCCTGCTGATGGGCCTCGAGTCGGGCGGCCTCGTCGGAGTCGGCCAGCCCCTCCGGGGCACGGTACGCGTGCGCGACCTGGACGGGCGCGGTGCCGTCGGGCACCGGTGCTGCAGCGGGTGCGTCGTCCGCCTCCGCGGACGCCTCGGGGGCGCGGGTCCGCCCGTGCTCCTGCTGCAGGCGCTCGCCCGCTCGCGTGCGCTGCCAGGCGGGCACCTCGCCCGCTGCGACGGCGACCGCCGGTGCGGGCCGGCCGGGAGCGTCGCCGGCGACGGGAGGCGCGGTCAGGACGGCGGGCTCCGCCTCCGGCTCCCGCGGGGCGCGGTCCGCATCGGGCGCGACCGCAGGGCGGGCGAAGCGGTCCTGCAGCGGGGCGGCCGCCGCAGGTGCGGCCGTCGGCTCGGGGGCCTCCGTCTTCCGCTCCTCCTGCGACGAGGGCGCAGCGGGTCGTTCCGCGGCGGGTGCAGGGGCGGACTGCGGCGCAGGCGCAGGCGCAGGGGCGGCGAAGATGCGCTTCGCCCGGCCGGGGCGGCCGACCCAGTCGACGAGCCGGTCCCGCAGCTCGTCGAGCTCAGCGGCGACCGGCCGCTGCCCCGCGTGCCGCTGCACCTGGTCGATGCGGGACGCCGCCCAGTCGGCCGCGACCTCGGCGCCGGCCAGCGGCAGGAGGCGGGTGCGCACGTCGGCCTCGGATCGCAGTCGTGCGGCACGGCGGCGGACACCGCGGTCCGCGTCCGTGTCGGCGGCGGCGCGCGCCGCCGCGACGAGGGCGGCGACTGCGGAAGTCGCCTCCACGCGCTCGGAGCGGCGGATCACGGCGCGCATGGCGGCTCGGGCGATCAGCGCCGCCAGCACGCCGGCGACGAGTATCGCGAGCGCCGGGATGATCGCGGTCTGCAGCACCCGCGCTCCGCCGGGCGACTGGAACCAGGCGACGAGGTCATCCCACATGCGGCGCACGGTAGCAAAGGGGGACGACGGGCAGGGGAGGCGCGGTGGAATGCCACCAGGTCCCGGCTGGTTGTCAGGAACGCACTTCTTCGAAGGGATGGTCATGGAGACCTACGTGCTCGCCGGCGGCTGCTTCTGGTGTCTCGACGCGGTGTACCGCTCGCTGGAGGGCGTCTCCGACGTCGTCTCCGGCTACACCGGCGGCTCGTTCAAGAACCCGAGCTACGAGGCCGTCTGCACGGGGATGACCGGCCACGCGGAGGCGGTCGCGGTCACCTTCGACCCGGACGTCATCCCGCGCGACGTCATCCTCGACGTGTTCTTCACGCTGCACGACCCGCGGCAGCTGAACCGGCAGGGCAACGACGTCGGCACCCAGTACCGCTCGGCCATGTTCTACACGGACGACGAGCAGAAGCAGCGGTTCGAGACCGCGATCGAGCGCGCCGGTGACATCTGGGACGGCCGCATCGTGACGCAGCTCGCGCCGCTCGGCACCTGGTACGAGGCCGAGGACTACCACCAGGACTTCTTCGCGAAGAACCCGAACCAGGGCTACTGCCTCGCGGTCGCGCTGCCCAAGGTCAACAAGGTGCGCCGCTCCTACGCGCAGTACGTGAAGGCGGCGTAGGGGCCCGTCCCCTGTCGCGACGGCTCCTTCGGCGCTACGGTCCCGTCCATCGGGTTCGGACCGATGTCGAAGGAGCCGTCATGCGCAGGACCCTGATCACCGTCGCGACCGCCGCGGTGCTGGCGAGCACGGTGCTCGCCGCGCCGGCGGAGGCGGCGGACCGCGATCCGCTGACCCGCGGCGACCACGTGACCTACAACCGCGCCGACTACCGGCTCAGCATCGCGCCCGTCTCGGGCGCAGCCTCGGTGACCCGCTTCGGGCATCGGGTGCCTGCGACCTACACGGTGCGGATGATCAAGCCGGGGAAGCGGTCGGACACGGTCGTGTTCAGCGCGCGGCTCGGATACTGGCGCACCGCCTACCTCCGCACGAAGACGGTGTCGCTGGACCTCGTCCGCGACTCCAGCATGACGACGTACCTGAAGAAGGTGACGGCGTTCAGCGCCGCCTACGCGCACCAGCGGGTGCTCGCCCACACGGTCGCGTACCGGCACCGCATCCTCCGCGGCGACGTGTCGATCACGGCGGGCAACGCGGGCGGCTGGGTCGAGGACCACGACGGCAGCCGGGGGATCGACGAGTCGGGCGTCGTGCTGAAGAGCGAGGGGTTCTTCGGGTACGACCGCGTGCGCATCGACGTGATCCCCGACGCGCGGGGCACCGGCAGCACCACCGAGTACGTGGTCTACGGCTGGGACCCGGCCGACGGCTACAGCGTGATGTACGACTCGCAGGGCGGCACCACGACCGGCTACAGCGACGACCCTCGAGGCCTGCTGAAGTAGGGGATCCGCTCCTCCCCAGGGCGGATCCCGCCTCCTGGGCGCGATGCGGCCGCCCGTCGGGTGCGCGCTGCCCCACGATCGCTTCCGCGCGGTCCCGGCCACGTCCACGGCACGGGCCGCCGGGACCGCGCACCCACACGGATGCGATGAGGAGGCGCCGCGCATGGCGGACAACATGGTGACCCTGATCGGCACGCTCGGGACGGAGCCGGAGCTGCGGACGACGCCGAACGGCGCGGACGTCGTCACGTTCCGGCTGGCGACGAACGAGCGGCGGCGGAACCCGGAGGGGGACGGCTGGGTCGACGGCCCCACCAGCTGGTTCCGCGTCAGCGCCTGGAACCAGCTCGGCCGGAACGTCCACGCCTCGCTGCACAAGGGGCAGCGGGCCGTGGTGCAGGGCGTGCTCCGCATCGCGGAGTTCACGACCGAGGCGCACGGCACCTCCCGCACCGCGGAGGTGAAGGCGTCCGCGGTGGGGCACGACCTCGCCTTCGGGACCACGGCGTTCACCCGCAACGGCCAACCCGCGGCGCAGCAGGCGCCCCCGCCGCAGCCGCCGGCTCAGCAGGTGCCCGCGTCCCGGCCCGCCGCTGACGAGGCCCGCGCGCTCGAGCCCGCGGGCGGCGGCTGGGGCGCACCGCTCGGCGCCGAGGACGCGACCCCCTTCTGACCGCCCGCCGCGATCCTCCGCGGTGGGAACGGACCCGCACGAAAGTTAGGATCGACCCATGGCGGAGTACATCTACCAGATGGTCCGTGCCCGCAAGGCGCACGGCGACAAGCTGATCCTCGACGACGTGACGATGTCGTTCTTCCCCGGTGCCAAGATCGGCATCGTCGGGCCGAACGGCGCGGGCAAGTCCACGATCCTCAAGATCATGGCCGGGCTCGACACCCCGTCGAACGGCGAGGCGAAGCTCACGCCCGGCTTCACCGTCGGCATCCTGATGCAGGAGCCGGAGCTCGACGAGTCGAAGACGGTCCTCGAGAACGTGCAGGACGGCGTCGCCGAGCTGCGCGCGAAGATCGCCCGCTTCAACGCGATCGGCGAGGAGTACGCCGACCCCGACGCCGACTACGACGCGCTCGGCACCGAGATGGCGAAGCTGCAGGACGAGATCGACGCCGCGAACGGCTGGGACCTCGACAGCCAGCTCGAGCAGGCGATGGACGCGCTTCGCACCCCGCCCGGCGACGCGAAGGTCGAGTTCCTCTCCGGCGGCGAGAAGCGCCGCGTCGCGCTCTGCAAGCTGCTGCTGCAGCAGCCCGACCTGCTGCTGCTCGACGAGCCCACCAACCACCTCGACGCCGAGAGCGTGCTCTGGCTCGAGCAGCACCTGTCGAAGTACCCCGGCGCCGTGCTCGCCGTCACCCACGACCGGTACTTCCTCGACCACGTCGCGCAGTGGATCGCGGAGGTGGACCGCGGTCGCCTCTACCCGTACGAGGGCAACTACTCGACCTACCTCGAGAAGAAGCAGGAGCGCCTGAACGTCCAGGGCAAGAAGGACGCGAAGCTCGCGAAGCGCCTCTCCGAGGAGCTGGACTGGGTCCGCTCCAACGCGAAGGGCCGCCAGGCGAAGTCGAAGGCGCGCCTCGCCCGCTACGAGGAGATGGTCACGGAGGCCGAGCGCACGAGGAAGCTCGACTTCGAGGAGATCCAGATCCCCGTCGGCCCGCGCCTCGGCGCGCAGGTCATCGACGCGAAGAAGCTGCAGAAGGGCTTCGACGGCCGCGTGCTGATCGACGGCCTGTCGTTCACGCTGCCCCGCAACGGCATCGTCGGCGTCATCGGCCCGAACGGCGTCGGCAAGACCACGCTGTTCAAGTCGATCGTCGGCCTCGAGCCGCTCGACGGCGGCGACCTGACGGTCGGCAGCACGGTCGACATCTCCTACGTCGACCAGACCCGCGGCGGCATCGACCCGCAGAAGACGCTGTTCGAGGTCGTCTCCGACGGGCTCGACTACATCCAGGTCGGCAAGACCGAGGTGCCCTCGCGGGCCTACGTCTCCACCTTCGGGTTCAAGGGCCCGGACCAGCAGAAGCGCGCGGGTGTGCTGTCCGGCGGTGAGCGCAACCGGCTGAACCTCGCGCTCACGCTGAAGCAGGGCGGCAACCTCCTGCTGCTCGACGAGCCGACGAACGACCTGGACGTCGAGACCCTGTCCAGCCTCGAGAACGCGCTGCTCGAGTTCCCCGGCTGCGCCGTGGTCATCACGCACGACCGGTGGTTCCTCGACCGCATCGCGACGCACATCCTCGCCTACGAGGGCACGCAGGAGCAGCCGGGCAGCTGGTACTGGTTCGAGGGCAACTTCCAGGCCTACGAGGAGAACAAGGCCGAGCGCCTCGGCCCCGAGTCCGTCGGCGTCGGCCGCGGGGTGTACCGCAAGCTCACCCGCGCCTGACCCGCGCGGGCCCGCGATGAGGATCAGCGTCCCGATCCGGCTGCGCTGGAGCGACATCGACGCGTACGCGCACGTCAACAACGCGGCGATGCTCGGGCTGCTCGAGGAGGTGCGGATCCAGGCGTTCTGGGCCGCAGCGGACTCGAGCGAGGAGCAGGGGCCGGCCGTCCTCGACGGCCGGCCGGGCGCTGCGACGCTGAGCCTCATCGCGCACCAGGAGGTCGAGTACCTGCGGCCGATCCCGTACGGGCGGGCGCCCCTCGACTGCGAGGTGTGGATCGCGCGGCTCGGCGGTGCGAGCCTCGACGTGAACTACGAGGTGTACAGCCCGCAGGGCGACGAGCCCCGGGTGCTGACGACGCGCGCCGCGTCGACGCTGGTGCTCGTCGATGCCGCGACGCAGAAGCCGCGGCGCATCACCGAGGCCGAGCGCGCCGCCTGGTCGCCGTACCTCGGGGACCCGGTCGCCTTCACCGCCCGCCGCTAGCGACGGCCGCCTCCTGGAGCCCCGGGTTAGGAGGCGCCGGGGACGCGGGTCATGCCCTCCTGGGCCACGGAGGCGACGAGCGCGCCGTCCCGCGAGTAGATCCGGCCGTGCGACAGCCCGCGCCCGCCGCCCGCGGTCGGCGACTCCTGCACGTACAGCAGCCACTCGTCGACCCGGGCGGGCCGGTGCCACCACATGGCGTGGTCGAGACTCGCCGCCTTGAGTCCGGGCGTCGCCCACGCGACGCCGTGCCGGCGGAGGATCGGCTCGAGGATCGTGTAGTCGCTCGCGTAGGCGAGCGCCGCGCGGTGCAGCGCGGGGTCGTCCGGCATCCGGCCGCGGGCGCGCAGCCAGACGCCCTGGCTCGCCGTGCGCTCGCCGCCGGTGGGCAGGTAGATGGGGCCCTCGACGTGCCGCATCTCGAACGGCCGGCCGCTCGCCCAGAACCGCGCCGCCGGGTGGTCGATGGTCGACAGCAGCTCGCGCTCGTCCGCCAGCGTCTCCGGGTCCGGCACCCCCTCCGGCATCGCCTTCTGGTGCTCGAGGCCCTCGTCGACGGTCTGGAACGACGCGATCATCGACAGGATCGGCAGGCCCTGCTGGTACGCCTGCGTGCGCCGCGTGGAGAAGGAGCGGCCGTCGTGGATCCGGTCGACCGCGAAGGTGATCGGCACCTCGAGCGCACCGGGCCGCAGGAAGTAGCCGTGCATGGAGTGGATCGGGCGCTCCACTTGCACGGTGCGCGTCGCAGCGACCACCGACTGGGCGAGCACCTGGCCGCCGAACAGGCGGCCCTGCGGGCTCCACTGGGACGCGCCGGTGAAGATGTCCTCGTTCGTGCGGGCGCCCGTGTCGACCAGGTTCAAGGCGGCGAGCATCGCGGGTAGCGGTTCCAGGATCCCCTCCTCGCGTCCGGCCGGTAGTTTAGTGAGCCCGATGGACCGCTTCCTCACGCTGCCCGACGCCACGGCGCTCGCGGATCTGCACACGTACCTGAGCCGCGCCGACCGCATCGACCGCGCCTCGGTGCGGCTGATCGCCGGAGGCGGGGTGCTCGCCGTGTACACCGCGGTGCTGCACCCGGGCGGGCTGCTCGACGAGACGCCGACCGTGCTCGGGCTGCGCACCGTGCGGATCCGGGTCGACCAGGTGCTCGACGCCGTGGTGCCGATCGCTTCCCTGGTCGCGCGGCTCGAGTCCGCGGACCCGGACCCGGAGGACGGCACGGTGCTGATCGGCATCCCCGCCGAGGTGGCGACGGTCACCTGGGCCGGCGTCGCGCCGCCGCGGGCGGGCTGGCAGCCGGTGGACACCGCGACCGCGGGGATCCTCGAGGCGGCCGCGAAGGCCGGGATCATCGAGGTCGCCGAGCTGCTGCCCGCCGATGCCGGCGAGGCGATCGTGCGCCGCGTGCGCGCGGAGGTCTGGGGCCGGCCGATCCCGGAGGTCGAGCACGTGCCCGGCGGCGCCGCGTTCGCCGCGCACAGCCTCGGCTTCCTCGGCGAGCCGGAGGAGGAGATCCCGGTGTTCGAGACCGGGCCCTGGACGCGGCTGTCGGCCGCACGCGGTCACGTGCTGGTCAAGCGCCGCGGGTGGTCCCTCCAGAGCGCCTGACCGTCCCGAAGAGGGGCGGGACCTGGGCTTTCGCACCCGCTAGCGTGGCGGGATGGACGTGCGCGCGCAGCCGGGGGAGCGCTCGGCGCTGACCCCGCTGCTCGGCGCGCTGGTAGCGCTCGGCCTCCTGCGCGTCGCGGGCCGGTTCGTCGGCCTGATCGCCCTGCTCGGCGTCGTGCTCGCGTGCGTCGGGGCCTTCGCGGTCGGCATCCTGCTGCTGCGCGTCGCCCTCCTCCACTGACTTGTGAAGGAGAAGTGCTCTCGAGGTCACTCCTCGAACGTGTTGACCATCGCGTGGGCGGCCCGCTCGAGGTAGCCCCAGAGCTCCGCCTCGTAGAGCGGAGGCAGGTCGAGCTCGTCGACCGCGTCGCGCATGTGCCGCAGCCACCGGTCGCGCTGGTCGGGGTTGACCTTGAACGGCATGTGCCGCATCCGCAGACGCGGGTGCCCGCGCTGGTCGCTGTAGGCGGTCGGACCGCCCCAGTACTGCTCGAGGAAGCCGGTGAGCCGCTCGATCGCGGGCTCGAGGTCCTCCTCCGGGTACAGCGCGTGCAGCGGCGGGTCGTTCGCGACGCCCGCGTAGAAGCGGCGCACCAGCCGCTCGAACGTGGGCCGGCCGCCCACAGCCAGATAGAAGCTGCCGGGCTGCTCAGCCATCGGACCCGTCGTCCGGCGCCTTCGGCCCGGTCGCACCGGTGGCCCCCGACGCACCGGAGGTGCCGCGGTGCGCGGTGCGCGGGCGCTGCGTCGCCACGGGCGCGGAGGGGGTGGCCTCGGGGGCGGGCAGGGTGCGGGCCCGGGTGCTGCGGCGCCGGGGGAGCGGGGTCGAGCCGGTGCGCGGCGGCCGCACGCCGCGCAGCGCCCCCGCGTACTCGAACTCGGCGAGCCGCTCGCTGGACAGCCGGATCTCCTCGACCCCCGCGTCCTCGAGCGCCTCCCGCAGGTGCGTGCGGATCGCCCACGCGACGTCGTCGCGCTGGTTCGCGGTCGTGCGTGCCACGATCCGGACCACGACGCCGTCGCCGGTGATGGACTCGAGGCCCCACAGCTCGGGCGTCTCGGTGACCGTGCCGTGCCACTCCGGGGAGCCGACGGCGGTCTTGGCGGCGTCGAGGAGGCGGTGCTGCAGCTGCTCCACGTCGGCGGTGTTCGGGATCGTCACGTCGACGATGGCGCGGGACCAGCCCTGCGAGCGGTTGCCGACCCGGGTCAGCTCGCCGTTGCGGACGTACCAGAGCACGCCGTTCACGTCGCGGATCTGCGTGACGCGGATGCCGACCGCCTCCACGATGCCCGTCGCCAGGTCGGTGTCGACGATGTCGCCGACGCCGAGCTGGTCGTCGGCCACCATGAACAGCCCGGTCAGCACGTCCTTCACCAGGTTCTGCGCACCGAAGCCGAGACCGGCGCCGAGTGCGGCTGTGATCAGGGAGAACGCGCCCGTGATCTGCGCGTTGATCACGGTGACGATCGAGATCAGCGCGATGAGCACCACGACGACGGACACCACGTTGTTCAGCACCGTGCCGAGCGTGCGGGTCCGCTGCACGACCCGGGCCGCGCTCACCGGGGAGGCGAGCAGGGCCTGGGTGTCCTCGATGCGCTGCCGCTTCTTCGCCCCCGTCACGACCCGGTTCACGAGGATCCGGATCGCGGTGTGGGCGACGGCCCGCACCACGATCGCGATCAGCAGGATGATCAGGATCTGGACGAGCTTGCCCCACCAGGTGCTGCCCCAGTCGCCGTTGTCGACCGCGAACAGCTGGTCCCAGAGACTCGTGATCGTCGGAGCGCGGAACAGCAGCTCACTCACGCGCATCACGCTCCTGCGCCGCGAGTGCGCGCTGCACGCCGGCGGCGTTCTCGATCACGACGCGGCGCAGCGCGGCGGGCGCGTCCGCGTGGGCGTCGAGCCACTGCTGCGACGCGTCGAGCAGCGAGCGGGAGGCGAGCGGCGCCGGGTAGAGCCCGCGCGCGAGCGTCTCGGCGATCGCGTAGCTGCGGTCGGCCCACAGCTGCTCGACGGTGCCGAAGTAGCGCTGCACGTAGGGCTCGAGCAGGCCGAGGTCGATCGCGCGGCGGAAGCCGAGCGTGGTCGACCGCACCGTCGCGTTGGGCAGCGCCGCGGAGTCGACGAGCGACGCCCAGGCCGCCTCCTTGCCCTCGGCCGTCGGCAGGGCCGCACGGGCGTGGGCGGCGGACTCGCGGCCGGTGGCCGTGTCGTCCGCGGCGAGGGTGGCGGTGATCTCGGGGCCGTCGGCCTGGCCGCCGGCGACGAGCGCGATCAGCAGCTCCCAGCGCAGGTCGGTGTCGACGTCGAGGCCCTCGAGGCGCGTCCGGCCGGACAGCAGCGCGCGCACGGCGTCGAGCTGCTCGGGCGTGCGGGCGATGGAGGCGAGCGCGCGGACGAACTGGAACTGCGCGTCCGAGCCGCCCTCCGCCGCGAACGCGAGGCGCTGCAGGCCGTCGCCGAGCGCGGCCAGCGTCTCGTCGCGGACCTCGGGCGCCACGTAGCTCGAGGCGACGAGCAGCGCCTGCTGCAGCACCTGGCGGATGGTCGTCGACTCGGTCTCGCTGCCGACGTTGTTCAGCACGAGGCGCACGAAGTCGCGCGGGCGCGCCTCCGCGTCGCGGGTCGCGTCCCAGACCGCGCTCCACACGAGGGAGCGCGCCAGCGGCGACTCGATCGCGGCGAGGTGGTCGATCGCGGTCTCGAGGCTCTCCTCGTCGAGGCGGATC
The DNA here is from genome assembly GCF_039544415.1 of Amnibacterium soli. Classification (NCBI taxonomy): domain Bacteria; kingdom Bacillati; phylum Actinomycetota; class Actinomycetes; order Micrococcales; family Microbacteriaceae; genus Amnibacterium; species Amnibacterium soli. The sequence goes on along the minus strand of NZ_BAABLP010000003.1, from coordinate 20,070 downwards.
TTCGCGTAGGCGAGGTCGTCGTCGTTCACGAGCACCAGCGCGGGACGGCGCTTGCCGACCAGCTCGGGCACGTCGGTGGAGACGCCGTCGACGTCGAGCTCGAAGCGCTCGGTGCGGACCAGCTTCTCGCCCTGCAGCTCGTAGAAGCCGATCGCGAGGCGGTGCGGGCGGATGGTCGGGTGGTCCGGCGCGGCGGTCTGCGCGACGGTGAAGGCGGTGATGAAGCCGCCCTCGTCGGTCTCGATCTCGGGCGTCAGCGTGTTCACGCCGGCGGTCTCGAGCCAGGCGCCGCTCCACGCGGTGAGGTCGCGGCCGCTGGTCGCCTCCAGCTCGACGAGCAGGTCGTTCAGCGTGGTGTTGCCGTGGCCGTGCTTCACGAAGTACTCGTGGATGCCGGCCAGGAAGGGCTCGCGGCCGACGTAGGCGACGAGCTGCTTCAGCACGGACGCGCCCTTGGCGTAGGTGATGCCGTCGAAGTTGACGAGCACGTCGTCGAGGTCGCGGATCTCCGCGACGATCGGGTGCGTCGAGGGCAGCTGGTCCTGCGTGTAGGCCCAGTTCTTCTCGAGGATGTTGAAGGTCGTCCAGGCCTCGACCCACTCGGTGGCCTCAGCGGTGGCGAGGGTCGAGATGAACTCGGCGAACGACTCGTTCAGCCAGAGGTCGTTCCACCACTTCATGGTGACCAGGTCGCCGAACCACATGTGGGCCAGCTCGTGGAGGATCGTGACGACCCGCCGCTCCTTGGTCGCGTCCGTGACCTTCGAGCGGAACACGTACGTCTCCGTGAAGGTGACCGCGCCCGCGTTCTCCATGGCGCCCGCGTTGTACTCGGGCACGAACAGCTGGTCGTACTTGTCGAACGGGTACGGCACGCCGAAGATCCGCTCGTAGAACTCGAAGCCCTGCTTCGTCTTCTCGAACACGTAGTCCGCGTCGAGGTGGTCGAACAGCGAGGCGCGGGCGAAGGCGCCGAGCGCGATCGTGCGGCCGTCGGCGCTCGTCAGCGAGTCGGTGACCGACCGGTAGGGCCCCGCGATGAGCGCCGTGATGTAGGAGGAGATGACCGGCGTGGGCTCGAAGGCCCAGGTCGCGACGTCGTCGCCGGCGGGCACGGGCTCCGGCGTCGCCTGGTTGGAGGTGACGGACCAGCGCGCGGGCGCGGTGACCGTGAAGCGGAACGTCGCCTTCAGGTCGGGCTGCTCGAACACCGCGAACATGCGGCGGGAGTCCGGCACCTCGAACTGCGTGTACAGGTAGACCTCGTCGTCGACCGGGTCGACGAAGCGGTGCAGGCCCTCGCCCGTGTTCGTGTAGATCCCGTCCGCGACGACGACGAGCTCGTTCTCCGCCTGCAGGTCCGGCAGCTGGATCCGCACGCCGTCGCTCACCTCGGCCGGGTCGAGCGCGGTGCCGTTCAGCGTCACCGAGTGCACGGTCCGCGTGATCGCGTCGATGAAGGTGGAGGCGCCGGGGGTGCCGGTGAAGCGGACGGTCGTCGTCGATCCGAAGACCTCGGCGCCGCGCGTGAGGTCCAGCTCGACCTCGTACGCGGACGGCTGCACGAGCGCCGCGCGCTCCTCGGCCTCGACCCTGGTCAGATTCTCTCCGGGCATGCGCTTCTCCTTCGGTACTCATGGCTGCGCCGCCGCCGCTGCGGCTCAGCTGGGACGCTTCGCGGTCCTGAACGGACCGCGGTACGCGTCGCGCCGCACCGGCCCGTCGAGAGCCGCGCAGCGTGCGGTTCGAAACTACCCGTGGTCTCCGCGCTCCGCTCCGAGTCGCCCGATCCGTGCACCCAGCACGCCCGGTCATAGGATTCGGGACATGCGGGTGCACCTCGGCACGGACCACGCCGGACTCGACTTCACGAAGCACCTGAAGGGGCATCTGGAGGCGCAGGGGCACGAGGTCGTCGATCACGGCCCCACCTCCTACGAGCCGCTCGACGACTACCCCTCGTTCTGCATCAACGCCGCGGTCGGCGTGATCAACGACCAGACGGCGGGGGTGGATGCGCTCGGCGTCGTCTTCGGCGGCTCGGGCAACGGCGAGCAGATCGCCGCGAACGAGGTGCCGGGGATCCGTGCGGCGCTGATCTGGAACGAGTCGACCGCGCTGCTCGCCCGCCAGCACAACGACGCGAACGTCTGCGCGATCGGCGCCCGCCAGCACACGCTGGAGGAGGCGACGCACCTCATCGACCTGTTCCTCGCCGAGCCGTTCTCGGGCGAGGAGCGCCACGCGCGCCGCATCGCCCAGCTCGCCGAGTACGAGCGCACGGGCGCGATCGCCGGCCACCGGGTCGACGCGCTCCGCAGCCGGGGCTGAGATGCCCGAGGGCCACTCCGTCCACCGCATCGCGCTGCAGTTCCGGCGCGACTTCGTCGGCCACCGGGTCGAGGCGTCGAGCCCGCAGGGCCGGTTCGCCGAGGGCGCGAAGGAGATCGACGGTCGCGCGATCGTCGCCTCGACCGCCGTCGGCAAGCACCTGCTGCTGGAGTTCGAGGGCGAGCGCACCCTGCACGTGCACCTCGGCCTCTACGGCTCGTGGGACTTCGCGGGGGAGGTGACCGCGGCGCCGACGTTCACCGTCGAGGACGGGAAGGTGGGCGACGAGGTCCGTCGCGCGGGGTTCCTCGACGGCCTCACCGGCTACCGCGACGGCGCGCTGTCGCAGGCGACGCCCGAGCAGCTCGCCGCCGCGCAGGACGCGCAGGGCGAGCGGAACCTCCGAGTCGGCGGTCCGGGGCGCCGCACGACGCTGCGCATGTCGGAGTCGGATCGCGAGGTCGACACGGAGGAGGGCGAGTTCCCGCCGCCGCCCGTCGGCGCCGTCCGCGTCCGCCTCCTCACCGAGACCGCCGTCGCCGATCTGCGCGGGCCGACCGCCTGCGAGGTCTTCGACCCGCAGCAGGTCGAGAAGCTGGTCGCGAAGCTCGGTCCCGACCCGATGCACGACGCGAGCCGGAAGGCCGAGAACCGCTTCGTCGAGCGGGTGATGCGCTCCTCGACCCCGATCGGGCTGCAGCTGATGGACCAGTCCGTCGTCGCCGGCATCGGCAACATCTACCGGGCGGAGCTGCTGTTCCGCGCGCGCCTGAACCCGCACGCGCCGGGGAAGTCGATCCCGGAGGCGGCGCTGCGCCGGCTCTGGAAGGACTGGGCGCACCTGCTCGCGATCGGCGTCGAGACCGGGCAGATGCTGACCCGCGCCGACCTGAAGACGGAGGAGGACTACCGCCGCGCCCTCCGCAGCCGCGACCAGCGCCACTACGTCTACAAGCGCACCGGGCAGAAGAGCCTGCGCGGCAGCGGCACCGTGGTGATGGAGGACATGGGCGGGCGCACCCTCTACTGGGCGCCCGGCTGGCAGAACCGGCCGGCGGGCTGACCGCTCGTGACAGGACCGATCCGCTCGTGACCGGGCTGCTGCTGCGCCGCGCCCTGGTCGGCGGCGATCCCGTCGACGTGCGCCTCGTCGACGGCGTCGTCGACGCGATCGCGCCCGAGCTGGCCGCAGGAGGCGCCGAGGTCGTCGACCTCGACGGCCGCGCCGTGCTGCGCGGGCTGTGGGACGAGCACGTGCACGTCACCCAGGCGGCGCTCGCCGCGCAGTGGGTGCCGCTCGGCGGCACGCGGACCGCCGCGGAGGCGCTGTCCCGGATGGCGACCGCGCTGCCGGCGCTGCGCGCCGGGTTCCCCGACGCCGAGGTGCCGATCGTCGGCATCGGCTTCCAGGACGGGCTCTGGGCCGACGCGCCGACGCAGGCGGCGATCGACGCGGTCGCCGGTGACCGCGCCCTCGTGCTCATCAGCCACGACGTGCACGCCGCCTGGTTGAACACCCTCGCCGCGCGGCGGTTCGGCGTGCAGCCGGGGCCCGACGGCATGGTCCGGGAGGAGCCGGCGTTCGCCGTCGGCCGTGAGGTGAACCTCCACGCCCAGGGCCGGTCCGCCTCCGCGGTCCGGTCGCTGCTCGACGCCGCGGTCCGGCGCGGCGTCGTCGGCGTCGTGGACCTCGAGATGACCTGGAACGTCGACGTCTGGCGGGAGCGGACGGCCGACGGCTGGCGGGGCCCGCGCATCGAGGCGGGCGTCTACCCGCCCGACCTGGAGCGCGCGGCGGCGCTCGGCCTGCGGACCGGCGAACCCCTCGGCGCGGACGGGCTGCTGACGGTCGGCCCGCTGAAGACCTTGATCGACGGCGCCCTGAACACCCGCACCGCCTACTGCGCCGAGCCGTACCCGGACGGCGGCCGCGGGCTGCTCACCGTGCCGGAGGCGGAGCTGCTCGCCCTGCTCGGCCGTGCCCGCGCGACGGGCTTCGTGCCGGCCGTGCACGCGATCGGCGACGCGGCGGTGACGGTCGCGCTCGACGCGTTCGAGGCCGCGGGCCTCGGCGGCCGGATCGAGCACGCGCAGCTGATCGCGGACGCGGACCTGCCGCGCTTCGCCGCGCTCGGGGTCGCCGCGAGCGTGCAGCCGGCGCACCTGCTCGACGACCGCGAGGTCGCCGCGGAGCACTGGCCGGACCGGACGGGCCGCGCCTTCCCCCTCCGGTCGCTGCTCGACGCCGGCGGGTCGCTCCTGTTCGGGTCGGACGCGCCCGTGGCGCCGCTCGACCCCTGGCGCACGCTCCGCGCGGCGGTCGACCGTGCCGGCGCGGGGGAGCGGCCGTGGCACCCGGAGCAGCGCATCCCGCTCGACGCGGCGCTCGCGGCGTCGACGCGCGGTCGGGCGATGCCCCGCGTCGGCGACCCCGCGGACCTGATCGCGCTCGACGCACCGGTGGCGGCGTTCGACCCCGAGGCGGTGGCGCTCACGGTGATCGGCGGCGTCGTGCGCCACACCCGCCTCTAGCCGCCGCGCGCCGGCCCTCCGCCCGCCGCTTCCCCAGACGGCACCCGTACCGTCCGGGCATGCGTGCGGACCCCCGGTGAGCGACCAGCGACCGTCCTCGAACGGCCCCGAGGTCGAGGACGAGCTCGAGGAGCACTTCGACAGCGTGGTGTCGGAGGGGGAGGAGCGGCTCGGCCGCGCCACGAGCAACGTGCTGGTGACCGGGCTGTTCGGCGGCCTCGAGGTCGGCCTGGGCGTCATGGGCTACCTGGCCGTGCTGCACCAGACCGACGACCACCTGCTCGCGGGCATCGCGTTCGGGATCGGCTTCATCGCCCTGCACCTGGCGCACAGCGAGCTGTTCACCGAGAACTTCCTCATGCCGATCGCCGCGCTCGCGGCGAAGCGCGGCACGGTGCTGCAGCTCGTGAAGCTCTGGATCGGCACCCTGGTGGCGAACCTCGTCGGCGGCTGGATCTTCATGTGGCTCGTCGTGCAGGCGTTCCCGCAGTGGAAGGACACGCTCATCGAGTCCGGCACGCACTTCACGGAGGCGCCGTTCGGTCTGCAGAGCATCGTGCTCGCGGTGCTCGCCGGCAGCACGATCACGCTGATGGGGCGGATGCAGCAGGGCACGGACTCGGAGCCCGCGAAGCTCGTCGCGGCCGTGGCGGGCGGGTTCCTGCTGGCGGGGCTGCAGCTGTTCCACTCCGTGCTCGACTCGCTCATGATCTTCGGCGCGATCCAGGCCGGGGCGCCCATCACCTACCTGCAGTGGCTGGCGTGGTTCTGGTACACGGTGCTCGGCAACGTCGTCGGCGGCGTGGTGCTCGTCACCGCGCTGCGCCTGGTCCGCACCCGGCGCCTCGTGTCCGACCGGCGGCAGGAGGCCTGAGCCTTTCGGAGGCGCGCCGCACGCCTCCGCAGGGTTCACCTCGTGGCCACCGTCGCGCCACGCGGTGGCTGCGGGCGCTCGCCACCATCGCCGCATGACGTTCCAGTCCACGACCGAGACCGTGATGCAGCCCGCCTCCGCCGCGCTCGACTCGTGGTGGCCCGCACCCGGTGAGGCGCCCTGGGACGCGAGCCGCGACGCCCTGGTCGCCGAGCAGCACGGGATCAGCCGCGCGATCGCCGGCACCGTGGCGCGCATGGGCCACGAGCTGGACGCGGACCTGCTCGACGACCTCACTGACGAGGTGGCCGGCCTGCTCGCCCGCGCGGAGGAGATCCGCCTGGCCCTCGCCCTCGCCGCCCGCGTCACGCGGTAGCCCCGGCGGCGCGCGGTGCGCATGCCGACCGCGCGACGCCGCAGCGACTGCGCGTCCTCGCAGCGGACGGACACGGCTGCGGCCTGACTCGGCGGCGGGGCCGAGGGCCCTACGATGGTCCCCGCCGTCGGCTCGGGCCGACGTCGCGGGGATGTAGCTCAATGGTAGAGCCTCAGTCTTCCAAACTGATTACGCGGGTTCGATTCCCGTCATCCCCTCCATCGCCTCCTGATCAGGCGTTCCTTCCGCTGCCGAGCGATGGTCGCAGGGGCGGGACGACGCGTCGCGCTCAGGTCGTCAGCAGCAGGAACACCACCACGCCGAGCGCGCTGATCACGCCCGCGAGGCCGATCATGGCGAGGACCAGGCCGTAGTCCGTCGGCATGGCGGGACCGGTGGTCGCGGGGCGCCGGCGGCGCGAGCGCACGAGGCTGAGCACGAAGCCCGCGAGGGCGACGACGGCGGAAGCGATCATGACGGCCACGGAGACCGCCACGGGGTTCACGGAGGCGACCGTACCGGGCGCACGGGTCGGACCGCCTCCCCGCGGCCTCGGCTGCGCCCGGCGATCGACGCGGGGAGGCGCTGCAGCACCGCGCTCAGGTGATCAACGAGGACCGGTGACGGGGGCGCCGGCGGAGTCGTCGCTGACGAGCACGGCGGTCCGCGGTCCGTTCCCGTCGCCGACGACGAGGTGGTGCAGGGTCATCGTCGCGACGAGGACGAGCGCGAGCACGGCGACGGCGAGCACGAGCAGCGCCGCGTCGGAGTGGCGTCGGTGGAGCACGCTCAACGTGTACCGGGCCGCGGTGAACGGGAGGGACATCCGGCGCGAACGATCACGAACGGACCGCCCTCGCGAGGAAGAACGACCTCGCGGCGTGCACCGTCGACCACGAGCCGCCCGCGACGGCCGCCGCCGTGCGCGGCCCGAGCTGCTGCACCTGCCACCTCGGCTCGCCCGCGTCGTCCATCGACAGCAGGGCGATCTCGCTGAGCACCTCGTCGAGCTCGGCGGGCGTCAGCGCGGTCGCGGCCAGGAACTCGCGGCCCGACCGCGCGGCCGGGGACTGCGCCGTCTCCGGGATCGCGATCTCGGCGACGAGCATGGTGAGGCCCCGGCTCGAGCAGGCGGCGTCCCAGTACGCGGTGAACCCGGAGGCGGTCAACGCGCTGCGCCGGCCCTGCCGCGGCGTGATGTCGGGCCTCACGCGGTCGCTCGCTGGAGCAGGGGCGCGGTCCGCCGTCGGGTCACGCTCCGCATCCTGTTCGACCCGCCCGCCCCGGGCAAGACGGTGGAACCAGGGGCAGGAGGCCGCGGGGAGCCGCCCTCACCCGTCGTTCGCGGCCGCCTAGATCCAGTCCACGCCCGCGTCGGACAGGACCACCGCGCCGTCGGTGCCGACGTCGTCGATCCACCACGCCTCGCCGCTGATCGTGCCGCCGGCGCGGGCGATCTCGCCGGCGACGACGGTCGGCACGGGCTCGCCGTTGTGCGCGATCAGCCACCGTCGGGTGTCGGCGCTGATCAGGGGCCACCACTGCTCGATGTCCATGCCGTCAGTGTGCGCCGCGGCCGCCGAGCCGTCGAGGTCGATCGCGCCGAGCGGCGGCCGCCCTCCGCTCGATGGCTCGTGATCCGTGCAGGCAACGCTCGGCGAGTACCGGTTCGATGTGGAGCACCCATCAAGGAGACCGCCGTGCGACGACCCACCCGCATCCTGACGCTCGCCGGTGCGGTGCCGCTCACCCTGCTGGCGCTGACGGCGTGCACGCAGCCGATCGCGCTGCCGGCGATCCCGACGGCGACGGCGACGTCCACCCCGACGCCCACCCCGACCTCAGGCCCGGACGTCGCGACGATCGCGACCCTCGCCCAGCGCCAGGCCGGTCGGGGCACGGTCGTGTCCGTCGAGGACGAGGCGGACGGCACGGAGTGGGACGTCCTCGTCGTGCTCGAGGACGGCACGGAGCAGGAGCTGCACCTCGCCGCCGACGGCACGGTGCTCGCCGGCCCGAGCGACGACCCGACCGACCCGAACGAGGAGTCGAGGAACCGGGCGCAGGTGGCCGCCGCCGCCGTCGGGCTCGCCGGCGCGCACAGGCGGATGCTCGCCGCGGTACCGGGAGGACGCGTGACCGCGATCGAGCTGGACGAGTACCAGCAGGCGGTCGTCTGGCGCGGGGACGTGCTCGTGAAGGGCGTGCGGCACGACGTGCGCATCGACGCCGTGACCGGCGCCGTCGTGCTGAACGCGGCGGACGCCCCGCCGACGCCGGCGACCGGCTCCTGACCGCCGCTCGGAGCCGGATCACATCGTCCTGCTCCTAGCGTCGGGACGACGCCGCCCGCGGCTGCCGCGGTGGCACCGACGAGAGGACCTCCCATGGCATTCGGCACCCTGCTCCTGCGACTCACGGTCGGCGGACTCTTCGTGGGCCACGGCCTGCAGAAGCTCACCGGCGCGTTCGAGGGCCCCGGCCTGGAGGGGGCGACCGGCATGATGGCGTCGCTCGACATCCACCCGCCGCGCCAGAACGCGATCGCCGCCGCGTCGGCGGAGACCTTCGGCGGCGCGGCCCTCGCGCTCGGCGTCGCCACCCCGGCCGCGGCCGCCGCGCTCATCGCCACCATGGCCACCGCCGTGCGCAAGGTGCACCTGCAGAACGGCGTCTGGAACAGCAAGGGCGGATGGGAGTTCAACGCCGTCCTCGCCGCCGCTGCCGCCGCGGTCGCCTCCGAGGGCCCCGGCGCGATCTCGGTCGACGCCCTGTTCAAGCGGGCGAGGTGGGGAGCGCGCGGCGGCCTCTTCGCGCTCGCCGCGGGCATCGCGGGCTCCTACGCCGTCACCGAGCTCGCCAAGCGCGCGAAGCCGGCCGACGACGGCGTCTCCGCCGCCCCCACCGCCTGATCCCGTCCACAGCGCCCGTCGATCGGGCGTCCAGACGGTAGCGGTTGGATTCTCAGGTCGAACGGAAGGACACCCACGTGACGAATGTCGAGACCCCCACCAACGTCGAGGCCAAGGCCGAGCCGGCCATCGATCAGACCCAGGCGCCCGCGGAGGAGATCCGCGGCGTGCAGCACTACCTCGCACCGATCGTGTGGGACCTGCAGGCGCTCGCGATCTCCGGCAAGCAGGCGCACTGGCACGTCCGCGGCGAGAACTTCATCGCCGTCCACGAGCTGCTCGACGACATCGTCGACCACGCGCGGGAGTACGCGGACCTGGCCGCGGAGCGCACCGTCGCCCTCGGCCTGCCGATCGACGCGCGGCTGCAGACGATCGCGGCGAACAGCACGCTGCCCCCGCAGCAGGAGGGCTTCCAGAACTACGGCCCCACCGTGCAGCAGGTCGTCGCGGACATGGACGCGGCCGTGGCCACGGTCCGCAAGGCGGTCGAGGCCCTCGAGGAGATCGACCCGAACAGCCAGGACGTCGCGACCGAGATCGAGCGCGGGCTCGTGAAGGACCGCTGGTTCCTCTCCGCGCACCTCGCGACCGACTGACCACGGGCTCCGGAGGGGCCGTTCCATCGAGGTGGGGCGGCCCCTCCGCCCGTGTCCGGGCGACGCCCGGCCGGACTCGCTAGACTTCCCGCCGGTCGTTTCCGGTCCCACCGCGGCGCTCCCTCCGGGGTCCGCCTCCGCGGGGCGTAGCTCAGCTTGGTAGAGCACCCGCTTTGGGAGCGGGAGGCCGCAGGTTCGAATCCTGTCGCCCCGACCGAAGCGGTGCGCGGGCCGGACGCGAACGCAGCCTGAGACCACGACAAGGATCGAGGAACACGTCCATGGTCACCACGACCGTCGAGAAGCTGAGCCCGACGCGGGTCAAGCTCGCCATCTCCGTCACGCCGGAGGAGCTGAAGCCCAGCATCGCCCACGCCTACGGCCACATCGCCGAGGACGTGCAGATCCCCGGCTTCCGCAAGGGCAAGGTGCCGCCGCCCATCATCGACCAGCGCGTCGGCCGCACCGCGGTGCTGGAGCACGCGGTCAACGAGGGCATGGACGGCTTCTTCCGCGAGGCCGCCGCCGCCAACGACATCCAGCCGCTCGGCCGGCCCGAGGCGGACATCACCGCCTGGCCGGACGCGAAGGACTTCTCGGGCGACCTCGAGCTGACCATCGAGGTCGACGTGCGGCCCGAGATCGAGCTGCCGCCGCTCGACCAGCTGACCGTCATCGTCGACCCGATCGAGGTCGCCGACGCCGACGTCGCCACGCAGCTCGACGAGCTGCGCGGCCGCTTCGGCACGCTCAGCACGGTCGAGCGCCCCGCCAAGACAGGCGACTTCGTGCAGCTCGACCTCGTCGCCACCATCGGCGACGAGCAGGTCGACACCGCCAACGCGATCTCCTACGAGATCGGCTCCGGCGAGCTGATCGAGGGCATCGACGAGGCCCTGGAGTCGCTGACCGCCGGCGAGTCGACGACCTTCTCGTCGACGCTGCTCGGCGGCGACCACGAGGGCGAGGAGGCGCAGATCGCCGTCACCGTCCTCGCCGTCAAGGAGCGCGAGCTGCCCGAGCTGGACGACGACTTCGCCCAGATGGCGAGCGAGTTCGACACGCTCGAGGAGCTGCGCGCCGACGTCGTGCGCCAGGTCGAGCAGCAGAAGAAGTTCGAGCAGGTCTCGCAGGCCCGCGACAAGGTCGCCGACGCGCTGCTCGGTCAGGTCGACGTGCCCGTGCCCGCCGCCCTCATCGAGGACGAGGTGCACCGCCACCTCGAGAGCGAGAACCGCCTCGAGGACGACGTGCACCGCGCCGAGGTCAAGGAGGCCAGCGAGAAGGCGTTCCGGTCGCAGCTGCTCTTCGACAAGGTCGCCGAGCAGGAGAACATCGGCGTCTCGCAGGACGAGTTCGCGCAGTACGTCGTCCAGTCGGCGCAGCAGTACGGCATGCAGCCGCAGGAGTTCATCGAGGTCCTGCAGCAGAACAACCAGCTGCAGTCGATGTTCGGCGAGGTCGCCCGCAGCAAGGCGATCGGCGTCCTCCTCGGCAAGGTCGAGGTCGTCGACACGAACGGCGCCCCGGTCGACATCAGCGAGTTCGTGGTCGCGAACGACCCGGCCGACGTCGCCGACGAGGAGACCGACGAGTCCGTCGAGACCGTCGCGTCCGCGGAGCTGGACACCGTCGTGGAGGCGGAGACGCTCGTCGACGAGGCCGCGGCGGAGCCCGCCGCCGAGCCGGCCGCGCCGAAGAAGCGCACCCGCAAGAAGGCCGCCGCCGAGGAGCCCGCTCCCGAGGCCTGACGCCCGGTCCGAGAAGGGGCCCCGGTCGTGCGCGAGCACGGCCGGGGCCCCTTCTCCGTCCCCGTCCCGGGTGCGGAGATCGCCGCTCCGGACATGTGCCGCGGCGCGGTCAGGAGGGGTCGCTGATCCCCGAGGACTCGCGCTCGCCCGCCGCCTCGATGGCCGGCGCGAGCTCGTCCGCGGTCAGCAGGTCGTCCCGGTAGTTGCCCGTGCGATAGGCCGCTCGCGCGACCATGTGCGCCGCGACGGGCACGGTCACCAGCTGCAGGCCGATCACCGGGATCAGCGCGGGCACGAGGTCCCAGCGCCCGTTGCCGACCGCGATCGCCGCGAGCACGAGCAGCAGGCCGAGCACCTGCGGCTTCGTGCCGGCGTGGAGGCGGGAGAGCGCGTCGCGGAAGCGGACGAGGCCCAGCCCGGCCGCGAAGGTGAGCAGCGCCGCGCCGAGCAGCAGGAGGTCCGCGGCGATCGTCATGCGTCGCGTCCCGTCGGCCGGAGGTCGTCCCGGTCGAGGTCCTCGGGCGTCAGCCGGTCCACCTGGTCCCGCGTGCTCCGCAGGGCGTCCTGCGCGTCGTCGACCGTCGCGAGCGGATCGCGGCCCGCCCCCTCCGGGTCCTGCCGGTCGTGCTTCGACACCGAGCGGGCGACGGCGACGGTCGCGAACGCCGCGCCCGCCGCGAGCACGAGCAGCACGGGCAGCAGGTCGTCGCGGCCCTCCACGGCCATGACGGCGCCGAGCACGAGCATCGTCGTGGTCAGCAGCACGTCGGAGGCGATCATGCGGTCGAGGATCGTCGGGCCGCGGACCGCGCGGAACACGGCCAGCGCCCCGCCGGCGGCGAACAGCGCGAAGACGAGGGCGAGGAGCACGCCGTGCAGGGTCATCGGACGACCGCCTGCTCGCCGGGCGAGCCGATGGCCAGCACGACGCGCCGCTCGGCGTCGAGCACGGCGGCGCGTGCGGCGGCCAGCCGTTCGGGCGTGCCGCCGCGCAGGACGTGCAGGTAGAGCACCGACTCGGCCCGGTCCACCTCGACGATGACCGTGCCGGGGATCAGCGAGGTGACGATGCCGGTGAGGGTCAGCACGAGGTCGTCGCGGGTGCGCAGCTGCGCGGCGACGACCCCCGGGCGGGGCCGCCGATCGGGCGCGACCGCGGCGAACGCCTGCCCTGCGACCTGGATCGAGGCGACGACCACCTGGCCGAGGAACCAGAGCACGAGCGCGACCGCGGCGAGCGGCCGGAACCTGCCGACGTGCGGCACCGGCGGCAGCTCGAACACCCGCACCACGACGAGCGCGGTGACGACGCCGGTCACCACGGTCAGCGGGGAGACGGACCGCCAGAGCAGCAGCCACAGCACGACGAGCCCGACGACCAGCGGGGGACCGGCGGTCCACCGCACGGCCTGCCTCTTCGATGCGCTCATCGGCCCAGCACCCCCTGCACGTAGACGGGCCAGTCCTGCAGGGTCGTGCCCGCCTGCTCGGCGTACCCGTAGAGCGGCCCGGCGAACACCGTGATGGCGAGCCCGAGCGCGACCATCCCGGCGGTCGACGCGACCATCGGCCGGGTCAGCGCGCGGGTGCCGGTCGTCTGCGGCCGGAAGGGGTCCTCGTGCAGCTCGTCGGTGAGCCGCGAGCCCTCCGCCACCTGCTTCGCGGGCCGCCAGAACGAGACGTTCCAGACGCGCACGAGCGGGTAGAGCGTGAGCAAAGAGGTGAGGGTCGCGACGCCGACGACGACGTAGGTCAGCGGGTCCCGCGCCGCGGCGCCCGCCTCCAGCAGCCCGAGCTTGCCGAGGAAGCCGGAGAACGGCGGGATGCCGCCGAGGTTCAGCGCCGGCAGCAGGTAGAGCGCGCCGAGCGCGGGGGAGGCGGCGAGCAGCCCGCCGAGGCGGGTGATCGTGGTCGTGCCGGCCCGCCGCTCGATCAGTCCGGCCGTGAGGAACAGCGTCGTCTGCACGACGATGTGGTGCACCGTGTAGAAGATCGCGGCGGCCGTGCCGGCAGCGGTGCCGAGGCCGACGCCCATGATCAGGTAGCCGATGTGGCTCACGAGCGTGAACGACAGCATGCGCTTGATGTCCGCCTGGGCGATCGCGCCCAGCACCCCCACGAGCATCGTCAGCATCGCGACGACGAGCAGCAGCGGGTTCAGCTCGGGCCCGGGGAACAGCGTCGTCTCGGTCCGCAGGATCGCGTAGACGCCGACCTTCGTCAGCAGCCCCGCGAACACCGCGGTGACCGGCGCGATGGCCGTCGGGTACGAGTCGGGCAGCCAGAACGACAGCGGGAAGACCGCCGCCTTGATGCCGAACGCGGTGAGCAGCATCACGTGCAGCAGCACCTGCACGCCCTCCGGCAGCACGGCGACCCGCTGCGCGATCTGAGCCATGTTCACGGTGCCGGTCGCCGCGTAGATCGCGCCGACCGCCGCGAGGAACAGGGTCGAGGAGACGAGGCTCACGACGATGTAGGTGGTGCCGGCGCGGATGCGCGGCTCGGTGCCGCCGACGGTGATGAGCACGTAGCTCGACACGAGCAGGATCTCGAAGCCGACGTAGAGGTTGAAGAGGTCGCCCGCGATGAACGCATCGAACACCCCGGCCGCCAGCACGAGGTAGGTCGGGTAGAAGATCGAGACCGGCGCCTCCCGGTCGTCGCCGTCCGCGATGCCCTGCCCGATCGAGAAGACGAGCACGGCGAGCAGCACGGCGGCGGACACCGTGAGCAGCAGCGCCGACAGCCGGTCGACCACGAGCACGATGCCGAACGGCACCGGCCAGCCGCCGACGGGCATCACCAGCATGCTGCCGTCCGCCACGGCGGCGGTCAGCGCGATGCCGAGCCCGAGCACGGCGGTCAGCGCGACGGCTGCGATCGTCCGCTGCAGGCGCGGGCGCGCGGAGGCGAGCAGCGCGAGGGCGGCGCCGAGGATCGGCAGGATCACGACGAGGGGCACGAGGGCGGTCATCCGGTGCCTCCCGGGCGGTCGAACTCGCTCTCCTCGTCGGCGGCGGCCGCCTCGGTCTCGGGCTGGTCGCCCTGCCCGACGGCGACGTCCGCCTCGTCCCGCTCGAGGCGGTCCTCCTGCGCGATCCGCCACGACCGGTACACGAGCGCCATGAGGAACGCGGAGACCGCGAAGGTGATGACGATGGCGGTCAGGATCAGCGCCTGCGGCAGCGGGTCCGAGGAGGGGCCCGAGCCGGCGATCGGCGGCGCACCGGGGGGACCCGCGAGCGCGAGCAGCAGCAGGTTCGTCGCGTTCCCGATCAGCAGGATCCCGAGGATGATGCGCGTCACGCTCTTCTCGAGCAGCAGGTAGACGCCGCAGGCGTAGAGCACGGCCATGGCGCCGAGCAGGGCGACGGAGACGCTCACGACGGCACCCCCTGCCGCACCTCGCGGTGGTCCTCCTCGTACGCGCGGTCGACCTCGCCGCCGAGGGACCGCAGCACGTCGAGCACGACGCCGACCACGATCAGGTACACGCCGACGTCGAAGATCGAGGAGGTGGTGAACGAGATCCTCCCGAACCACCCGAGGTCGGCGCCCAGGTAGTGGGACGTGAGCGCGGGCTCGCCGAGCAGCAGCGGCACGATCGCGGTGCCGGCCGCGAGCACGAGGCCGAGGCCGAGCAGCACGCCGGCGTTGAGCGGCGCGGCGAGGCCCAGCTCGTACCGCCCGGCCGCGAGGTAGCGCCCGGTGAGCGCGAGGCCCGCGACGAGGCCGCCCGCGAAGCCGCCGCCCGGGGCGTTGTGACCCGCGAACAGCAGGTAGACGGACACGACGATCGTGGCGTGGAAGGTGAGCCGCACGGCGACCTCGAGCAGGATCGAGCGGTACTCGGGCCGCAGCGTCCGGCCGGCGAGCAGCCACGTGCCGCTCGCCACCTCGGGGTCGACCGGGTGCTCGCGGCCGGGCCGTCCCCGTCGCCGATGACCGCGCAGCGCCGGCAGGACGTCGGACCGGCCGCCGACGAACACGAGGCTCGCCACCCCGGTCGCCGCCGCGACGAGCACCGTGATCTCGCCGAACGTGTCCCAGCCGCGGAGGTCGACGAGCGTCACGTTCACGACGTTGTCGCCGTGGCCGATCTCGACCGCGAGGCGCTCGAACGCCTCCGAGATCGGCGTCGCGGTCCGCGCGGCGAGCGTCGTCAGCACGACCATCACCATCACCGCCGCGACGGCGACGCCCAGCACGATCCGCACGACGGGGTGCGAGCTGCCGTGCGCCACCCCGAGCCGCGCGGGCAGGCGGCGCAGCACGAGCACGAACGCGATCAGGGTCACGAGGTCGACGAGCACCTGCGTGAGCGCCAGGTCGGGCGCGCCCTGCAGCCCGAACAGCACGGCCATCCCGAGGCCCGTGACGCCGACGAGCACGACGGCCTGGAACCGCTTCCCGGCGATCGTCGCCGCGATCGCCGCGACGGCCATCAGCACGGCGGTCACGGTCTGCGCCGCCGTCGCGAACAGCGGCGGGGCGGCGAGCACGCCGGTGCCGAGCAGCACGGTGCTCGTGCCGCCGACGAAGACCGTGAGGATGACCGCGAGGTAGAAGGGCAGCGATCCGGTCTGGATGGTCGCCGTCGCCCGGGTGGCCACGAGGTCGAGCGTGCGCAGGGTGCGGCGGTAGCCGTCCTCCGCGGTCCAGCGCGGACGGATCGCCTCCTGCAGCGGCACGATGCGCTCGCGGAGCAGGAAGAGCGCGACGCCGCCGGCGAGCGTGACCGCCGACAGCAGCAGCTCGAGGGTCGGACCGTGCCAGAGCACGAGGTGCGTCGCCTTCCCGGGCATGCCGTGCGCCGCCGCCGCCGCGGCGGGCTCCACGACCAGCGACGCGAGCGGGCCGAGGGCGAGGGAGGCGAGCGCGAGCAGCACGGGCGGCGCGAGGAAGGCGGGGCGCTCCGGGCTCACCTCGGTCTGCACGCCGCCGCGCTTCGTCGCGAAGGCGCCCCACACGAAGCGCAGCGCGTACGCGACGGTGAGGACCGAGCCCAGCACGACGCCGACCAGCCCGATCGCGCCCCACGGCTGCGGTGCCTCGCCGAGGGCGATGAGCGACGCCTCCTTGGTCACGAAGCCGAGCAGCGGCGGCACGCCCGCCATCGACGCGGCCGCGACCACCGCGGCGCCCGCGAGCACGGGCAGGCGCCTACCCAGCCCCGAGATGCGGCGCAGGTCGCGCGTGCCGACGGCGTGGTCGACGACGCCCGTGACGAGGAAGAGCGTGGACTTGAACAGCGCGTGCGCGACGAGCAGCGCCAGGCCCGCCGTCTGGCTCGCCGCGGTGCCGAGGCTGCACACGACCATCAGGAAGCCGAGCTGCGCCACCGTGCCGCCTGCGAGCACCAGCTTCAGGTCGTGCTCGCGCAGCGCCCGCACCCCGCCGACGACCATCGTCAGCACGCCGAGGGAGACGAGCGTCTCGCGCCAGCCCGGCGCGGCCGCGAACGCCGGCGCGAGCCGCAGGACCAGGTAGACGCCGGCCTTCACCATCGCAGCGGCGTGCAGGTAGGCGGACACCGGCGTCGGCGCCGCCATCGCGCCCGGCAGCCAGAAGTGGAAGGGCCAGATCGCGGACTTCGTGACCGCGCCCGCGAGCACGAGGGCGATGCCGGTGACGGCCCGGCCGTCCGTCAGCGGGGGAGGGGAGGCGACGAGCGCGGAGAGCGTCGACGCGCCCGCGGCGTCCTGCAGCAGCACGAGGCCCACGAGCATCGCGAGGCCGCCGAGCGTCGTGACCAGCAGCGCCTGGAGCGCCGCACCGCGGCTCGCGCGGCGGTCGGCGTAGTGGCCGATCAGCAGGTACGAGAGGACGCTCGTGAGCTCCCAGAACGTGAAGAGCAGGAACACGTCGTCCGCGATCACGAGGCCGTACATGGCGCCCGCGAACGCGGTCAGCACCGCGGCGAAGCGGCCGAGACCGGGCTCGTCGTCATGGAAGTACGAGACGCAGTAGAGCAGCACGAGCGCGCCGACCCCGGTGACGACCAGCGCCAGCGTCCACGACAGCGCGTCGAGGCGCACGTCGAGCGCGACGCCGAGCTGCGGGAGGTAGGAGAACCGCTCCCGGACGCCCGGACCGAGCGCCTCCCGCGTCCGCGCGAAGGTCGCCGCGAACGCCGCGGCGGGCGGCACGGCGGCGACCAGGAACGCCTTGGTCCCGAGCCGTCGCGTGAGGGCCGGCAGCACCAGGGCGGTGAGCGCGAACAGCGCGAGCAGCGAGAACACGGCGGGCTCCCGTCTAGCGAGGCGGGCGGGCGTCGGACTCCGTCGGCGAGCCGGACGGACGCTGACCAGTGTCCTGGACGGACCTATCAGCGGGCCGTGAACGCTGCTGCAGGCGGCCGCCGGAACGCCGTCGGCGAACAGGACCGCGCCTCTTCAGGGCGCTCACTACCGTGGTGCTC
This sequence comes from Amnibacterium soli, assembly GCF_039544415.1. Taxonomy (NCBI): domain Bacteria; kingdom Bacillati; phylum Actinomycetota; class Actinomycetes; order Micrococcales; family Microbacteriaceae; genus Amnibacterium; species Amnibacterium soli. The sequence goes on along the minus strand of NZ_BAABLP010000003.1, from coordinate 2,271 downwards.
ACGCTTCGAACGACATGAATGGAAGTGCTGCGAATGGCCGACTTCAGCCCTACGCCCAGCGTCTTCGATCGCCTGCTGCGCGATCGGATCATCTGGCTCGGCAGCGAGGTTCGCGACGAGAACGCGAACGAGATCGCCGCCAAGCTCCTCCTCCTCGCCGCTGAGGACAGCGAGAAGGACATCTACCTCTACATCAACTCGCCCGGTGGCTCGATCACCGCCGGCATGGCGATCTACGACACGATGCAGTTCGTCCCGAACGACATCGTCACGGTCGGGATCGGCATGGCCGCCTCGATGGGGCAGTTCCTGCTCACCGCGGGCACGAAGGGCAAGCGCTACATCACGCCGAACGCCCGCGTGCTGCTGCACCAGCCGTCCGGCGGCTTCGGCGGCACCTCGTCCGACATCCAGACGCAGGCGCAGCTGATCATCGACATGAAGAACCGCCTCGCGAAGATCACCGCGGACGCCACCGGCCACACGGTCGACCAGGTGAACGCCGACGGCGACCGCGACCGCTGGTTCAACGCGGACGAGGCCCTCGAGTACGGCTTCGTCGACCACATCCGGGCCTCGGCCGCGGACGTCACGGGTGGCGGCGGGACCGACATCCAGCCGTCCGTCAGCGCCGCCGACCTCTGAACCACCAGGAGACAGAACACATGAACTGGATCAACTCCGCGCAGCCGGGCGGCACGGCCGCCTCGCCGAGCTCGCGCTACGTCCTCCCGACCTTCGAGGAGCGCACGGCCTACGGCTACAAGCGCCAGGACCCGTACGCGAAGCTGTTCGAGGACCGCGTCGTGTTCCTCGGCGTGCAGGTGGACGACGCCTCGGCGGACGACATCATGGCCCAGCTGCTCGTGCTCGAGAGCCAGGACCCCGAGCAGGTCATCCGCATGTACATCAACTCGCCCGGCGGCTCGTTCACGGCCATGACGGCGATCTACGACACGATGCAGTACATCCGGCCGCCGATCTCCACGGTCGTGCTGGGTCAGGCCGCCTCGGCCGCCGCGGTCATCGCCGCTGCGGGCACGCCCGGCATGCGCCTCGCGCTGCCGAACGCGCGCATCCTGATCCACCAGCCCGCCACTTCGGGCGGGTCCGGCGGCCAGGCGAGCGACATCGAGATCCAGGCCGCCGAGGTGCTGCGGATGCGCACCTGGCTGGAGGAGACGCTGGCGCACCACTCGAAGCGCTCCGTCGAGCAGGTCAACCGCGACATCGAGCGCGACAAGATCCTGAACGGCGCGGACGCCCTGGAGTACGGCCTGATCGACCAGGTGCTGTCCAGCCGCAAGCAGGTGCCCGCCACGCCGGCGCTCACCCCCGCCTGATCGGACCCGTTCCACCTGGAGGGGCCGCTCACCGTCCTCGGTGAGCGGCCCCTCCGTCGTCCCCGCCGCAGTCCTGACGCTGGGAGTCCGCTGGGCGCTCGTGACGACCGGCGTCCGGATCGCCTCCTTCTTCATGAGGGACGACGCCCGGCAGGCGCGTCCCCTTGGACTTCGAGGAGGACCCACCGTGACCGACGCCCCCACCGCGACCGCCGCCAGCACCACCGGGACGAGCCCGCGGCCCGAGTCGCCCCGCTCGGCGGACCGCGCCCGAGCCGAGTCGATCGCGCGCGCGGCCGCGACCGCGGCGACCGGGGTGGAGGGCGTGCACGCCATCGGCACCGCCTTCTCGCGCACGATCGGCGCGCTGCGGGTCGGTCCCCTGACGACCACCTCGGTCCCGGGCGTGCGGGTGGACCTGCAGGGCGACCGGGTCGTGGTCGGCATCGGCATCGTCGCCGCGTACCCGGTGCCGGTGAGGCAGCTCGCCGACGAGGTGCGCACGCGCATCCTCGGCGAGCTGCACGAGACCGGGCCCGTGACGGTGGACGTCCAGGTGCTCGACGTGCACGGCCCGTTCGACCCGGAGGAGCCGAAGCAGACGCTGGAGGAGGCCCTCGAGCCCGCATCGGTCCGCGCCTCCCGCGCCGCCGCGGCCCGGGTGGCGGAGTCCGCGGACCGCGCCCGCACGGCCGCTGCGGAGACCGCCGACCGCGCCCGCACCGCGGCGGCGGACGCCGCTGCCACCGCGTCCGACCGGGCGGCGGAGACGCGCGACCGGGCCGCCGAAACCGTGGCGGACGCCGGCGACCGGGTCGCCGAGGCGCGGGACCGCGCCGCGGACGCGGTGGGCGAGGCCGCGCAGCAGGCGGCCGAGCAGGCCGGCGAGGCGCGCGACCGCGCCGCCGGGGCCGCTCACGACGCGCAC